>RDYN01000037.1:0-56285 GCA_004293365.1 Oscillatoriales cyanobacterium | reverse complement strand
CCCTACAAGATTAGCCGCGCACCGGTTGACTTCGTATCCCATCGCGCCCACACCGATTGACTTTTTCCGTGCGCAGTGCGCACCCTACAAGATTAGCCGATACGCTCTTATAGCACCCTACAAAAACTACTCAAGACAAATAAAAACCCAGTTTCCCTGTGAAATCGGGTTTTTATTTGCAATGTTTAAAACCTTTTATGCCAAAGCCAAAGAACGAGAGGAATTTCTCAAAAAATTCAGCAATTCTCGATTCACCGTTTGTGGCGCTTCCTGCTGAATCCAGTGACCGCAGTGAGGGATTAATTTTAACTTAAACGGAGCCGTAATTAACCGATCTAAACCTTCTACAAGCGTGTGGCTCAAAAACGCATCTTCTTCTCCCCAAAGCACCAAAGTAGGTACTGTCACAGGTTCTAACTTCTGCCCCCAATGCCAAAGCCGCTGCGGGTGAAACATCTGCTGGTAATAATTCATCGCCGCCGCTAACACTCCCGGCTTTTCTAAAGCTGTCTGATAAATCTTAGTTTCCTCAGCGCTAAAAGCTCCTTTCCGAACAGCTTGTCCTTGCAAAATATTTTGCACAAAATCTTTCAAATTTTGCCGGATCAACCATTCGGGGATGCCGGGAACTTGGAAAGCCAAAATGTGCCAACTGCGGCGGAGTTGGTCTAAATTGCTCGCCATTTCCTGCACGAATCGCTGCGGGTGCGGAGCGTTTAAAATTGCTAAACGGTTGAGTTTTTCGGGGAATTTTTGAGCTAAATGCCACGCGATCGCACCACCGCAATCGTGACCGACAATGTGGGCTTTTGTATAGCCGAGGCGATCGATCAAACCGCGAATATCCGCACTCAGCGTATCCAAATCATAACCGCTTTCCGGCTTGTCCGAATCGTTGTAGCCCCGCAAATCCGGCACCACAACCTTGAAATGGCGCGCTAAAGCAGGAATTTGATGGCGCCAAGAGTACCAAAACTCAGGAAACCCGTGCAGGAGTAGAACGAGTTCGCCTTCTCCTTGGGAAACGCAGTGCAGGCGGATGTTGTTGGTTTCGACAAAGATGTGTTGCTGTTCGGAATCTAAAGACTTCATAGTTGCAAAGTTAGACTTATTTTCTGGCAGTACAGAACCCGCCGACTGATAGCAGGCCCAAACTGTCCAATGGTTGTAATTCTTCTGTTTTTATTCTAGCTGCTTTTCGATCCCCGCCGCTGTAATGTAGTTAAACTTAAAACTTGTAGCGTTTTGCTGTCTCCTATTTTTTAGGTGTAACTACTTAGATGAACTTTCTCACTTTAAATATGTGGTTTTAACAGCGGCGCAGGCGGTTTAATAATAACACAATTTCGTCCGTTGCCGATCGCAATTTTGAAGCCGGCAGGTCAGATTGATTGACGATAATGCTAAACACCAGCCGATCGTAATTCGGAACTTCGATATATCCCGACAGCGCCGAAACTCCGCTCAACGTTCCAGTTTTTGCTTGCAAAATTACGCGGTTTGATGTAGTATTTATGCGATTTTTCAAAGTACCGCTCTCGCCAGCCACGGGCAGTGATGCGCGGTAGATAGATCCAGCAGGTGAATTCGCCATCAATCTCAAAGTTTGCACCAAAGCTTCGGGACTAATTAAATTGTGGCGGGAAAGTCCCGAACCGTCGGCCAATATATAGCTGTTTGGATTTACACCTAATTGAGTTAAAGCTATTTTTAACTCTTTCAAACCAATTTCACCTGTATCCTCTTGTGGCACAGGCATCTTGCCTGTGACTGTTTGTGGCACAGGCAAGATGCCTGTAACTTTCCCCAACAATCTCAATAAAACTTCTGCATAAAGATTGTTGCTTTCCCGATTAGTTTCCTTCACCAATTCTGCCAGCGGCGGCGATTCAACAAACGCTAATTCTTGAGTAAAATTGCGATAATTAGATGCAACCAAAGCTTGTTTAACAGAAATTCCCTCAGCCGCGAGGGATTGCTGAAAATTCTGCAAAAAGTTATTCGCGGGATTGACAACTGCGACATAAGCTGATTCAGATTCAGCACCAACTTTCAACTGCCCGCTAACTCGAATTTGGGGCCGATCGAATTCCCGGCCAACTTCAATAAACTCGGATTCATTTTGCGAGACTGTCACTGAATTGTTCAGAATTTGCCACTGATTGGCTAATTTTGGTTCGGCAAAAGTGACTTTCAGCGGTTGCCCGAGATCCTGCGGGGACAAAACAAGCTCGATCGCATTTTGATTGAAAATTAAACTGTTAACCGGCGCGCCATAGCCAGCTTGGGCGTCTTCCCATTCCCAATTCGGATTGACTGCACTGCCTTGAAAATAGCTGTCATCGCCAATCAACTCATTTATGCGATCGACTCCACGGCGTTTCAACTGCTGCGCCAAATCCTTCAACTGAGGTTCAGCAATGCTCGGATCGCCCCTACCGGCAACGTACAAACTGCCATTTGCGCCGCTGTAAACCGATGTCTTAATCCGAAAATCCGCACCGAGTTTCTGCAAAGCAGCCGCTGTGGTTAGCAGCTTGACGTTGGATGCTGGAATGAAATATTTGGTGCTGTCACGGCTGTAGAGAGTCGCGGTAGATGATAGCGGTTGAATCAAAATGCCCCAGCGCGATCGGCTAAATTCAGCACGATTGGCGATCGCATCTACCTTCGCCCCCAATTCCCCAGGACAAATATCGCCAGCAATCGGAGGCGTTTGAGCGACTACCTGGGAAGTGCGCCCCAGAATTAAAACTAACAAACTAACCGCAATTCCTTTGATTCTCAAAGCTTCACTTCCATCACAACCACTATTCAGAATACTTTTTATCAAACTTGTCTTTCTATCTAAAAAATATCTGCGTTCATCTGTGTCTATCTGCTTTAAATCTGCGGTTAGCCATCAATCAAAGACTTAAGAGAAAAGTCCAAATTAGATAGGAACATATCCGATAAAAATCACCGCATCAACTCAAGACTAATAATAATAACGCATATGTATTCTCGGATTGAACAGCGCCTCTACAGGTTTTCCCCCTTTAAGGTGGTCTTCCACGATCGACTGTACATCACTCGGTTTAACTCGACAATACCAGATTTCGTCTGGGGTGACACGCACAGTCGGGCCCGTGTTGCACTGTCCCTGACAGCTACTAGCTTCAACTGTTACCCCGGGGACTGGTTGGGCTTCAAAAGCAGCTAGCACTGCTGCTGAACCATTTCTCAGGCAAGATTGATACTGGCAAACCAATACACAGCGCGCTTGTGGTTGGGTGTCTGCTTCTGGGGCTGGAGATTCTGGCATCGGTAAGAATTTATAGAAGAAGGAAGTTCGGCAACGGATTATTTAACGGATGTAACGGATGTATTGGATAGAGGGAAGAGGTTCGAGGGAATCTTCGGTAGGGGTTTTGGGAATTAAGAACTTCCTCATCGTCGGGCGCGGTTACTAGATCCGCTGTTTAAGATATTTTAACAATGTTGTCAGGTCGATCGCCCGTCTGGGCCTGACAAAGGGCAGAATTCCCAAGTGCGATCGCAAAAACCTTTATAAATTCTGGCATTCAAACTTTTTGGGTTCTTCTAGCTTGCCACAAATCCCTTCTCCCCGTCTGCCTTTCTTGAGTCTGTGCCGCGCTTTCCCTATATGATCGGTTAGGAGCAACAACTAAATCAACCGCCAATCATGCCCAAAATAGTAGCCGATGTGATGAGCCGCGATCCGATTTTGGCGCGTCCCGAAATGCCTTTGAACGAAGCCATTAAAATTTTAGCCGATCGCCGTATTAGCGGTCTTCCCGTGGTAGATGAGAATGGCTTATTGGTAGGAGTCATCTCCGAAACCGACTTGATGTGGCGGGAAACCGGCGTCACTCCGCCCGCTTACATCATGGTGCTCGACAGCGTGATTTACCTAGAAAATCCCTCGCGTTACGAGCGAGAACTTCACAAAGCTTTAGGACAAACAGTAGGAGAAGCGATGAGTAAAGAACCCGTTACCATCGAACCAGACAAATCTGTTCAACAAGCAGCTAAACTAATGCACGATCGCAGCATCCACAGATTACCCGTGGTTGATAGTGCCGGCAAAGTAATCGGCATCCTCACTAGGGGAGATATTATCCGATGGATGGCGGCAGATTCTTAATTAATTGTTGCAGTTGAAGGATTCTATCAGAAAATGAGCCGATCGCTCCTTCAATCTCTCAGCTTTTGGCAATTCCCAATTACCTAGGACGTTAATTGCTTTGATTCGTTCGTTTTTTGGGAAATTATCTGCGTTTATTTGCGTTTATCTCCGGTTTCTCTATTAATCAAAGATTTATGCAATAAGTCTCTAGATTCGCGACAAAAAAGTCAGGAATACAGGCAGAAAAATTTCTTCCTTCTTCCTTCTTCCTTCTTCCTTCTTCCTTCTTCCTTCTTCCTTCTTCTTCCTTCTTCCCAATTACTAATTACCAAATTCCATGAGCATTACTCCTGAATCTGTCGAACAATTGTTGAATTCCGAGGATTTTGGCGAAAGGTTGCGGGCTGTCAACCAACTGCGGCAGCTAGAACCTGCGATCGCCTATAATTTGATTCAAATGGCGATCGGCGACAAAAACGTCCGCGTTAGGTACGCCGCAGTCAGCCAAATATCAACCCTCGGCACCCAGAATCTGCCAAACGCTTTAGAGGTACTGCTTCACAGCCTGCACAACGACCCCGAGCCCGACGTGCAAGCAGCAGCAGCCGATGCTTTGGGCGCCTTGAAATTAACCGCTGCTTTAGAAGATTTGCAGCAAGTTTACAACAGTACATCTGAATGGTTGGTGCAACTCAGCATCGTTGCAGCTTTGGGAGAAATGGGCGATCCAAAAGCTTTTCCCATGTTAGAAAATGCCCTGAATTCTGAAAACGATTTGATCCAAACTATTGCCATTAGCGCCTTAGGAGAATTGGGAGATAAACGGGCGCTCCCGCTGCTGCTTCCCTACGCTTCCAATGCAGATTGGCAAATTCGTTATAGAGTCGCTCAAGCTTTGGGGCGGTTGGGCGGTGCCGAAGCAGCAGCGGCTTTGGAAATTCTCGCCAAAGATGATGTTGAGCAAGTTGCTCAGGAGGCTAAAGTCGGACAAGATAATATTTTGAAATTGTGAGTTTTGAGCGGTGAATTTTCAATTAATTGAGAATTTTTTGTGAGCATTCTACTAAAAAATTAGTGCGCGATCGCTAATCGGTGAAACCCGGTTTCTTCGTAGATTTTTCGTAACTAAACGCAAAACTCGTAGAAACCGGGTTTCTAGCCCCCCAGCCCGCGAAGAAATGGCGATCGCACGCAGAACCGCAGAACTCAGAAACCCGGTTTCTTTCGAGATTTTTCGTAACTAAACGCAAAACTCGTAGAAACCGGGTTTCTAGCCCCCCAGCCCGCGAAGAAATGGGCACTGTCAACTGTCACAATCGGTTTTTACTTATTTCGATCGAGCAATTAAACTATAAATTATATTGTTATACCGTAGATTAACGGATAAAAATTATCAACAAGTATAATCTATTACGTTAAAAAAAAATGATTCTGGGTAATTGTTCTGTGTGACGCGCTCGCGGATGGGAAATGTGGGTGGTATTGATGCCACAGGCGATCGCACTCTGCCGTTTTTCAACCAGAGTCCGGATATTGACATCCGCAGTTGAAGAATAGCTATAATAACAATAGATACAACAGTGGCAGGCATTAACACAATTATTGAAGTGTGCCCAGCGTGCGATCGGGGGAAATTATCGTTAAGACGGTAAGCCATCTACCAGCTCAGCCCAGTCTTAAACATTTTTATCATCCCCATGCTTGAACAACTACAAAATTCCGGTTCTCAGTCTGCGGACATTTTAACAGGAGATCGATCGGCTTCTCAACTATCACAACCTGCACAAGCCACAACCAATCTAAACTTTATCTATAAAGTTTTGGAACTCACCAACATAGAACGCAGCAAATTGAGTTTGTCCCCCCTAACCTTGAATACTCAGTTGTTGAATGCGGCGCAAAATCACACCCAAAATATGGCAGTGCAAGACTTTTTCGATCACACCGGAAAAGATGGTTCGTCAATGGGAAGTCGGATTACTGCAACGGGTTATAAATTCAGCTCGGCAGCAGAAAATATCGCTGCGGGATCGTCTACACCCGAACAAGTTCTATCATCGTGGATGAACAGCGACGGCCACCGGAGGAACATTCTTAACCCGAATCTGAAAGAAATCGGGATTGGTTACTATTTCCTAGCCAACGATAGTGGCAGTGTCAATTACAATCACTATTGGACGCAGGTTTTTGCTACTTCCCTTGATGGTAGTGTCAATCCCGCACCACCTCCGACACCAACTCCAACTCCAACTCCCACTCCAACTCCAACTCCAACTCCCGTACCAACTCCAACTCCAACCCCTACACCCAGCACATTAGTTTCTATTACTTCGCCAATACCCAATGCTACAGGGGACGGAACCCCGACGACAGCACCGAAGAATACAGCCAGCGGTGGCAATTATTTCCTCTCAGATGCTGCTGATACTCAAATACCTGCAAGTGCTGTGGGATTGCAAATTTTTGCCCTTTCTGGGAAAGACAATCTCACTGGAGGAGCAGGCGCTGATACGATTAATGGAATGCAAGGCGCTGATACAATTAACGGTGCAGGCGGCAATGACATCTTATCCGGCGGTAAAGACTCGGATTTCATTGATGGCGGTATTGGTAATGATTTTATCAGCGGCAACAATGATAACGATCGACTGATCGGATCTGACGGTAACGATACTCTCCGGGGCGGCAAGGAAAACGATATCTTGATTGGCGGTAACGGCGATGATGTCTTGGGGGGCGATCGCGGGCAAGATATTCTGACCGGCGGCGCGGGAAGTGATACGTTTATCCTAGCGGGAGGTTTGTCTGCTTCGGCTACTTTAGTTGGTGCGGATGTAATTACCGATTTTGTAGCTGGAGATAAGATTGGTTTGACTGACGGTATCGGATTTGCCAACTTGACTTTTGAAGCTGTGAGTTTGCAGTTGGATGGAGGCGCAAGTGCCGCTTCTACGGCGATTAAGTCTGGTAGCAATTATTTGGGCATCGTACAGGGTGTAAGTCAAAGTCAGCTTACATCTTCTGTTTTTGTGAGTGCAATTTAGGAACCGAAATATTACTGGTTCCCAGGCACTTTATCTGGGAACCAGTTACAGTCGAATCTTCAACCCGCGCACCATCCGGGTTTTGGTTGTGTAGACGCGGTTTCAACCGCCGAGTCTTATTAATTGAGAAGCGTCATAGTCTTGGCGATTGCTTCGTTCCTCACTTCGGGCACTTTACAATTTTATTGATGCTACGGCCGATCGCAAATTGCCTTGAAATTCGCCTAGCAACAGGTGCGTCGCTTTGAGATTGTCGGTATGCAAGGCGAGGGATTTTCGCTCGGCGACGCACCCTACGATCGCTCAAATCTACAATTGTATTGATGCTACAGCCGATCGCAAATTGCCTTTAAATTCGCCCAAAATTCGATCGCACTCTTCCTTCTCCAAATTAGTCCAGTGCATCATCAAAGCCAGCTTTACAGACTTGCCGCTTTTTTCCAACAAAAAACCCGCTTCATCCCGGCCCAAATCAGTTAAATCCTGCAACATCCGCACCGCCCGATCGCGCAATTTCTTATTAGTAACCGCCACATCAACCATCCGATTGCCGTAAACCTTCCCCAGCTTCACCATTACGCCAGTCGAAAGAATATTCAAAGCCATTTTTGTCACAGTGCCAGCTTTCAACCGCGTCGAACCCGCCACTATCTCCGGGCCAACCAACAACCGAATATCCACATCAGCCTCAAAACTCACTTGTTCCACGGGTACGCAGGCGATAAACACAGTTTTCGCCCCCCGCTGGCGCGCCGCCTGCAAAGCCCCCGCTACAAAGGGCGTTGTACCTCCAGCCGTAATCCCGACAACCACATCGAGATTGTTAATGTGACGGTGGGCGATCGACTCAGCCCCATCTTCAGCCCGATCCTCCAAATCCTCCGAGCTCCGCACCAAAGCCCCTGCACCCCCGGCAATTATGCCCTGTACGAGTTCTGGCGGCGTGCAGAAGGTGGGGGGACACTCGGCGGCATCGAGCACCCCCAAACGCCCGGAAGTACCCGCACCGACGTAAAACAGGCGGCCTCCTTGACGCAGAGATTCGGCGCCGATGTCGATCGCCCGGGCTAACTGTTCGCGGGCACGGGCGATCGCATTTAAGGTTTGGGCATCTTCCCGGTTGAACAAGTCTACTAATTCGATCGAGCTGAGTTGGTCTAAATTCGCGCTGTTGGCATTCACCTGTTCCGTCAGCAGGTGCCCCCGTTCTTCCAAATTCTTCATTTTTTCTCAGTTATTAACGGTGTTTTGGCAATTTTGGGCTTTGGCGGGCAGAGTCAGGAGACATACAGAGTCCCAGCTTCAGCCTGGAAGCCTGTATCTAGAAATTTAGTCTAGGATTGAGAATGCAAAGGAGATATCAAATTTATCCCTCTTCCGTCTTCCCTCGAACCTCTTCCTTCTTCCCTCTTCCTTCTTCCTTCGTGATTACAAAAGTCCTTCGAGTCGGCGGCGCATAGAATCGAGTTCGTCTTGAGAAACCTCAGAATCCGACTCCGGCTGTGACTCCGGTTGCGACTGCCCCTCGGCCTGCCACTGAGTCTGTGCTACATTGTCTTCTGGCGGAATCGCTAGCGCGCCCGCCGGCACCAGTTCCCAATCATAATCAACACTATCGCAGAACTCCTTAATTTCTTCATCGTCGATCGCCTCGACAGCGGGTTCCGGGAAATCCTGAGCTTCCAACATCACGCCAAAGCGTGTGGCGTCGTCTTCTGACTCAAACATCAGAACTTTGTTGCGATCGCCGAGTTGAATGGTGTGAATTCCCTCATTCTCGGTGCGGGCATTGAAGAGTAAGACGAACACTCGCATAAGTTTTAAAGACCTTCTTAACCACCGTTTTTTTATCTTAGAAGCGATCGGGCAATTTTAAATTTTAGATTTTAGATTTTAGATTGACTGTCGGTTGTACGAGGTGTGGCGATTTTAGATTGTAGATTTTAGATTTTAGATTGACTGTCGGTTGTACGAGGTGTGACGATTTTAGATTAAGTTTAGTAAAGATTTCTGGAGTCTGTGCGACATGGGAGGGGGTGAATATTGAAGTTTGATTGTGCGATCGGCACTTCCAAGCTCAGTTATGAGTCTAGCAAAGACAGAAACCGCGCGATCGAATCAAAAAAAGTTATATAGCACCACGAAGACGGTTAGGACGTTCTCGCATTGGCCAAACGTGAACTTTTATTGATTCTTCCTTCTGCGTGAGCTCCGTTACATCCGTTACATCTGTTACATCCGCTACATAATCCGTTGCCGAACTTCCTCTCTCAAATCGACTGATGTCCTCAATTCCTGAATTCTCACAAGCTTTGAGAAACACCCATGACTAACTCCGACGATGACAAAAAACAACTCGCACCCCGTCCAGGACGCCGCTGGTGGCGTATCCTGCTGCTTAGCGGTACGGGAGCGGGCATTCTCGGCCTGGTTGGGGCGGTGGCCGCACGGGAGTGGGTGCAGAAAAAATTAGCTCCGATTGTGGCCTCTGAGGTCAGTCAGACACTGAAGCGGCCAGTGGAAATCGGACCTTTGGAGCGATTTTCTCCGATCGGTTTGCGGTTTGGTCGATCGAGCGTACCGACAACTGCGATCGATCCCGATTACGCTTCTGCAGAAGCAGTGGAAGTGAAATTTTCAATTTTGCCGCTGCTGTTCAACCGCACTCTCAAACTAGATATTACCTTAGTTAAACCCAGCGCTTATATCGAACAGGATGCAGAAGGCCGCTGGGTTAATATTCCCACCCAGGACAAAAAACCTGCGGGTTTATTTAAAACTGAAATTGAAGCAATTCGAGTTGAAAATGCCGGTGCAGTTTTAGTGCCTAGTCCCGCAGTCGGACAAAAAACTTCGGCGCCAATTTCTGTAAGTCTCAAAAATGGCAGCGCTTTATTTCGCGAGCAAAATCAGCGCGTTCTCTACGAACTTAACGGTCAGTTTACCAATAATGACAATTTTGCAGTCAAGGCTGATTCTCTATTGCCTGCGGCTCAAACTAACGTGCTGCTGCAATCGCAAAACTTACCTTTGTCAGACCTCGCCCGCTTGCTGAAACTTTCCGGCATTTCTCTACAAAAAGGTCTGGCAAATAGCAATTTAACTGTGCAAGTGCGAGACAATAAATTATCTGGAATTACAGGAACGGCGAGTTTTGCAGGAGTGCAAGCAAATATCAATCCGCTGAAACAGATTGTCCAAAATGGTAGCGGTCAATTGCGGTTTCAGGGAACTAATTTAATTGTCGATAGTCTCACAGCTAATTACGGTTTAATTCCAGTTCAAATAGCAGGAACAGTTGCCACTGGAGCTAATTTTAATACCGAACAAGCGAGTTTCAATCTGATAACTAACGTGCAACCGGTAGCCGTGGCAAATATTATCAGTGCGGTGGAGACAGAGTTAGGGCAGAAAGTCGTGTTGCCGATCGCAGTTGCCACAGAAGTGAAGGCGGATGCTAAGCTGACTGGAACCGTTGCAAATCCAGTGCTGGCAGGTGCGATCGCCTCGACCAAACCCGCTACGGTCGATCGCCTGCAATTAAACAATATTAGCACTAATTTCAAACTAGAACGCGGGAGAATCGCTCAAACTCCAGCGCCGAATTCTCCACCGTCAACTGTGCCGTTGTCCTCTTTAGCTTTGACTTTGAGCGATATCTTAGTGGTGCCGGCGGCGGGCGGTAAAATTAGCGGGAAAGGTGAAGTAGATCTCGCCTTGGGAAGTGAGAATTCGCGATCGGGTTTGGTGTTCGATTTGCAAGCGGAAAATCTGCCGGGAGATGCGATCGCCCAAATTTACGCTCTCCCGATTCCCGCTGCTGTTAAAATTGGTAGTGTGTCCGCCAAAGCTCAAGTTTTCGGGCCGTTAAATAATATCCAAGCCCGAGCTCAATGGCAAGCACTGCAAGGGACTTTTCCGGCTAGTGGCGAAATTCGCGCCGGAGGTAATACGGCGGATTTGCAAAATACGGTTGTCAAAATTGGCGATGCTGCGGTGAATGTGGATGCGGCGATCCAAGACCGTCAGTGGGAAGCTATACTAAAGGGCGATCGCGTGGCATTGAAAAGTTTGCAGCCACTGATTCCCGGACTTAATTTACCTCCTGAATTAGCAGGTTTGTTCAGCGGCACCGCCGAAGCAGCGGGAACTCTGGACGATTTGAGTTTAAATGGTATTTATGCTAGCGGCAAAGGAACGCTAAATGTTGCTGACAGTATAGTTGATGTTAATGGCAAACTAGAATCCGGCCGCTGGCAAGCTTCCGGCAAAACCGAAAAAGTTGCTCTCAATCGCTTAATTGATATTGGCTTGCCGTTCTTAGCCACATCAAATTATAACACATCACCCGCCGCAAATCTCGACAATCTAAAATCCAAAATCCAAAATCTAAAATCGTTGGACGGCCAGCTAGCCGGAGAATTTCAAGCTGCGGGAAATGTTGACAATTTAACCGCTAGCGCAATCAATCTTAGCACCAACGGTAAACTCAATATTGCCGACAGCAGTGTCAATCTCAAAGCAGAATTGACAGACGGAAACTGGCAAGCAACCGCACAAACCGATCGCACTGACCTCAGCCGCCTGGTAGATTTAACACTACCACTGTTAGATGTAGCTTCCGCCTTCAATCCCGAAAATCAGCAACCTGCCAATCTAAAATCCAAAATCCAAAATCTAAAATCGATCGACGGCCAGTTATCGAGTCAATTTACCGCTTCGGGAAGTCTTGACAATTTGACGGCTAGCGCAATTAATCTCAACGGTAGCGGCAAACTAAATCTCGGTGGCAGCAATGTCAATTTTAAAGGAGAATTGGCAGCGGGAAATTGGCAAGGAACCGCAGAAACCGATCGCACTGACCTCAGCAGCCTGGTAAATTTAGGATTGCCGCTGTTAGATGCGGCTTCCGCATTCAATCCCGAAAAGCAAGAACAATATAGCAATCTAAAATCCAAAATCCAAAATCTAAAATCCCTTGACGGTCAAATATCGAATCAAATTCAAGCAGCGGGAAGTCTTGACAAATCAGCCGATATAGCTGTCAACAGCAGCGGTAAATTAAATATTGCCGACGGTACGGTTGATTTTAAGGGAAAATTAGATGCTGGACAATGGCAAGCTGTCGCGGATCTCGATCGAGTTATTCTCAGTCGCTTAGAACAAACAGTCCGCAACCTCCAACTGTTTACTCTCACGGCGACTTTACCTAAAGGATTTGACGGCAGAGTTAACGGCCAATACCAAGCATCGGGCAGTTTGGATAACTTGACAGCTAAAGGAATTCGTGCTAGCGGGGAAGGACGAATTTTGGTCGATCGGCTCGGGGCGATCGATACTGCGGCAAAATTAGAAAACGGCAACTTAGAAGCATTGCTGGAAACCAACGGAGTTACAGTCAGCAACTTAGAACAAACCCTCAAACAAACAGGTTTGCTAACAACCAATTTACCGCGAGAAATTGCCGGAACCCTCGATGGCAAACTCCGAATTGTGGGAAATACAGATAATCTCACAGCCAACGGCATCACAGCCAACGGCGACGGACAAATTCGACTAGCCAACGGCGGCGGAATTGTCAGCGCCACAGGTAGCGCGCAATCGGGGAATTGGCGCGCGTCAATAGAAGGCGACCAAATCGCCCTAAGTCGCTTCCAGAAAGCCTTTGAAGCCCAGCGCCAAAGCTTGCAAGCCGGAGGTTTAGTTTCCCAAGCCCAAAATCTCCCCTTACTGCGAGGACTGTTTAACGGGAATGTCAATTTATCCGGCCCGATTGCTGCTGCTTCGGCGCAAACTGTTCGCGCCGGCGGCAGTTTCCGCATCTCAGAATTGCCGTTTCTCAAACAACCTTTTGATGCCATATTTAATTGGGACGGCAAACGGATAGAAGTAGAACAAGCTGCAACTCGGGGTTTGACAGCCAGCGGATTTGTCGGCGTTGAGTTGGCTGGGAAAGGATTACCCTCAATTTCCAATCTAGATTTGGATGTAAAACTCTCCAATTTTAACCTGGAAGCCTTGCCAGCAGAACAGTTGGCATTTTTGACACCAATTGGTGTCAAAAATGCTTCAGAGAAAAATCAGCCTGTGCGCGGCAATGTCGATTTCACGGGGCGCCTCACCGGAACCCTCGCCGCCCTGAGTTTAGTTGGCGACGTGGAAGTGCGGAATTTAGCAGTAAATGAAGTCGCTTTTGACTCGGTACTGGCGGGGAAAGTGACTGCGAGTTCGGATAAAAGTGTAGATTTGCGTTTGGCTGGCGTCCAAGACAAAATCGAAGTCGCTTTAAATCAGTCGTTTTTGCCGACATCTTTTTTAGTTAAACGCGGGGAATCAGTAGCCCGCGGCCAAGCTGAGGGCGAAACTTTGCGAGTTAATTTAAGCGATTTCCCCCTGGCTGCGTTGAATCTCTCACCGGGAAAAGAAGCAGGTTTGGGGCCGATAACCGGTACTGTTTCGGGACAAGTCAACGTGCCCGGTTGGAAGATGCCGTTAAATCCAGCGACTTTGCAAGCCAACGGACAAATTGCGATCGCCCAACCAGCGATCGGCTACATTAAAGGTGACAGTTTCCAAGCCGAATTCAGCTATGCTAACGGCAGCGCCACTCTCACAAACGGCATTTTCCGCCAAGGTACCGGTCAATACTCCATTTCCGGCAACGTCAAAGCAGGCGCCAATCCCGAATTTGCCGGGAAAGTTAACATCCAGCAGGGGAATTTGCAGCAAGTTTTAGCAGCTTTGCAGTATTTCAATTTAGGAGATTTAGCCCGAGGCTTAAAACCTCCCGTTTACGGTAACAGCGGCGACGTGCAAACTGTAGCAGTCGGAGAACCGGAAGCCCCGTTAATCGAACAGTTGCGCCGCTTGGCAGAAATCGAAGTAATCTTGCAGCAACAACAGGCTGTGAAACAATCAGAAAAATTGCCGGTTTTATCTCAATTGCAGGGAACTTTTGGAGGCGAAATTGCAGTCGCAGGTTCTCTCCGAACAGGCGTGCAAGCTCAATTTAACGTCAAAGGCGATAATTGGCAGTGGGGAAAATATGTCGCCGAACAGTTCAGCATTGAGGGCAGTTTTCAGGACGGGATTTTAACTGTTTTGCCTCTGGAAATTCGATCGGGCAAAAGTGCGATCGGGTTTTCGGGACAACTCGGGCAAAAAGCTCAATCCGGGCAGTTGCGGGTAGAAAATGTACCCGTGGAAGAGTTAGCAAAACTAATCGAATTGCCCTTTGTGGACGTAACCGGAAACTTAAATTTGCGGGCAAACTTAGCCGGAAGTTTAGAAAATCCGCAAGCCACCGGCGAATTAAGTTTGCTTGACGGAACGCTAAACGGAGAACCGATCAAAAAAGCCGACAGCAGTTTCAGTTACAGCAACGCCCGGGTCAACTTTGGCGGTAGCGCTTTGGTGACTCAAACCGAACCAATTGAAGTGCAGGGAAGTTTGCCTTTTGAGTTACCGTTTGCTTCTGTAAAACCCGACAACAATCAAATAGATTTCAGGGCAAATTTGCAGAATGAAGGTTTGGCAGTTATTAATGTCTTGACTCCCCAAGTTGCCTGGGTGAACGGCAAGGGACAGGTACAAATTCGCGTCGGAGGGACGCTGCAACAGCCTGTAGCGGAAGGAATCGCCAATTTTGAAAATGCAACCGTCCGGGCGCGGGCTTTCCCAGAACCGATTACAGGGCTGACTGGGGCAGTGCGCTTTGAGGGCGATCGAATTCGGGTAGAACAAATTCGGGGACAATTGAGTAAAGGGGAAGTTGTAGCCCAGGGCGTGATTCCATTATCTGTACCCTTTGCGGAGGGCGATGTCGATGCAGCGAATCCTTTGGCCGTCAATCTAGATAAACTGGGATTGAATCTCAGAGGATTGTATCGCGGCGGCGCAGTCGGTCAAGTTCAAGCAACCGGAACAGCTTTGCGGCCGCAGTTGAGCGGTAACATTGAACTGTACGACGGCGAAGTATTTCTCCCCAGCGCCGGTGGCGGAACTAAGTTAGTTTCTTCCGATTCCCCCCCTGCGACATCTTCCCCTACGACTCCGACTGAGGTTTCTACTTCTCCTGCGACTCCGACTGCGACTTCCGCTTCCCCTTCCTTTGAAGTTGGATTAAACGATTTGCAACTAAAATTGGGCCGGGGAGTGCGGGTAACGAGTGCACCGATATTGAATTTTCAGGCGACAGGGGCTTTGACGGTGAATGGAACTTTAGACGATATTCGCCCTGCGGGTACGATTCGGCTGACTTCGGGCTCGGTGAATTTGTTTACAACGCAGTTTAAGCTTGACAAAGGATATCCACAAACAGCTACCTTTGTACCAACACAAGGACTCGATCCGACATTGGACGTGAGATTAGCAACATCGGTACAAGAAGTCTCGCGGTTTCGCACTCCGGGAACATCTGTCGCCTCTGAAATAGCCGACGAACCGACAAGTTTCGGTAGCGTGCGGAGTGTGCGAATTCAAGCGCTAGTCAAGGGTAAAGCCTCTGGGTTGGCCGAAAATCTGGAGTTGAGGAGTTCTCCGAGTCGATCGTCCACAGAGATTGTAGCGCTATTAGGCGGCAGTTTCGTGCAAACATTAGGACAGGGAGACAGTACGCTGGCGATCGCCAATTTAGCCGGTGCCGGATTATTCAACAACCTGCAATCAGTCGTTACCAACGCCACAGGATTGAGCGAATTTAGGTTATTTCCGACACGAATTAGAGGAAACGAAGGACAAACAGCCACCTCCAGTTCATCGGCCGCATCCGGTGCAGGTTCCCTCGGTATAGGCTTAGAAGTTGGGGCCGACATCACGCGCAATCTTTCAGCATCAATCATTCGAGTATTGTCAGCAAATCAGCCAACAGAATTCAACGTGCGGTATCGTTTAAACGACAAAATATTGCTCAGAGGTTCCACCAATTTCCAAGGAGACAATCGAGTCACCGCCGAATACGAATTAAGATTTTAAGCAATTGGTTCGTAGTGAGGACTTTAGTCCTTCTTCCCGAGGATTTGCATTAGTCCTTCTTCCCGAGGATTTGCATTCCCAACAATCAAACCATTGTACAAATAATTGACAGAGAAATTGGTTCGTAGTGAGGACTTTAGTCCTTCTTATTGAGGATTTGCATTCCCAACAATCAAACCATTGTACAAATAATTGACATAGCATAATATCAGGTCAAAAACTGTAACAAAAATTTCGTAAATTAGGATCGCAAACGGATATTAAAAAATCCCAAATTCCCATTCCCATTCCGCATTAATTTGCTATAATATAAATAGCAAAACCAAAACGGTACTGCCAACCCCGCACACAAGGTTATGGGAGTTAAGTCAAATGGCAAATCAACTCCAAGCGAACACACAGGCGATCGGCTACAGCGACCTATACTGGAACCGATTTAGTCCGAGAGTAGCGACTATCAGCAGCATCCGCAACGCCAACCATTGGGAAGGCGGATTTATCACCTACATTGCATATCCCACAAAAGTAGAAGCCACAGCAGCAATGAAATATTTGCTGCTGCATCAAAAAGCTGCGGATGTCGATATGCGAAAAGCCAAGCGGATGAAAGCAAAAGGCATTCGGTGGGAACTCAAAATTCGGGGTTTAGCATTTAACGAAGTGTTGAAACTGGCCACAATGGATATAACTGGAAAGCTAGTTATGTCACCTGTAACAACAACTCAAGCCACAGGCTAATAGCTGAACTTAAATAATTTATTAGGGCGGTGTCCATACCCGCCCTAATTCCTCATCTTTACTCTTTTTATTCCTCTGTGTCCTCTGCGCCCTCTGCGGTTCACAAAAAATTATAAAATATATGCGTTTCATCAGCCCCAAAACAGACTTTGCATTCAAAAAAATCTTCGCATCTTCAGAACATCCAGAAATTTTAATCAGCTTCCTAAATGCAATGCTGTATAACGGAGAATCCACAATCGAAGAAATAGAAATAATTGACCCTTATTCAGCCGGAAGCATCACAGGATTAAAAGACACCTACCTAGATGTCAAAGCCAAGATTACCGGAAACAAAACCGTAATAGTCGAAATGCAGGTACTCAACGTAGCCGCCTTTGAAAAACGAGTCGTGTACAACGCCGCCAAAACCTATTCAACTCAACTCAAAGCCGGAGAAGGTTATTTAAGATTAAAACCAGTCATTGCATTAACCATCACCGACTTCATCTTATTTGAAAACAGCGACAAACTAATTTCCCACTTTGAATTCACAGAAACCGAAGAAAAATTCGTCTATCCCAACTGCGAAATCAAATTAGTGTTTGTCGAGTTACCCAAATTCAAAAAAGAATTGAATGAACTCGAAACCCTGCCCGAAAAATGGATTTACTTCATGAAAAACGCACCCTCATTGGAAGTAGTACCAGAGACCTTGGGGTCAGTTGCAGAGATTAATACCGCCATGGGAATTGCCAACCGAGCAAATTTGACCCTCGACGAATTAAATGATGTAGACAAGCGAGAAATGTTTATCCAAGACCAACTAGGTTCTGTGACAAAAGGGATAGAGATTGGTATTCAAAGGGGAATACAACAAGGAATACAACAAGGAATACAACAAGGACTTCAACAAGGGATTGAACAGGGAATACAACAAGGAATTGAACAAGGAATTGAACAGGGAATCGAAAGGGGTAAAATTGAGGGGGAAATAGGATTAATTATGCGTCAGATTGTGCGGCGGGTAGGTGATGTTACAATGGAAGTTCAAACTCGCATCCAGGGGTTATCTGCGGCACAGTTAGACGATTTGGGAGAAGCTTTATTGGATTTTACAAGTGAAGAGGATTTAATTACGTGGTTAGATGCTGCGGTTGGATGAACAGCAGTTTGTAGCGGCGGGTTCGCCAAAAATTATCGGACAAAACGCAAAATTTCATAAACCCGCCCCCAGCCCACCTAATTCTACAGCTTTCGGCAATTCTATCGGCACGAAATATGCGACTGGGTACAAATAATCTTCGCCGGATTCATCAATAACTCGGATAAATTGATGTTCCGCAGCGCGATTATCGGGTATGATGCGATAGATTTTTCGGACTTCCAAGGATGCTTGATAGTCTCGATCGTTAATGCAAACTACAAATTTGGTTGGTAAGTTAAACTTCATATTCGGATAAAGTAGTGAGTTCATAAACGGTTGCGTCTGTCATCAAAATCGATCCTTGGGCCGTCAATTCCCATCTGTCGCGCCACGAACCTGTTTCGATATATCGTTTAACTAAGCCATCAGCAGCCAGTTTTTTTAAGACAACCATCATGTCAGGTTCTCGCGGTACATCTCGATAAGAAAGTTGCTTTGCGAGTTCGTACCAACTCCACTTTCCTTGACCTCTCGCTACCAATGCAAGGAGCACTAATTCAAGCTGAGTTAATTGAGTTAAGTTTTGCATTGTAGAGAAACTGTTACGAAACAGGATTTTGTGCTTCTAGGTTTGCCAATTACTCAAAGCAGAATTTTTATCATATAACTTACCCAACGCGAAAAGATTGCCCCATCGCTTGAAATTCTTGAGTCTCTTCTCGCTGCAATTGCTGTCTAATTTTGGCAAATTTCCTAACTGTTTCCACAGAGTACAACCGTTCTCCACAGCTTAGGCAAACTTCAGCGGATACTTTTAAGATAGCAGTATGCTTGCCGCCCCGTAAAATTTTATCAACTTCTTTGATAACTATTTCACCGCCGCAAATTGGGCATTTTTCTACAGATAGCATTGTTAATTTCTCCTATGCAAATACTGCTTCTACGGCTTTCGGCAATGCGATGGGCACAAAATATGTAACTGGATACAAATAATCTTCGCCGGATTCATCAATAACTCGGATAAATTGATGTTCCGCAGCGCGATTATCCGGTATGATTTGATAAATCTTTCGCACTTCCAAGGATGCTTGATAGTCTTGATTGTTAATGCAAACTACAAATTGTGTTTCTAAGTTATGGGGATTCATAACTCCTCCTATAAAATATATTTGATTTTGATTTCTTTTTTTCCAATGCCGTGTGCTTCGTACCAATGTAACTCAGCTTCGCAGGCTGTACCATCAGTCAAGATAATTGTTGCAATTCCTTTGAGTTTTCTCCAACGTCCATTGCCATAATTTTTCTGCAAACGTTCTACTTCCCGAATTGAGTTGCCAACTGCTATTGTTTGAATATTAGTAATGTTTCCGATAATTTGAAAGTTCATTCGACATCAAACATTATGTTAACAATTAGTGTCGCTGGTAGCCTTTTATTTGAGTCCGGCCAGTGCCAGGTATCGGAAACCTAGAAGTGGCGCAGTTTCGTGGTTTAAGCCTCTGTCATAAATCTTCACGAAACCCTGTAACCCTTAGATGTTACACTCTACAAGTCTCGACGCGAGAGAAGAGTACCCCACCCTAATCCGCAACAGTCCAAACCTCCCCCCCACACTCAAACCCATTCTTGGGAGGTGCCCCTCTTGTGCTTTGGTGTTAAATTTTAGATCGTTGTAGTACAACCATTCTTTATTCACGCGCCAACCTACCCGATCGCCAAAAGCTTTCCAAATTTTCTCATCATCTTTCCCAGTTCCCCCCAGACTTTCATAGATGCGTTTCTGTACCGAAAAGCCGAAACGTCCATTACTGTATTTTACCCAAAGTTGGTCAATAGTTCGCAAGTCTGCACAGGGAAATCGATCGATATCTTCACCCCTCAGCCAGCCATCCTTTGTTCTCCCCGCTACTTCCAGCATTTTTATTGCCGTTTCCTCATCCGCCTCTTTCCACTTTCCGCGAGCCAACAGCCGATCGAGTTTACGATAATCCACTCCTTCTTTTGCTGAAATCAAATTTATAGGTTGCGGCTGTGGCTGCGGGCTAGGAATCGTTGGCAAAACACCCCCTCTTTGCCCCCGATTGCCGGGGGATTGGGGAAGCATAGCCAACCATTTTTGAACCGACTGAGGGCGCTTTGTCTCATCCATTTCCATCCCTTTAAGAATTGCCCGATGCACCGCATCACTAATATTAGGATTAATCTGAAACGGCGGCTTTAAAGAATAATTTAAAGCCCTCATAAATGCAGGAGTTGGTGGTGTTTTCGTTAGCAAATAGTATAGCGTTGCCGCCAGAGCATAAACATCTGTGTACTTAGCAAATCTGCCGATTTCCCCGTACTGTTCGGGAGGCGCAAAACCATGTGTTAATCCAACAGTCATTTGCTGAGTGCGATCTGGAATAAAACCCCGTGCCAAACCAAAGTCAATCAAAACTGCATCAAAATTGTCGCGTACCATAATGTTTTGTGGCTTGATATCCCGATGTAGCAAACCTTTTTCGTGAACTACTATTACCGCTTCTGCCACTTTGCGGATGTAGTTTAAAGCTTCGGTTTCCCACAGGATACCGCGCTTTTCTACCAATTTCCACAAATCTTTCCCTGCCACATATTCCATCGCAATACAAGGCAAATTACCATCAATGAAATAGTTTTCTATTTGCACAATATTGGGATGTTTGCACAAAGATAGCAGTAGCGCCTCATCCCGGAATTTGTCCCGATACCGGGCAAAATGTCGATCGCTCAATAAGTCGTCTTTCAGCGTTTTGATGACAACCCGCTGCCGGTTTTGCGCTTTCTTCGCTAGGTACGTGACGCCAAAGCCACCCTGACCTAACTCGCCTTCAATAATATACCGATCGCCATTTAACCGCTGCCCCGGTGTCCAAACCATTCTCCTCACCGCCAACCAATATCAAGGTTTATCTCAGCCTAGCCTGTATCTTAACTGTATTTTGTAGGTTGGGTTTAGTTCCACCGGCTCAACTTCAGTTCGCCTTCCCGGTGATGGTTGGCTTTTAGTTCGATAAACCTGTTTGTCCAAACAGGTCATTTCTATGGCAACCTAAAAAACAGCAGACACAATTTTATAGACCTTCGTAACAAAACTCTACCAATCAATTATGCAAACTCTGCCCAATCCAACTAAAACCGCATCTAGCCAACCAGTATTCGACACCACCATCAAACGCCGCAAAACCCGTCCCGTCAAAGTCGGCAGCATCACGATCGGCGGAGGCAACCCAGTCGTCGTACAATCGATGATTAACGAAGACACCCTCGACATCGACGGATCGGTCGCAGGAATACGGCGCTTGCACGAGATAGGCTGCGAAATCGTCCGCGTTACCGTGCCCAGCATGGCCCACGCCAAAGCTTTAGCCGAAATTAAGCAAAAACTGCACGAAACCTACCAACCCGTGCCCCTGGTTGCCGATGTCCACCACAACGGGATGAAAATTGCGCTGGAAGTGGCCAAACACGTAGACAAAGTGAGAATCAATCCGGGGCTTTACGTGTTCGAGAAGCCGAAAGCCGACAGAAGCGAATACACCGACTCCGAATTCGCGGAAATTGGCGAAAAAATCCGCGAAACCCTGGAACCTCTGGTGATTTCCCTGCGAGACCAAGGCAAAGCTTTGCGAATCGGCGTCAATCACGGTTCCCTCGCTGAACGGATGCTGTTTACCTACGGCGACACCCCGGAAGGCATGGTGGAATCCGCCCTGGAATTTATCAGAATTTGCGAATCCCTGGACTTTCGCAACATAGTGATTTCCCTGAAAGCCTCCCGCGCGCCGGTGATGGTGGCTGCTTACCGCTTGATGGCGCACCGGATGGACGAATTGGGGATGGATTACCCGCTGCATTTGGGCGTTACGGAAGCTGGCGACGGCGAATACGGGCGCATCAAATCCACGGCTGGTATCGCACCGCTGTTGGCTGACGGTATCGGCGATACTATCCGCGTCTCGCTAACAGAGGCCCCGGAAAAGGAGATTCCTGTCTGCTACAGCATTCTGCAAGCTTTGGGATTGCGGAAAACGATGGTTGAGTATGTGGCTTGTCCTTCCTGCGGCCGCACTTTGTTTAATTTGGAGGAAGTGTTACATCAAGTGAGAGAGGCGACGAAGCATCTCACTGGTTTGGACATTGCAGTGATGGGCTGTATTGTCAATGGCCCGGGGGAAATGGCTGATGCTGATTACGGCTATGTCGGGAAGCAACCGGGTTATATTTCTCTGTACCGCGGCCGCGATGAGATTAAGAAGGTTCCTGAGTCTGAAGGTGTGGCAGAATTGATTAATTTGATTAAGTCGGACGATCGCTGGGTTGAACCTGAATAACAGAAGACTACAGTAGGGTGTGCACTGCGCGCCGCTTGACTATTTGACTTTCGGATTTTTCAGGCTTTAATCAAGTAAAATTGCTTGAGAAGCTTGGTTTTACGGCATCAAGACGCTGAAATGCCGATCGATGGGTGTTATTCGGTGGGACAAAGAGTCAATCGGTGCGCGGTGCACGCCCTACGGGCTATATCAATCGGTGCGCGGTGCACGCCCTACGGGCTATATCAATCGGTGCGCGGTGCACGCCCTACGGGCTATATCAATCGGTGCGCGGTGCACACCCTACGGGCTATATCAATCGGTGCGCGGTGCACGCCCTACGGGCTATATCAATCGGTGCGCGGTGCACGCCCTACGGGCTATACAACTCGGCAAAGTTGAATAAATATGTATCCAAAATCCGACCGAGCCTTGCCTGTGTTAGATTGGGCGTGATTATTCTGAACTCTTTTCCTCCCGCGCGTCAGACAAATGGTTATAACAAAACGAGGGCTTGTTCTAAGTGCAGCAGCGGTGTTACTCACTGCTGCAACTCTTGCCAACACTGGTTGCAGTTCTAAATCCCTGGCTTCTTTTAGGGGAAGTCCTAAAGAGTTGGTTGATGAAGTTTGGCAGATTATTGACAAAAGTTATGTTGATGGCACTTTTAACCAGGTTGACTGGAAAGCGGTGCGGAATGATTATTTGAACCGGACTTATACTAGCGATGAGGAAGCTTATAAAGCAATTCGAGAAATGCTGAAGAAGCTGGACGATCCTTATACGCGGTTTATGAACCCGGAAGAGTTCAAAAATATGCAGGTTGAAACTTCTGGGGAATTGACAGGAGTTGGGATTCAGTTGACTCAAGATGAGAAAACTAAGAAGTTGGTGGTGATTTCTCCCATTGAAGATACTCCTGCTTTTACTGCTGGTATTCTAGCAAAAGATATCATTACTAAGATTGACGGCAAAACTACCGAAGGTATGGATACGAATCAAGCGGTAAGTTTGATTCGCGGCCAGGCTAATACTGAGGTGACGCTGACTGTTTTGCGGGGCAACAAGGAAATAGATTTTAAGCTGAAACGCGCTAAAATTGAAATTCATCCCGTGCGGAAGTCGGTGCAGAAAAGCCCGATCGGCGAAATCGGTTATATTCGCTTAAATCAGTTTAGCGCGAACGCTGCATCGGAAATGCGATCGGCAATTAAGGATTTGGAACAGAAAAAGGTGGCAGGCTATATTCTAGACTTGCGTTCCAATCCTGGTGGCTTGCTCTACGGCAGTATTGAAATTGCTCGGATGTGGCTCAAAGAAGGTACGATCGTCTCTACGGTCGATCGCGTCGGTGAGGCCGATCGACAAACCGCAAACAAAGGAGAGATCACCGACAAACCCTTGGTTATACTTGTAGATGGCGGTTCAGCAAGTGCTAGCGAGATTCTATCCGGTGCTTTGCAAGACAACAAGCGCGCGGTTTTGGTGGGAACAAAAACGTTTGGTAAGGGTTTGGTTCAGTCGGTACGCGGTGTGGGAAATGGTGCCGGTTTGGCCGTGACAATTGCCAAGTATTTTACTCCCAATGGCACTGATATCAATCACATGGGAATTAAACCGGATGTTGTGGTTGAACTCACTGACGCTCAAAAACAGGATTTGCGGCGCGATCGCGATAAAATTGCTACGACGGCAGATCCGCAGTACGCGAAAGCTTTGGAAATTTTGACCAATAAAGTTACTGGTAAAACAGGAGATAGTAAGGCTGAGTCGAAACCGCAGGCGACGCCTTCTAAGCCCGCTGCGGCCCAGCCTAAACCGAGTGCGGTACCTGCTAAATCTAAGTAGTTTTTAGTCATAAAAACTTCAGTAAAGAAGGACTGAAGTCCTCACTACAAACCTGTAAAGAAGGACTGAAGTCCTCACTACAAACCTGTAAATGTAAAGAAGGACTGAAGTCCTCACTACAAACCTGTAAAGAAGGACTGAAGTCCTCACTACAAACCTGTAAAGAAGGACTGAAGTCCTCACTACAAACCAGGTTCGTAGTAAGGACTTTAGTCCTTCCAAGTTCGTTTATTGCGGTTGACATTTACCAGCGCGAATTAATCCGGTGCGACGGGCGATCGCATCTTCAGCAGAATCGTAAGGGCCCCACTGTTCAATAATAGTAGGGTTTTGTGCTTCTAATTGGGCTATGGGCAAAATCTCGCAATTACCAGCAGGACGTTTGACAATATAAAATTTATCTGCTTCTGTCATAGCTAAATGCGTTAAATCAAAACTGGATACTAACTAACCAATTCCATGATTGTATCAAGTAGGCGAAACGGTTGCAACTGCCTGCGATTAATAAGAATTAAAAAAAAATAACACTTTCGGAAGATGCCAGAAAATTTATCTATGATAAAAATATAGGCATTTGTCTAGGCTGTGCATTATATCAATTCCGGTTGTATCGGAATGATTTAACCGCAGAGAACGCAGAGGACGCAGAGGGAGAGAAGAGAAAGATGAATAATTCTGATGCTGAGGAAATTGATATTAAACACTTTCTGTTCTCACCAAAACATTCTAATCAATACCGAAAAAATAAATGCAATTTCTTCACAAAACACTCCCCGAAAATCAATCAGAAATCATCCCAATTAAAGAATCTCCGCCGCCCGAACTTGTTACTTTCGATGTCAGCGGGATGAAATGTGCGGGTTGCGCCAAAGCAGTTGAACGCCAACTCATGCAGCATTCAGGCGTAATTTCTGCTTGCGTTAACTTAGCTGTAGAAGTCGCAACCGTTGAGTGTCAACCGGGCGCTGTCGATGCAGATTCTTTAGCAAAAAAGTTGACTGATAACGGATTTCCCACTCAGTCTCGTTTAGGTGAAAATCAGCGGGAAGCAGAAGCGGCGGCAATTGAACGGCGGCGACAAGAAATTCGACAGCAAATCAATCAATTGTCGATCGCCCTCATCCTAATTATTCTATCCGGTTTAGGACACATACTCGGCACCAAAGCCCCAATTCTCAGCAACATTTGGTTTCACTGGGGACTCGCCACCCTCGCATTGCTGCTACCTGGCCGCCCGATTATCGTTGACGGCTGTCGCAGTTTGTGGCGAAACGCACCAAACATGAACACTTTGGTAGCTTTAGGCGCTGTCACGGCTTACACGGCTAGCAACGCGGCGCTGCTGTTTCCACGGATGGGATGGGAGTGCTTTTTTGACGAACCGGTGATGCTTTTGGGCTTTATCTTGTTGGGCAAAACTCTCGAACAGCAAGCCAGACGGCGCGCTGCATCAGCTTTGCAAGCTTTAATCGCACTGCAACCAGCGACAGCCCGCTTAGTTGATTTTAAACTCCCGATTTTAGATTTGGACTCTCAAGAATTGCCTGCAAACTCGACATCTGCGGTCTACAATCCACAATACATTGAAATTCCAGCCGATCGCGTCCGAGTCGGAGAATGGCTGCAAGTTTTACCCGGTGAAAAATTTCCGGTAGACGGCGAAGTCTGCGAAGGTAAAACAACCGTAGATGAATCGATGCTGACTGGCGAATCGATGCCAGTTTTGAAGCAACCAGGAGATACAGTCGCGGCGGGAACTATCAATAAATCCGGGGCAGTTGTGATGCGGGCAACTCGCACCGGTCAAGAAACAACTGTAGCTCAAATGGTGGCTTTGGTGCAAGCGGCCCAAACTCGCAAAGCGCCGATTCAACATTTAGCTGATACTGTCGCCGGATATTTTGTCTATGGCGTAATGGCGATATCGGTTTTAACTTTCCTATTTTGGTATTTTGCCGGAACTCATCTTTGGCCTTCTGTGCTTTTAGGACACGGGGCAATGGAGATGGGACACGGGGCAATGAATATGGGAAGTCAATTACCCACGATTCATTATCAATCTTCTTTGCTGTTAAGTTTGAAATTGGCGATCGCAGTTTTAGTCATTGCTTGTCCTTGCGCTTTGGGACTAGCTACCCCAACTGCAATTTTAGTCGGTTCTGGCATCGGGGCGGAGCGCGGGCTTTTAATTCGCGGTGGTGATGTTTTAGAACGGGTGCATCAATTAGATACTGTAGTTTTTGACAAAACTGGCACTCTCACAACTGGAAATCTTACACTCACAGATTATTTGCCGATTTTCCAGAATTCTGAGTTGGATTTGAACTCGGATATTAATGTGGGAAACAAACAAGATATCTGTTCCACAATGTCCGCAATTGATGATATTTCTGGCAACAGGCAAGATGCCTCTTCCACAATTTCCACAATTTCCACAATTGATGGTGTTTCTGGTAACAAACAAGATGCCTCTTTCACAATGTCGGCAATTGATGGTGTTTCTGGTAACAAACAAGATGCCTGTTCCACAATTGACTCAAAACTGCTGCAAATTGCCGCCGCAGTGGAAAGGGGCGCTTGTCATCCCATCGCCGCGGCGATTTTGCGGGAATCTCAACAGCAAGGTTTGCCGCTGCTACCTGCTGATGATTTCTACACGGAACCGGGCTTCGGGGTTTCTGCTTTAGTGGAGGGCCGGCGGGTGTTCGCTGGGAATGCTGAGTGGATGAGCCAACAGGGCGTCGCTGTGGCTGCGGAACTTTTGGAGTCTTGCCAAGGCAAAACGGCGGTTTACGTGGCTTCTGGGGGTGTTTTGCTGGGGGTAATCGGGCTAAAAGATACTCTGAGGCCGGATGCTAAGGCGGCGGTCGATCGCCTGCGGGGCATGGGATTGCGGGTGATGATGCTGACGGGCGATACGGCGTCGGCGGCGGCGGCGGCGGCCCAGCAGCTAGGTTTGGCGGCTGCTGATGTTTTGGCCGAAGTGCGGCCGGAGGGTAAGGCTCGGGCGATCGCCAGTTTGCAAGCCCAAGGCTGTAAAGTGGCTGTGGTGGGAGATGGAATCAATGATGCCCCGGCTTTGGCTCAAGCTGATGTCGGTATCGGTTTGCACTGTGGCACTGATGTCGCGGTTGAGACTGCTCAAATTGTGCTGATGCGAAATGCTTTGATGGATGTTGTTGAGTCGATCGACCTTGGTCGCGCTACTTTTAATAAGATTCGCCAAAATTTATTCTGGGCTTTTGCTTACAATACTCTGGGAATTCCTGTTGCGGCCGGTCTCTTGCTGCCTGCAACTGGAATTTTACTTAGTCCTGCGGCAGCCGGTGCATTTATGGCATTTAGTTCTGTTAGCGTTGTTACCAATTCTTTGCTGCTGCGCCGGCAGTTTCGAGCTTAAATTTAGGTCTACCAAATAAAAGTCATCAGTAAGTAGTCATTAGCCTGGAACTAATGACTGATGACTGATGACTGAGGACTAATGATTTATGGCTACAGTGCCATACTTTCCAACAGCCGCCAGTTATTGTTTTTCATAACTGAACGACTGACTAGCTCGAACATTTGACGGCAGTGGTTATTGGTTTGCAGGGGCAGTTCCTCATTTTTGATCACGAAGTTCATGCGAACCTCTGAGTCGCTAGCCGCGTTTTTCTCAATTAGGACTTCGGCGGTGACAAGTTTGGGAATCGAAACTTGACCGGGAAGTTCGCGAGCCATGAGGGAATCTCCTGTATTGTAGATAATATCAAGATTGCATGACTCTAAAATTTCAATCAGGGACTGACGGAGACGGTCGATCGGAACTGCAACGATAAAAAAACCAGTATAGCGAGCCATAAAAAACTCCAACCGTGAGGCACTTAGACTTTATCATCATACCGAACCTAGCACAGATATACGGAAGGATTTATATTTATTTTATTGAGGTGGAAAGTTACGGAATGAAGGGCAAACTTATCGTATTTGAGGGGGTAGAAGGTGCGGGAAAAACTACTCAAATGCAGCGATTGATACATTGGCTGCAATTAAGTTGTTTTCAGAAAGTCCGGTTGGTCGCTACTCGCGAACCGGGGGGTACGGAGTTGGGAAAAGGACTGCGGCATTTGTTACTAAAACAAGATCCGGGTGAATCTGTATCTGATGTAGCAGAATTACTCATGTACGCTGCCGATCGCGCTCAGCACGTCGAAACTTTTCTTAAACCCGAGTTATCGAAAGGAACGATTGTTTTATGCGATCGCTTTACAGACTCCACGATTGCTTATCAGGGCTACGGCCGCAATCTTAATTTAAATTTAATTAAGCAGTTGAATGCAATTGCCACCGGCGGCTTGGAAAGCGATCTGACTTTGTGGCTGGATATTAATGTGGAGGAGGGTTTGGCAAGGGTAAGGGCCAGGGGAGAGCGCGATCGCATCGAGCAAGCCCATTTGCAGTTTCACAAGCGCGTACAGCAAGGTTTTACGGAATTAGCCGAGGAAAATCAATCTCGAATTTTCCGGATCGATGCCGATCGCCCTGAAGATGCGATCGCCCAGGAAATTCAAGGTATCGTAAGTCACAAATTAGCAGCTTGGGGATATCTAAAATAATCCCAATTCGGAAAAGTAGAGTGACATAGGTGGCCAGAAACCAGGTTTTTTAGGAAATATTTGCTAAAAATCCTCAATCAATATCGATGAAAAACCCGGTTTCTTCCTTTTGTCCCAGCGCCGTCAACTGTAATTAACCGAAATTAACCGACAAAAAATCCCAGCACTTTATTGTCTAAAACCTAGATAAAGTCCAATACGCTTGGGTTAAGCTTTTTTTATGATTGCGCTGCAAGGAGATCGATCGCAGTGTCTCTTTGTTCACATCCTTTTATTCCCAAGACAGTCTTAGGATCGCTCCTGTCAATAACTTACAATTTTAATTATTGTGGAATGGGCGTCCCGCCCGTCCCTTATAGACGGGCTATAAAGGCCCATCCCACTTTCAAGAGTGTAAGTTATTTAATTCTCATTCCTTATCCCAAGCGTGTTGTCTTGTATACAAGATTCGCCAGTGGGGACAGCACTACCGATTTTTTTGCTAAGGAGATATCTACACAGAGAGGAAATCTCCAGGGGCGATCGCCCGATTGCCTGCTTCCTCTACAGAAACGCGGGTAATAGTCATAATTCCTCACCCTAAAATTGCAAATTTGGTAAATTGGCGAGTGTTTAGTCGATCGGGCTCCCAGAACTTCTAACAAGACAAATTAGCGGGGTTGTAGGGCGATCGGCTAAAGTTTCGGAATAGTTGCTGCCTGTTGTTTCTAGACAGTTATCGCATTTGGGTTGGCTGTAGTCGTCAAGATATACCCAACTTGAGCCGGAGTCAAAGTCGGATTGGCATTCAAAACTAAAGCCGCCACACCCGCTACGTGAGGGGTTGCCATCGATGTGCCGCTCTTGATTTCGTAGCTATCATCAGGAGTTGTAGAATAGATATCTATTCCCGGTGCAACTACGTAATCCAAAACTTTGGAACCCGCGCGATTTGAGTATTCATCCATCCTGTCATTTACATCTATTGCTCCTACAGCAATTCCCAAGCGATCGGCATTGATAGCTGGATAGTCTGGTTCAGTAAAACCCTCATTTCCTGCTGCTATGACGACAACAACTCCTTTGTCTGTTGCGTACCCAATTGCTTCATCTTCCAGCGGGGAAGGATACCACCCACCCAAGCTGAGGTTAATTACATTAGCTCCATTATCCGCAGCATAGCGAATTCCAGCAGCTATCTCGTCAGGATATCCTTCAACGTTGGCATCCAAAACTCTGACAGGCATAATCTTGGCATTGTAGGCAACTCCAGTTATGCCAAAATCATTTCGTTCTGCGGCGATCGCACCTGCTACGTGAGTCCCGTGACCGTCAAAATCCATCGGATTGTTGTCTTGATACACAAAATCCCATCCCCGGATATCATCTATATATCCGTTGCGATCGTCGTCAATGCCGTTGTCGGGAATTTCACCCGCATTCTGCCAAATATTGTCATCCAAATCGGGATGGGTGTAGTCAACTCCGCTATCGACAACAGCGACTACGATGCCTTTTCCACTAATTCCCTGATTCCACACTTCCGGCGCATTAATCGTGTCTCGTCCCCAATCATTTTCCCCCAAATTAGAAACTTGAGGGAACATATTGGGGCGGTTGAGCGTGCGGGAAACTGCTGCATTTGCATCGAGCAAGCCGTATCCGTAATTGCTGCTAAAACCATTACCAGGCGTGGCAGAAAAAGTCAAGTTGTAATTCGTAGAACCCACGTAATTATAGACTCCGACATAGTAAGTTCCTGGAGTCAGACACAAAAAATTTATCTCGCCAGATGTTCCGGTTCCGGCATAATCCCAGTCAAGAAATTCATCATAATCAGTCCGACCGTTGCGGTTCTTGTCTTGAATTAACTCGATGCCGGCATTGGCACTCAAGCCGTCGAGACGCAAGCTTAAATCGCTATTGCTATTGACAGTAAAGCGGTAATAGTCGTCGCGATCGCCAACTCCGACAAAATCGCTCAAGTTGATGCGGCCGTTCTCCACGCCTACAACATTTCGAGCAGTGGCTAAGGTGTTGTCTGGATATGATAAGTTCAACTGAGAGGCCGTTGTCGTTCCTGTTAGCGGATCTGTCCCGATCGCGCGATCGTCTGAGTTAGATGTTTGGGGAGCATGAGATGTACCGCTTGCGAGTTGATTGTTGGCTGAGTAGCTGAGGATCTCGCTTGTTTCTGGTACGATAAAATCTGCTATTTGTTGTTGTTCGATCGCGATCGCTGTCAAATGAGCCTGGTCAAAGCCGTTGCTGGGAACGCTGCCGTTAAATTGACTGGATGCAGTGAAAAAATTAAGCTGACCGCTGTTACCAAAGGTGGCTAATGCTGCTGTTAGCTGCTGTTCGCGATCGATTGCAAGTATACCTGTACTTTCCATAAGTTCGATCCTGATAAGTTTAGATTCACTTGTGTTTTTGACCAAAAATACTTGTTGACTTGAAATTAATTAATATTATTACATAGGTGATATGATACGTCAATTCATAAATTCATTGCTTGAATTCATAAAAGTCATAACCCTAATGTCATAAAAGTCATATTTTGAATCATTGGGGAGTTATATCATGTCCGATCGAATCACCTTAGTAAGATTGGTTCGATAGTTGGAAATTCAGTCCTGGGATGGATGCGGACTGAAGTCCTCACTACAAACCTTTTGTATTTATGGTAATTGACGCGACATGATTTTATGCAGTTTCAAGCTGAAGCTGTTGTTTTTTGTCAAAAGCATCCCTATGTGCTTTTCGTAATAGGCGGCTTCGTTAATGAATACAGGGAAAACTGTAGATTCTCCTTGATAGGGGAGCGATTCTCCCGTAAATGTGAGAAACATCGGTTCACCGGGATGTAAGGGTTCGTAATCTTTGAATTGAAGTTGGGGATGGATCGCGGCTTGCATTTCACCTACAGCATTTCTGGGGTAGTCTACGGAAACGATCGCCTGATATGCAGTCAGAAGTAGGGTGCGTCAGAAGCGTGAGATTTTCGCGCTCGACTCATAAACTCGGAACTGACGCACCCTACTGCTAGTGGTGCGTCAGTTCCGAGATTGTCGGTGATGATTGAGAGTTATTAAACTGACGCACCCTACTGCTAGTGGTGCGTCAGTTCCGAGATTGTCGGTGATGATTGAGAGTTATTAAACTGACGCACCCTACCGTTAATTCGATCGCCCAAACAGGATAAAATCACTGCGATCGATCGCACTACCAGCCACTTTATTCACCGCAGCCAAGAGTTGACCGTTCTGAGAAATCGCGATCGCACCTGAATTAGGGTTTTGGGTAATAGTGAGTTGAGCAAAAGTTAAACCGCCCGCTAACACTAGCAAATCTTCACCTTTAGTGAAATCAGCAATTACATCGCTGCCTTCACCTGCGGTTAAAATAAAGCGATCGCGCCCAATGCCACCACTGAGAAGATCGTTGCCTAAACCCCCAGCCAAAGTATCGTCGCCCTTACCGCCGTAGAGGGTATCGTTGCCCTCACCGCCGCAGAGGTTGTCATTACCGCCGTTACCAAACAGCAAATCGTTGCCAGCACCGCCGCAGAGGGAATCTGGAGCTCCGTTAAAGCCGATCGCGCGATCGCCGAAAATAGTATCATCCCCATCCGCGCCGCAAATGCTGTCGCTGCCGCGATCGCCCAACAGCAGATCGTTGCCCGTACCCCCCACCAGAACGTCATCGCCCTTGCCACCGTTCAGCGTATCGTTGCCCTCTCCACCGCTGAGAGTATCTGCAGCATCTCCCCCGTTCAAGAAGTCGTTGCCAGCACCGCCAAACAGCAAATCCTCCCCGTTCGAGTCAGGGCTAGACGGGTCAAAAGTGCCTCCAAACAAGCAGTCGTTACCCTCAGCCCCCACCAGAGTGTCGTTGCCCTTGTCGCCCCAAATCAAGTCATCGTCTTTGCCGCCGTGAGCCACATCATCGCCTTTACCACCGATCAGGAGATCGTCGCCCGCATCGCCGCTGAGGTAATCATTACCTCTGCCGCCAAACAGCAAGTCTCTGTCTGCATTCGGCCCCAGCGGGACATTGCTGGGCCGCCCGCCGTAAATATTGTCGTTACCGCTTTCGCCCAGCAGAATGTCGTCGCCGTTGAAACCGTCGATCGCATCGTTGAGATTGCTGCCGATCAGGAAATCGTTGCCGTCGGTGCCGTTGAAAGTGCGATCGACTGAATTCGGGCCCGGAATTGAACCGATCGCAGGTAGGGTAATTTCGTCGCAAGTGCGATCGTCGGCATTACCGCCACCAATGCTGTCAGAGTCAACAGGAGTTGGACTCGGAGTTGGACTCGGAGTTGGACTCGGAGTTGGACTCGGAGTTGGACTCGGAGTTCCCGTGGGAGTTGGAGTCGGAGTTGTTACCGGAGTCGGAGTTGTTACCGGAGTCGGAGTTGTTACCGGAGTCGGAGCTGTCGCCGGAGTTGGACTTTCCGTCGGAGTCGGAGTTGTTACCGGAGTCGGAGTTGGAGTTGTTACTGGAGTTGGACTTTCCGTCGGAGTCGGAGTTGTTACCGGAGTTGGACTTTCCGTCGGAGTTGGAGTTGTTACCGGAGTCGGAGTTGTTACCGGAGTTGGAGTTGTCGCCGGAGTTGGAGTTGTTACCGGAGTTGTTACCGGAGTTGGAGTTGTCGCCGGAGTTGGAGTTGTCGCCGGAGTTGGAGTTGTTACCGGAGTTGGAGTTGTTACCGGAGTTGGAGTTGTCGGATTATTGACAACAATGCTGGCTGTGACGATCGCAGAATCCACCTTCCCATCATTAGCTTTGTAGGTAAAAGAGTCTGTCCCTGCAAAACCAGCATTCGGAGTGTAACTGAAGGAACCGTTAGCGTTGAGGGCGATCGACCCTTTAGCCGGATTTGCTACCAAAACCGCAGTCAGCGGATCGTTTTCCGGGTCTTTATCGTTGATTAAGACTCCCAAACCGGCCACGTTGAGAGGGGTATTAAAAGGAGTTGTATAGTTGTCAGGAATCGCGACAGGCGGGTTATTGTTGACGTTTACAGTCACGGTAGCGGGTGCAGAGCTAACTATGCCGTCGCTGACTGTGTAGGTAAATGTGTCTGTCCCAGAAAAGCCTGCGTTAGGAGTATAGGTGAAAGAACCGTCTTTGCTCAGGGCGATCGACCCTTTCGTCGGGTTTGCGGCCAATGCAGCAGTCAGCGTGTCTAAATCCGCGTCGGTGTCGTTGGCTAAAACTCCCGGCAATATTTCGCTGAGGGCTTTTCCTGCACTGGTGCTGTAGGTGTCGGGATTGGCTGTTGGCACACTGTTCGTAACGTTGATATTCACCGTGGCGGGGACAGTTGCAGCGCCATCGCTAGCGCTATAAATGAAAGTATCAACTCCGACAAATCCGGGGCTGGGAGTGTAAATGAAGTCACCCTTGGGATTGAGTACGAGTTTACCTTTAGTCGGTTGTGTGACAACAGCAGCAGTCAACGTGTCGAAAATGTCGGGGTCGAAGTCATTGAATAAAACGGATGGAAATCCGGTCAACACGCGATCGTGCCTGACGATGTAGGTGTCGGGAATAGCGATCGGCAGACTGTTCGTAACATCAATACTCACCGTACTGGGGACAGTCGCAGCCCCATCGCTAACGCTGTAAGTGAAAGTATCAATTCCAACAAAGCCAGGGTTAGGAGTGTAAGTGAAGTCACCCTTGGGATTGAGTACGAGTTTACCTTTGGTGGGCCCTGTGACAACAGCGGCACTCAACGTGTCGAAAATGTCGATGTCGAAGTCATTGAATAAGACGGATGGAAATCCGGTTAACACTCGATCGTGCAAAACGTTATAGGTGTCGGGATTGGCTGTTGGCACAGCGTTGGTGATGTTAATCACAAATGTCTGGTTTGCCGAAGTATCTACGCCACCGTTAGCTGCACCGCCGCTGTCTCTGAGGTTGAGAGTGATATTAGCCTTGCCAGTTGCACTTGTGGCGGGGGTAAAAGTCAGTTGTCCGAAAGAGCCGATCGCCGGTGGTACGCTGAATAAACCGGGATTGTCATTCCCCACCACTTGAAAGTTGACGTTTTGTGCTGACTCGTCCGCCGGCCCTGGTGAAATGGCTGTGGCCCATGCAGCAACGGTTTGCGGGCCTGCGCTGTGATTGACGCTGCGATCGGGCCCCTTGACAAACGACGGTGCATCGTTGACAGGATTAACGGTAATAGTTGCTGTCTCGCTGGCCGTACTGAAAGCTGCTAAACCTCCGATGCTGCTAGCAGTCGAAATATCAGCCGTCCCCCCATTCGTGAGGATAGTACCGCTAGAGTTAGTCGTCGTTCCATCCCATGACTGATACGTGATATTGGCACTGCCGTTGTAGTCAGCATTGGGAACAAAGCGGATGCTCGCATTGCCTGCTAGCAGTCTCGCTGCTGCTGTTGACGGGGTGCCGAATGCCGTCCAAGTCGCACCGCTATTAGTTGAAAATTCCCAACTGCCGTTAGTATTGTCTGTCGCCGTGACTGCAATTCCTTGAGTGTCGGCGGTGTCGAGCTCTGTAACAGCACCTGCAATTAAAGCAGAAACTAAGGTGCCGGTGTTGCTGGCAGAAGCTACATCTTCGTTAATTGCTGTTAGTGTTGGCGTTCCGCTGTTGTTGAGTACAGGTGCGTTGTTGGCTGCAAAGGCTGCGAATCTGGTGGGAAGGGCAAAATTGTTGTCGCTGACAAGAATCAGGGTTCGCTTCCCAGTTGCCGTTTGAGGAGGCCCAAATGTCATCCCTTCAAAATTGTCTACAAGTGGCGGAGTGCCTGCACTGAGGAAATAAGTAGAATCAGCAATTAAAGTTTTCGATACCGGTGTAATGCCAGCAACACCAGAAGCAATCAAGCCAGTATTGCTTTGAATGTCAGTCGCACCGTTTAAAGAAATTTGATAAAGCTTCAAATCGCCTGAAGCCGGCGGCCCTGGGTTGAAAAAACGTTCTAAAACCAGTAGCGTATTATCATCAACGGCCAGCATTTCTGAAATGCCGTTGCCTGGATCGGTGTTGTAAAGAAATTCTCCGTTTGCGGTGTTTGTGGCTAAGTTATATCTTAAAATGCGCGATCGCGTGCCAATCGTAGCCGTTGTAAGTGTAGCAGGGCCGTCTTGTTCGAGAGCATTTTCTGTTGCTGTAAACAGAAAACTTTGACTGGGAGTAATGGTCAGACTTTCAAAAGCTTGATTGTTGCGGATGCCGCTGGTAGTATCTGCTGATGATACGTCGTATTTGGGAGAAGAAATAGGCAGCGCTAGGTTTTGCTGTCCCGCGGCAATGTCGAATCTATTGATAAAAGGCTGGATAGTTGGAGTTGGCGAGAAATTGCCTTCAGAAGAGACGAAGACATTACTGCCGATTAAGGCAATGCCCTCTGTATCTGAAGTATCTGCGGCAAAGGGAGGTGGATTGCCAATCTGTGTTACCGCTGTAAAATTAACTTGTCCTAATGCTGGTGTCAAGATACCCGAACTCACATTAGGTATAGTGAGGGTGTAAAAGCGAGACGGGCCGGGACTGGCACCAGGAATATTGCGGCCGTCGGAGATAGCGTAGTAAGTGTTGTTGCCCGCGTAGGTAAGGCCCGACAGTCCGCCTACCTGGGTTCCTCCAAAAGTTGTAGCTGCGGGAAATCCTGCTTGTCCCAAGAGGGTGAGGCCGAACACGAATTGATAGGCGGCTCTTGTGGCTGGGTCGATCGCCAGCCCAGCCACAATCCTTCCCGTTGTATAATCTAGCAGCCAGTTTCCCCCTAAAGCTGAATTGCCGATCGGCTTTGTTGAAGCAGCAATTTTTGCCTTTGTTAGCCTACTGATTTGCTGCACGAAGTTAGCGCCCGCATCATCCGCCGCCACATCGCACCCGTACAGCAAAATCTCTGCACTCTGGGCGAGCGATCGCGACCAACACTGCAATTGCTTAGCATATGTTTTTAAATTTGTCAAGTTTAGGTCGATCGCGCCTAGCTGCAAACTCGCCGATCGACCGTGGGAGATAATATGAATGCTTTTAATATTGCTGCGACTCGCTAGCACTTCCGTAATTTGTGCTACTCCATCTCGCGCTGCATCGATGATAATTACTTCTGTCCCGGCTGCGATTCCGTTGCTGAGGATTGGGATATCTGGAATGGCAGAGTCGAAAAATGCGATCGAACTTATAACAGAACTGATAAAATCTGGCACAATACACCTCTGGTTAGATGACCGTAGGGAAATTAATATGTACCAATTTTAGCAAATTTTTATATTAAATGTCATCAGTAAAATTAACTAGCAACAGGGTTTGTAGTGAGGACTTTAGTCCTTTCTTGGATGCGGACTAAAGTCCTCACTACAAACCTGTTCAAGGTTCGATCGCCAAAAGTTCTTCTGCTACCAATCCTTTCTGAATAGCGAGCACTGCTGCTTGAGTGCGATCGCGCACTTCTAACTTTTGCAAAATTGCGTGAACGTGAACCCGCACAGTCCCCGGAGCAATGTACAATATTTGTGCAATCTCCTGATTGCTTTTTCCCCCCGCAACTAAGGCTAATATTTCCTGTTCCCGCTTCGTCAGCGGATTGTCTAAAACTTCGGATTTAGTCGCGAATTTAACAGGTTCGTGATTAGCAAAAACCGCCTGAATTTCCGCAGTTGCCACCTTGTCCCACCAAGAAGCGCCCGACGCTACCGATCGAATTGCCAAAACCAAAGTTTCCGCCGCAATTCCCTTGAGACAATATCCCTGAGCTCCCGCAGCAATCAACCTTTCAATTAACGTTTTTTGGGCGTGAGATGTTAAAATTAAAACCGGAATTTCGGGATGTCGCTGTTTAATTTGGCGGCACGCTTCAATGCCGCCAATTCCCGGCAAACCGACATCCAGAACCACCACATCCGGCAAGTGTTCCTGAGTCAATTCTACCGCCGTTTCCCCATCTTCCGCCTCGGCAATTACTTGCAAAGAACTTTCTTGCTGCAATCTGGTTTGCAGTCCCAACCTAAACAGTTCGTCGTCTTCAACTAAGAGAATTCGCAAGGGAAAATTAGGTTTCATTAGCGGAGATAGCTGGTAGTCGGAATCCAAACAAAGCGCCTAAAGGCAATTTGTTTTCTGCCCAAATTATACCGCCGTGGGCGTCAATAATTTGGCGAGATAAGTATAACCCCAATCCCGATCCTTTGGCTTGCCGATCGCCATTTCCTTGATAAAAACGCTCGAACAAGTGCGGCAGCTCATCGCTAGTAATTCCCAACCCGCTATCGAGCACTTTTACCACCTGATAGCTGGCCGATGATTCCATGACTATTTCTACTTTACCGCCGCGGGGAGAATGGTTGATCGCGTTTGTTAGCAAATTCACAAAAACGCGCCCCAGTTGCACTGCATCGCCGTTTACCCACAAAGAGCGGCGAAAATCAGACTCTCCGTAACTCATACTAATATAAACTCGGCGCGCTGCCGACAAATCGATGAGTGTGGCGGTTACTTCTTCTGCTAAAGCTGCTAAATTTACGGGCGCAAGTTGCAGTTTTAAACCTTCGGCATCGTTGCGGTAAACATCTAGCAGCGTTTCTACTAATTGTAGTGACATTTTGTGCGATCGCGCCATTGTTTCGAGAACCTTTTGCTGGCTGGGAGTGACTTCCCCAAAGTTTGCTCCCTGAAAAGCTTTAATTGTTTCAATTGCGCCCAGCATCGGCGTTTTTAAGTCGTGACTCAAAGTAGAGACAAAATCTTCTCGGATGCTGGCTAGCTGCTGCTGGGACTGCAATTGGGCTTTGGCGATCGCGATCGCCTCTTGGTACTGCTGGTTGCGATCGCTCAAATATCCCGTCACTCCCAAGGCCATAACTGCGATCGATCGATTTGCAACAGTTGCTAGGGCGATCGTTTCTCCAGGAGGAACAAACAAATTTAACAGCGTCAAAACTACCGCCACCAGCGTAACTTGTAACTTACCCAACCGACTCAAGCGCGAATTTGCCAGTAAAATCGGCCCCGTGTACAAGTATCCAAACAGATACTGCGACGGCGTACTAAATTCCAGCGCGATCACAATAGCAAACAAAATTGCGATCCTCTTCGAGGGCTGCGCTAACGACCACCTTCCGCGCAAATACTTCTCTTGAACTACCAGAAATTTGTTGATTTTTAAGAAGTTTCTCAAGATTTTCATTATAAAGAAAGGAGAATAATATAGCAATCGGCAAGGCGATGGCGGACTCGATCGATTCCTGAAAAAGATGAGCTTATTACCTAGGGTCTCCTGCCTCCTGCTACATCTAATTTACTCAAAATCTAAGAAAATGCGTTACCCGAAAAAATCGGTTTAAAGCCCCAAGCCCGATCGGCGTTCCGGTTTTAAACCAATTCTTTCTGGTAAATACTGTGCCGCAATACCCGCGCCAACCCACGCTTGGGCCGGGGGTTGCAAACCCCCGTCTCATAGCATAAGTCCTCTAAAAGAGGACTGAAAGACACATTTCTTGATAATTATTTTAATATTTTTTGACCGTCGGTTTCAACCGACTTTTGCTATGAGACGGGGATTTAAATCACTCCTAGGATCTGCGGAAAAACCGATCGATTCGATCGAGGAACTATGTATCAATACATCTTTCTCAAATCTTTACATACTTTTATACAATCAACTGTTATGGTTGATTGCATAAAATTTCACTTTTGTTCGATCGGGAATAGGTGATGTGATGCCAAAATTTAATTGTCAAGTTTCAGGAAGTGCGATCGCCTTTATCGATCGCCAAGTTACAGATTATCAAAGTTTGATTGCCGGGGTAACACCGGGTACGGAAGTAGTGGTTTTGGATGATCGAAGGGATGCGATCGACCAAATTACTGAAGTTTTAGCTATTCGGACGAATATAGACAGCATTCACATAGTTTCTCACGGCAGTGCGGGAAGTTTGCAACTGGGAAAAACTAGATTGTGTGCTGACAATCTGGAAGCTTATGCCGAGAAATTGCAGCGGTGGCGAAGTGCTTTAACTCAGGATGCGGACATTCTGATTTACGGTTGCAATGTCGCATCAGGGCCTCGCATTTGTCCGAAAGTCCGCGAATTAGCACCGCCAACCCGCCAGGCCTGCCCTTACCCGCAAGTCCGCCAGGGGTTGAAACCCCTGTCTCATAGTGCAAGTCGGTTGAAACCGACTGAAAACAAGGTCGCTATTGAGTCCTCTTTAGAGGACTTTCGCTATGAGACGGGGGTTTCAACCCCCGGCGGATCGGATGAATACGCCATAGACGATCGACACGCGATTGATAATGAAGGTGCGATCGATCTTGAATGTGCGATCGACAATGAATGTGCGATCGATGTATCTCGCACTTTCCCGAAAGTCCGCCAGGGAATCAATTCCCTGTCTCATAGCGCAAGTCGGTTGAAACCGACTGAAAACAACCTGATTAAACAGTCCTCTTTAGAGGAGGACTTTAGCTATGAGACGGGGGTTTCAACCCCCGGCGGAACCTTCATCCAGCGCATCGCCCAACTCACAAATACCAACGTTGCGGCATCCAAAAACCTCACCGGCAGCGCAGCAAAAGGTGGCGACTGGAAACTAGAAACGACAACTGGAAAAATAGCAGCAACTTTAGCATTTCGGCCCGAAGTTCTAGCAGCATACAGCCACGTCCTTGCAACCTTCAGTGAAGCCAGGAACTATAGTGTACCAAATGCTGGAGACATGGATACTGGCGACCTTAATGGTGACGGTTTCCTCGACTTAGTAGTGACAGGTAAGCAGCAGCGCTTCTTCCCAAGAGATATTTCCATATTATTGGGGACGGGCACTACGGGCAGCTTTGCTACTCCTATCAGCTTACTTAAGCCAGCAAGTAAGGAGAATCCCACTGGCGTTGCAGTGGGCGACTTTAATAAAGACGGCAAACTCGATTTAGCTGTAGCGAATCGTAAGGATTCACAAGGTAACGGCAATTTCATTTCCATCCGGCTGGGGACAGGTACTGGCAGTTTTGGCGATCCTACCAACTTTGGTGAAAATATAGATCATGCTTCGATCGTAACCGGTGACTTTAATGGAGATAGCAAGTTAGATTTAGCCACAACTCCTTATCGCGATAACTTCATTTCAATACTTTTTGGAGATGGTGCTGGTAGCTTTGGCACTCCCATTAAGATTAATACACAAACACCCAAGTATACTCTTGATACAGCCGACTTTAACGGCGATGGCAAACTCGATTTAGTCACGTCGAACTATGAACAGACTAATAACATCTCCGTTTTCTTAGCAGATGGTAAAGGCAACTTTAACTCCCCCGTTAACCTTACCTCCCCCGGAACTGAGTTTCGCACTGTCGTCACAGGCGACTTTAATGGCGATGGCAAACTCGATATCGCCGCTAATAACAGCTCAAATCGATCTGTCTCAGTCTTCTTGGGAGATGGTACAGGTAATTTTGATACTGCTAACAACTTTAGTGTCACACCTTATTTCTTTGGAGGTCCCGAATCTGTGGTTGCAGGGGATTTTAGTGGCGATGGCAAACTCGATTTAGCTACGTCTAACCACGTGCAGCAGGTACTTTCAGTCTTGTCAGGAGATGGTACGGGTAAATTTGGTACTCTCAGCGACTTTACGCTCCCGAATGCCCCGAACACTGATGGTTATATTGCTTTTTCTATTGCTAGAGATTTTAATGCTGACGGCAAGTTGGATATAGCTACGGCTTCCGGTCAAACTGTCTCGATTCTGCTGAATACATCGAATACAGTTAATTTCGGTGCGGCAACTTACAGCGGCGTGGAAGGAACAACAGACACAGTAGTTAATATTCCCGTCAAGATCACCGGCGGCACTCCCTTAAACGATGTAGTTGTGCCAATTCTCCTCGACTCCAGCAGCAGTGCCACCCAAAATACAGACTACACCTTTTCCCCTACTTCTATTACCTTCCCCGCCGGTGCAACAGGTGACGCACTCACCAAGAATGTTGCAGTTACTATCAAGTCTGACAATATCTCTGAAAACCCCGAAACAGTAATTTTCAACCTTGGCACAATTACCGGTGGCATTGCCGGATCTACAAAAAAAACAACTCTAACTATTTCCGATCGAGGTTCTGTTGCTTATGCCATTGCCACCAATGCTGCCACCATTGACGAAGGCAATAGCGGCAAAAAACCTCTAACTTTCACTGTGACTCGCAGCCAGGACATTAGCGGGGCAAGTAGCGTCAAATATGCGATCGCCGGAACAGCTACCAACGTCACCGATTATAACAACATAGGTGGCACTTCTGGCGCACGAATTACTGCTGGCACGATTAATTTTGCCACCGGTGAAACATCAAAAACCATTACTATGGATGTGTTGGGCGACACCGTAGTTGAACCTGATGAAACCATTACCGTCACTTTGTCAGATCCCACGGGTGTCGCAGCGGCAATACCGATAATTACTGCTGATACTGCTACTACGACTATTATTAATTACACTGCGCCGACACCAACGCCCACGCCAGTCACACCGACACCAACGCCCACGCCAGTCACACCGCCACCAACGCCCACACCAGTCACACCGACACCAACGCCCACACCAGTCACACCGACACCAACGCCCACACCAGTCACACCGACACCAACGCCCACACCACCAACGCGGCTAACGCCACCAACGCCGACGCCAACACCCACACCAACGGATAATCGCCCGCCAGTTGTAAATATTTCTGTCTGGTCGCAAAGTGGATCGCGAGATTTTTTTCAAACTGGCAATGTGTTTACCTTCGGTGCAAACACTGATACTGACCCCGATCCGGGCGACAGAATTAATTATACGATCGCGATCGCGTCGCAGCGACCTGCATTCACTTGGCAAAAGGATCTCAACGGCGGTGACTATCGGAAGCTGATAAATGAGTCAAGTTTTGCTGAAATTCCTCTCCCCTCATGGTTAACTTTCAATCCCGAAACTCGCAGCATTAATATAGGCGAAACTCGCCCGAATAATTTTGGCTACTGGCTGAAGATAACGGGAACTGATTCATCAGGTGCCAGCGTTAGCGAGATCGTCCGGTTCAATAGTAACAATTTCAGCGGTTTTGGTTTTGTGATTGACAATTACATTGCTGGTGCTACTGTCTTCTTAGATGCCAACAAAAACGGCATACTCGATCCTAACGAACCGTCTGCCATAACTAGCCCTAATGGTCAATTCAATCTGAATTTCGCCTCCAACATTTTCGACAAAAATGAAAACGGGGAAATTGACCCAGAAGAAGGTAATATAGTTGCCATAGGTGGCACCGATACCGCCACGGGTTTACCGCTAGAAACACCAGTCACGGCACCACCAGATGCTACTGTTGTCACCCTTTTAACCAGCTTAGTTGCTGACTTAATCGACAAAGGAGTTACATCAGAACAAGCACAATCTTTAGTCAAAACCTCCCTTGCTATCCCCGCTAATGTTGACCTAATTAGCTTAGATCCCATTAAGGCAACCAACAACAACCAGCCCGGGGGAGTCCAAGTTTTATCCGCAATGGTGAAAGTCCAAAACTTCATCACTCAAACTAGCGCTTTGATTGACGGTGCTTCTGGTGTATTAACTAAGGATATTGTCAAGGCTGTTGTCAGTTCAATTACGAGTCGAATTCAATCCACTACAGTTTTAAACCTCAGCAATGCAGCAGATTTAGAACCAATCATTCAGCAATCTGTCAGTAGAATCAAGCAAGTTGACGCCAGTTTTAACGGTCAAAACTTCACCCAACTTGCCTCGCAAGCTGCGACTGTAATGGCAACAGCAAATCAACGCATTGATGCCGCTGTCTCCAGTACCACAGGAACATCGATTCCTGAAGCAGTCGCCCGCGTCCAAAAGGTAGCTTTGGGCGCAACTACTCAAGACTTTAAAGCAGTTGGTGCGGGAAGCAAGCCAATTTCCCAGTTAGTTGCTGAGAATACTGGTGCTGCTTTAGATAGCAAAATTCAAGATCCAACCTCGCCTGCGCCTGGGCTTGCGGTTCCTGTTGTCACCGGCGACGCGGATTTGGGCAGCAATTCGCCCGATCGCATTCTCGGTACAAATGACGATGATATCCTGACTGGCGGCAGCGGAAATGATGTTTTGATGGGCATGAGGGGCAATGATTACCTCGACGGTGCGATCGGCAATGACTCTCTTTTCGGAGGCAAAGGTAACGATATTCTGCTGGGAGGTAGCGGTAATGATGCCTTGTTTGGCAGTCGCGGTGCCGACATTTTGAATGGCGGTGATGGTAACGATATTCTGCTGGGAGGTAAGGGCGACGATTTGCTGACTGGCGGTTTGGGAAGCGATATTTTGACGGGAGGTAATGGCAATGATAAATTCTTGCTTGCTACCACTGCCGGTACTGATACTGTTGCGGACTTTGAAGTTGGTAAAGACTTGTTAGTATTGGGTAACAATCTCACTTTTACCCAATTGTCAATTACTCAAGAAAACAGTGCAACTTTCATCCGTTTGTCAGCAACCGGTGAAATTTTAGCCTCTCTCAATGGAGTCTCTGCCAGCTCGATAAATGCTGCCAATTTCAACCTAGCTTAGACAGTCCCAGACGAAGGTATTCTATATGTAGGGCGCGCAGTGCGCGCCTTACTGCTACTTATAGCGCATCAAACTATATGATATTATGTCCGGTCGATTAGCATAACAACAACGGTTCGTAGTGTGGACTTTAGTCCGCTCTTTTTTGCGGACTAAAGTCCACACTACAAACGAATTTTATTACCCTCAATCGACCGATACGATATGAGTGCATAAATCCTGTTTGTTAAAGCATCGATCGCAATTGTGGCGCAAAAAACAGCGTTTAGACAGCATCTATACCTGCAAGTATAGATTTTAAACAAAAGCTAAACATTCGTCTATCAGTAAAAGTATGCCAGAGAAGCATAAATTCTAAACAGTAACTTATACCAGAAGACTAATTATCAAAACTTCCCAACTTCAGTAGAGTAATAACTAAACAAGCAACTTTCAACTCAGTTATGCTCCAAGGATTAATTCAAATTGCATTAACCCTAATCCTTTTAATCGCGATCGCGCCCGTATTCGGCAACTACATGGCGCGGGTGTACATGGGAGAACGAACCCTTCTCGACCCCGCAATTAAACCAGTAGAACAACTCATCTATAAAGCCAGCAATATCAGACCTGTAGATTCGATGACAGGTTGGCAATATGCGCGATCGCTATTATACAGCAATGCAGCAATGGGCATATTTGTATTCTTAATTTTCATGCTTCAGGGACTGCTGCCTTTAAATCCCACCAGCCTCAGCGCACCAACCTGGGATACCGCCCTGCACACAACTATTTCATTCCTCACAAATACCGACCAACAGCATTACTCAGGCGAGACAACATTCAGTTATCTATCCCAGCTAACTCTGGGTTTTTTAATGTTCACCTCAGCCGCCACAGGTTTAGCAGTAGGCATTGCCTTTATTCGGGGATTGACAGGCCGCCCGCTGGGCAACTTTTACATTGATTTAATTCAATCAATCACCCGAATTTTGCTGCCGCTTTCTTTAATAATTGGCTTATTTTTGCTAATTTCAGGAGTACCGGAAACCCTCGCAGGCCCCGCAGTTGCTCGTACCTTAGAAGGCGGCACTCAAGTAATTGCCCGCGGCCCAGTCGCTCACTTTGAAAGCATCAAACAACTGGGAGAAAACGGTGGCGGATTTTTCGCCATTAACTCGGCTCACCCCTTTGAAAATCCCAACCCTTTTACCAACCTGCTAGCAACACTAGCAATGGTTTCGATTCCCGCAGCTCTGATTCACACCTACGGCAGATTTGCCAACAACAAAAAGCAGGGATGGCTGATTTTTTGGATGGTGTTTGCGATTTATGTTGTCTTGATAGGCATTGCAGCAGTAGGCGAATATCAAGGCAATCCGCAAATCAATAATTTACTGGGTTCCGTGCAACCAAATTTAGAAGGGAAAGAAGTTCGATTCGGCTGGGCTGAAACTGTACTTTGGGCGGTAACTACGACGGGAACAATGTGCGGCGCCGTGAACGGGATGCACGACTCTTTAATGCCTCCCGGCGGTTTTGCTACTTTGTTTAACTTGTTTCTGCAAATTGTTTGGGGCGGACAGGGAACGGGAACGGCTTACTTATTTATTTACCTAATTTTGAGCGTGTTTCTCACCGGATTGATGGTGGGGAGAACGCCAGAATTTCTGGGGCGCAAAATTGAAAAGCGGGAAATTGTTTTAGCTAGCGTTGTTTTGTTAATTCACCCGATCGCAGTTTTAATCCCCGGTGCCATTACCCTCGCCTTTTCCAACAGCTTGAGCGGCATCAGCAACCCAGGATTTCACGGCATTTCCCAGGTAATGTACGAATACGCATCGGCGGCGGCTAACAACGGTTCTGGCTTTGAAGGATTGGCCGATTCCCAACCCGCAACTACCGGACTGTGGTGGAATTTAAGCACTTGTTTTAGCTTGCTGATGGGGCGCTACGTTCCAATTATTGCCCTGCTGCTGTTAGCTGACAGCATGACCAACAAACAACTGGTTCCCGAAACAACGGGTACTCTCAGAACCGATTCAATTTTATTCACCAGCGTAACCGCAGGAGTAATCGTAATTCTAGGCGCGCTGACATTTTTCCCAGTGCTAGCTTTGGGGCCAATTGCTGAAGGATTTGAAATTAGCAGCGGTAAGTTGGAACCGCCGGCGATAAATGTACCCGCAGACATAAATCCTTCGCCTTTAGCGACACCTTCGATCCCCCTAAATCCCCCTTAAGAAGGGGGACTTTGACGGTCATGCTCCCCCCTTTTTAAGGGGGGCTGGGGGGGATCTGAATCTGATGGGAAAGGTCACAATCCCCAATCCAAAATCTAAAATCTAAAATTCCAAATCCCCCAATCCAAAATCTAAAATCTAAAATCTAATTGACATGGCTTCCTCCAATACTCCAAAAATAAGTGCTAGAGGCTCTCGCGACTCTCGAAAACACACACCAAAAGCAAATAATAAAAGCCTTTATCAAAGAGCTTTCAAAGAAGCTTTTGTCAAGCTAAACCCCCGGGTGATGCTAAAAAACCCGGTGATGTTTGTGGTGTGGGTTGGTACAATTGTCACTGCACTTTTGACCGCAGATCCGACGCTGTTCGGCCCGGTTCCCGGCAACAATCAGGTCGTTTTTAACGGCCTTGTCACCCTGATTTTATTCTTCACTTTGGTATTTGCTAATTTTGCAGAAGCGGTGGCGGAAGGGCGCGGGAAAGCGCAAGCAGATGCGCTGCGATCGACAAAAGCAGATACCACAGCCCGCAAACTCTTACCAGACGGTTCAATTCAGGAAATTAGTTCGACATCTCTCAGACGCGGCGATCAAATTAAAGCGATCGCAGGCGATGTCATTCCCGCTGACGGCGAAGTGATCGCAGGTGTCGCATCGGTGGACGAATCGGCGATTACCGGGGAATCGGCGCCGGTGTTGAAAGAACCGGGATCGGACATCGCCAGTTCCGTCACAGGAGGTACGCGCATCCTTTCCGACGAGCTGACGCTGCGGGTGATGGCCGACCCCGGTAAGGGGTTTTTGGACAGGATGATCGCGCTGGTGGAGGGCGCTGAACGATCGAAAACACCGAACGAGATCGCGCTGACGGTGCTGCTGGCGGTGCTGACTCTGGTATTTTTGATTGTGGTATCGACGATTCCGCCCGTGGGAAATTACGTGAAAACTCCTGTGGGCGTGGTGACGCTGGTTTCGCTGCTGGTGGCGCTGATTCCGACAACGATCGGCGGTTTGTTAAGCGCGATCGGCATTGCGGGGATGGATCGCGTCGCTCAGTTTAACGTGATAGCGACCTCTGGACGCGCCGTGGAGGCTTGCGGCGACGTGAATACGCTGATTTTGGACAAAACGGGGACAATCACGCTGGGGAACCGTTTAGCCGAGGAATTCATTCCGGTTAACGGTCATTCGCTGCAAGAAGTGGCGCAGGTAGCGCTGACTGCGAGCGTTTTTGACGATACTCCAGAGGGAAAGTCGATCGTCCGTTTGGCTCAAAATCTGGGCGCAGCGGTGGATTTCGATCGCACTAACTCCCGAGGAGCCGAAGGCATTGATTTTTCGGCAAAAACCCGGATGTCGGGCACGGATTTGGCGGATGGTACGGAGGCGCGCAAGGGTGCGGTGGATGCGGTGAAGGGTTTTGTGCGATCGCGCGGCGGCAATTTCGGCCTGGATCTCGATGAAGCTTACGAGCGAGTTTCGCGGTTGGGAGGCACACCGTTAGGCGTTTGTCAAGGCAGCGACACCTACGGGATTATCTATTTAAAAGACGTGATTAAACCGGGAATTCGCGATCGGTTTGACCAACTGCGAAAAATGGGAATTCGCACCATCATGCTCACCGGAGATAACCGCATTACAGCATCAGTAATTGCCGACGAAGCCGGAGTTGACGACTTCATAGCCGAAGCAACTCCCGAAGACAAAATCGAAGTAATTCGCAAGCAACAAGCCGAAGGCAAATTAGTAGCAATGACGGGAGACGGCACCAACGACGCACCCGCACTAGCCCAAGCAAACGTAGGTTTGGCGATGAATTCTGGAACCCAAGCAGCCAAGGAAGCTGCGAACATGGTGGACTTAGATTCCGACCCCACAAAACTCATTGATTTAGTTACAATTGGCAAACAATTGCTGATTACTCGCGGCGCCCTAACCACCTTTTCCCTCGCCAACGACATCGCCAAATACTTCGCAATTATTCCCGCAATGTTTGCTCCCGTCGGCGCTTTAAACATCATGGGTTTAGCCAGCGGTCAATCAGCGGTTTTGTCAGCATTAGTTTACAACGCTTTGATTATTCCCGCTTTAATTCCCCTAGCATTAACTGGGGTAAAATTTCGCCCGTTAACTGCGAATCAACCGTTGCAGCGCAACATTTTAATCTACGGATTGGGCGGAGCCGTCGCGCCGTTTATCGCCATCAAAATCATCTATTTTTTCATTTCTGCGATCGGGCTAGCATAGAAGAAGTCATTAGTCATTAGTCATTAGTCATTAGTCATTAGTCTCGTTTAAGACTCCTTCCCCGGCTCTGCCTGGGAACGCATATGCAGAGGCTTTGCCTCGATTCTCATTTCAAAGAGCCTCGTTCCTAGGCTCTGCCTGAAAACGCAGATATAGAGGCTCTGCCTCGACTGTATAATAACCAAAACCGGAGTAATTATGAAACGCAACAATTTGCTTAACGATGTTTTACCTAGCGATTTTAAAGAAACAATAGAGTTAGGACAAATGCTGTGGCAGCGCCACCCAATCCCGGTGCAGCTATTTCTAATAATGTGCTTTAACTTAATAATTGCACCCGCTGTTTATGCTACCACAGATGAAAGTATAACTAAAAAAGCTGCCTGGGGTTTAAGTCTTTTGGGTTTAGTAATCGTCGGACTCGCAGTTTATTTATTTGTCGTAATTTTTCAACCAGAAAGATTTTAAGTCTAGCGTGTAGCGCCCGCCGACTCTGAGAAACCGGGTTTTTTACCAAATCTGGTGGCCCAAATAAATATTTTCGCGAAAAACCCGGTTTCTGGCCTCCCGTATTTCATGACATCCGTTACATCCGTTACATAATCCGTTGCCGAACTTCCTTCATTGAGGTCATTTATGAGAGAATTAATCAGAGCTATTCGCGTCACTTTAGTTTTGTGGGGAATCACCGCAATTATCTATCCCTTAATCCTGCTAGCAATCGGTCAACTTGCGTTCAACTCGCAAGCAAACGGCAGCTTAATTACCAACAAGGGAGTTGTAGTCGGTTCATCGTTAATCGGTCAACCGTTCGCATCAGAAAAGTATTTTTGGAGTCGCCCCAGCACCACAAATTACAGCAGCTTTGCAGCTACTGATTACGACCCGAGAAAGGCAGATAATTTAACTCAAAGAACAGGTGTTTCGGGAGCGAGCAACCTGGCTCCCAGCAACTCAGATTTGCTGAAGCGAGGTAATGAGAAAGATGGTTTTCAAGGCGTGCAAGTTGAATTAGCCCGCCTCAAAGGCGCTGGGATCAAACCGACTGCGGATTTAGTCTATACTTCCGGTTCTAGCCTCGACCCGCACATTAGCGTAGAATCAGCTAGGGCGCAAATTGAACGGGTAGCAAAAGTGCGATCGCTCAATCTCAATCAAGTAGAAATGCTGGTAGCCAAAAATACCGACGGCAGATTTATCGGCATTTTCGGCGAACCGGGAGTTAACGTCCTCAAACTGAATATGGCTCTCGACGGTTTACAATAGTTTAGAGTCAGTAGTCATTAGTCAATAGTCATTAGTCATTAGTTATTTATAGCAACTGTCAACTGTCAACTGTCAACTGCCAGCTATCAACTATCAACTGTCAACTGTCAACTGTCAACTGCTATGATTCACTCTAGCGAACTTCCAAACAATCCAGACGCGCTTTACAGCCAACCTAACCGCACTTGCGATCGCACGCGCCGCCGGGGAAAGCACAAAATATTTATCGGTATGGCCCCCGGTGTCGGCAAAACTTTCCGAATGCTAGAAGAAGGACACAGACTCAAATCTCAAGGCATTGATGTCGCCGTCGGGCTGTTAGAAACTCACGGGCGAAAAGAGACAGCAGCAAAAGGCGAGGGACTGGAAATAGTCCCGCGAAAACAAATGCTGCGCGGTGAAAAAATGCTGACAGAAATGGATACTGAGGCCGTGATAGCACGCCGCCCTCAACTAGCATTAGTAGACGAACTCGCTCATACAAATATTCCCGGTTCTCTGCGAGAAAAGCGATATCAAGATGTCGAACAAATTCTCAATGCTGGCATTGATGTTTTTTCTACACTCAACATTCAGCACATAGAAAGTCTCAACGATTTAGTCGCTCGAATTACCGGAGTTGTAGTGCGAGAGCGAGTGCCAGATAGCGTCCTTGAAAAAGCTGACGAAATAGTCGTCGTTGATGTCACGCCGGAAACTTTAGAAGAAAGGTTGTTAGAAGGCAAAATATACGCTCCCGAAAAAATTGAACAATCATTAGAAAACTTTTTCCAGCGCCGTCATTTAATTGCTTTGCGAGAACTTGCACTGCGAGAAGTAGCAGACAACGTTGAAGATGACGCAGAAACTTTAAAAGGTCAAATTTGCAACATTCACGAACGAGTTCTAGTATGCGTCTCCACTTATCCCAATTCCTTGCAACTGCTGCGGCGGGGCGCGAGACTTGCTAATTACATGAATGCCCCGTTTTATGCTGTGTTTGTCAGCGATCCCGATCGATTTTTAACCAAAGCAGAAAGCTTGCACATAGAAACTTGCGAGAAACTTTGTAAAGAATTTAACGGGCAATTTTTGCGGGCAAACGGCCCTCATATAGCTAAAGCGATCGCAGGTGTAGCCAAACAGTATCGAATTACTCAAATTGTGATCGGCGAAAGCCAGCAATCGCGCTGGAATTTGCTGCTGCGGGGATCCTTGACTCAAAAGTTAGTGCGATCGCTCAAACACGTAGATTTGCACATCATCGCTACAGACAAAAGTGGGATTCCTAATTAGTCAGCAGTCATCAGTCAGCAGTCAGCAGTCAGCAGTCAGCAGTCAGATGATATCCGGTCAATTAACCATAATACTTGTAGATACTGTCTTGACAGGTCAAGACATTATCTACGAGATTTGGTAATACAATGATAGCTCAAAAATACCAAAATTAGTTAAGTATTAACTGGTAAGCGGATGGTAAAAGTAGAACCAACACCGGCTTGACTGTTTACTGAAATATTGCCACCCATCATGAGGCAAAAACGCTGGCTGATTGCTAGTCCCAAACCGGTGCCGCCGTATTTGCGCGTGGTAGAAGCATCTGCTTGGATAAAGGGTTGGAAAATGTGCTGCAACTGCTCTGGATTCATGCCAATTCCTGTATCTGTACAATTAACTACTAAAAATTCTTTACCGGGATTTGAGGATGGAGAATTTACCGCAGGTTCCGAACTGTTTTCTGCTGTCGCTTCGCTGCTGTAGCCGGCGATTTTTTCTCGGCTGGCTGTGATGGTAATTGTACCGTTTTGAGTGAATTTGGCGGCATTGCTCAGCAAATTTAATAAAATCTGCCGCAGTTTGGTAATGTCACCGTGCATAGTGCCGATATTGCCAATTTGCTCTAAGTTTAAAGTATTATGATTTTTCTCAATTAGTGGCACGGCGGTGTCGGCGACTTCTTCTATCAAGGCGGCGATGTCGAAGGTTTCTAAGTACAAATCCATGCGACCGGCTTCGATTTTAGAAATGTCGAGAATGTCGTTGATTAGCGACAGCAAGTGTCGGCCGGATGTGCGGATTTTGTCTAAGTCTGGGGTGAGTTCGTCGTAGCCGGATTCTTCGGTTTCTTCTTGGAGCATTTCGCTGTAGCCGATGATCGCATTGAGAGGTGTTCGCAGTTCGTGGCTCATGTTTGCTAAAAATGCGCTTTTTGCGGTGGAAGCTGCTTCGGCTGCTTCTAGGGCGAGTTGCAAGGCGGATTCAAAGACTTTGCGATCGCTAATATCCTCGACGCTACCTTCATAGTAGAGCACCTCGCCGTCGGTGTCGCACACTGCACGGGCGCTTTCGGAAATCCAAATTATGCTGCCGTCAACGCGGTAAACTTCTGACTCAAACCCCGAAATTTGTCCAGATTCTTTCATCACTCGCATAAACTTTTCGCGCTGCTGAGGATTGACGTAAGTTTGCTGTCTGATGTTGGTGAGATTTGATGTCAATTCTTCGGGAGTGGCGTAACCGTAGATGCGGGCTAAGGATGGATTTACGCTCAAGAAGCGACCTTCGGGGGTGGTTTGAAAAATGCCTTCGACTGCGTTTTCAAAGATGCTGCGGTATTTTTGTTCTGCTTGAAGCAGGGCGTTTTGTGTCCGATCGCGATCGCTAGCTTCGATCGCCAATGATACCAAATCTGCGAGGGAAGCAGCAAAATTTTGCTCTTCTACTGTCCAGTGGCGAGGATTTCCCACCTGTTCGATACAGAGGACTCCAACTGTGTGTCCTCCCAATCGCACCGGCGCATCTAAGGTTGATGTGGTGCCGCTTTGTGCAAAGTAAGATCCCACTAATTGTCTGGTTCTGACATCTGAGAGAGCGTCGTCGGCTGCGATCGTCCGGTCTTCTTCCAAAGCTTTAAAATAAGCTGGATAGTCTGCTGCTGCGAGTTCGGCGCCTTGGGAATGCTGGTTGTTGCTGCGGTGAAATTGGTCGAGACATTGCAGTTTCGAGCGGCTTTCGTCGTACAACCAAGCTCCGGCTGCTTCTGCATCTAGGGTATGAGCCGCCGCTTCGGCGATTTCCCTCAAAGCTACTTGCAAATCGCCTCGATACAGCGCTTTATTTCTTGCCAATTCTAGCAAAACCGTATTTTGTTTGAGCAATTGTTTTTGCCTCATCCGCCGCACTGATTCGGCTCGCTTCTGTTCGGTAATGTCGCGGGCAACCCAAATTACGGATGTTTCTGAAAGCGGCGAAATGCTGGCGGCAAAACAAACTTCGCGGTTGTTAATGGTTAAATCGTACTCAATACTGACAGTTTGCTGAGTATCTAAAGCTGCTCGAATGTGGTTGAGCAAATTGTCGGCTGTAGCTTGCTCAAACAGCTCTCCGATAGTTTTCCCAACTAATTCTTCGGCTGGTTTGTAAAGCAGGGACATATTTGTGGGCGCGATTTTCAAATAGCGACCGCTGGCGTCCACAACTATAATTAATTCGCTCATGGCTGCAAACAAAGCCCGCAATTCTGCTTCGGTGGCTTCGAGTTCGGCAGTCCGCTCTGCTACTCGCTGTTCTAAACTGGAGTTGGTTCGTTCTAGGGCTACAAAAGACGACCGCAATTGTCTCGCCATCTGGTTAAAAGACTGAGCCAGGACGCCGAGTTCGTTGACGCCTTTGACTTCGACTTCGCCGTCTAATTCGGCGGAGGTGAAGTCGGCAGTTTCGGACATTTTTGTTAAAGCTTTGGAAGCTTCTAGCAATCGGGTAATTGGTTTGACAACCCAGCGAGAGGTGAAAATTCCCAGGACGATCGCCAATAGGAACGCAAAAAAGCACAATAAGATAGTTGTGCGAGTGTTGGCGTTAATTTGTTCCATAAAGTCGGCTTCCGGGATTGCCACGACAATCAGCCAATCGAGGCCGCGGCCGTCTCGCAGGGGAGCAACCGTAATGAATTGACGTTTGCCGTCTATATCGAAGCTAAACTGTCCTTGGCTGTCAATTTCTTCAAAACTGCCAAATCGTGTTTGCAAGTATGTGGAAGCCGATCGAACTAGCAAATTTTTACTTTTAATCGCCAACAGCCGTTTTTGTCCGTTGTTGTCAGTGATAAAGGGCAATTCGTCTGTGGAACTGGCGACTATTTCCCCGCTGCGTTCGATCGCAAAAACTTCTCCTGACGGGCTAATTTTGATACTTTTGAGAAAATCGCTGATTTGAGAAAGAGTCAGGTCAATTGCCAATACCCCCCGCAGCTTTCCTGTGTCAGTGTAAACAGGCATCACCGGCGTAATGCCGAGAACTGGCGAGGCCGTGAAGACGTAGATCGGAGACCAAGTGGCTTTTTCTGACTGTTTAGCTGCTTGGTACCACGGTCTAGTACGGGGGTCGTAGGCAGCGGTTTGGATGAGCTCAGTGCGATTTCCTTTGCTGTCGAGGCGATAAATTTGGCGGTTGGGAGCGGTTGATTCGTCTCTGATGTATAGTAAGTCTTCTGCTTCGCGTTTGAGCAAGAGGAATTTGCCCTGCTCGTCGCCGTAGTAGATGGTTGTAGTGCGATCGCTCAGCTTAGTCTGGTTCCACAAATAGCGTTCTAAATTGGGGAAGTCTTGCGGGTCTAGGTTTCCAGAGGCGATCGCAGCAGTATTAATTTGCAGGAACAGGTGAGACACCTCTCCAAAACTGCGGAAATTTTCTTTAGTCCTCGCTGCGACTTCCAAGCTCAACCTGGTAGCAAGGTCATTGACGGCTTTCTGGCCGTTGCGAAACGACAGCCATCCCGTCACGCCGACTGCTACGGAGATTTGCACCACCAGCGGCATCAACAAGACGAGGCTCAGTGACATCTTGGGCGAGCTTTTCATCAGACGGCTGCTCAGAGTTTTCAATAACATCAATATTATTTTGACACCTACGAGGTTTGCGTATCGTTTGTCGTTTCCCAGATGCCCTAGATATTATAAGTTACAAAGTCCCACAGCAATAGTGAATTGGGGTAGCCGCCCGGTCAAAACTTGACTGAGGTTTCCAGCACTACTTTGAAAAATTGTAATATTAATCATGGCACTACTTGAGTGAATCGGGCGATCGCGATGGAGAACTCCAGCCCCAAAACTCAAAAAAGCAACTGCTTAATTCATCAGTCATTCCCAATTTTCAAATCTTTAATCTAAAATCCGATCGCTTTCTCCGGGTGCAGATTGCCCAGCTTACGGCTACTTAATAAAAATCTGATTTGAATTTTCAAGGCCAGTACCATAATAAATGTAAATTATTTGACAACAGTCTGTTGAAAAATTTGCTATTGATAGAATAAGCGGACAAAATCGCGTAGCGGGGCGTAGCGGGGCGTAAGCCATCGCACGCCAAGAGGGTAATAGAAGCATCTGCGGTTCATCTTGGGGCAGCAACGTCAGTCGATTTTAGATTTTAGATTTTAGATTTACTCGCCTCGATCGAGGAGCTTGAACAGGAGTCTAAAATTTTGGGTTCGATCGCCATGAGCGTCGGCCACTTGTACCTATTTTTCGGTAAGGTCAAGTGTTTCTGGCTTTTTCCGAAGCGATCGACCTTTGAGCAAAATAATACTTCGGGAGGAAGACATGAACTATACATTTGAAATCCTGGGCGTATCTCCAACTTTAACATTTTTTAACCAGCAGCAGGAATTGCTGCAACAACAGCAGCCGTCGGGTGTAGAATATTTGGGAAACAGGAAGTGCACTCTGGATGCGTTTGTCGCAGCCGTGGAGATAGTTTCTCCCTATCGAGGCTGGGATGTCGATCGAGTTGTCAATACCGTGATTAGTTTCTGGATGAACAACTCCGAGAGCGTCCAGTATTGGAAGGATAGGTTGCAGGATGCCGGGAGCGAAAACTTGTTAGTAGCCAGAGTAGGCGATATCAAGTCTTTGCAAGCCGCCTTTGAATCCCTGCTGGGCGAATAGGAAGGAAGCATCTCATTTTCGTAAAAAGCCTTTTTTTGTTTGAGTGCGATCGTCCTCGCTCTCTTATACAATACGCGATCGGGGAAAACAATAATATAAAACCAAAATTGAGATGCTCCCAATCTGAAAATCGGGAATTGGGAAAAAGTCGATCGACAATCGCTAAAATCAACTGTCAATGACCAATGACCAATGACCAATGACCAATGACCAATGACCAATGACCAATGACCAATGACCAATGACCAATGACCAATGACCAATGACCAATGACC
>RDYN01000175.1 GCA_004293365.1 Oscillatoriales cyanobacterium | reverse complement strand
GACAGATTTTAGCTCATAAGCTTGCACACGCGGAGCGTTCAAACCAGTCAAAGTCTTTCTCTGTAAAGGTTTTAGGCTTTTTCGGCAAGCCCTAAGTAAACCGTATCCCAAGATAATACCTGCATCTAGTTTAAGGCGTTGCGGGCGAGACTTGCTCTTCTCCAATTTGGGCGATCGGCAGCGTTACCGTAAACGTACTACCGACACCTTCTTCACTGCTCAACGCAATTTCGCCGCCGTGCAAATCCACACATTTTTTAACAATACTCAGCCCCAGTCCAGTACCGGGAATTACACCGACATTTTTTGCCCGAAAAAACGAATTAAACAGCCGTTCTTGGTCTGCCAAAGGTATGCCAATTCCGGCATCTTGTACCGAAAAAATAGCCTCAGTTTCAGTAAGTTTTAATTCAAAAATTACTTGAGTATTTGGGGGAGAATACTTAATAGCATTAGACAGCAAATTGCTGAGAATGCGCCGCAGCAAGCTTGCTTCCAAACAAGCCGTCGCCGATTGACAGTGATTCACAAAAATCAGCGTCACCGGAGCGTTTTGAGGTTTCAACTTCAGGCTGCTCTGAAATTCCGCTACCAACTCATTGCAAAACTTTGCCAAGTCTAGCGGTAGCAAACAAAGCGCGATTTTTCCCGACTCAACTCGCCCGAGCAGCAGAACATCATCTAATAACTGATCGATGCCTTTGGCAGCAGCTTGAGTTTTGTCTAGCAGTTGTTGTGTTTTCTCATCTGTTAATTTCGATTTGTACTCGGTAAGAACTTGTGTAGTGCCGATGATGAAGTTCAAAGGATTGCGAACGTCGTGGGCAATCATGTACAGCAAAGAGGTTTTCATATCGTTGAGTTCTTTGGCTGTTTGCAAAGTGCGATCGATTTGGTCGTGAGACAGTTTGAGAGTTAAAGACAACTGGCGCGCTCGCAGCAAAATCTCCACCCGCGCTTGCAATTCTATCTTCTCGATCGGAGCAATAATTAGATCGTCAATAGTTTGCCAAATAAATCGCGTTGCCATGCCGACATCCGAGCGGGATGTAATCAACAGAAAAGGCAAGCACATCGGTTGTTCTGCCTGTTTTTGGGCGGCGATCCATTGCCCGTGCCGTTTCAGGGCAAGACCGTCAACTATACCCATGTCAAAAGATTGATTTAATGGTAAAAATTCATCAATATTTTCCGTTAAGTTCGGCAGCAATACCTCATAGTGAACTGCCAGCCATTCTAATAACAAGCGGCGATTTTCTCTCTGTTCGACCAGCAATAAAATTTGACTCACGCAGGTTCTCCTAGCAAGCTGTGAACAATGGACAGCAAATCTCTAACGATCAAAGGTTTTACCAACATACTCCGAGCACCGCGGGAGAGGCTTTCGCGCCCAATGGCCGCGCTTTGTCTGGGCGAAAGTATCAGAAAAGGGATTTGGTGATTTCGCAGTTGTTCGCAGCAGTCCCAAATCCGGGGGTCGAAACCAGAAATATCTACTAAAGCCATCCCGATCCTAGCAGGCTCGCCGATCGCTCGTGCAAACTCTTCAAAGCTATCAGCCGCGATCGTATGGTATCCTTCTTTGTTAAGAAATTGTGCTAAAAGTTGCAAGTTTCGCTGATTGCGGTCTACGGCTAAAATTATTGAGTTGCCAGTCATCTATCACCTTCCTTTAAATAGGGTTTAGCTTGCTTTTAGGCGAGCTATAAAAAGTCGTAAAATACACAATTTTAGCTCTGGTAGGGACGCGCGGCACTCCCTCCGCTACGCTTCGCCTATAGGTGTCAGCTTAAGCCTCTAGTCCGCCAGTCCTCGCGCCCACCCGCTAGTCCGCCAGGGGTTGAAACCCCTGTCTAATAGCGAAAGTCCTCTTTAGAGGACTGATGAGTTTTTCAGTCCTCCTCGCTGTGGACTTTCGCTTTGAGGCAGGGAATTCATTCCCTGCCGGACTATCGGTTTAACGTTAAGTTGTCACTCCTTGGACACGGCGCCTTGTCTAACCGCTACTCTTCGAGAGCTCGGGGTGTACTTCACAAACAGGGACGCGCGGCACTGCCTATAGGTGTCAGCTTAAGCCTCTAGTCCGCCAGGGGTTGAAACCCCTGTCTAATAGCGAAAGTCCTCTAAAGAGGACTGATGAGTTTTTCAGTCCTCCTCGCTGTGGACTTTCGCTTTGAGGCAGGGAATTCATTCCCTGCCGGACTATCGGGTGGGCGCAAGGACTGGCGGACTAGAGGCTTAATTTGACACGACCAAAGGCACGGCGCCGCGCCCCTACGCTACTCTTCGAGAGCTCGGCGTGTACTTCACAAACATGGAATCTGCTATATTTAACTTTTCCAAGACTAAGGCCCAGGTGCGAGGTGCGCGCACTGCTGAGCAGTCGGTTAACGGCTGCTTTCATTACCCGCACTCCGCCAAAAACAGCACAGCAAACCCCGATTCAATCTTCATCCGCTCCCCCCTCAGGCCACACCGGCGCCGCACTCAAAATGCCGCGCAGCCCCCGTATCGGTTTGCTGACTTTGAGGCCGTAGCGAGTAATATCCAGTTCTCGCAGAGTTTTCTCGAAACTGCTGACTCGTTTTTTAATTACGCCGATCGCCTTGCGGATTTCTGTTCTATTATGCAGTTGGCGTTCCAGATAGCGAATAAACATCAGATTATCAGCCAAATAGCTAATCCCGATCTCGGTCAGCCGAAAATCTCCGCTAATGGCTTCTACCTCATTAATCAAGATCACCGTGACTCCCATATTCTTGAGATACTTGCACAAAGCGTGCAAATTGTTCACCAAATCTTGCCCCCGCATCGAAAGCTGATAGCCAGAAATACTGTCAATCATCACAATCCGCGTCTTTTCCTGCTCCACCTCTCGGCGTACCATGCGAGCAAACTGATCCGGCGAGTACAGCAAAGGTTCCACCGGTATCACCGAAAGACTTCCCTGGGCCATCATCGCCCCCACCGGGATGTTAACTGATTCGCAGCGGCGCAGCAGAGTAGAAATTGACTCCTCAAAAATGTAAACTACCGATCGCTCCCCTCTTCCAGCAGCCTCCTTCATAAACTGAATCCCCACCGTCGTCTTACCCACGCCGCTAGGCCCCGTAATCACCGTCACAGTCCCGCGTTCCAGTCCCCCGTGCAGCAGTTCGTCCATTTCTGGAACCCCAGCAGAAATCGGTTCAGCGACAAAATCCTGTTGATAGTTGTCAGGAAGCAGGCGCGGAAATACCTCCATCCCAGCCTGAGTCAGGCGCAGCGAATGGCGGCCCTCCTGGAAGTTGGAGCCCCGCAGCTTGGTGACAGACAGAGTGCGCCCTTCAGGCCGCAATTCCAAGTGAATTACGCCGTCGCTGATAAATTGCAAATCGTCGTCGGGAGCACTTAATGTACCTTCCGAGGTAAACACCACCGTCGCCCCCCCTTCCACCAAAAACCGCAGAAAAGACAGAACTTGCTTGCGAAACTGAAACTCATCCGCAGCTAGGTAGCGAAATTGAGTAATTGCATCCAAAAACACCCGTTGCGGCTTGACAGCTTGGACTCGCTCGATAATTTTTTGTGTAGTCGGTTCTCGCTCTACCTCGGAGGGAGAGAAAATGTCATAAGTCTGAACTTCGGTAAAAAATTCTGAGGAGGGGCTCAAATCGAGAAATGCTATCGCTTCGATGTCAAAACCGAGCCATTGGGCATTGGCGCGCAATTGTGCTTCCGGTTCTCCTAAAGTAATAAACAAGGGCGTTTCTCCCACAGCCACGCCTGCGGACAAAAAGTGAAAGCCCAGGGTAGTCTTGCCAGTACCGGGGCCGCCGCGTACCAGATAAGAGCGCTGAGGAATCAGCCCGCCGCCAATCACTTCGTTGAGACCGGTAATTCCTACAGAAAGTCTGTTTTGAGACATTTGTTTGTTCATGTTTAGAATAGGGGGCCCGTATTAATATTTAATGGTTTTAGGCCGTGTTTTGATTATTTTTTTTACCGGGCGTCCGATCACCTTCATGAAATCTTTCTCTACCGAAAATTACGTTACCACACAAGAATTAGAAAGTATTGTCGGCACTTCTGGCATCTGTCTGTGGCAAGACACAGAAGCTTTTTGGCAAGAACGGATAGAAAAAGCAGTTGCCCCGGGCACAAAAATAGCCTGCACCGTTTACCCCAATACTCAAGAAGAACTCGCGGCGGTGATTGCTTGTGCAGGGCGAAATCGCTGGGGCGTTTTGCCTTGCGGGAGTGGCAGCAAACTCGATTGGGGCGGTTTAGTGCAATTTGACCCCGATCCCCCCCAGCCCCCCTTAACAAGGGGGGAGCAAGATGTTGTCAAAGTCCCCCGGGAGGGGGATTTAGGGGGATCTCCTGATGCAGGGGGGATCGTTGCTGTAAGTACGGCGCGCCTGAACCGGCTGGTAGAACACGCTGTGGGCGATTTAACGGTGACTGCGGAGGCGGGGATGAAGTTTGCGGATTTGCAGGAAATTTTAGGGGCATCAGGTCAATTTTTGCCGATCGATCCAGCATATCCGCAACAGGCAACTTTGGGCGGGATTGTCGCTACTGCTGATACGGGTTCCCTGCGGCACCGCTATCGGGGCGTGCGCGATTTGCTGCTGGGAATTAGCTTTGTGCGATCGGACGGTAAAATTGCTACAGCCGGAGGTCGAGTCGTTAAAAACGTCGCCGGTTACGACTTGATGAAACTGTTGACCGGTTCCTACGGCACATTGGGCGTCATTTCTCAAGTAACATTCCGAGTTTATCCGCTGCCGGAATCATCGGGAACTGTCATACTGACAGGAGAAACTAATGCTTTAGCCCAAGCTGCTCAAATCTTATTATCTTCTGCTCTGACACCGACGGCCGTTGATTTGCTGTCACCGCAGTTAGTAGAAAAATTGAGTTCGGGTAAAGGTTCGGGATTAGCGGTGAGGTTTCAAAGCATCGCCGAAAGTGTTAAACAACAATCCGCCCGCTTGCTGGAAGTTGGCGAAAAGTTGGGCTTGCAAGGCACTAGCTGCGGCGAAAATGAGGAGAATCAATTATGGCAAAGACTGCGAGAAACAGTGTGGAATTCTGCGAATAAATCAGCAATTATTTGTAAAATAGGTATCAGACCCTCGGAATCAGTCAAGGCAATTAATGAGTTGCCGGTACAAGACGCTTTGATTCATGCCGGCAGCGGTTTGGGGGTTTTGCGGTTTGAGACTGCGACTGCCGAAACGCTGTTGGAGGTACGCAAAGGGTGCGAAGCTAAAGGCGGTTTTCTGAGTGTTTTGGCTGCGCCGACCCACATCAAGCCAGAGTTTGATGTTTGGGGCTATACTGGAAGTGCGATCGATCTAATGCGCCGGATCAAGCAAGAGTTTGACCCGGAAAATATTTTGAATCCAAATCGCTTTATCTTAAAAGGTTCGTAGTGAGGACTTCAGTCCTTCTTAAATTCCAGGAAGAGGACTAAAGTCCTCACTACAAACCAGGAATTTAAGGTTCGTAGTGAGGACTTCA
>RDYN01000036.1:39235-84993 GCA_004293365.1 Oscillatoriales cyanobacterium | reverse complement strand
AAGGACTAAAGTCCTCACTACAAACCCGCAATCAAAATAGTTCGTAGTGAGGACTAAAGTCCTCCGATATTGAAAAGGACTAAAGTCCTCACTACAAACTTAAGAGACATCATACTAATAATTTTTCAATGGTTCTGAAAGTGCCTCCGCAACCGCTTTTAAACTGCGGGAATGCCTCGCCATCATCCCATGGGCGAACACGGACAATTTTACTTCTTTTGCCACCGATATTTGCGAACTAGAAGCAGGGACAATGATGAAATCCCAATCTGTCCAAATCGAAGTAAAATTCAGCTTTTCCAACAACGCAGCATCTCGATTTAAATCTTCCAGAAAAGCACTGCCAGGACGCATTTGAACGCAGCCTTGACCCCAGAGAGTGTAGGCCGTCCAAGTACCGCTGTGAGGCGAAGATATGGCAATAAAGCGCTGCACTCGGTTAATTCCGCCTAACCTTTGCAGGTAATAGCGACTTACTAAACCGCCCATGCTCAATCCTACGATATCTAAAGGCTGTTGTGGCTCGAAATTTTTGTCTATATAATCTGCCATTTGTTGGGCTAATTCGTTTATGCTGGCGTTGCCCCAGTGGGGTGAGAGATCTAGGGTGTAGACTGACAAACCTAAATCTCTGAGGTAGGCAGACATTTTGTGGAAAATCCCCGATTTTCTGAAGATTCCGTGAATTAGCAAGACTGGGTTGCGGCTGAATTTGCTATTCATTTTTAAGTGGGAACTTTATTTTTAATAGGTGCTTTTAGTTCTTCTATTAATGCGTTAATGCTTTGGGTTTCTGTTACCATTTGGCGGTGCAACATTACGTTGAGTTTGACTTCTTTGCCTACTGGCATTTGGGAGCTGTTCGACGGTAAAATCATGATGTCAAAGGGCGTCCACATTGATGTAAAGTTTATGCGTTTGAGCACGGTTACATCTTGATTTAAATCGCGCAGTAAGCCGCTATCCGGCCGCATATCCAGGTATCCTGGTAGGGGCAGGGAATAGGCGGTGAGGGTTCCTTTGTGGGGGGAAGATATGGTGATGAAACGCTGGACTCGGTTAATGCCTCCGAGTCGCTGGACGTAGTAGCGGCTGACGATGCCTCCCATGCTGTAGCCTACTATGTCTAAAGTCTGTTCTGGATCGAACGTCTCAGAGATGTAGTCTGCGAGTTGCTTGGCTAGGGAGTCGAGGCCGAGGCTGCCGTCGTTGGGGGTGAGGTTGAGGCTGTGAACTGCCCATCCGAGTTCGGTGAGGCGGGCGGACATTTGACTGAATATGGTTTTGGTGTCCCAGATGCCGTGGATGAGGATGACGGGATTGCGATCGAGCGAACTGTTCATTTTACTGGAAAATTGCTTAGTGATTACAGCATAAATCACTCCCTGGCGTGAGTTTGACCCCTACTAGGACAGCTAGCGAATCGGATCTAGGTATCGCGGGCCAATAACAAATCAGTCATAAATTCTGAGATAATCGTAAATAAGTGCAAAGTTAAAACTGGCATTACTGAGTAAAAATTACTAGAAGCTCTGAATTTTTTATCAAGAAATGTAAATTTTGATTAAGAAATATAGACAAAAGTTGCCTTAGCTCGTAATCTAACTTTGTTGACAAACTGGTACATATTTCTCTAAAAGAACAAAAGGAGTAAGTCTAATGTTTGGTTTTATCAAAAATTTCTTCGGCGGTATTTTCGGCTTTTTCGCCGGACTGTTGGGCTTGAACAAGTCTGAATATTTCCTAGATTTGGGCGAATCTCCGGCAAAAGTTGAGCCTACCAAGGCTGAGCCTGCGGCTGCCAAGAAGGCTGAGCCTGTTGCGGCCGCACCGGCTTCCTTTGAGCCTGTTAAGTCTGAGAAGTCTGAACCGGCAAAGAAAGCTAAGGTAGAGAAAAAGTCCAAGAAAGAAAAAGAACCAGTCGCTAGCGCTGCTGCTAAGACTGCGGAACCCGCTAAGGTACCTGCTGCTGGTGCAACTAACGGCAAAGTGTCGAGTCAAGCTCAACCTGTTCTGACTTTTGCTCCTAATAATTTAATGCCGACACCAACTGCAACTCGTCGGGGCCCAGGGCCAAGCATGAACAATTTCCGGGAAATGGCGCGTCAGGTGAAAACCAAGTAGGAAATTGGGAATTCGCAATAGTGAATAGGGGATTGGATAATTCCAAATGCTGAGGTTAAAAATTTAAAAATGGGATTACTCATTTTGAATTTTTAACTCTTTTTTTGTTATTTATTTCCTTGGTTTCTGAGAAAGGCTAATCCGCTGTATAGCTGGAACGCCGGATCCCAAGGAGTTTCGGATTTGCGCTCTACCTCTACATGAGAGTCAATCTTGCTTAACATATGCGTGTAATCGAGGACTGTCTCCGCAAAGGGAGTAAATTCCGACCACACTGTAACGTCTAACTGTTGGTCAAATATTTCCAGCAAGTGATTCCAGTTGATTCTGGTGGTACTTTGAGGTAGTTGTGGGGATTTTTTGACTCTCGATATTCTGTTTTTTGACGGCGGTGAAACTACGCTAGCTGCTGAACTTTGAGTGAAGTCCACTCCTGTTTTAAATTCGTAACTTTGGTCGCAAATTCGCAGAATACAGTTTCTGCTGGGAAGGTGCAAGTCGCAGATTTGAGCGTAATCTTGGGTGATTTCTTTGTGGCGAAATTGCTCGGTTCTGCGGTTGGGGGAGTAGTCCATGATTTCCATGAACATTGGCAATAAGCCTTCTACTCTTTGGCTGATTTCTGACCAGTTAAATTCTATGGAACCGAGTCGATCTAGGTTATCTTTACAAACAACTGCTGGAGAAGAGAGAGATTGGAAGTGTTGCACTCGGAAAATTTGGATTTTTTTAATGTCGGCTAGGGTTGCCCAAAATACGGGAATTCCGGCGTTGAGAAGTTCTTGGCCGTAAATTCGGAGTTCGGCGATGGGGCCGGTTTTGTAGAGTCTCCAGCCGCGGCTTTGGATTTGCATTCGGGTTGTGTAGGCGTCGATTTTGAAGATTCTGCTGATATTTTGTACGGCTGCGGGTTTGTCTTCGGGACTCACGGGTTCGAGGATGAGGAGTCCGGGTTCGAGGCTGCTGGGGTCGTTTTTGGCGGTTGCGATCGCTTGTTGGCGCAGGTTTTGTTGTGCGGTTTCAATGCGTTGAATGCCTTGGCGGGCTTGGGAGACGATTTTTGGGTTGGTGATGTCGCGGAGTATTTGTTTGTAGCTTGTTTGGGCTTTTTCGGGGTTGTTGGTGAGTTCGTAGTAGCGGCCGATGTAGTATTGCACCCAGGGGTTTTCGGGGGATTCTTTTTGCAGTTGTTTGATGAGTTGGGCGGCGCCTTTGTAGTCTTGGCTTTCTAGGGCGGCGGCTATTTGGTTGATGTCTGTCATGGCGGTTGGGGGAATGGGTTGGTTTCTATCTTGGCTGATGTTTGGTTGGTTCTGCTAGTGATTGATAAGTTTTGCTTTGATGTTTGTGTGTGATTTTTGGCTGTTTGCAAGGATAAAATTTAGATTTTGTAACCGCAGATGAACGCGGATGAATGTGGTTGAAATCTAGTTAAAGTTGATTGGAATTAATGCTGAGGGTGTAGGAACCTTTGCTGGTGCGATCGAGTCCTTGAACAATTATTTTGTAAGTGCCGTTGCTGGGCAATTTTACGGTGATTTGGGATTCTCTGTTGTTGACGCGAACGGCTTTGATATCTACAATTTTATTGCCGCTGGGTGCGATGAGTGTGATGAAGTGCTCGAAGGATCTGCTTTTGAGGTCGATGGTGAGGGATTGATTTGCACGTCCTTGGAAGCTGTGTTCGCGGTAGAAGCTGCCGTTGGGAAGGCTGGGGTCGCCTTCTTTGAGGGTTCCGCGCTGCTGTAGGAGGGACAGGGATGTGAGTTTTGGTCGATCGACATTTTTGAAATCTAGGCCATAATTTGTCATGGGTGTATCAAGACCATTGCCTTCTCTGACTGTGATGATAAAGGCAGTTTTGTTTTGGGTATCTGGAACTATTTTGTCAATAAAGTTGGCTTGTATTTTGGGTTGATTTAAAGGTTTTGGTTGGTTAAAATTTGGTTTTGATATACATAGAACCACGCCTCCATCTTGATAGCGGGCGCTGTAAAATAAATATTTTTGACCGTTTGTTGTAAATTCGTTTCTGAAGAAGATAGTGTATCTTTCCAGTTGGGTTAGTTTTTGGTTGGGGCGACAATTTTTATCGATATAGATTTCGGTGGCTGGCTGTGTTTGGGCGAAAACCGCTGGTGTGATGGTGGCTATAACTGCTGAGATGAGGATAATGCTAAAGGAGAGGGTTTTCATAAAACGAGTTTCTAGGGATTGTTGTCAGGCTTTGTGGTGAATGCGCGGATACATTCTGCGAGTTTTTTTTCGCCAAAATCAGGTATTTGGCTGATGTTGAGTTGGTGCCATTTACTGAAATCGAAGGGTTTCCCGGAGGAGTATTCCCATTTAGGGCGATCGTAACCTCGATCGGGAGGAGATGCTATTGTTTGAATATTAAAGGTGTTCTGACTAATTGTACCTTTCAAACAGCTATTGTCGCTGGTATTGCTGCGGTATTCAAAGGCTGTGAAGCTTTCTCCTGTTTTCTGGAAAATCATGTATTGAGTGGCGATGCGGTTGGCGAATGGTACTTCTCCATAAAAATATTTGCCGTCTGGTAGGTTTTGCAGTGTCGGCGAGGGTTGGGCTACAATGGGTAAGGGGCAAATAGTGAGAATTGCCAGGCTGGTAGTGAGTAGGATTTGCGATCGCATTTTTAGGATTTTTTTAGTTGTTTTGTGCGATCGTTCTTTTATAACACAAATTCAGGCTAATTCGTCAGCATTCACAGGATCGCAGGACTAAGGTAAAAATTGGTTTGATGGGCTAATTGAAGGGGGAAGGTGCGCTGCGGCGCACCCTGCATCAGGTTAGGGCTAAGTTTGGTATTCGTCAAACATCACCACAAACACCAATTTTTGTGACTGTGTACTTCCTGTTTTATCTCTTTTCTAAAAGATTTTGTAATTCAGCGGTACGTTGTGTGGTCTTTCTTTCTAAACATTGATTGAGAAAACCGCTATAACCAGTACCGCCTCGATTGATTGAAACTTCCAGATTGCAGTCTCGATCCCGTGACTTAATCCATTGTCGCTGTATTATTATAAGTGTCGATCGCTCTTGGGGACTCAATTTAGACATCAGTTGTTTGTAAACCTTGTTCAGTCGTTTATCTGAAGCCTCGTAATTTAAGCGCAGACACCTGTTAATCTCTATGGTGGTTGTGGCGTTTTCGCAAGTAGACTGTTGTTGAGCTATCAGATTTGGTGCCACTTCGATCGCCCCTTTGTACTCTGCAAACACTGGCGAAGACGTAAATCCAACAATAACTAAGCCTGCGACTGCATTAAAAATCGAGATCCCTTTCATAAGTTTTCCTCTGTGTTATAAGTTTTCTTGTTGTTGCAAATTCTCAGCCTTGGTAAATCGCAACAACAATACTCAAAAGCCTGTATATATGTATAGTTCTCTTTCTTTCAGGCTGATTCCGCTATATTTATGCGAAAAATCGAGTTTTATTACAAAACTTTACATGACTTTGCCAAATCTGGCTGGATACGAATATCCGGGCGGGTTGAGATCGATCGCGCTTAAAGTAAATCAAACCGATTTCAATACTTTTCCAACTCCGCAGTGCGGGCTTTTGTCATGCGATCCAAGCATTCATTGAGGAAACCGGAATGGCCAGTACCGCCACGACTTTTATAGGTTTCAAATTCGCAGTTATTGTCGCGCAACTTAATCCATCCTAATTGGGCTTCCACAAGGAGCGATCGCTCTTCGCCGCTCAATTTAGCAGCCAGTTGCTTGTAAACCTCGTTCAGCCGTTTGTCCGAGGCTTCATATCTCAATCTAATACAACTTCTGACTTGTGCATCTCCTTGCGGGCGATCGCAATTAATCTGTTGAGCGATCGCAGAATGCTCAGATTGTGCGAAAACTGATGTTGTAGCTAACACTGTCAAAAGTGCGATTGACCAAAAGTGCGATCGGCTTTTCCTTAAACTTATTTTCATTGTCCCTAAACCATCTATTTGAGGATGTAAATAACACAAGACTGATTTGATTTCTGTAATTTCAAGATTATTTTTATATTTGGCGAGATCGGCCTTGTTTTTCAGATTCCTAAAGTATGCTTTAGCGCTGCATCTACTGCCGCCATATTTGACCAAATACCAATTTTGCGATCGATTTCAACTTCTAAAAGTGTTACAAGATTGTCTGTCATGATTACCGAATCAGCTAACAGTCGTGTTTGCTGTCCTTCCGGCGTCGATAGGGAAACTAAAACCCGGCTTGGGTGTTTGGCGCGGGCTAAATTGCTAGTAATCATTGCTGTAATATTTTGCCCTAAATTAGTCCCTAAATGATCTGCTTGAACTATCAAAACGGGGCGGCGCTTGGCTGTACGCAAATCTGCATTGGGAAACAGAACTAGCACTACATCACCGCGCCTATAAATCATCGTAAGCATCCATTTCCGGTTGTTCCCAATCCTCTGTAAACCTGCTCAACCTTACCCGTAAATCTCCTGCTTGTTGTCGATCGATACCGCGAGATTGCAGCTCTACTAATCCTGATTCTGCCAGAAAAGTAACGATAACTTTCCCTTCCGTTAAGTCGCCCGGAGTTTCCAATAACACAACTTTGCCGTCTCGATATATACCCTTTACTGATTTTAACATTTTAGTTTTATGCCTAATGACTCATTGACATTTTAGCTTCCTTTACAATATCTAGCACCTCAGGGAGATATTTTTTGGGACGGGCACTTTTCAAAAGCGGCTCCCACCAAAGATAAAGCCACCATCGGTGCTGTTACCGCCCTCAAGATTCTCCTACCCAAAGAAACAGGTTCAAAACCAAACTCGATCGCCCTTTCCACTTCTCCATCAGTCCAGCCGCCCTCCGGGCCAACCGCAATCGCGATCGATTCCAACTCTTCCTCCCCCCTTCTTAAGGGAGGCTGGGGGGGATCGAAACGGCTTATTACAGTCGATAATTCCTCCGGTTCTTGCTCCCCCCTTTGTAGGGGCGGTGCCCCCGTGCCCGCCCCTACAAAGGGGGGTTCTAAACCAGCCAAACCATGCGATTCCTCCGGTTCTTGCCCCCCCCTTAGCAAGGGAGGCTGGGGGGGTTCTAAACCGCTCAAACAATCCCACAAATAGCGATTGTCTCCGCGAGCAACACAAATAAATCGATGTTTTTGACGGCAATCTTTGACAGCCAAATCAAAGGAAACAGGCTCACAAACCGCCGGCACAATTTGACGTTCTGACTGTTCCGCCGCCTCCGCAGCAATTCTTCTCCAGCGATCGACTTTTTGAGGACTTGGTTTGAGCAAAGTGCGATCGCTCGTAACGGGTACAATATTAGCTACGCCCAACTCCGTCGCCTGCCGAACAACCTCGTCAAAGGCATTTCCCTTAGGCAAAGCAGCCATCAAAGTTACTGCGACGGGAAGCTCCCTGTTAACGGCAATCTCCTCTGTTATTGAGGCAAATAACCCGGTTTCCTGCACTTCTAGAATTGCTGACCACCAATGTCCGCAGCCGTCCATGGCAATAAATCGATCGCCCGCTTGCAACCGCAACACTCGATTTAAATAATGCTGCTGTTCTTTCGTTAAGTCGATTTTGTTGGCACAAATTTGGGCTGCGGTAACTGCTAATCTTTGTAGTTGAGCCATTGGGTTTTGGATTGCTCGTTTTCTATGAGATTTTTTTTTATTTAACCGCAGAGGGCGCAGAGGGCGCAGAGGAAGAGAAAAAGAAGATTTTTCTGGTTTGTAGTGAGGACTTTAGTCCTTTCTCCTCCGTTTGTAATGAGGATTTCAGTTTTTTCTCTTCCGTTTGTAGTGAGAACTTCAATCCTGGGTGTGACTTTTAGTCAATTAGGACTAAAGTCCTTACTACGAACCAAGAAAGCATTTTAGAAACAATAAAGGCAAAGCATTTACAACCGGAATTATTTGACAAATTCAAGGTTTTTTCTGCAAATGCTTTGCCCTTAGGTTACTTTGGTCTGAACTTTATCTGATGCGATCGAAAATTGACAATCGAAAATCGGCTTATCCTTCCTCCTTAATCTTCTTCAAATAAGTGGAAATTGCCTCTGTAGCTAGCTGCGTGATAGGCTTGCCCTGACGGGCTGCTTCTTCCTTGAGCTCGTTGTAGATTTCATCGCGGACGCTGATGCGACGGCGGACTTTGCCACCGCCAGCAGTGGCTGTCTCGTTTTCTTCGCCGTTACTAGACGTAACATCTAATTCATTAATCTCAGTTGTCATCGAGTCAGCAGATTGGTGATTGGTTACAAATTGACGGATAGATTCTAACCCAACGCGATCGCAAAAATCGCCAAAACTCTCGCTTTGTTGCCGTTTTTGCTTGAAATAAACAAAAATTGGCTCCAGAAAAGCTTCAAAATCATTGACGTGCAGCTTTTCCTCAATTGGTTTTGCCAGCCGCGTTTGCGAGGGAGAACCGCCCAGCCAAATCTGGTAGGATTCGGGGGAACTCCCGACAAAACCCAATTCTGCCATATAAGGGCGGGCGCATCCATTGGGGCAACCAGTCATCCGCACTACAAAATGCTCGTCTTCTAAGCCAACTTTGGTCAAACTCGCCCGAATCCGCTCTAAAATGCTGGGAATCACGCGCTCGGATTCGGTAATCGCCAGCCCGCAGGTCGGCATGGCCGGACAAGCCATAGAATAGCGTACTAAGGGGTCGATCGCAGTTTCCGCTTGAATGCCGCTGCGATCGAGTATTCCCTGAATTTCTGATTTGATATCCGGCGAAATATCGTAAATCGTCACGTTTTGGTGCGGTGTCACCAGCAGCGGCAAGTTGTACTTCTGCACGATTTCCCGCAAAGCCGTTTTTAGCTGAAACGAGCCTTCATCCTTAATCCGGCCGTTTTCTACGGAAATGCCGACAAACAGCTTGCCGTCGCCTTGTTCGTGCCAGCCCAAGAAATCAAAATACTTCCACTCAGGTAGCGGTTTAAAGGCTTCTAGCGGTTTGCCAAAATATTCGGCTACTTTTTCGCTGAACCACTTGACGCCTTTGTCGTTAATCAGGTACTTGAGTCGGGCGTGCCGTCTGTCTGTGCGATCGCCACAATCTCTTTGGGTTGCTACAATTGCCTTGACCAAATCGTAAACATCATCCTTGGCAACATAGCAAATCTCGTCCGCAACGCGAGCAAAAGTCTCTTCTTTATTGTGAGTGCGGCCCAAACCGCCGCCGGCAAACACGTCAAAACCTTGCAACTCGCCAGAAGCATTGGTAATTACCACCAAGCTCAAATCCTGAGAGTACAAGTCAATTGAGTTGTCTCCAGGGACTGTCACGGAACACTTGAACTTACGCGGCATATAGTGCTGCCCGTAAATCGGCTCTTCTTTGTCGTGAAATGTTGTACCATTCCCGTTTGATTGTCTGGCAGCCTTGACTGCGGGATCTTCTTCAGCACTAATGGCCTTTTCCCCATCCAACCAAATTTCGTAATAAGCGCCGGTTTGCGGCGTCAGCAAATCGGCTACATTGTTGGCATATTCCAGGGCATACTGGTATTCGGGGCGATTTTTGTAAGGTGCTGGCGGTGCCATGACGTTGCGGTTCAAGTCGCCGCAAGCTCCCAAGGTTGACCCCATATTTTTAATAATTGAGGAAAACACTGCTTTAAGATTTTTTTTCAGCACGCCGTGAATTTGGAAACCTTGCCGGGTTGTGACGCGCAGCGTGTGGTTGCCGTATTCTTCTGATAGCTTGTCTAACGCTAAGAATAGCTCGGGCGGAACAAATCCCCCTGGGTTGCGGGTGCGGAGCATGAACTGATAGTCTTTTTCTTGTCCTTTGACTCGATTGTCCCGGTTGTCTTGCTGGTACGAGCCGTGAAATTTGAGAATCTGAATCCCCTCTTCGGTGAAGTGGGTTGTGTCTTGTAACAGTTCAGTCGCAACGGGTTCTCGCAAGTAGTTGCTGCGTTCTTTGAGACCTTCTGATTTAGAGGGCTTGCGCGTCGCAGGGGTTGAAATTGAAGATGTGATCATGGGAATGTGTAGTGCCAGTTATAATTAGATACAGGTCGATCGAATATTTGTTGACAATTTGACACTTGACAAATTTGCACTTGACAAATCTCCTCAGAAATGCTGTGTCGGATTTGTTGACAACTCGGTTCATAACTAAGTTAATAACGGTAATCCGGTAGGAATTCTGATGTTGTTCTATTTTAACACGATCGAGCCCGGGCCCGAAAATTGTAATTTAGAGTTTATACTTTCGATCGCTTAAGCGAACAAAACTTTAGAAATAATTAACCTCAACCTTTAAAACTATGTCACTGTATGACGAAGACACCTTTGTGGTGTTAGAAACAAACCAGCCGGATCAGTTTTTGAATGCGGCGGAACTATTAGAAAAGCTGAAAGCGGTTTTAGCCCGGGAACACGAAGATTTGCCGGCTGACGTGCTAAAATTTCCTTCTGTGGAAGAACAAGCTAAGTATTTAATTGATACTTATTGTGAATTAGATGTCGGCCCTGGACAGTTTTTGCAGTGGTACGCAGTGCGTCTAGAAAAATAATCTTATCTTAAATCACCTCAATTAAATTCGTTTGTAGTGAGGACTTTAGTCCGCAAGAAATAAGGACTGAAGTCCGAACGATCGAACCAGGTTTGTAGTGAGGACTTTAGTCCGCAAGAAAGAAGGACTGAAGTTCTGAACGAACCAGGTTTGTAATGAGGACTTTAGTCCGCAAGAAAGAAGGACTGAAGTCCTGACTACGAACCTATAACTGATGATTAATAACTAATCTTCTAACTGTTGAACGGAGGATACTTCAACGGCGGTAACATCGATCGTACCGGGCGGCGTCAAACGGCTAAAATGGCCTTCCTCTATTTTCAGAGGTTCGCCGCAGTTGGCACACTGAAACTGAGTTTGATTTAAAGCTGTGAATTCGTACTGACAAACAGGACACTTGTCCTCAATTAAATTGCGTTTCAACCACCACTGAAGCGCGAAAAATCCTACCACAGGTGTCAGCAGCAACAAACCTACTACAATTAACAATGATTTAACTACCCAACCCAAACCAATTGACACCAACACGCAGGCGATGCCCAGCAATATCAGCCAATTGCTAATACGGGGTAGGTTTAAAGAGATTTTGGGGGTGCCTTGGTTCACGGTGGTCTCCTTTGGTGTCTTTGCAGGTAGGCATAACTCTATCCTACTCAGAAATTCAGGCGGTCGATCGAGTTAATCTTTCTATTGTACAGGCAGAAACCGCTCTCTACGTTACAAGTTAATCGGACTCAGAAGGTTGAAAAATCCCTTCTAAGGATTGACACAGCGATTCAAAACTAAATCTTGCTAGGGTTTGTTCCCTCAACCAAGGCCGATCGCACTTTTTATCTTTTCCTTGAAGCATTTCCACACAAGCAACCGCTACTGCTGCCGGATCTCGGTGAGGAACTCGCCATCCCAGTTTACCATCTTGCAGCGGATCGGCAGATCCGTCCGCGTCCCCGGCGAGCACTGGTATTCCGCAAGCTAGAGCTTCCAAATACACTATACCGAAGCCTTCCTGGGAGGGCATTACATAAGCATCGGCTAACTGATAATGTGCTGCTAAATCTGCTGTGGGTACAAAACCCGCAAATATAACTCTTTCGGCAACTCCCAAATCGGTGGCGAGTTTTGCTAATCTAGGGCGATCGTCCCCGCGTCCAATAACCAAGTATTTCACATTGGGAAAACTTTTGGCAATTTCCGGCAAAGCTTGAATTGTGACATCGACGCCTTTGTAACTATCGTGCGATCGCAATCTGGCTACAGTCATCACTATTTTAGCACCAGTCAGATCGTACTTTTCTAATAAATGCAGCGGTTTGGGGCCGATCGCAAATATATCACTATTTACGACACAAGGCGCTATCTGGAATTTTGCAGGATTTAATTGATTATTACAGCAAGTGCGATCGCGCGTGTACCTGCTAATCGTCCAAAGGCTGTCAGCCTGTCTCATTGCTATTTGATATTTTAGCCCAAGTGTTTCCCAAACTTCCTTGCCGTAAGTTAAAATCGTGTAGGGAATTCCCAGCGGCTGGCATAAAGTTTTAATGAGCGGTGCAAGTTTGATGTGACCGCAGAAAACCCGTTGAGGTCGTTTTTGCACCAAGCAAGTTAGCAATTTGGCGGCAAACTTAAAACGGCCAAGCCAAGCGGGATCAGTTTTTAGGTAAGAGAATTTGAGATTTTTGGACTCGAAGGGATTGTGACAATCTGGCGCATCTCGCAACAGCAAAACTTCTGCTTGTGGCGGAAAGTTTTTGGCTGCGCTTAGTGACAGGTAAGCTTTCAGGATATCTTGAATGTAGGATTGAATGCCACCTTCGCTGGAAAATATTTCTAGGAAACAGAATAGGTGATTTGTCGATCGCATTTTTATTTAGATTTGATAAGTAATGGAAATTAAATAATGTACACAAGCTTGTGGGGTGGGCGTCCCGCCCGCCCTTTCTGGACGGGCGGGACGCCCATCCCACAATAATTAAAATTGTAAGTTATTGACAGGAGCGATCCTAAGAAGACACGGCGGTTGAAACCGCGTCCATACAAGCGAAACCCGCACTTCGACTTCGCTCAGCGTACACGGACGGCGGTTGAAGATAAAAGACACGGCGATTGAAATTACGTTATTCTCTTTACTCGGCGTCCGGCTGACATCGTTTGTCTAGGCGCGGTTTCAACCGCCGTCTTATCTTAACTTTCATCTGGGCCCTAACTTTCATGTCGCCCAAAAAACAAAAAGCCCCTAAACATCGCTGGTTAGGGGAGAAAATTATCAGGGTGCATCTACTAATGTGCTTAGTATAGCATCCTTTTGTGGGGTGTCACCCATCATGGGTGACACCAACGCGAATTTTTTATGAGAATAAGTTATGATTGAAGCCCTTAATGATTGCCAAAGCTTGTCAGTCCGATCGCATTGTCGCTGTTAACCTAAGATAGGACAGACGCAAAAATCCTCAGAAAGCCTGTAGATTGGTAGATTTATGCTCGCGAAAGCCGATATTTTTCCAGAAATCGGGTTGGCGATCGGCAAGTCCTATATTATTTAGAATAAATCCGTGCTAGACCTCAAATTAATCCGAGAAAACCCGCAAGCCGTACAAGAAAGCCTCAACACTCGCGGAGGCCATCACGAAATCGAGCCGATTTTGCAATTAGACAAACAGCAGCGGGAGTTGGAAGGCAAGCGATCGCAACTGCAAGCCCGCAGCAACGAAATAGCCAAACTCATCGGGCAAAAAAGAAAATCGGGTTTACCCCTCGAATCTCCCGAAATTCAAACTTTGCAAGCAGAAGGCAACGAAGTCGGCACTCAGTCAAACGAATTGCAGGCACAGGAAAAAGACTTAAAAGCTCAAATAGAAGCCTTATTGTTACCCTTGCCGAACTTGCCCGGTAAATCAACTCCGCTGGGCAAAAATGAAGATGAAAACATCGAAATCCGGCGCTGGGGAGACGAATACATTCCCCAAAATCCCGATATTTTGCCGCACTGGGAAATCGGCGAAAAATTAGGAATTCTCAACTTTGAACGGGCAGTAAAAATCGCCTCCCCCCGATTTGTTGCCTTAGTTGGCGCTGGTGCAGCCCTGGAAAGAGCGATTATTCAATTTATGCTCGACCGCCATACAAAAGCAGGTTATGTAGAAGTAATTCCCCCACTTTTAGTTAACACCGAATCCCTCACTGCTACAGGTCAATTGCCGAAATTTGCTGAAGAAAGTTTTAAGTGCGATGAAGATGATTTGTGGTTAATTCCTACTTCCGAAGTTCCGGTGGTCAATTTGTACCGAGGTGAAATATTGACAGCGGAACAGTTGCCAATTTATCACTGTTCTTTTACTCCTTGTTTTCGCCGGGAAGCTGGCAGTTACGGCAAGGATACGCGGGGATTGATTCGGTTGCACCAATTTAATAAGGTCGAATTGGTAAAACTGGTGCATCCGAGCACCTCCGAGGCAGAACACGAAAAGTTAGTGCAGGATGCCGAGGGAGTTTTGCAGGCCCTGAAATTGCCTTATCGGGCGATCGAGCTTTGTACCGGTGACTTAGGTTTCGCGGCGGCAAAAACCTACGATTTAGAGGTCTGGCTGCCTTCTGCGGGCAAATACCGGGAGATTTCGAGCTGTTCCAACGTGGCAGATTTTCAGGCGCGGCGGGCGAATATTCGTTTTAAAGAAGCGGGGAAAAAAGGCACTCAATTCGTGCACGCCCTCAACGGTTCTGGTTTGGCTGTGGGGCGGACAATGGCGGCTATTTTGGAGAATTACCAGCAGCCGGATGGGACGGTAAAAGTGCCGGAAGTGCTGCAATCTTATCTCGGTCGCGAGGTTTTGTAAACGTAGTTCGTAGTGAGGACTTTAGTCCTCCTATTAGAAAGAATTAGGACTAAAGTCCTTATTACAAACGTAGTTCGTAGTAAGGACTTTAGTCCTCCTATTAGAAAGAATTAGGACTAAAGTCCTTATTACAAACAAAGATTTAATATTACTCACAAATTTTTTAGCGCTTCCTTGATATCCAGCGCCAAAAATCTATCCAACGCTAAATACATCCAATAAAGAGATAGCTGAGCGTCACTATTAGTCTTTTGAAACCCCAAAGCTAAGCTCATTTTTTCGTACATCGGGTGAATCATTAGCGTGTACAAATCGCAAAGATTCGGAAAATCTTTTTTCATTTCAACTAAAACTTGCTGTATGTGTTCGAGAAAAACAATGCGGTATTCTTCTAAATATTGCCGGTCAATCATCCAACTGCGGACAAATACTGACTGGCAATTTTCATCTCCCGGAAGTGCCATTGTAAAAGGATCGATCTCAGCAGAAACAGAACTTAAGTGCAGGCTTTTACTCGGTGCGTTAAAAAAATTAACTTCTGATTCGGCTGCGGTGGGATACAGTAAGAAAAAGCCGACAGGATTTAGGTTGTCGCAGCGGCGCAAAACTCCCATTCCTTTTGAATATTTGCCAGCCAAAACCCGCAGAATTTTAGCAATTTGGTAGGGAACTGCGTTAGTGCTGCGGTTCATCCAGTTATAATTGGTTGCTAGTAAATTTGCTACCGGAATTGCATCGCACCGAGGGTTAAAATCATCTAATTTGAGTTTGACTGAATTTTCGGGCTTGCGGGGATCTAAAATTTCTGGGATGGGTTGAATTTGAATTGCTGTAGCGTTTCCGTCAAAGTGTTTTTCGATCAATCCGAGTGCTTCTAGTTTATCTAACATCATTCCGGCGGCGCGATCGCTCCCGCGATCGGAATCCGAGTAAAATAGTTCTGCTGCTTCCCGGTGAGTGCACTGCACTTCTGTTGCTAGCAATTCCAGTTTAGCCAGCGGTGGTTTGAGGCGGGGCTGGCTTTCCTGAAGCTGTTTCACTGATAAGTAAATCCAAAGCCTGACAAAGCATTCAGCCCTAGTGCGAGTGACGCCTACTCGTTTCATCAATAGCGAAACAGCGGCGCGGCGCTGAGATTGAGAATACCAAGCATCTAGTGAAGCAATATCCATTTCAGTCGGGAAGCAGCGAAGGAACTCTAGTTATATATTGGCTTAATTTTCCCAAAAACTTCACCCTGCTTCAGGTTACTTGTTGCCGCTGTTGCTGAACTTGTCTGATTTCCCCTGACTCTACAATACAACTGGTTGCTCCTTGCAAGTTCGCTGCCCCGCAAAGCACAATCAATTTTATACCATTTCCGATCCCCCTAAATCCCCCTTAAAAAGGCGGACGAAAGAGTGTTCTTGTCCCCCCCTTATTAAGGGGGGCTAGGGGGGATCTTCGGGTTTTACAACACGCCCTAGAGGGGATCGAAGCACTAATTTTCAGCCATACTAAATTAGCATTTTGAGAGGTTGACGGTATGCACAGCGCTTATATCAATCGGATTGGAAAATTTTTGCCGGGGGAAGCGATTAATAATGATGAGATGGAGGAATATTTAGGCAAAATTGCCGATCGCCCTTCGAGAGTCAGACAGCGCATTCTCAACAGCAACGGGATTAAACAGCGCTATTACGCGATCGACAAACAGCAGCAAACACTGTATTCTAACAGCCAAATGGCAGCCTTTGCCGTCCGGGACGCGATCGCCTCTGCAAATTTGGAACCAAGGGCGATCGACTTACTAGCCTGCGCCACCACTTTACCAGACTTATTAGTACCGGGATTTGCCAGCACAGTACATGGGGAACTTTCCGAATTATCTCCCCTAGAAATAGTTTCAACTCAAGGAGTTTGCTGTGCAGGAGTTACCGCCTTAAATTACGCCGCATCTCAACTCGAACTCGGCAAAAAACAAACAGCAATCGCCGTCGCCTCCGAATTTCCCTCGCGCCTGTTCAAAAATAGTAAATTTGAAGCAGAAACATCAGTCCAAGCCGGAAAACCCCTACCTTTCGATACAGAATTTCTGCGGTGGATGCTATCCGACGGCGCCGGAGCATTTTTGCTACAAAACCATCCCAACGCAACAGGAATTAGCTTAAAAATAGAATGGATTGAGCTAATTTCTCACGCCAACGCCTATCCAGTTTGTATGTATTCAGGATTGGCCAGCGAAACATCAACAAAAAGCTGGTTAGATTATTCATCCTACCTCGATGCAGCCACAGCCGGAGCCTTTGACTTGCGGCAAAATATTCGCTTGCTAGACAATGTAATGAAATTAGGCGTTGAAGGTTGGCTGAGCCTGATTAAAAATGGGAGAGTTTGTCCGCAGGAAATTGACTGGCTGCTGTGCCACTATTCCTCTCACTTTTTCCGGGGACAAATTGTCGAACTTCTGGAACAAGCAGGCTGCATGATTCCCGAAGAAAAATGGTTTACTAACTTGTACAGTCGGGGAAATACAGGCTGCGCCTCGATTTATTTAATGTTAGAGGAATTGTTCAACTCTGGCAAATTGCAGCCGGGACAAAAAATATTTTGTTTTGTTCCGGAAAGTGGTCGCTTTACAACGGCATACATGATGTTAACTGTTGTGGAAAACACTAATAAATCTATGACTTCTCAAAGTTTTCAATCCCTTGATGTTCCCGAAGCTTCGCCTCTAGAAAGTGTTAAACCGGAAATGTTTTACTCTCCGCAAGCTTATTTGTTGCGGGAGTTAGCCTGGATTTGGCTGAGATTCGATCGCGAAATTCGTTCCGTACCCATTGTCCGCAAATTGTACCGGGGAGAGTTTACAATAGAAGACTATCAAGCTTTGCTGTGCAATCTCCGCCCGCAAGTTGTCGAGGGAGCGCGCTGGATTGCTCGGGCTGCATCTAACATGACTGACTTCCGTTTGCGATCGACTTTTATCGGTCACGCCCAAGACGAACACCGCGACTATCAAATGTTAGAACGAAATTATGTTTCTGTCGGAGGCGAGTTGTCAAAAATTGTCGAATATGATAAGAATATTGGCAGCGAAGCACTGTCAGCTTTTATCTTCCACCAAGCATCGCGGGAAAATCCAGTCGATTTAATTGGCAGTATGTTTATCATCGAAGGATTGGGAAATCGGTTGGCGGGAAAGTGGGCAAAAGAAATCAAAGAAACTCTCGGTTTGCAAGACGAACAAGTATCATTTTTAGCTTATCACGGAGCTAATGACGAGTCGCATTTAGCCAAATTAGAAAATTTGATTAATGCAGAATGGATGACAGAGGACATCGCCCGTCGTATTGTCAAAACCGCCCGCGTCACTGCTCGTTTATATCTATTGCAATTGGAGGAAATCCGCTAATGCAAAAGCTGCAAAAACAAGATATCAAAACTCTTCCCGACGAGCAGAAAGTCCCTTACGCTACCAAACCGTACAACCGCCGAGATCCGAATGTTTGGGATGTCCTGTTTTGCGATCGCTCGATTCCCGTAGATTTAGTAGCAAAAGCATACATGATGAAGGATTTGCAAAACTGGACTCGCAGTTATTTGCTCATCCCGATCAAAATAATTGCGAACTTGTTGCTGGCGGTAATTATGACAGCAAAGCGTTTGTTGCCGTTTCAATTTCGCGCTTACACGTTAATGCACAAATCCGCTGCATTTTTCCTAAATAACTTTGTCTCGCCCGAAGCTTGTTATTTAATTGTGCGGCACATCTGCATCGGCTCGAACATTATCAACTTCTTAATTGATAACGGCCCGGACACCCAGATTGAAAAGTCAAAACTTTATCCGCGCACTGTTAGCGATTTAGCTGACAATGCGTTTCTCGAACACGACTTAATTTTGTATAACTTTGTCTGGGACTACAACCAGGCCATACTGACAAATCCCAACTGGTTGCAGCTTGTCAAAAAACGGGGGATTAATTATGATAGCATTCAACCTGTGGAAGTTGCAATAGATTTTGAAAGAAGCAGGTGGCTGAGGATTTTGGATTTAGAATCGGCGATCGAGCTTTTTAAAGTATTTTATTCTCTGTGCTTAACTAGCGATGAATTTGCGCGCGCCGTGCTGTCGCTTCAGTTAGACGAAAACTTCGGAGTGTACGTCAGTGAAATTATCGGAAATCATGACTGGAATCATGTAATTGTCAACCGCCACCCGCTAGCACCAAACAGTCCGTTTAATGCAGCGCGCGACTTGTTTTTGCACGGCATAATTTCGGAATATCTCTATCGGTACTTGGAAATGCGAAAAGAGATGAGCAATGTTTAAAAGTCAGGTGCAAAGTATGTAGGGTGCGCAATGCGCACCTTCCGAATATGTAATTATGTCGGGTGCGCAATCCGCATTTTACGAATATAAGTAGCGCGTAAAGTGGTAAAATAATCGGTGCGCAGTGTACACCCTACAAATTCAACCGGTGCGCAGTGCACACCCTACAAATTCAACTACTTTCGACAAATCCTGATACACCACAATCCACTTGCCTATAATCGGGTCTGAGCAATGCTTAAAAGTCTGGTGCAAAGTATGTAGTGTACACCCTACAAATTCAACCGGTGCGCAGTGCACACCCTACAAATTCAACTACTTTCGACAAATCCTAATACACCACAATCCACTTGCCTATAATCGGGTCTGAGCAATGCTTAAAAGTCTGGTGCAAAGTATGTAGGGTGCGCAATGCGCACCTTCCGAATATAAGTAGCGCGTCAAGTGGTAAAATAATCGGTGCGCAGTGCACACCATACAAATTCAACCGGTGCGCAGTGCATGCCCTACAAATTCAACTACTTTCAACAAATCCTGATACACCACAATCCACTGGCCTGTAATCGGGTCGCGGTAAGTAATAAACGGATTAGATTTTAAAGGCTTACTGCAAGGTTTGACTGCCATTTCTACACACTCCCTATAAATTTTATTAAATAAATCTACAACACCATACCTTTAATAATCGGCTGTTTTGCCTAAAATCCGCGTGATTTCTACCTCAACAAGAGGTGATTTTTCAGGCATTCTTGGGTGACAGGGAGCAGTGGCTTAATGTGATTGAAAACTGCCCGTGCAGTGAGCAGTATCACCAAAAGCCTTCCGAAAAACAATTCTGCCTTGTCCCCTTTACCTTTTACCTTCAAGAGGGTAAGTATTTTCCGCAAAAATCTGATATTATTAAGTAAGGTAAAGACGTTTATCAGAGATATCCTCACAAATTTATGGTGCTATTTGGATTTGGCAAAAAGTCGAGCCTGCCCTCTCCCCAAGACGCATTGCCGGGACGGGCAGAGTTGATGCCGGTACCGGCAACTCACTTTGTTAACGGCAATCCCCTCAAGCCTCCGTTTCCAAACGGCATGGAGACTGCGATGTTTGGCCTGGGCTGTTTTTGGGGCGCGGAACGCAAATTTTGGCAGCAAAATGGTGTTTTTTCGACTGCGGTTGGCTACGCGGCGGGGATTACTCCGAATCCTACTTACAATGAAGTTTGCAGCGGGATGACGGGACACAATGAAGTTGTTTTGGTTGTGTTCGATCCGAAAGTAATTAGTTACGAAACGCTGCTAAAGGTTTTTTGGGAAAGCCACAATCCGACTCAGGGAATGCGGCAGGGTAATGATTCGGGTACTCAATATCGATCGGGCATTTACACGTATTCAGCCAGCCAAAAGCAGCTAGCTGAGGCTTCGCGGGATGCTTACCAGACAGCTTTGACGCCTGCTGGTTACGGTAAGATTACGACTGAAATTATTGATGCTCCTGAGTTTTATTACGCGGAAAGCTATCACCAGCAGTATCTTGCTAAAAACCCGAACGGTTATTGCGGTTTGGGCGGTACTAAGGTTTGTTTGCCGGCGATGTCTCAGGCTTGAGGTTTTATCCCGATTGATGGGGACACAATCATGTTCGTTGGTGTCAATTTAAGATAAGACGTAGTGCAGATTTGCTGTCTGACGATTAAGGCCTGATCCCCCCTAGCCCCCCTTAAGAAGGGGGGGACAGGAAGTTATCAAAGTCCCCCTTATTAAGGGGGATTTAGGGGGATCTTGCCTCAGATAAAAGCGAGATTTCTCAGGCTTCAGACTTGATTTGACACTAATGAACACTGCTGTGTCGCTACAACATAGGGCTATAATTTCGCCACAAACAGCGGAATATGTTAATAATTGAAAATAGGTAAGAAATGCTGACGGCTGTTGTAATTATCAATTTAATGATATCTGTGATCGGTTTTTATATAGCTGCGAGAGTGTGGAAAATCAGACGGACGATCGCGCGTTTTGAAGTTCGGATCGCAGCAATCGATCGCTGTAGCAGCAATGTCCTCGCAAAATCGCCGAATTTCTTTGCGAAAAGGCAGCAAGGTGCTCACCAATTACGGCGGGATTACCAACAACTGGAATTGCAACTGCAACAGGTTCAGCAACTTTTGGGATTGCTGGGTTTGGGGCGGATGCTTTGGCGCAGGCGCGATTCCCTACGGGATAGCTTCGCTTCACGACCTTTGAGGTAAGCTATCCTAAAATTGTATGGAGAGAAGTTATAAAAATGTCAACTAAACGTTCGGGATTATTTATTGGCGGTCTGTTGGTGGGTTCTGCGATCGGGGCCGTGACTGGGTTGCTGATGGCACCGCGAACGGGCAAGGAGACGCGGCAGATATTGAAAAAATCTGCCGATGCTTTGCCGGAGTTGGCGGAGGATTTATCGACTAGCGTCCAATTGCAAGCCGATCGACTTTCGGAGACTGCACTGCGAAATTGGGACGAAACTTTGGTTAGATTGAAGGAGGCGATCGCAGCGGGCTTAGAAGCGACTCAGCGCGAACGTCAAACACTGTCGGAAACTGAAGCCGAAGTGAGTCCGCCGCTGCGCCCATCCGCTAAATGACGTGAAATCCCCAACCCTAAATCCGAGATTCAAGTGAGCGATCCTATATTCTGGCTAGGACTTTCGATTTTGCTAGTGGCGGTTAGCCTAACTGCTGTTTTAGTGACTTTAATACCTGCGGTGCAAGCGCTAGCAAGGGCAGCCCGCAGCGTGGAAAAGCTCGCTGACACGCTTTCGCGCGAGTTTCCGCCGACTTTGGAGGCGATTCGGTTGACGGGGCTGGAAATTAGCGAGTTGACGGATGATGTCAGCGATGGAGTGCAAAGTGCGGGGGAGGTTGTCAAGCAAGTCGATCGCAGTATTGGTAGCGCGAAGAAGCAGGCGCAAAATGTGCAGGTGACAACTCGCAGCGTGGTGACGGGGATTAAGGCTGCTTGGAAAACTTTAACTCGGAAGCCGCCGATTTCTGGGACAAATCGCCGATCCGATCGATTGTCGGCGAGTCAAAGAGGTGCGATTTCGCTGAGGGATTCGGGTTTGGATGACAGGTATTCTGGGGGTTACGCTGCGAGTGCGGGTAATGGGGAATCGCCCAGGTTGAGGAATGGCGAGGGTTCTGGTTTGCCGGCGGATGCGGGAGATTTTGAGGAAGTGCGATCGGGCGATTCTTGATGTTTTTTGATAGTAGATCGAGGAAGCCTCGGCGGTTGAAACCGCGGCGATACAAACGATGTCCGGATGGTGCGCGGACGAAGAGAAGAGAGGGTTGATTTGTTTGTGGGATTTGTTTGGGTTGGGCGATCGGGCATCTAGTCTTTTTGATCCAAGTCTTCGGTTTTCGGAGTTTCTGAAGTTGAGGGGAATTCTAGTCGAATATTAATATCAATTGATATTGTATTTTTCTCAATCACACCTATACCAACTATTTTTACTAATGCTTCTGTAGGTATAGAATTATTTAGTTTAAATTCAGAAGAAGACAAAGTTTTAAATCCTGCTTCCTGTAGCCGATCGCAAACATTTCTCCAATTTCCCACAGGTTCGTTGGGTAAATCTGCGAGTTTTTTAACATATTGGTATAAAGTTTTACACAGATAAACCTCTGCACTTTTCGGAGTCTGAAACATTTTTTTAGCTATTTCGGCGGGACTGCAACCGGAAAGCAGTCCTCGGAGATAAAGCTTTTCAGTGTCTGTGAGTCCTCTGCGCGATCGGGGAGAGATTTGCCGTTTAGCTTCTGCAAAAGCTTGGTACAGCCTTTCTAAGTCCCAGTGTTTCGCGGCTTCGGCAAATAAGTCTTCTTTTGAGGCCATTTTCGGGTGCGGTGAGATGTGGCTAACGTTAGCATAACCGAAATTGCTAGCGTTTGTTAGTTGTGTGCTAGCTGTACTTACTGTATTGTTACATACATCAGGCATAGTTGAGTTTGTTGAAGCGGTGAGACGCCGAGTAGGAATACTCAGAGTCAGTAATGGGCGCGATCGTTTTTGACAAGAAATCATTTATTTAATACCAGCAAACACGCGGTAAGTCTCTGTACTTGTCCCGATTCAACACGAGGAAATAACGTGTCTAATTTTTTCACGCCGGAATTCAATAACGAAAGTGCGATCGCACCCTTGCTCTACTAACAGTTATAGAACAAAACTGGCATATCAAGCCATCCAACCACTATTTGCAGAAAATTAAGGATACAAAATGACATCACAGTTTAACACGACCTCTGGCTATGGCTTGGTGAATGCAGCAACAGCAGTTGCCAGTGCAACTGGACAACCCACCTTTCCAGATGTCCCAGACTTGGGCGGCAATAGTTGGGGCAACGATCTAGTGAAGGCTCCCGAAGCTTGGGCAAGGGAATTTACAGGTAAGGGAATTGTTGTTGCTGTCATTGACAGTGGTGTGGACATCGAACACGAAGACCTTAAAGATAATATTTGGATTAATACCAAGGAAATTCCAGGTAATGGCATTGATGATGATCGTAATGACAAAATTGATGATATTAACGGTTGGAATTTTGGTAAGCGCCTTAACCCAAAAGGTGACAATGATGTTAGACCAGGTACTAATGATCGTGGGCAAGTTCACGGCACTCATGTTGCTGGTACGATCGCCGCTGCAAATAACAATTTAGGTATCAGCGGTGTCGCCTATAATGCCAAAATCATGCCGATTAGGTTGGCAGACACGATAACCACGGACGAACCACAACCTAACGGAGGAACAAAACCTGTAACAAAGTTTGTGCCAGAAACTGCTGGATCTTTAACCGATGCAATCCGCTACGCGGCTGATATGGGTGCCAATGTCATCAATATGAGCCTGGGTGTGGGTCGGGAAGGATATTCTGCATTGCAAGAAGCCATAGCCTATGCAGCTAGTAAAAATGTTGTTGTTGTCAGTAGTGCTGGAAATGGAGATGAGAAGGGTAATGGTCTACCTTCGCCTGGGTTTCCTGCGGGCTATGCCACTCAATATGGCATCGCTGTAGGTGCTGTAAATATAAACAAAGAGATTGCTAATTTTTCCAATCTGGCCGGCTCAGATAACAAGATGGCGTATGTAGTTGCGCCCGGAGTACAAGTTTATTCAACTTTACCTACTAAACCTACTGAAAAATACGGTTTAAAAAATGGTACATCAATGGCTGCACCTCATGTTGCAGGTGTTGCAGCCTTAATGCTGAGTGCAAATCCTAGCCTGACTCCACAGCAAGTACGTCAGATATTAACTGATTCTGCTACGGGTCTCAGCAACAACGTTCCAGTGGTCGCACCCCTTCCAGAAATATCTCTTTCACTGCCACCAGAACCACCACCCATAAAATCACCAGGCCCTGGAGCACCACCCCCGGTCGTGCCAACACCGCAAGATCCGACACCGACACCTACTCCGGCACCAATACCTACACCTAGTCCGGCACCCGCGCCGACACCAGCACCGACACCAACTCCAATACCTGCACCTGTCCCGACTCCGACACCAACTCCAGTACCAGTACCGACACCAGCACCGACACCAACTCCAATACCTGCCCCTGTCCCGACTCCGACACCAACTCCAGCACCAGCACCGACACCAACTCCAATACCTGCGCCTGTACCGACTCCGACACCAACTCCGGCACCAGTATCGATCGCAACACCCAAACCAAATGCTACAGGCGATGGCAATCCGACAGGGCTACCCCAAAATCTTAGCGGGTCTGGATTTTACTTGTTAACAGATAATTCTGACACGGCAATCCCAAGAGCTGCGATCGGTTTAGGAATTTCAGGTCTTTCTGGCAGTGACTCTCTCACAGGTACAGACGATGCTGACACCATTAACGGCAATCAAGGTGCAGACCGACTAATCGGACTCGGCGGCAACGATATCCTTTTGGGCGGCAAAGGTTCAGACTTCATTGATGGCGGTGCTGGCAACGACTTCCTCAGAGGAAACAATGACAACGACACTCTGACTGGAGGAGATGGTAACGATGTTATGTTGGGCGGTCAAGGAAATGATATCCTCATCGGCGGGGCTGGCAGCGACGTACTCAATGGCGATCGCGGTCAAGACATTCTCACAGGCGGCGACGGCAATGATGCCTTTCTCTTAATACTAGATTCGACTGCTACCTCGATCGATAAAGCCGATGTCATTACAGATTTCCGCTCTGGAGATAGCTTTGGTTTGACCGAAGGAATCACATTTTCTACTCTTACGTTTGAATCTGTTAGTTTACGGCTTGACGGGGATACTCCTGTCACTTCTACGGCTATTAAACAGGGTAACAACTATTTGGCAGTTGTCTCTGGAGTAGCTCAAAGTGTTCTAACTGAAAATGTTTTCTTCAGAAGCCTTCCTTAATTAATAGCGATCGCCCCGCTCAACATAAAGGGCGATCGACCTTCATTATCCCCAAGATTGACATCTCCCAAGACCCGAAAAGTAAAGTTGTGTAACAACAAATGATATTTTGCATAAAAATCGCAGGATCGAACCGATAAAACTATAGACAGTTTGGAAGTTTAGACATCTTGGCTCAGAGCTAAAGACACCTAAATAGAGGAACTATCAAAAAAAATTACACAGAAGTAGGTTTGTTCAATATGACAGTAAATATCTACGCCTCTTCACCGCAGGACGGTTTAGAGTCAGAAGAAGTTAAGTTAATCAACTTAATCAATCAATACCGCGCTCAAAATGGGCTGCCACCCATACCAAAATCCAAGGCACTGACTACCGTTGCTAATCGCCACGTCCAAGACATAACAGAAAACATTGGTAGTCTCACTCATTCCTGGAGTGACGCTCCCTATGATGGCAACGATTCCAAAACTTGGTCTAATATGTGGAAAGCTCCCCAGCGGCTTAATACTGGCTATCCGGGAAATGGTTATGAAAACGCTTTCGGAGGCTCTGGGGGGTTTGTCGCCACAGCAGAAAATACCTTAAACGCTTGGAAAAATAGTCCTTTACACAATGCCGTTATCCTCAATCAAAACATTTGGCAAAACAAGCAGTGGAAGGCTTTAGGAGTCGGCATCTATAAAGGATACGCGGTGATGTGGGTTGGTGAGGAAAGCGACCCTACAGGCGAACCCTCAATCAGCAGTGCTTCTATACCAACACCAACACCGACACCAACACCTCAACCAATACCTGAACTGATACCTCCAGCACCAGCGCCGGGAACACCTGCACCGCAGCCACCAGGGGTTCCCTCGCCTCAAGATCCTACACCGCCAGATCCAAAACCCCCAGTACCCCCAAAACCCCCAGTACCCCCAAAACCCCCAGATCCAGTAGCGCCAGAACCACCAGATTCAGTGCCAGGAGATACATCTATTCCTACTGGTTTCATTATCAATGAGTCTAGCTTGCTGAACGCTTTTGATAGCCTATCTAACTCAGCAGCAGCAGGCGCAGCTAATGGAAACCTAGTGAGATTAACCGCAGGCAATGATTTTCTAAATTTATCGCTTTCGAGTTTGACCACAAGTCCAAGCGGCGGTGTACTTGCCTTGGACGGAAATGATACTATTCTCGGCTCATCTGCTAATGATGTAGTCAACGGAAACACCGGTGCAGATAGTTTGAGAGGTGCTGCTGGCAATGACTTGCTGCGTGGTGGCAAAGATGAAGATCGGATTTTTGGAGAGGATGGGAATGACATCCTCAGCGGTGGTAGAGACAGCGATACCCTTGAAGGTGGATCAGGTAATGATTTTGTGCGAGGTGGCCGAGACAATGACATTTTAATTGGAGGTGATGGGAACGATATTCTGGTAGGCGATATTGGTTCAGATACTCTCACAGGCGGTAGCGGATCGGATACGTTTATTCTGATCGCTAATTCTGAAGCGGGAAAACGTGATTTTAATTTAGCCGATCGAATTACTGATTTTAGTCAAGGCGATAGAATTGCGATCGCAGGCAACATTTCCTCAAGCGAACTCCGTTTTAATGCTGTTGGTGTCAACACTGTTATCCAACTAGCAAACGGCGACATTTTAGGCAATGTTCTCAATGTGACACCAGCGACTGTTCAGAGCGCTACATTCATCGTTCCCCTTACAGATTCATCCCTGCGTTTTGGATAAAATATGAGTTGTGGGGCTGGCATCTTGCCTGCCCTTACATTCCAAAAGCGATCGCCCCTATCCCATCCCAAATCTCACGCGGGCGAGATCCCTTTCATTCCAAAAGTCCGATCGCCCTTTTTGTCCAAAAGTGCGATCGCCTTTCCCATCCCGAATCCCAAAGGGATCTCACCCTTACTGTCCGAAAGTGCGATCGGCATTCCCCAAGTTAAGATATAAACTGAGAAATCACCCTCATAGCAATACGACAGGAATGTGCGATCGGAAATTCTCAAAATCTTTATCAGTAGTCAAAATGCTGTAGCCGCGACGATGAGCAACAGCACATAGCAGAAAATCAGTATTTGAACCCTGAACACCATTACTGCGACAGGTATTGAAAAACTCTGCGGCTAACTCATAATCTTCAGTTGTTAGCTCTAAATCAGGAAAAGCACGAAGATACTCTTGCAATCGAGCAAACTGTTCCTTGTAACGCACCCCAGAAAGCACCTCCTGACGAATCGCCCCCAGTAAAACAACTCGTCCGTCTGCAATCAAATCGCGCAGCACATTAACGATCGCGATCGCATCATTTGTCGTGTTGCGCCGTAAGGCCAGCGACCAAACGGAACTATCAACAAGAACATTCATGTTGTTTGTCGCTGTTGCTTGTAGTTATAATCTTCATCGTATTCAATAGTACCAAACAATTCCAATATTTTTAATTGTTTGCGACGTTGGATGTACTCGCGTAAAGCCGCTTCGATTAATGTAGTAGGTGTTGGATGGTTACTCAAATCAAGGGCTTCTTGAAGAAGAGTTTTGTCAATTTCGAGCGTAGTTACCATGTATTTTCCTCGTGCAAGTAGGGTATGACGCAATTGCCACCGAACAATGCTGTAATTTTAGTGTAGCACTGAAACTCCATCAATAGTACGATCGCCCTTTTTGTCCGAAAGTGATCTCGCGCCCCTATCTCATCCCAAATCTCACGCGGGCGATATCTCTTTCTTCCCAAAGTGCGATCGCCCTTTTCCCCAAATAACCAAAAGTGCGATCGCTCTTTTCGTCCAAATTTAACTCACTTGCAATAATTCTTGAGAGTGTATTGAATTTGCTACACCATAAGCTGTATAAGCTCTTACTTCTGGCGGTTGAAGTCCCAAAACAATTAATTGAGGAGGAATGCCCGCCGCTACTAATTCTTCAGCGATCGAGCGATCGGTATTATTCGCTTGAATCCAAACTTGACCGTCGATAATATCCATGTGTATGACGCAATCGTGAATTCTTCTCCCCTGAAACCATCCGATCGATAGTAACATATAGCAATCGTTTTCTAAATCGAAAATTACTTGACTTTGTACCTCACTTTCAGAATCAAAAAAACCTGAGTATTCATTAATAATTCCTTTGACAATCTGGCGGCAATCTGCTATTGTATCCATTTCACAATCTCCTCCGTTTGTGGATTAAAAACAATCAACTTCAAATTATTATCGACCAATAAAATATCGGCAAATTTATCTTCAATAAAAAGCTCTTCAAAAGACATCACAGGTATGGCAAGATAGAGCGTTCTTTCCGGTTCCGTTTGTTCTAAAATTTTCTGATAAAGAATGTATTGTCCCAAAGCCTTCTCTAAATCTAAAATTTTAGAATCACTGATAAAACTTTTAACTTCAACAGCTATCTTAGACTGATTATTTTCAGCAGCAATCAGTTTTTAGGCTCCGAGATCGACAAAGAGTTTTCGCTTGGCCCATTTCACTAATAATGGATCGTGAGTAACTTGCCAGCCAGCTTTAACAAGTGCCTGTTTCACAACTGGATGATAGTAATCTTTTGCTGACACTGTTGCTCCTTTTAAACGCTCTAGGACGATGCTTTAAGTATAGCAAAGAAATTACCGACATTACTACCAAAGTAAGCGCGTGAGTTCGCGAAGCGTTCCCGAAGGGTAGCTATCCCCTAGGAATCGCCTTTTTTTTCCGAAAGTGCGATCGCCCTTATTGTCCGAAAGTGCGATCGGGCTTTCCTAATTTACCGCACGTTTGAGAATTTGACCGACAACTCCATACCTGTCGCCTGTCAATCCATCAAGTTCGTGTTCGATATCTTCCAACCAGCCAAGTTTACTTGTCCACTTACCATTAGCTAATTGTCTGGCTGCATGAGTTGGAATACCGTTGGAATCAACATATATTGCTATTTTCTGATATCCAACTTCTAATCGATCGCCAATACAAATTTCATATCTGAGGGTTTGATAAGACTGAATATACGCTTCTAGAGTCTCCTCTTGCGGCACGCCTTCAGGCCAATAAAATTGCTCTCCTGGTATAGGTTGCCACCAACGATCGTCTTCCCCAGCAGCCCATGCAAAGCAGTTATATTCTTGAGATTTGGGGCTAGTAACTTGATAATCTGTGCGAGACAAATTCGGCCACTTAAATTCAAATTCTGGTCTTCTATACATTCTCTTCAATCGCGTAGCCTTGATTTCTACCCCACTCAATCCAAGCTGAAGCCATCTGTTTTATCCTTCCCCTTTGTTCTGGTTTAATCGGATTTTCACCCGTAATTGCACCCAAAGCCGACAACCAGTAAACAGGATTTTTTTTCAATTCTGATAGCAACAGCGGTAGGATTTGAGTTCCCATACTAATAATTTCCTGATAGGCAGGATGCTGAGACATTTGGGCAGTTGAAGACAGTCCAGCAACATCTTCCTCCCAATCCGAGGCTAGTGCATAAAATTTGTCAACTATCTCAGGGGAGATTTCAGCATTTTTGTTGAGAATATTTAGAGCGGTATTTTGTGAAGAAACTTCTGACTGTGCGAGTAAGTTTTCTATGCCTATTAAAACTAACTCTTCTATCGAGACATTTAAGTTGTTCGCGACTTGTTGTAATTTTATTAGGCGTTCATCTGAAAGGGCGATCGCGATCGTGTTCATCTGACTTACAAACTAGCATTATGCCTAAAGTATAACAAATAAATTATAGTTTCACAGTTTTTTCATGGCAGCTTTCACAGCAGGATGAATCAATTCTTCGGGAATTCGATTGCGCTCAATATAAGTATTTATTTCTTCCTGGTTATCCAAATAAAAACTCAGTGCATCAAAAATTTGAGCTAATTTCAGATGAGGTAAGTGCATCGGGATTTCTTCAGGAGTAATACCTAAACGCCACAATTCCACGATCGCACGAACAGAAGTTCTCGTTCCTGCGATAATTGGTTCCCTTGTAAGATTCCAGGGTGACGTGCGACATAACGCGAAGCAGATTGTGTAGTCATGGGAAATTAACCGGACACATTAATCTTGAGTATAACTTACACTAAAACGCCATCTGGCTAGTTGTAGTTTAACATAACCTAATTTTCACCTTTCAAATGTTAAGCTTATTTAACTATAAAGCCTGGTTTCGCTACCACTTTCAGTGAGGGAAAATACATGAAAATTCGAGAATCAGTTGGTAAGAGTGTCTGGAATCATTCTGAGGGCTGGTGCTGCGAACCTCTTCACCCCATACCGCCCGGTCATATTGCCCTGGCCGTTGAAGCGATCGATCTTAATCTTGTAGACTGGGATATCGAAGAAATTGGTGAAAAAGCAGGTTTTGATATTCAGTACAAATACACGGGAGTCAATGACCCGAAAGATGAATCTTTAGCTTGTGTAACTCAGTTTGTCGGTATTTATGGGGACTGGTTAAAGCTCGATCGCGATCTAGAAGCTTTGATTGCAGCCGGCATCGGACGCCATCTATTTAAAATACTGACTTCCAATGATGACATCGATTTGAAGCCTGTAACGCAATATCTCAAAGCAGTCTCATAATGCTTTGGGTGTAGCGCAATTGTTGCTTTTATTAAAGAGCGATCGCCCTTTTTGTCCGAAAGTGCGATCGCGCCCCTATCTCATCCTAAATCTCACGCGGGCGAGAGCCCTTATTGTCCGAAAGTGCGATCGCCCTTATCGAACTTGTATTCCGCTCACATTACTAAGCAACTGCAAGTTCATATTGCAGAACTAAAATCTCATCTGCTTTCAAAATAGCCATAGCATATTCAATCCCTTGACTATCAGCAAACTCCACTAAATACTGACATTCCTTTCCCGTATCATACACTTCAACAATAGTTCCCACAAGTCCTACTGGCAAACTAGAAACAGATTCATATTCCGGTTCCACTAGCGTTAATCGCGTATTTGAAACAGGCTGTAGAATCGCAACAGAATCCAAAAGTCTAAAGTTTTTTATCATGGTTTAAGAAATCTGAAATCAAACGAGGGTTAGAATTAGTCGAAGTAATTTCCCAGATTGTCCGAAGCTCAATCCCCGCTGTATCGGGTACAGTCCAATCAACTTTAAACTGTTGCCCAAAATCAGTAGTATTTTCTTGGACAACTTCACCTTCAATGGCTGCTTTTTGAATAAGCTCTCGCAAAACTTCTGCATTATTAGCCGTAATTCCCAAAACCGATGCAAAGACTCTAGCTTTGTGTTTTCCATGAGAATGCTCTGGATTTAAGCAGTAGCCGACCAGCTTTTGCAGAGAAACTTCGGCCCGATCGCCATTGGGTAGTTTCATTATAACTCTTGCTCACCTCTAATTAGTCTCAATTGTTAAGCTTATTTTACTATTTGGTCGCGATCGCCCCTATCCCATCCTAAATCTCACACGAGCGATCGCCCTTACTGTCCGAAAGTGCGATCGCCCCTATCCCATCCCAAATCCCAAAGGACGATCGCCCTTTTTGTCCGAAAGTGCGATCGCTCTCTTATCAAAAGAGTCAATAAAAACTTCTAGCCTTGTTTAGCTACAAGTCTAAACGTGATAAGCAGTAATAGCAACAGTTCCATCAGCACTATAAATAGCTTCAATGCGTCTAAAAGTAGAATGAGTCCACCACACTTTTAGTCGATTTCCTTGAGCCGGAGCCGTACCAATTTTACCGTAGCCTGCTGTCAATAGAAGTAACTCAAATTCTGTAGAAGGCAAAGTTTTTGCAGTAATTTGAGCGATGCCGTCAAGATCCAATGCTTATCAAGGGTCATAGCTACCTTGGTAAGTGCTGTAGATGCGGTAGCCTGGAAATACTAAAGCAATGCCAATTGGACTGTGAATTGTCCCCGGATAACTTTCTTCTGCCAAACTACCCCCAATCCGAATTTTGAGCGCACCCAGCCAAATGTAGAGCCCTGGAATTAAAGCATCTAAACTGTAGGCGATCGCCCGCATTTGAATATCGGCAGAATTAATCGGTTTTAAAGACTGTTGCTTTTTAGGTTTGGAAATAGACATGGCACTGAGTTCCGTGCGGTATGGTGCAAAAGCGATCTTGTTGAGTACATTTTAACATAACCTATAGTTTCATTTTTCAATTGTTAAGCTTATTTTACTATTTGGTCGCGATCGCCCCTATCCCATCCTAAATCTCACACGAGCGATCGCCCTTATTGTCCGAAAGTGCGATCGCCTTTATCGAACTTCTATTCCCCTCACATTCCTAAGCAACTGCAAGTTCATATTGCAGAACAAAACTTTCATCGGCTTTTAAAATAGCCATATTTAATATCTTGACTATCAGCAAACTCGACTAAATACTGACATTCCTTTCCCGTATCATACACTTCAACAATATTGCCCACAAGTCCTACTGGGAAACTTAAAAGCGATTATTAGGACGGGTAAAGCAAGGGTTTACGACTTCACTTACCCGCCCCAAAATAAAATTTACGCTTTACTTATGCCTTAACTTGGCCCCGCTAAACTCAGAAGCAACAATCATCGAGCCAATCCCCGCATCCGTGAAGATTTCTTGCAGCAAAGCATGAGGAATTCGCCCGTCAATAATGTGAGCGCCCTTCACGCCCTGAGCCAAACTCCGCACGCAACAATTAACCTTTGGAATCATGCCCCCAGACACAATTCCCGACTCAACCAACTCTCTCGCTTCCTGAATATCCAACTTAGCAATCAGACTTTCCGGCTTGTGATAATCCTCCAAAATTCCCGCAGTATCAGTCATCAAAATCAACTTTTCTGCTCCCAAACCAGCCGCAATTTCCCCCGCCACTGTGTCAGCATTAATGTTGTAAGATTGACCGTGTTCATCCGCCGCCACGCTCGACACGACGGGAATATAACCGCTGTTCACCAAAGACTCCAAAATCTGGATTTTCACGCCGCTAACTTCACCCACAAACCCAATTCCTTCCCGGCCATCAGGACGAGCTTGAATTAGATTCGCATCCTTGCCGCACAATCCCACTGCTTTGCCACCAGCTTGGTTGATTAACGAAACAATTTCCTTATTTACTTTTCCCACCAAAACCATTTCTACGACTTCCATCGTCGCGGCATCAGTCACTCTCAAGCCATCCTTAAATTGCGGCTCTATTCCCAGTTTTTCCAACCAAATATTAATTTCCGGGCCGCCGCCGTGAACCACAACCGGACGCATCCCCACGCAAGCTAGCAGCACAATATCCCGAACAACTTTGTCTTTGAGATTGCTATCTTTCATCGCCGCACCGCCATATTTGACCACAATCGTGCGGCCCGCAAAGTGTTGGATGTAAGGTAGTGCTTCGGAAAGCACTTCTACTCGATTAGTGTCCGAATTCCTAACAAAATCGCTTTGTTTGAGCATGGGTAAATTACACAAGACTAAAAACTTAATTCTAAACTTTAATGGCTAAAGCACATATCAACAGCGGCAAAAATCACTTTTTGCGTTGATTTTATGGAGGCGCCAGCCGGATCGATCGCCCTTTTCGACATCTCTCATCAAAATCTTAATAGGTTTTTTTAATAATCTAGCTTGAAATTCTGTATTATAACTTATAGAATTCTTGGTAAAGTCAAGAAATGTATCGTTATCCTTGATTTACTTAACCTTATATGTTAACTGCCGTTGCCCCAGACTCCGAAAACCTTCAGTACAAGCTACCATCAGAGGCTGACTCGTCCCCCCGGATGACGGTATTTTGCGATTTAGACGGGCCGATCGTCGATGTGTCCGATCGCTACTACACAACCTACCAACAGGGATTAGCCGACACCCAAGCAGCCTGCGACGCGCGAGGAATCAACCTCAAACTCCACATACTCAGCAAACAGCAGTTTTGGCAAATGAAACAAAACCGAGTGCCCGATACTGAAATAGCGAAAAGTTCCGGCTTGTCGGGAGAAGAAATTCACATTTTTCTCGGATGCGTGAGTCGGATTGTCAATCAGCCAGACTTGTTGCACTTAGATCGCATCCAGCCGGGAGTGCAGTGGGCGATCGCACTTTTGCATTCTCGCGGCGTGCGGCTGATTTTAGTCACCTTGCGGCCGAGAAATCAAGCCGTTCAACTATTGCAAAATTACGGTTTAGCCAGACTGTTTACCAGCATTCGCGGCACTCAGATGACAGATGCCGCCTATCACAACTATACAGCCTTAAAAACCGAATTGTTGGCGGAAGTTGCAGAAGAATTTGAGTCATCCCTAAACTCGGCTTGGATGATAGGAGATACCGAAGCAGATATCCTCGCCGGACAAGCATTGGGAATACCTACAATTGCCGTTACCTGCGGCATTCGCAGCCGCTATCAACTGCAAAAGCACCAGCCGAATTTCATTCTTAGTGACTTGATTATTGCCGTTCATCACTTATTAGGTTCGGGGCAACAAGTGATAGTTGACTGACTACAATTCAGAGTTAACTAATATATCATTTCAGCTAGAACGACCACCATTCAAAAGGTTTGTAGTGAGGACTTCAGTCCTCATAAAAATCCGAGGACTGAAGTCCTCACTACAAACCGTTCCACCCGTATGTAAGTCCCAATTAGCTAACTAATAACTGATGACTACTGACTAAGATTTTTCTAATTTCCTGGTCATTTCCCACAAGCGATTCAGGGGAAAATAAATCACTGGAGCCCAAAGACTGCTGAGAATAGCAGAACACAAAGCCACTCGCTGGTGATAGCTCCAAATTTCCAGTAAAGCCCGATCGCCCACAGCGAAAAATTGCAGCCCCATCACCGTTTCCGCCACCACCGCCATCCCAAACACAATTAAGGCGATCGGAATCGGATCTCTCTCAACAATATCAGCCGGAATCGACCAGCTTTTCTGCAAAACCACAGTTAAAACACCGACAACAACTAGACTGACAGCGTGGGTGGGATGAGGAGCAGTCATCGCATCTTGAAGAAACCCCAAAGCCATACCCATGCTAGCAGCTCCCCAAACAGTACGCTTCCGCTTAATACTCCAAGCTACCAACCAAATTAACAGCCAATTCGGGCTAATTCCCAACAATTCCATTCCCGGCATCCGGGTGGGCAATATCAGTATGCAGAGCATCACAGAAACAAATGTAACGCCGAAGTTGAGAAATTGGCGCGATCGCGAAGACATCCGAGGTAAACGCTTCATTGCTGCTTTGCTCCCCCTGACGGTGCAGAAGATTCACCCTGCGAAGCCTTGAGTTCGGCTTGCTTATCGTGGGGGTAAACCACCCCCCATTCCAGAGAATTCATCGGTGCAGAAAACTCAACAATAGCTTCCGGAGCCGGAGTTTTATTCAGATCCACCGAAACCACTTTTCCCACCGGCAAACCAGCAGGAAATAACTGACTGAAAGAAGAAGTTGAAACCAGATCTCCAGGCTTGACATTGGGAACATTATCAAAAAACTCCATCACAGCCTGATTTCCGCCTTTCCCGTGCATAAAACCCATGTTGCGACTGCGGGTAATTCCCACACCCAATTTACTCGTAGGGTCGCTAGCTAACAGCACCAAGCTAGTATTAGGAGTAACGCTGACAACCCGACCTACCAAACCGCCGGGGCCCATGACAGTAAAATCTGGTTTGATGCCATCATTACTGCCACGCCCCAAAGTTACTTGCTGCCACCAGTGGTCAGCACTGCGGCCGACAATAGGAGCGACAATCCCTTTAGGTTTCTTCGCAGAAACGTAACCTAAAAGCTCTTTTAGCTTCTGATTTTGAGTTTCTAATTCTAATAGCTGCGCTTGCAATTCTCGAGTGCGCGCCGAGATGAGCTGCTCTTGCCCTGAGCCGTTGGCGTGAAACGGACGAGACACCCAATTGTAAGCTTCAAATAGTGCAGCACCTTGTGTTTGTCGAACTCCCCAAGCGGCTGTTACAGCTAAACCTAAAAGAGCAATTTGTAGACGCAGATCCCACCACCTGCGGAGTGTGTTTTTTAGCATAATCTCAGTAATGTAAAATTGTTATGTCAGGATTTTAGATTTTAGATGGCAGCCCTAGTTCTAAATCCAAAATCCCAAATTTGTTAACTACATATTGCGCGACGACTGCCCGCTGAAAACCCGTTCCAACTGTTTGTTTTCCAAGACCCTACCGGTTCCCAAAACCACGCAGCACAGAGGATCTGCGGCCACGTGAGTGACAATTCCTGTTTCGTGACTGATCAGAGTATCTAAACCTTTCATCAGCGCCCCGCCGCCGGCCAGCATAATTCCTCTGTCAATAATATCTGCTGCTAATTCCGGGGGAGTGCGTTCCAAAGTACGCTTGACGGCTTCCACGATTACTGAAAGCGGTTCCGACATACTTTCGCGAATTTCAGGGCCTTTGATCGTAACAGTTCGCGGCAGACCGGAGAGCAAGTGCAAGCCCCGCACTTCCATGATCGCGTCGTCATCTTCGGTAGTTGGATATGCAGAACCCACCTGAATCTTAATTTCTTCAGCAGTGCGTTCGCCGATGACCAAATTGTGAACTTTTTTCATGTATTGGACGATCGCCTCATTGAGTTCGTCGCCCGCTACCCGGACTGACTCGCTGATCACCGTACCTTGCAAACTCAAAACCGCAACTTCCGTCGTACCCCCACCGATATCTATAATCATATTGCCCGTCGCCTCAGCCACAGGCAGTCCAGCCCCGATCGCCGCCGCGATAGGTTCATCAATTAACCGTACTTCTCTAGCACCGGCTTGAGTAGCCGCCTCAATGACAGCCCGCCTCTCGACTCCGGTGACACCGCTGGGGATGCCAATAATGATCCTGGGCGAAACCAAACTTTTGCCTTCGTGAACCCTGCGGATAAAAGTCTTGAGCATGAGTTCGGCAGTATCGAAGTCGGCGATTACCCCGTCGCGCAGCGGGCGCAGTGCTATGACGTTCCCGGGCGTGCGCCCGAGCATTTTTTTAGCATCTTCTCCGACAGCCAGCGGTATTTTCAAGTCTTGGTCGATCGCCACTACGGACGGTTCTTGCAGAACAATACCTTTGCCGGATACATAAACAAGCGTGTTAGCAGTACCGAGGTCGATACCCATATCTCTAGATAAGGAAAATCGATTGAGAAGACCCACTGATTTGTACCCCCCCAAAACTAAAATACTAATGTGTGCAATAATGTTGTTACAAAAGTGTAACCGAGGTGGATTCTATTACGTTTTTCATCCTGAGTCTAGTCAGAAATGTACATTGTCGAGCATATGTTGAATTCAGGCTCGCCAATCATCCACAATAAATATGTTCTGGTAAGTGGGTGTAAAATCAGGATGAAGCCCTGATTCGCGCTGTTCCAAGTTAATTTTGGAGGATCTCGCCGTTCAGGGAGATTTTAACTACATCACCAATCGAGCACATTCCCGAAAAAATTTATGAGTCTTAATGTTGTGACTTTAGTCGGCCGCGTCGGCGGCGACCCGGACGTGAAGTATTTTCAGTCTGGTACAGTTAAGTGCAAGTTGACGCTAGCAGTCAACCGCACATCCAAGAACGGCGATCAGCCAGACTGGTTCAATTTGGAACTGTGGGGCAAGGATGCCCAAGTAGCTGCTGACTATATTCGCAAGGGTAGGTTGATTGCTGTCAAGGGTTCGTTGAAGTTCGAGCGCTGGCAAGATCGCAACACTGGAGCCAACAGATCGAACCCTATCATTAAAGTAGACCGATTTGAACTATTGGATTCTAAACGGGATGCAGAATCGAATAGGTCGTCAAACAACAGCGAATTCTAGGGTTTGGGGAATTTGGGAAAATAATATTTGTCAATTGGGTGGGCGCTGGTGACTTCAGAAAAGTTAGAAATAGTTGAAACTGAGTACCAAGCTGGTCGAGTAGCTTTTGAGAGCGGCCGCTACGGTCAAGCTATCCAAAGTTTAGAAACGGCGACAGGTTTGGTCGATCGCACTTCCCGGCTGGGCGGCGAGGTGCAGATGTGGCTGGTGACAGCCTACGAAGCCTCTGGCGATACAGCAAGGGCGATCGAGCTTTGCCGCAAACTCACCCGCCATCCCCGCCAAGAAACGCGCCAGCAAGCAAAGCGCCTGCTGTTCATTCTCGAAGCCCCCAAACTCAGTATTCCTGACGAATGGACAGTAAAAATCCCCGATTTAGCAGCTTTGGATGACAATAAATCAATCAATTTTCAAGCCAATCCCAACGCCGATATCAAGTACGCAAAACCCAAGCCAGTTGTAGCCGAACCTGTGGACTTGAGTCAGGTTAATACGAAGGATAATCGGTTTATTTGGGTGGCGTTAATTGCAATAGTTTTGATTTTAGGCGGCTTGTTTATTAGTTATTAATCATTTTTTTCATTCGTACAAACTCTATCTGTAGGGTGCGCATTGCGCACAAACTCTATCTGTAGGGTGCGCAATACGCACCTTACCAATAGCGGATAAAACCATTTTTTGCGTCCAGGAATGAGAGAAGTTAAGCAATGGCTTTTATCGATCATAAAAGTATCAGCGCTGTCGCCAAGGAATTCCAGATTAATTACCTGCGGGATAACTTCATTGTCGAAACAGAACTTGCAGTCAGCGATATTTTTCGGAATGAGTTAGAATTGATTTTCAATGAAGGAGTATTTGACAACTCAGAAATCGCCATTTGTGAAAATATCATCTATCCAGTTTTGAAAGAAGTTTGGAAAAATTATCGCAGTAATTTTCTCATCTGGAGTCACCAAACCTTAGTCTATAACGAGAATCTGTCAGGAATTCCAGATTATATATTGGCAAAGCGTTCCACCCTTGGTACTGTAGTTTTTGATAAGCCCTATTTCATCTTAGTTGAAGCCAAGAAAGAGAGCGCCTTTGATGAAGGATGGGGACAGTGTTTAGCAGAAATGATCGCCGTACAGCGACTGAACAATGAATCAGAACAAACCATCTTTGGGATTGTTTCTAATGGAGCAATGTGGCAGTTTGGCAAGCTCAAATTAGAAATGTTTACTCAAAATAAAATTTTCTACACAATTCAGGATTTAGAGCGACTGTTTGCGGCCGTTAACTATGTTTTTAAACAGTGCGAATTACAATTATAGAGCATAGTGTGAGATATGAGTTACAATAGGAATTAAAAAGCTCCATGTCTCGATCGCACGCGATCGCAACCGACTGTGAGTTCCATCTACAATCTACAATCTACAATCCGATGACTTCACTCCCAGCTAACCGCGCCAAAACACTCAAAGAAGCTTACCGCGCTTGCGATGTCAAGCCTCTCATGGGTGATGATATCGCGCGATATTATGTGGATTTGTCCGCAGTACGCAACACAGAAGCTATAGAACTTGTCAGCACTAAACTGGAGTTTCAAAATCCAGGGGAATTTAACACGATTTTGTTTACCGGACATCGGGGATGTGGCAAAAGTACAGAATTAAAACGGATTCAGTCGCGGTGGGAAAATGAATATCGGGTGATTTATATAGAGTTCGATCTGGAACTAGATGTTAATGATACCGAATATACCGATCTATATTTACTTTTAATCAAACAATTAACCGATGATTTAACTAAACTACGGTTGAAGTTTGACCCAGAAATCTTAAAAAGTTTTGAATCGTGGTTTAAAGAAGTCACTAAAGAAACAGAAGAAACTGTTCAATCTTCCGTCAGTATCGAAACCGAAGCAAGTGGAGGTGCAGAAATTCCGTTTATTTCTAAGTTGACCGCAAAATTGATCGGTCAAATTCGAGGTTCTAGTCAACAAAAACAGGTGATTCGTGAAACTCTTAAACGCAATACATCTCGCTTGCTGACAGATATAAATCTGTTGTTTAAAGACGCTTTTGATAAGCTCAGACGCAAATATCCAGACCGCTATGAGAAGGGATTTTTGGTAATTGTTGATAACTTAGACCGGGTTAGTCCAGAAGTTGGGAACCATTTGTTTTTTGATTACAACAGTCAGATTCAAGGGCTAGACTCTACAATTATTTATACAGTGCCTATTTCGGTGATTTATTCAGACAAAAATGTTAGCAACTTGTTTGACAGCAATCTCAACATCGTGCCAATGGTGAATATTTATGAATTTAACCGCAGTCAGTGCGATCTAGGTCATAATCAACAAAAATTAGATGGAGTTGCCAGTTTGATCGAGCAACGAGTTGATGTTAGTGCGGTATTTGCCGATCGACAACAGTTGCTAGATTTGGTAAAAGCCAGTGGTGGCCATGTGCGACAATTGATGCAAATAACTCGATCGGCTTGTCTGACAGCTACAACTCGCAAACACGCTAAAATCTTGGCTGAAGATGTCACTTACGCTTTAAATCAACAGCAATTTGACTTTGAAAGGTCTACTCCTACACCAGAATATTATACAACTTTAGCGCGGGTTTGCCTCGAAAAAGATATTGCTAAAGATGCAATGGGACAAAGGTTATTATTCAATCTTTCCGTTTTGGAGTACAACGGAAGTAGTCGGTGGAATTATGTCAACCCACTCGTAAAACAAAGCTATGCTTTCCAACAAGCCCTTAGATCAATTCAAGGAAATCCCTGAAACATACCGACAAAGGATTGTTGAACTCAATCAACAATCTTTTGACGAATTGCTGACATTTGTCGATATTGTTCCCGACGATGCCTTTGATTTGGGATTTATCCAAAGTAATTTTGCCAAGGATAGAGATGCGATTATTCAGGCATTGATTAACCATCCCGATTGTCAAGAGATGCAGTTTGAGATTTGGGATTTTCCCGATCCTGATATGCGGTTTTTGCTGGACGAAATTCTGAAGGTTTTGCCAACAGTTAAGGTTCAACCAGACAAAAAGTTGGTTTTCATGGTGCGGGGAGTGGAAAATGCGATCGGGATGACGGGAGAATATCCGCCGATGCTGGTAGATTTTAATTGGGTGCGAGATGCTTATCCGGTTATGGTGCGGCATCTCATGCTGTTTTGTTTGCCGGATTATGCGATTACGCGAGTTGCTAATTATGCGCCGGATTTCTGGGCCTGGAATTCGGGAACTTTTGTGTTTAAAACTCCTGTAAATACTAGAGATGATGCGATTTCTCAAACTCTGGATGCTAGTAAAGGAATTACAAATTGTGAGTTACCGGAAAAGCAGGAACGGATCGATTTATTAAAACGGTTATTGATTGAATATACTCCCTCGAATGGGCGCGAGCAAACTCAAGAGGATTTGAAAACTCGCATCAGAGTTTTGAATGATTTGGCGATTGCTTATCGCAGTCGGAGTGAATATAAAACAGCAAAATATTATCTAGAACAAGCGTTAAATTTGGCGAAGGATGATGAAAATTTAGGCGATGTAAAGGCAAATATTTTACATGAATTAGCAATTGTTGAGCGCAATCTAGGCGAAATTGAAAAGGCAATTACTTTAGAACAGCAAGCTATGGAAATCTTTGAACGCATCGGCGATATTAAGATGAAAGCTGCTACTTTGCACCAACTAGCAGGAATCTATGCCGATCGAGGGGAAGTAGAACAGGCGATCGCATTTTATCAACAATCTCTCGAACTTCACGAAAAAATTGGCGATATTAAGATGAAAGCTGCTACTTTGCACCAACTAGCAATAATCTATGCCGATCGAGGGGAAGAAGTAGAACAGGCGATCGCATTTTATCAAGAATCACTCGAACTTAAGGAAAAAATTGGCGATGTTCAAGGGAAAGCTGCTACTTTGCACCAACTAGCAGGAATCTATGCGAATCGAGGGGAAGTAGAACAGGCGATCGCCTTTTATCAAGAATCACTCGAACTTGAGGAAAAAATTGGCAATCTTCAAGGGAAAGCTGCTACTTTCGCAATGCTTGGACAGTTGTTAGCAGCCCAGGGATATTTTGACCAAGCTTTCAATTATTTACAGCAATCTTTGGAGATTTTACAGCATTTGCGATCGCCCGACGCGGAGACAGTGAGAGAAATTATTGCTATAGTTCAGCAGATGGCTGGAGATCGATCGTAAGTTTGCGCGCGGGATTGAGAAACCGGGTTTCTCACGAATATCTCGTGAGGATGCGTAAAATCTCGTAGAAACCCGGTTTCTGGCCACACCCAAAATCAAAGAAACCGGGTTTTTCGCAGTTTTTCGGTGGTGGATCGATATTCTCGGAAAAAACCCGGTTTCTGGCCACGCATATAACTAAGGAAACCGGGTTTTTCGCAGCTTTTTGGTGGTGTATCGATATTCTGGGAAAAAACCCGGTTTCTGGCCACACCCAAAATCGCTAAAATAGAACAAAGACCAACCTCAAAGGCGATTATTGTGAGCGATTCCACTATAGAACAGATTTTGAAATTGGCATCTGGGCGCGCGGATGCTGCTGAAGTATATTATCTATCCAGTCAAGACACGCCGATCGAATTTGAAAACAATCGCCTCAAATCCCTGCAAACCAAAGCACTGCAAGGCGTAGCACTCCGGCTGATTTACAAAGGCAAAATCGGCTTTGCTAGTTCCACAGACTTAACGCGGCTAGACGACTTAGTAGATGCAGCGATTCAAACAGCCGAAATCGGCGACCCCGCAGAATTTGAACTCGCCTCCGACTTCCATCTAAAAGGCCCGGAAACCACCTACACTCCGCCCACAACCCAAGAATTAGTCGAAAACGGCAAAAACCTCATCGAGCAAGTCCACGCCTACAATCCCGATATTATGGTAGATGTGGGCTTTCACGTCCGCCACGGCCGCGTGAAAATTGCCACGACGCGAGATGTGTACGCCGAAAGGTGCAGCCAAATCGTCAGCGGGACGATCGCGGGCAACTTGGTAAAAGGAGAAGACTTTATGCAAGCATACAGTTACGATGTTGCGCGCGATCGACCCCTGGACACCAACAGCATCCTGAAATCCCTCCTCGAAAAATACCGCCTCGCCGAACATCCAGCCACCATCACCAGCGGTTCCTACCCAGTATTATTTACCCCCAGAGCCGCCGCCAGCACCCTAGGGAGCCTCTTTGATACAATCCTTTCAGGTCAAACAGTAGTTCAAAAAGCCTCTCCCCTAGCCGACAAAATCGGCGAAACCTTATTTGACGAACGCTTCACCTTTTTTGAAGACCCAACTTTGGGCCCTTCCGCTTGTCCCTTCGACGACGAAGGTACGCCCACCACCCGCAAAACCTTGATTGACAAAGGAACTGTCACCGGATTTTATTGGGATCGCAGGTGGGCCGCCCGCGCCGGTGTACGATCGACCGGTAACGGTTTTCGCGGCGGATTGTCTCGCCCGGGCCCAGATTTGACCAACTTTTGCATTTCCCCAGGAAATACCAGCACCCAAGACTTGATTGCTAGCATGGACGAAGGTCTCATAGTAGAACAAGTTTTAGGTGCCGGTCAATCCAATCAGTTAGCTGGCGAATTTTCGGTCAACTTGGACTTAGGCTATAAAGTAGAAAAAGGCAAAATTGTCGGTCGCGTCAAGAATACAATGGTGGCAGGCAGCATTTTTGAAGCCTTTAAAAATTTGGCAGATTTAAGTACCGAAGCCGAATGGGTAGGCGGTGGCGCATATTTGCCGAGTATGCTGTTTCAACAGTTGGGTGTAGCTTCCAGGCAATAAGTTCAGTGCGGTTAATGCTAGATGAGGCTGACACTGCTGCTAGCAAAATGTTAATACTCACCTCTTGGTTTGTAGTGAGGACTTTAGTCCTCTGATTTAGATAGGACTAAAGTCCTCACTACAAACCTGGGTTTGCAAAAAAAAACTGTTTCTGTCACGAATCGAGCGCTATAAAATAGGTTTGTAGTGAGGACTTTAGTCCTCTGCAAAATCAGAGGACTAAAGTCCTCACTACAAACGTGGCTTTGCTAATTCATGCAAATAGGAAAAAACAGGGGAATAAAGATGAAAGAGCAAAATTTCAAGGATGGAACTGGGAAGAAGAAAAAGCATTTTTTCTTTCTTTTGCCTTTGGTTTTTTGCCTTTTAACTCTAGTGACTGGATGCGTTCAGTACGATGTCGGAGTCAACTTTGACAGTCAAACTCGCGGCGCAATCGTGCAGCACATTAAACTGGGGGAAAGGTTGACCAGCTTCAGCAGCGAAACTGTTGCAGATTGGTTGAAAAGCGTAGAAAAGCGGGCGAGATTGCTCGACGGAAAAACTAAACGGCTTTCCGAGAGAGAAGTTCTAGTGACGATTCCTTTCAATAATGGCGCCGAGTTAGAAGACAAGTTCAACAAATTCTACAATCCGATCGCACAAACCGCCAAATCTCGCGCCGCAAGTCCCCTAGAAACCGATTTGCCCAAGTTTGAATCTCACCTGAGCGTCAAGCAAAATAATTTGTTATTGGCGCTGCGAAATCGGTTAAGTTTGGAATTGGATTTGCGCTCTCTGGCTCTGGTTTCCTCCAACGGCAGTCCTCTGCTGAATCCGGGGGGACTTTTGGAGCTAGACTTTAGCTTGAACACGCCTTGGGGCGCCGAAAATATTTCAACTACTGTCGCCGGTGCGCTGGTTCCCCAAAGCTATCAGCAGGGAAAGCAGTTAGTGTGGAAGCTGAAACCCGGAGAAGTCAACTATTTGGAGGCGACATTCTGGATTCCGAGCCCCGTAGGAATAGGAGCACTGATTATTGCCTTATTTGTGGCGGCGGGCACTGCTGTGAAATATCAAATATTGCCAGCTTTGGGAATCGGTAAAAAACAGCAAAACATCAGCCCAACCTAAAAAGGAGATGTCCTGTAAGGGCGGGTTGACTAATATGTTCAATAAACTCTCAGAGTTCCCACAAACCCGCCCCTCCCCGGATATTATGATTAATTGACCAGATTTGATATTATCAAACCAACAGGCAGCATCTGCCAAAAAATAGTTGACAAATAGCAAACAATTTGCTTTACCAGAATTGAGAATTAGGAACAGAGAAAATGCGATCGCTAAATTTCTTCTTCATCTTTCTGATTTGCTTGGCTCTAGTATTGTTCAGCATCGAAAATACAGAGCCGACCACCGTTCAAATTATTAAAGGCGTCCAAGTTAAAGCTCCGCTGTGCGTAGAACTCATTGTAGCAACCGGATTGGGAGCTGTTTTAGCGTGGCTGTTCAGTTTGTGGTCGAGAATGCAGCGAACCCTCGCCTCTCGCCAAGAAATCCGCCAAGTTCGCGAAAAAGAGCAGCAAATTCAGGAATTACAACAAGATATCGAACGCTATAAAGCAGAGGTAGAAGCTAAACAACCTTTGTTAGAAAGTGCCGAACTGACAAGTTTAGAAACAGCAGCAGCCGAGGTGAAAGCTGGTTAAATGTATCTGGCAATTAAATTGATTTCCTCTCTGGTTTGTGGCGAGGGAAAATCTCAAATCTCAATTGTGTACCCACAGGTGGCTAGAAACTAATACAGTTTTTTAGACAACACTTAACGCCAGCTTATTTATTTGTAGGCGAGTGTATCGTATCATGTCCGGTAAATTACTATCACAAAAACGGTTCGTAGTCCGGACTTGAGTCCGCCACTTGAGAGCGGACTGAAGTCCGCACTACAAACCTTACTTATGGCGGTCAATCACAAAAAC
>RDYN01000036.1:0-39215 GCA_004293365.1 Oscillatoriales cyanobacterium | reverse complement strand
TACAAACCTTACTTATGGCGGTCAATCACAAAAACGGTTCGTAGTCCGGACTTGAGTCCGCCACTTGAGAGCGGACTGAAGTCCGCACTACAAACCTTAGTTATGGCGGTTAATCGACCGGAGATGATATCAACCCTAAATCTAAAATCTAAAATCTAAAATCTAAAATCAAATGGTTGTTTCCAGAGACCCTGATGGTTTAGAAACGATTTCTGAGGGGATCGCAATTTTAATCGACTTAGCAGAACGGGGAGAAATCGATCCTTGGGACGTTAAAGTCATTGAAGTGTTCGATCGATGTTTGAGCAAGCTTACCAACGCCTCTGATGCCGATCAGAGTTCGGATTTCTCCGATTTGTCTCACTCGGGCCAAGCGTTTTTGTACGCTTCAATGCTGGTTTTGCTCAAAGCAGAAAGTATAGTCCTCTGTGAACCCCCGGCGCCAGAATTGGACGAGGCCGCCCTCGAAGACACAGAGCACTCAGGAGGGCGACATTTGCCGCAGCACCTAGAGCGGCAACTGCGCCGTCGCGGTGTAGCTCAACTCCCACAAAAACGCCCGGTGACTCTCCCAGAACTGATTGAGCAGTTGCAGCTTATGAAAGCTGCGATGGAGCAGAAAGTTGCTCCCCGGCGCCGCCAGACTTCAAAAATGCGATCGCAAGCCGCCCAGGCTATCTTTGAGCTGGCTCACCAAGAAAATCTCGTGGAAACTGCTAGCGAGCTCGATCGATTTCTGGCTGAGCGGGGCCAGGAAATTGACGAGGGTTGGCTCGACATGGACAAATTGCTGGAACTGTGGCATCATCACGGCTTTAACTCCTCTGTCCACCCAGAAACCCCGCTATCGACCGAGGAAGTTCATTTACCAAAGTATGACCGCGTGGGTGTTTTTTGGGCGTTGTTGCTGCTCTCGGCTCAGTCTAAAGTAGAGTTGCTTCAAGAGGAGTTTTACCAAGACCTCAAAATCCGGGCGCTTTGAGCTTGGATCTGCATCAGATAGGCTTATGGGGAGGGTTTACCAGTCTCTGGAACTCTTGACCGGACGAACCGGTCTCTAGAGCAATTGTAGGTGCATTCACCCGGACTTGAGATTATTTCTGATTTCTGATTCCTGGTTGGTCAAATCCAGGCAAATTGGGCTAAATGATTGATAGCCTGGTACGATATCGCCTATAAACAGGTCAGTCGATTTTAGATTTTATATTTTAGATTTTAGATTTACTCGCAGCGCAGTGAATCTGAGAGCTTGAACTAGCGTCTAAAATTTTGAAATCGACCCGGACGCTCGCGTCGGAAACTTATACCCGTTTTTGGGCGGGGTCAGGATGGTGCTGCGATCGATCGCATCGATCGCAACCGCTAGCATCTAATTGTTGAGTTGATATCAATTAACAGAGGGTTGAGGAAGTTAATAATGAAAGCGATGATTCTGGCGGCCGGTAAAGGCACTCGCGTCCGTCCCATTACTCACACGACACCAAAACCGATGATTCCCATCCTGCAAAAGCCTGTGATGGAATTTTTGGTTGAATTGCTCCGCCAGCACGGATTTGACCAGATTATGGTCAATGTTTCCCACTTAGCAGACGTGATTGAAAACTACTTCCGCGACGGTCAAAAGTTTGGGGTACAAATTGGCTATTCTTTTGAAGGGCGAATTGAAGACGGACAAATGATTGGAGAAGCCGTCGGTTCGGCTGGCGGTATGAGGCGAATTCAGGACTTCTCACCGTTTTTTGACGATACTTTTGTGGTGCTGTGCGGCGACGCTTTGATTGACTTGGACTTGACTGCTGCTGTGAAGTGGCACCGGGAAAAAGGGGCGATCGCTACTATTGTAATGAAATCTGTTCCCCGCGAAGAGGTTCCCAGTTACGGAGTCGTCGTAACAGACGATTCTGGCAGAATTAAAGATTTCCAAGAAAAACCTTCTGTAGAGGAAGCTCTGAGTACCGACATCAACACTGGTATTTATATTTTTGAACCAGAAATATTCAATTATATTCCCGCTGATACGGAATATGACATAGGTTCGCAGTTATTTCCCAAGCTGGTCGCAGCAGACGCGCCTTTTTACGGCATTAGCATGGACTTCGAGTGGGTGGATATCGGGAAAGTTCCTGACTATTGGCGGGCAATTCAGAGCGTGCTGTTGGGAGAGATTAAAAATGTTTCGATTCCAGGAATTGAAGTGCGCCCCGGCGTTTACGCTGGTTTGAATGTAGCTGTCAACTGGGACAAAGTTGATATTACCGGGCCTGTTTACATTGGTGCGATGACGAAAATTGAAGACGGAGCAAAAATTGTCGGCCCGACAATGATCGGCCCGAATTGTTGGCTTTGTAGCGGGGCGACTGTAGAAAACAGCGTGATTTTTGAGTATTCCCGTTTGGGCCCGGAGGTGCGGTTGGTTGACAAACTGGTGTTCGGGCGCTACTGCGTTGACAAAACCGGGGCGGCGATCGATTTGCAAGCGGCGGCTCTCGATTGGCTGATTACTGATGCCCGTCAAGTGTTACCAAATATACTAGGAGAAGAGCGACGGGCGATCGCAGACATTCTCAGCACTGCTGACTAATTGGTAATTGGGAATTGGGAATTGGTAATTGGTAATTGGGAATTGGGAATTGGTAGTTGCTAAAGTTCTTCGTTTGCACTCTACCTAATCAGTTATCAACTAATGACTAATGACTAATGACTAATGACTAATGACTAATGACTAATGACTCATGACTCATGATATCATGTCCGGTCAATTACCCGCAATACAAAAGGTTTGTAGTGAGGACTTTAGTCCTCTCCAAATGCGGACTAAAGTCCTCACTACAAACCAAACTTAGTACGGTCATTCGATCGGACATGATATCACTCATGACTCACGACTAATTAAGATTGGAGATAAGTATATTGGGTGAGACTCCGCTCGTAATTTTGCAGTAAAAGTTGAGCCTCCGAAAGAGTAATTTTATTTTGCTGCAAAGCAGATTCTGTCTGACGGCGGATGCTTTCAACCAAACTTTCTGCATCGTACTGTACGTAGCTGAGAACTTCTTTCATCGTGTCTCCCTTCACAACGTGTTCAATATGATATCCCGAAGGAGTTAGCTGAATGTGAACCGTATTTGCATCGCCGAATAAGTTGTGAAGGTTGCCCATAATTTCTTGATAAGCACCTCCCAAAAACAGCGCTAAATAGTAAGGTTCTCCAGGTTTGATTGTATGCAGTTCCAGAACTGACTTGACATCTCGCAAATCGATAAATTGGTCGATTTTGCCGTCGCTGTCGCAGGTGAGATCTGCTAAAATACCGCGCTGAGTCGGTTCTTCATCGAGCCGGTTAATTGGCATAATAGGAAACAATTGGTTAATAGCCCAACTGTCTGGCACTGACTGGAAAACAGATAAGTTGATGTAATAAATGGACGCCATCACCTTTTCTAAGTCTTCCAAATCTTCCGATACATAATCTTTTTGCCGCGCGATTGTCTGTATCTTATCGCAGCAAGCCCAGTACAACTGTTCGGTTTTCGCCCGTTCCGCAATTCCTAGATAGCCTAAGTTAAATAAACTGACTGCTTCTTCCTTGAATTGGATAGCATCGTGATAGACTTCTTGGTAATTTTCGGGACTGATAGATTGGTAAATTTCGTAGAGGTTGCGCGGAATTTGGTGCGCGTTTTCGTCTACCGGTTCTGGTACTTCTCTGGGAACATCGCTAGTCCCGAGTACGTCAAAAACTAAGACTGATTGGTGAGATGCGATCGCCCGCCCGCTTTCGCTAATGATAATTGGTACAGGAATTTTCCGCTCGTCACAGGCATCTTTGACTCCCGCTACTACGTCGTTGGCGTAGTTTTGCATATTGTAGTTTTTGGAAGCGTGGAAGTTGGTTTTAGAGCCGTCGTAGTCAACGCCTAGCCCGCCACCTACGTCCAAATATTTCATGTTAGCTCCCAATTTAGCCAATTCTACATAAATGTGGCTGGCTTCTCGAATGGCGTCTTTGATGACGCTAATTGAGGAAATTTGAGAGCCGATGTGGAAGTGGAGTAACTGCAAACAGTCGAGCATTCCAGCTTTTTCTAGTTCGTTGACTGCGCGGATAATTTCAGGAATTGTCAAGCCAAATTTTGCCCGATCGCCCGTGGAACCTCCCCAGCGGCCAACGCCTTTGGTAGTGAGTTTGGCTCGCACTCCCAAAACCGGTTTAATTCCTAATGCTTTGCTCGCGGCGATTGCAAGTTCTACTTCCTCAATTTGTTCCAGCACAATTACCGCAGTTTGACCGAGCCGCTGCGCTAAAATAGCGGTTTCTATGTATTCGCGGTCTTTGTAACCGTTACAAATTAACAAAGCGCCTGGGGTTTTCAAGGTCGCCAAAGCTATCATTAATTCTGGTTTAGATCCGGCTTCCAGTCCGAAGTGATGGGGTTGACCGAACCGCACCAAATCTTGAATTAATTGTCGGTGCTGGTTGCATTTGACAGGAAAGACACCGCGATAGACATTTTTGTAATTGTAGCGGGCGATCGCTCTGGCAAAACAGGAATTTAGGCGATCGATCCGATCTTCCAAAATATCAGAAAAGCGAATCAGCAGCGGCAAAGCCAAATTTCGCTGTTTGAGCGATTCTACCAGTTCGTACAAGTCCAGGGAACCGCCGCGATCGCCCTTGGGAGAGACTGTAACGTGACCGGCAGCATTAATCGAAAAATAGGGTTCGCCCCAACCTTGAATTCGGTACAGTTTCTCGCTATCTTCTATTGTCCAAGATTTTTGTGGCACTTGAGAAGCGGCTACCAAAGCACTGTGCGATACAGTCAAACTCGTGACTGTTTGTGCCTGAGTCGATAGCGGCTCGATATCGGAGGAAGCAGCGGTGGCTGGTGAACTCATCTTATCGGAAACCTCTTTTAGGACTGGTCAAATAGATAGTTTATCGCACATATTGGGTTTCCTGATGTACTTGAAAATTCACTTTGGGTGCAAGGCTGAGCGATTTGAGATTTGAGTTTTGAGTTTTGACTCCACAGATAGTTCAAGGTGAGGGATTGAACTTAAAATCTCAACCGCGATTGTTCTCCACGACTCATGTCTTCAAGCTGTGTATCCCATGTGGGTGAACTCCGAAACTCTGTTTCCGAGTTCAACTGCGCCAAGAGTCTTGTCGGACGATCGATCGCCCGACACACTCTCACCCAGTCCAATTTAGACAAGAAAGTTCGATCGGCAAAACCCTGCAAAAAAAACATACTGCGATTGCTTCGTTCCTCCCAATGACAACCGCTTACAATCGCGGATTGCACTCTAACCAAAAATCACCTCCGGCGGTGCCATGTCAGCCCCCATAATCATGCCCCCGTGACTCTTAGACTTCTTCACGCCCGGTTGAGGCGCTTTTTCTTGGCTTTTTGGAGACGGTGCAACAGAGGCGGGCGGTGTCACCTGTGGCTCCACTGCATTTGCTCCAGGTACGACGGGTTGCTGCGACAACCAACCCACACCCCCTATCGCCCCAGCCATCAAAGCAGTGTAGCCGATGTACAAATGCACGGGACGCATTTGAAAGCCTTCGCCGGAGTCGGAGTTGGAAGCAGACAAATAGCTACTGGGAATTATTGGACTCGGAGCCGGTTTTGGCAAAGCATTCGCCATCGCGGTGCCGTCTAGCCCTAAGGCGTCGCCCAATCTGCGGATAAAACCTCTAACGTAAATATCTTGGGGCAGTTTGTCGATTTCACCATTTTCGATCGATTCGATGTGGTGCAGCGGCACGAGAGTTTGACTGTGAAGTTGCTGGAGGGATAGCGATCGAATTTGCCGTCCCTTGCGTAACTCTCTACCCAACTCCCGCAGGCACTCTTCTCGCTCTTGAACTGCTAAAGCTGCTGTCTCTTCCTTGGTAAGTTTTTTCTGCTTCTTGGGAAAACCGAACCCTGGCAAGGATTTAGCCGGGGCGATGACAGTTGCAGGTGCAGCCGAATCGACTTTAATTTCGTCTTTAAGCGCTTCTTTGTTTTCTTCTAAAGTCTTAAAATCTCGATCGCAATTTTCAGTCTCGGACTCTGTTTTAACAGGCGCTTCCACAGTAGCACTGCGCCAATAGAAAACAGGAGCAGCTACTGGTGGCTCTTCTTCTCTAACATAGGATGCGGTGTCACTTGGAGCCGGAACAGTCTCTTGGGCGACTTGCATTTCCGTTTTGCTTGGAGCCACAACAGTCTCTTGGGCAACTTGCATTTCCGTTTTGTTTGATTTGCCAAATCGATCGAATGCGAGCTTGACAGCTTCTCTGCTAACTGCTCTAATTAAAATTTCGGCAGCAGAGGCTGCTTCTCCCAACATTGTTTGCAAGCTAGCTAGAGCTTGACTGTAGGTGTCGCTACAGAGGAGTTCAGCTTCTATTTGACCGAGGACAGAACGAAAACTTTCTTGAGAAACTTCAATAGTTGCGTGATCTGTCACCCCAAAATAAGCCTCGGGTTTCAGTGCCATGATGTTTGTGTTGTCTTACTAGAAGGTATCTGAGTATGTTCTTCTAAGGCTTGGCAGTGATTCCGGATGTGGGTTGGGGGATAGTGGGCATGGGGCATGGGGCATGGGGCATGGGGCATGGGGCATGGGGCCCAGAGGGCATGGGGCATGGGGCCCAGAGGGCATGGGGCCCAGAGGGCATGGGGCATTAGTAGGCTCTCACAAATAACCAATAACCCATAACCAATAACCAATAACCAATAACTAATAACCAATAACCAATAACCAATAACTAATAACCAATAACTAATAACTAATAACCAATTCCCACTCATGCCCCATGCCCCATTCCCAATGCCCAATGCCCAATGCCCCATGCCCAATTCCCCAAGACTACTGCTTGTGAATGCGATCGAGCAACCAAAGAGTACCGATAATCCCGACAAAGTGGGCAACAGTGGCGTGAGTATTGGCTAGCACCACAAATATGTCTAAAGGCTGAATAAATCTGCTGAAATCGACTGCCGCACCGAACAAAGCTTGCGGCTGAGCTAAAGATTTGGCTAAAAGCGTGCCGCTGATGGCTTCTGCGCCGATCAGCGTCAGCAGCATTCCTGATAAGTTGCTCATCAGTGTCAACCGCACCTGTTTGATCGTATCTGCTTTTTTGGGGCGGACAGCATTGGCGGGCGATCGCAATTCTCTCGACAAGCGGGTGAAACGGAAAGCGCGATATACGCTGTAACCGAGCACTGCCAGCCCGCAAAGGGCAAAAAAGACCCCCCCGCCGGTGCCGGCACTGGTTGAACTCCCAGGGGCGGTGGCGCTCGGGATAGCAAAGGGGATGGCAAAGAGCAAAATGATCGTCGCTACCACCGCCAGCACTGACTGCACCCAGAAGCACACCCAGCCTGCTGTCCGAAGGGCAAAGGCAACTCGCTGTGCGGCTACCGGAAGCTTATCGTTATCTAACTGATTAGTCATATTTTGAACGGATATAATTGAGTGGCTTTAATTGGCAACAGTTTTTTTCAGCGCGGACGGTTGATGGCGGTTAACCCTCTTTATAATGGAAGCAGAAATGTTTAAGATTTGTAACTAACATTCGATTTCACATTTGAATAGCGTCGATCGCAAGGTATCCAAAGCAATGACACAAGTACAACCCACCGTCACTCCCAAAGTGGAACAACCAAAGTTTGGCTTCAACAGCTACGCGGAACGCCTGAACGGTCGAGCTGCGATGATTGGTTTTTCCCTAACTTTAATTATCGAGTATGTCACAGGGCAGGGGTTGCTGGCCTGGTTAGGTCTCAACTAATTTTAGCAAGGGCGCGGTCAGCCGATTTTAGATTTTAGATTTTAGATTTTAGATTGAGTCCACAGATTCATCTGGAAGGTTGAACAGGAGTCTAAAATTGGGGGGTTAACCAACCAGCGAGCGTTGAGGGCAGGGTACCCGTTTTTAGGCGGGTCAACCTCACACTTGGTCTGGACTGTCACTCGCAAGGGTGTCACGCTGCTGGCCGCGACCACTTCGGGAATTGATTAGAATATTAATTAGGAACAAGCCCAACGACAAGTCGATCGAGAAACATCAGTTTATAGAATGCAAGAGCTAGCTTGGGATGGGTATCTCGGATGAAATTTTGATTGGACAAGCTTGGCAATTTGGCCTCGCTCCCGTACAATTCCCGACAGGCGAGAAGATTAATTTAGGTGAAGCTAGTTTCAAAGCTAGAAATCCCGATCGCACCGCCAACTCTAAGTTTTAGAGATTGTAGATAAATATAGAACAGAGTAAAACCACATGAATGCTTCGTGGACGCGACTTTTGAAGTCAGCTTACCGTAAAGAGCCAGTTACCAGCTTTGTTTTGACAGTGGGCGTTGTCGATGCAGCTATTGGCAGCATTGGTGCGAGCGGCTCTTTATTGGCTTTTGGGCTGGGTACTGCTGGGGTGGCGCTGGCCCTCCGTTGGTGGCAAGTTTACCGCTCTGAAGCCGAACAACCCGCCCCTGCTGCCGAATACTATCTTCCTCCTCAGTCTTCTCGACCTCAGTTGCCCACGCTCAACAACGTGTCTAAGAAAAATCCTCCTTATTAAGATTAGCGAGCAACGGCGACGGGGGTGAGGTGGCGATCGCCACTCTGCATCTAAGGCAATACTAAACATAGGATCAAAAAAGTCTTTCGATCTTGGATCTTTGAGGCTTGGTGTATGAATATTTCTGTTGCCGAGAAACTGTACAAAATTGGCTCTGTAGCGGGTTGTAGCGGTTTGTCGGTGAAAACTGTTCGTTACTATGACGAGATGGGCTTGCTGTCTCCGGCGGTGGAGCGATCGCCCGCTGGTTATCGCTTGTTTGGGGAAGCGGTATTCAACAGGTTGGCGTTTATTAAACGATCTCAGGCTCTCGGTTTGAGCCTTCAGGAGATTAAGGATATTTTACAGGTTCGCGATCGGGGAGAATTGCCTTGCTCTGAAGCGAAGCAGCATCTAACGGCGAAGGTTGAGGCAATTTCCGGGCAAATTGCAGCGTTAGAAACTTTGAAAGGGGAATTGCAAGGCATTCTCAACCGCTGGGAAGAGCAACCCTCGCCGGAGTGCATTACTCGCACCATTTGTCCGAACATTCAGCGGGATTGAGCAACGGCAGAAAGATACAAAAAAAGGGAAGGAATTATCGGTTTCCTTCCCTTTGTTGTTTGGTTTGTGGTTTGGTGGGCGATCGTTTGGGCGATCGTGCTGAGCTTTTAACTTTTTTCGGAGAGTTTGCTGTTGCTTTTTGAGCTGTCGAGCTCTAGCCGAGCCGCCTTTGCCTTTGGAGTTTCTACCCTCGCTGCGGGGAGACTCCCAACTTTTTAGTCTCATGTTTTTATTTGTGTGCACTACTTATATATTACACCTCCACCATTTCACTGTCAAGTAGTTTTTTTAATAGCAATTTCAAAAATCAATGCAACAGTCAGTCCAAATATTCCCTCGGCATTGCACCATCCGTAAAAATTGGCAGCGTTTCCCAAATTTTTACCCATTCCGGCAATTCAGCTACTGTTTTGAGCTGAAGCGACATTTCAATTAAGGAAAATTCTAAATTGTGGAAATCTTGAATAAGTTCGGCTTTCAAGAAAAATTCATTTCTAGCTAAATCTGGAGCATTAGTCGCGAATGCTATGCTGTTACCAGCATCTAAATTGCATATATATACTTGTGCGAACACAGTTTGAAGGGTTTTCACCGCCGCTGCATTAAACTTTTGTTTGTGAAACAGGTGAATAGCTACAACGCCCGTATTTGACAAGTGAGTTGTGCAGAGTTGGTAAAATTCTTGTGTCACCAATTGATAGGGCATATAACCGCTACCAAAACCAGCATCCACAATAATTATATCATTTTTTATGGTGGGCTTTTGTTCGGCAAGATATTGACGACCATCTTGAATGGCTACTTTTAGCCTGTCATTTAATTGAATGCCAAAAAACTTTTGAGCAACTTCGACAACTGTTGCGTCAACGTCAGCAGATTCGACTATCGCGTTAGGGAAATAGTGATGCAAAATTCTGGGAAGAGTGCCACCGCCAAAACCGATTATATAGATATTTTTTGGTTGGCTTTTCCAGAGTAATGCTAGCAACATTGCCCTGGAATATGGAAAAATTAATTTAAGTGGATTGTTGAGATCGAGGATTGATTGAGCAACACTTGTACTTAAAGTTTCTCGGTCTACTAAAACTAGGAGCAAGCACGATCTATCTTTTTTGACAGCTACGATGCTGTCGCCGGAATTTTGCTGAAATATGATGCCGTCTGGCTGTTTTTGGAGCCAGTCAATCTGTTGGTTGGCAATTGCTAAATAATACCAATTATCTAAGATTGTGCAACACTTTTCGACCCCCCCTAGCCCCCCCTTGCTAAGGGGGGGGGACAAGAATACTGTTATTTCGTTGAAAATTGGTATAATTATTATTGTTTTGCTTGCCTGCATCATGATTCATAGTATTCTAAATTAGACGTTTGAGATTAAAAGTTGATGACTAAAATCGTGGTTTGGATCTGAGGTATAGTTTCATTATTGTTGAGCACTTGTCTAAAATCTAAAATCTAAAATCTAAAATCGAATCACTTCAAACCCAATAATAGCGCGATTCCGCCGATCGCCCAAACCACGCCCAAAACAGCCCGGAGACTAACCTTTTCGCCCGCGAGAACCGCTAAAGGCAGTACAAACAGGGGACTGGTAGAACTCAGTGCTTGAGCGATGGCTGCGGGTGCATATTTCAGGGAAGTCTGTTGCAGGAAAATTCCGAGATAGGTTCCCAAAAAAGCTGCTAAAATTATTGCACCTAATATTTTTGGTGCTTTTAATTGTTGGAAACTGTTCAAGTTAGTGGGGTTGAGAAAGCACAGCATGACTGCCATACCGCCGCTCAAACGCAAGGCCGCTGTCCACAGGGGATCGACATCTATTTGAGCGAAGGCGGCGCGGGATAAAACAGATCCGGCGGCGTGGGCTGTTTGTCCTAATAAACTAATCCCTAATCCTTGCCAAAGATGTTTTGATGGTAAGGTTGTTTCGGCTGTTCTTTCGGCAATCACCCAAGCGATGCCGGAGATTGTTAAAAAAATACCTGTACAAGCAATGGGCGATAGCTTTTCTTGCAAAAATATCAAGCCTAATAATGCTGTTAAAGGGGGAGATAGGGTTTCTAAAAGCAAGGCTCGCCTCGCGCCTAAATATTTTAAGACGATAAAAAAAGCGGTGTCTCCGATGCCAATTCCTAGGGCGCCGCTGATGAGCAGCATTGTTAAGATATTGGGGTTGACTGCTGGTAAGGATTTGCCTAAAATTATTACGGTGGCCAGGAGCATGATCAGGGCGATCGCGCCTTTGAGCAAGTTTAGTACAACTGCCGGGATTTGCTGTCCGACTCGCTGCCAAATTGTGGAAGATAGAGCCCAGACAAATGCAGCGCCTAAAGCGGCGATTTCACCGATAAAATTCATGTGATTTTAGATGTTAGTTGTCAGTGTTCGTAGTGAGGAATGCGAGTCCTCTAAATTTTATGAGGACTAAAGTCCTTACTACAAACCAGTAGCGCCCTGAAGCACCTTCGGAAATAACATAAATTAGGGTTCCAGACTTATCATCTGGAACCCTAATTTATTAAGATTTTGTGGTAGTGGGCGGGGAGAGAATCGAACTCTCATACCTTTCGGTGTCAGATTTTGAGTCTGATGCGTCTACCAATTTCGCCACCCGCCCTTTTTGGTGGTTTCACTATCATAACACACCGATCGACTTTCTGCAAGCAAAGATTCATAATTTTTTGAACTTGCCCAGCGATCGATCTCTTTGGCGCGCAATACTGGTACAGGATGGGACAACTGAGCCGTTTGAGCTTGCTTGAGCATTTCCCCCAGTTCCGTGCTGCTGAGGTCATCGTAGGCCCGCGCCTGCGCCAAAAACGCATCGAGATTCAGTTTCGGAGCTAAAGTCGGCGAACCTCCGGCCAGTTTCATCAGCACTGATGCTACCACTCTTGGGTCTTGGGTGGCGAGCAAGGCGGCGCGATCGCACGTAAATTCTGCACACCGCAACCATTCCAACATTTGCGCCTGCAAACCCTGGGCGAGTATCGTTCCCAAAGGCGAAATTTGACCTGCGGCCAACACAATTAAATTAGCCAGAGTCAGGTAAACTCCGTGCTCGCACTTCAAATGACCCAACTCGTGAGCGATTACGGCTTTGACTTCCTCGTCTGTGAGCAAATCAATCAGCGAAGTGTGCATCACCACAAAAGGCTGTTTTCCCCGCATCGCAAAGGTGTAAGCATTGGGCATCGGATGCTGGCGGACATAAAGCTGCGGTACTTCCAAATCCAGAGTTTTGCAAGCATCCACCAGCAATTGATGCAGGTGCGGTAATTGATTTTCGCCGACTTGAACGCTGGAAGCCAGATTTTCGAGCATGAAAAACTGTTCGCCAAGTTGTCCCAGCAACTGCCGCACCATCAAATCCAGGCCGGGCAGTTGTTTGAGTGCGTTGGTGGCTTCCAAGTCTAGCGGGTGCCGAAACTGGTCTGCTTTTAAACCTCGGAGGGGGATGTTCGACATTTTAGTCCTGAGTCATTAGTCATTGGTCATTAGTCATTAGTCATTGGTCATTAGTCATTGGTCTTTGATTGATAGGTCAACCGCAGATCTAAGGCAGATTAACACAGATAAACGCAGATGCTTTTCCAGATAATTTGCGAATGAAAGCAATCTTGTCTACTGGCTAATGACTGCGAACTAATGACTAATGACTACTGACTGCTGACTACTTAACAGTTTAAGCTCTATCGCACGGGATTGACAGGAAACTCAGCATTAGCGGGGTCTGTGCCCTCTTTGACTCGCCGCAACTTAGCTCCCAATTTTTGGAGTTTCATTTCTAACTGCTCGTAGCCGCGGTCTAAATGCTGCAAGCTGCTGATGGTGGTGACACCATCGGCTGCAAGTCCCGCGATTACCAAAGCCGCCGAAGCCCGCAAATCCGTTGCGACTACGGGCGCACCCGACAGCATGGGGACTCCGCGCACTACGGCGACATTGCCTTTAACGCGAATGTCGGCGCCCATGCGGTTGAGTTCTGCTACGTGGCGCAAGCGGTTCTCAAATACGGTTTCTTTGATCATGCTGTCTCCCTCGCTCAGCGTCAGCAAAGCCATAAACGGAGCTTGCATATCTGTGGAGAAACCGGGGTAAGGCAGAGTTTCAATGTCTGTGGCGGTGTGAATTTTGCCGGGAATTATCCGCACCGTGTCGGATTCTACAATAATTTTCGCCCCCATTGTCTGCAATTTGGCAATGACTGCGGTCAGGTGGTCGGGAATTACCGACGACAAAGTGATTTCTGAGTGAGTGATGGCTCCTGCTAATAAAAATGTTCCGGCTTCGATGCGATCGGGAATAATTGCATAGTCTACCGCGTGCAGTTTCTCAACTCCCGAAATGACGATCGTATTCGTGCCCGCGCCTTGAATTTTTGCTCCCATGGCGCGACAGAAATTCGCCAAATCGACGACTTCCGGTTCTTGAGCGGCATTTTCAATTACGGTTTCTCCTTCGGCTAAAGTCGCCGCCATCATCAAAGTTTCAGTGGCGCCGACGCTGGGGTAGTCCAAATAAATTTTGGCTCCTTTCAAGCGGCGGTTCGGCCCTTTGACGTAAGCGTGAACTGTACCGTGCTCGATGTGGACTTCGGCGCCGAGGGCTTGCAGGCCCCGAACGTGGAGTTCTACAGGCCGGGCACCAATGGCGCACCCACCGGGTAAAGGCACTTTGGCAAATCCCAAACGCGCTAGCAGCGGCCCGATGATGAAGAAGCTCGCCCGCAGTTGGCTGACTAATTCGTAGGGGGCTTGAGCATCTATGAGGTTGCTGGCGTTCATATCTAAAACGTCGCCGTTCTGCTGTACTTTGACTCCTACAGCCGAGAGAATTTGTCCCATGCGGGCGACATCGACCAAAGCGGGAACGTTGCGAATGTGGCAATCGTCTGGGCATAGTAGAGCCCCAGCCATGACGACTAAGGCCGAGTTTTTGGCGCCGCTGATTTTGACTTGTCCTTTCAGGGGCTGGCGACCCCAAATTTGTAATACTTGTTGGTCGCTTTCTGGTGAAGCGGACAGGTTAGACGAGTTTTGAGCTGGTGTAATGATTTTGCCCTCCATATTTGTTTCGCTACTTTATACATTATTAATTTTGGTTTCGATTTTACCGGAAAGTTTTGATATGTCTAGGGGGTAATGTCAGGAACGTCCGACTTTATCTTGGCTAAATTCTTGCTGGGTGAGGATTTCAGGTACGATCGCCAAATTAAGGCCGATTGAGTTTCATGAAGTTATTTGTATCAAACTTTACTTTTCTTTGCTGCTGTCGGTGGGGGCGCCGATGCTGCACCCTTCTCAACCAGCTTTTGAAGAAGTTGAATTTGACTTGGTTGTTGACAAAAGTGGCATATACCTGTTCGATCGACAATGCCGAAAAGTTCGCACGTTGTCGATCGCCCCAATGCCTGTGCTACCCTGTGACAACACCCTAGAGCCAAAGTTAGTCCTAGCAAATGGTTCACATTAAGCGGATCGAACTAACTAACTTTAAATCTTTTGGCGGCACAACGTCCATTCCCGTGCTGCCCGGTTTTACTGTGGTTTCCGGGCCCAACGGTTCAGGGAAGTCCAACATCCTCGACGCTTTGCTGTTTTGTCTGGGACTTTCAACTTCTAAGGGAATGCGGGCTGAACGTTTGCCGGATTTGGTGAACAGCGCCCAAAACAAGCGCGGTACGATTGAGGCTAGCGTGACTGCTACCTTTGCGCTGGAAGATGTGGGTGAGGAATGGTTCGCCCAGGATGAAGATGGGGATGAGGATGAGGAAGAAAAGGCAGCGGATGATTTGTCTGCTGAAGTAGAAGATGTAGAAGCAATCGAAATTCCCGAAACTGAAGACAACAACGGACAATCATCGAATCAAAAATCTCAAATCTCAAATCCAGAATCGGAAGATTTATCTGTTGAAGAAGTCGAAGAAATAGAAATCGCCACCAGTCAAGAAAACAACGGACAATTACTCGCCAATAATCTAAAATCTAAAATCCAAAATCTAAAATCAGATGAGTGGAGCGTGACGCGCAAACTGCGAGTCACTCGTCAAGGAACTTACACGTCAAATTATTACATTAACGGCGCACCTTGTACGCTGACTCAACTGCACGAACAACTCAACCGTTTGCGAATTTATCCCGAAGGTTATAACGTTGTTTTGCAAGGAGATGTTACTAGCATTATTTCGATGAATTCTAAGGAACGTCGAGAAATTATTGATGAATTGGCAGGTGTTGCTCAATTCGATCGCAAAATCTCTCTCGCCAAGCAGAAGTTGGATGAAGTTAAGGAAGTTGAAGAGCGCAGCAGTATTGTTGAAAAAGAACTGATTTCTCAGCGCGATAGACTGGCGAACGATCGCGCAAAAGCCGAAAAATATCAAAAGTTGCGGGCGGAATTTCAAGAAAAGTCGCAGTGGGAAATTGTTCTGAAGTTCCGCCAGTTGCAAAAGCAAGAGTGGAAACTGCGCGAACAAATCGAAACGGGCGATCGCAATTCTACATCTCTCACCGAACAACTGCAAGCAATTAGCACCCAAATTCAAGCAGCAACCGCCGAATTAGACGCGCTGAATGCTCGCGTTAAAGCTTTGGGCGAGTCGGAATTGTTGGCTTTGCAAGCAAATATTGCCACTCAGGAAGCGGAAAGACGCCAACTCCAAAACCGCAAACAGGATTTGGAAACAACTGCTGGACAAATGGCGGCTAATATAGCACAAACTGAGGAAGAAGTTCGGCAATTTCGCCAAAGTTTGGAGCAAATTGAGATTGAAATATCTTATGTTAAGTCTCAAATAGATACTTTGCAGGAACAGCGAGACGAAGCCCAGCAAAGTTTAGCTGACAATCGGGAAGTTGCAAATGCGATCGCCTCGACAGCAGAAGCTTGGGTGCAGCAGCAAACGGAACTCCACCGCCAAATCGAAACAATTCAGCAAACTTTGGAGCCGCAGCGCACCGAACAAGCTACTATTGGCGAAAGAGCCGATCGCCTGCAAAGTCAAATTCAAGAACAAAACCAATCGCTGCAAGTATTGGAACAGGAAATAGCAGCGAAAAAAGTTCAGCAATCAAGCCTTGGGGAAACCCAAAAAGTTGCTGCTTTGCAAGTAGAATCGCTGAATCAGATTGTAGTCGCAGCCGAACAAGAATTGCAATTGCAACAGGAAACTCAAACTCGTTTGCTGGAAGAACAGCGGGAAAGACAGCGCAAGTTAGATAAGCTAGAAGTGCAGTTTCAAGCCCAGCAAGAAGCCAGCGGCACGTTTACTGCAAAAATTATCGCGCAAAGCGGAATTGGCGGAGTTTGCGGCTTGGTGGCTCAACTGGGCCGGGTGGAACCGCGCTTTCAGTTGGCGCTGGAAATTGCGGCGGGTGCCCGCATGGGTAATATGGTTGTGGAAAATGATAGTGTGGGGGCTGCTGCGATCGAATTGTTGAAGCAAAAACGGGCGGGAAGGATGACGTTTTTGCCTTTGAATAAGATTAGGGGCGGCAGGTTTTCGGTGAATGAAAATTTGCGCCGCGCGGCTGGTTTTGTGGATGCGGCTGTGAATTTGATTGAGTGCGATGGGCGCTATCAGGAGATTTTTGCTTACGTTTTTGGCAGTACGGTTGTGTTTAGCAACCTCACTGATGCCCGCCGCTATTTGGGACAGTACCGGATTGTCACTTTGGATGGGGAAATTCTGGAAACTAGCGGCGCGATGACTGGGGGAAGTTCTACTAATAAATCTACCTTACATTTTGGTACGGTTGATGCTATGGATGCTGCGGAGGAAGCGCGGACAATTGCTGCTTTGCAAGAACGTATTGAGGAAATTGAGCGGATTTTGGAACGGTGCAAAATTGCGATCGATCGCGCTGCTGTTGCTGTCAAAACTCGCAGTCAAGAATTGATGGAGGCAAAGCAGAGTTTGCGCGAACATCAGTTGCGCTTGGAACAGTTGGAGTCGGAAATTAAGAATTTGCAGGCGCAACAGCAACAGGTGCGATCGCAAATTGCTAAAAATACTCAGGAATTGACTGATTCGCGATCGCGATTGCAGTTGCTGGAGAGAGAATTGCCCGCCCAAGAAACTCAATTGCAGCAGTACCGCCAAACTTTGGCGCAGTTAGAAGAGTCGAACAGTCACAGCGAATGGCAGCAAATGCAGTCGGGTTTGCGCGATCGAGAAGCGCAACTGCAAGAGCGCGAATTAGCTCTGAGAAACGTCCAGCAGCGTCTTGTAGACTTGCAAAATCAATTCGGGCGTTTGGAGGAGAAAATTAAGGAAGGCAGCGAGAAATTGCAGGAATGGCAAGTTCAGCAAAACGCGGGGATTGATGCTGTGAATCGGATTATTTCGCAGCAGTTGGAACTCGACGCACAAATTGCGGCTGGTAAGGCTAGTTTGGCCCAAATTGAGGAAAAATTGGGTTTGGAAAAGGGCGATCGCGATCGCGCGGAATCGCAACTGCGAGAGCAGCATTTGGCCAAACAACAGTTACAATGGCAGTTGCAAAAACTGCACGAAACTCAGCAAGAACGCCGGGAACAATTAGCCGCCGTCCGCACTCTCATGGAAACGCAGCGGGCGGAAATGCCCGATCCGGTGCCGTCGATTCCTGAAAATGTCGAGAAAGCTAATTTGACCGAATTGCAGCAGGAAGTAAAGGCGATCGCGAAACGCATTCAAGCTTTAGAGCCGGTGAATATGCTAGCATTAGAAGAGTACAACCGCACTCAAGAACGCCTGCAAGAATTAAGTCAAAAATTGACGACATTAGCAGGAGAACGCACTGAACTTTTGTTGAGAATCGAAAATTTTACCACGCTCAGGCGGCGCGCATTTAAAGAAGCTTTCGATGCGGTTAACGAGAACTTCCAGACTATCTTTGCGGAACTTTCCGAAGGCGATGGCTATCTCCAGCTAGATGACCAGGAAGACCCCTTCAGCAGCGGTTTGAATTTGGTCGCTCATCCGAAGGGGAAACCCGTTCAGCGGCTGGCTTCCATGTCTGGTGGCGAAAAGTCGCTGACGGCCCTGAGTTTTATTTTTGCTCTGCAACGCTACCGCCCGTCTACGTTTTATGCTTTTGATGAAGTGGATATGTTTTTGGATGGGGCAAATGTGGAGCGATTAGCTAGAATGATAAAACGACAGTCTGAACAAGCCCAGTTTATTGTTGTGAGTTTGCGGCGACCTATGATTCAATCGGCCCAGCGTACAATTGGCGTTACTCAAGCGCGGGGAGCTTATACTCAGGTCATCGGACTTAAGTTATAGTCCCGGAGTCTAGGTTGACGGCCCCAGCCAAAAACGGATACCGTTCCGCGCACTTAAGTCGTTGAAAGATTACAATTTTAGACCATAGCTCAAGCTTCCAGATTCACGGCGCTGCGAGTATATCTAAAATCTAAAATCTAAAATCTAAAATCGACTGATGGTGTTCAGTGATATATATACTTGCATAAATCAGGATTAGAGTTAGAATGACATCCGAACAAATCTGCCAACGCTCCGATATTCTAGGCACTCAGGTTATCACCCGCGACAGAGGTAAGCGCTTGGGTGTAGTCAGTCAATTGTGGGTGGACATCGATCGGCGGGAAGTTGTGGCGATCGGTCTGCGTGATAATATATTTGCGGTCGCTGGAATGCCGAAGTTTATGTTCCTCAGTAATGTCAGCGAAATTGGCGACGTGCTGTTAGTGGAAGATGAAAGTGCGATCGAAGATGATGTTGATGTTGAAGTCTACAGCATTTTGATTAACAGCGAAGTGATTACCGAAACCGGCGAACTTTTGGGAAGGGTGCGCGGCTTTAGATTCGACCCGGAAGACGGTAAGTTAGTTTCTATCGTCATCGCTTCCATCGGAATCCCCCAAATCCCCGACCAAGTTCTCAGCACCTACGAGTTGGGGATTGAGGAAGTTGTCAGCAGCGGCCCCAACCGCTTGATTGTGTTTGAAGGTTCCGAGGAAAGGCTGAGGCAGCTTAGCGTGGGTTTGCTGGAGCGCGTCGGTTTGGGACAAGCACCTTGGGAAAGGGAAGAGGACGAGCAAGGTTATTATCCGAAACCGGTGGCTACGGAATATCAATTGGGCCCGGGCGTGCGGATTCCTGCACCGGAAATGCGAAGCAAGGTAGCGGCGCCTGTGGTTGAGGAAGTTCCTTGGGATGAGGATTCGCAGTGGAATCGCCCACCGGTACGACAGCAGCAGATGCGCGCGATGCCGCAGCCTCAGCCGATCGACGATTATGATGATTATGAAGAAGATAATTGGGGCGGCGAAGACGATTACGAGGAAGACGAGTACGAAGAGAAGCAATACACTCGCCCTCAGGTTGCTCCCCCGAAGGAGCCTGTGGTGGTGGAGTACGAGTACGAGGATGATGTGGAGGCGGATGCTTGGGCTGACGATGAAGCACCGAAGCCTTACCAGGCTCCTCGGGTGAATATTCCTGAGAAGACTAAGACTCCTGAGTACGAAGAAGAGCCTGGTTATTAGGATTAATCCACGGAAGTCCCTCTCTAAGATACTGTTGGAAAACCCGCTTTTGCGGGTTTTGTAGTGATTGGGGCGATCGATCTAATAGATATAATAGAAGTATAGCCTTTCTCAAAAAGATAAGGTACGTTGTTGGGCTTTAGCCCTCTTATACCAATTCTGTAAATCGCTACATAGAATGAACGCCAGGAATCCTTTCCTGTAAAAAATATATTCTATGCAGATTCACAGAAAAATGGTATTAGTTTAAATGGTTATATAAGCTGTGAGTCATACCTCATGGGTATCGGAAAAAGAGGGCAAAGAGGGCATACCTCACTTTTTTGACAAAGGCTATATAGCGACTAATAAACTTCGCGCCCAAGGACTAATTAAATCAGTATAAATCTTTTACATTCCCTTCTACTTCCTCTATTTTTTCCTCCTCTGAACCCTCTGCGCCTCTACGGTTCATAAAAAAGCCCCTTCACTTTAATATCAGCTCAAAAAACTTGAACCGTCAATGCAGAAAACTGAAAGATCAAACAGATATTTTAACCTATCTCTCTATACTGTTATCATCATCGGCTCATTCATAGCAGTAGGGTATAAGTTCCCGATAGGAGGCAACTTTCCCGAATTGCCACAAATCCAATCCCTGCTCAATCCTGAACTCTACAAAAATGACTATCACGTTCAGGAAATGGTTAAATTTAATCCGAGATACTATTATTATCATATCATTTATTTGTTAGCAAACCTAGGGTTAAGTATCCCCTTAGTACATTTTATTTATCAATTCCTAGCCTTTAGTTCAGTTATCCTAGCTTGTCTGGAAATTATCAGAATATATACTAATTCACAACTGCCAGTAGCAGCAATGAGTTTCTTGTGTTTAGCCGCTTCATTTACAGATGTGGGAAACACGCTGATATTTTCCACAAAATCAGTACCGAGTACCTTCGCAATGGGTGTCGCAATCTGGGGAATTTACTTTAGTTTGCGTCAGAAATGGCTGACAGGATATTTCTTTTTTGGACTGGCTTGTCTGCTGCAATTTTTAGTGGGTTTGCTGCCGGGATTGATGATGGTTCCCGTTTTACTGATAGAATGTGTAAGAGAGCAGCAGTTCAAAAAGTTGATTTGGGCGATCGCGCTTTTAGCAGCCATGTCAAGTATAGTGTACGTACCCATGTTATTGACAGGTACTACCGGCACTCAAACCATCGACAATGCCGAGTTTGTATTCATCCACGCCAAAGTCCGCAATCCTCACCACATCCTTCCCTCAAACTGGACTCTTGGAAATTGGTTCAACTTTATCTGTTTCATCATTGGCGGCTTGCTGTGCATCAAAAATACCGATTCACTCCCAAAAAAAGACAAGCTTGATTTTTACATAATTGTTGGCACGTCAATTTTTGCACTGTTTCTAAACTACATATTTGTAGAAGTTTACCCGCTAGCTTTAATCGCCAAACTGCAATTAGCTAGAACTGTACCTTTCGCTCAATTAATTATATTTATTGCCGTTAGTTTAACCGTCGATAGACTTTATAATAATAAAAAAATAGCTGTTAGTCTTCTGCTACTAGCTGTACTGACTTTGCCTTTTAGAGGTGTAATTTTCCTAGGATTATCAATTTGGCAAACCAGAAATTACGTATTTCCCAAGAGATACAATATATTGCTATGGATTTTGACAGCAGGAACGTTGATTTTTAGTTTAATATATCCGCTGACTGATTCGTGGGAAATAATAGGCAATCGCCTAATTAGCATACCTATCCTCTTTTCAATTCTTGCCTTGCCTTTCATTTTAGAACAAACATCTATATCTACACCACTCACACAAATAGTAACCCATATTTTAGCCTTGGCAACTACCGCCATCTTAGTTTTTGGAGTAGCAGGCATTTTACCAAAACCAATATTAGAAATATTTCAAAAAAGAGTCAATATTAATGTAGTACCCAGCGACGACTTAAACAGATTAGCTGTACACTTTTCGCAAATTAGCAATCAAGATGCACTCATATTAATTCCACCTTCAGTTACCAGCTTCCAGTTTTACTCTCAGAGATCTATAGTAGTTAATTTTAAGAACTTTCCCTTAACAGAAACAGGAATCAAAGAGTGGCAAAATCGCATGGAAGCTGTTTTAGGAGTTCCCTTAAACCCGCAAATGATTTGGGGAGGGAACGACTTATTCAGCCGTCGCAGCAGTGCGGATTTAGTCAAAGTAGCCCAAACATATCATGCCGATTATATCCTGACTCGCAGCGATTGGCATCCAAATATTCCAGGAGAAATAGTAGATAAACAAGGCAAATGGATAATCTTTAAAATCACAGGTTCGTAGTGAGGACTTCAGTCCTTCTTCAGGTTCGTAGTGAGGACTTCAGTCCTTCTTCGGGTTCGTAGTGAGGACTTCAGTCCTTCTTCAGGTTCGTAGTGAGGACTTCAGTCCTTCTTCAGGTTCGTAGTGAGGACTTCAGTCCTTCTTCAAAATCAGAGGACTAAAGTCCTCACTACAAACATCATAATATAAACAGTTAAATATCAAAACCCGAATCATCAATAATTTCGCAAATCTGCTTGTCCACATAATCAACAGCCACATTCCGCGCAATCAACTCAGCCAAAATCCCCAAAGAAATCAACTGCACCGACAGAATTGTACACAAAATCCCAAAAAACAACAAAGGTCGATTCCCGATCGGCCCAAAGTGCATCCCGGCTAAATTCAGAAACCAAATCACAATCAAATAACTCAGCGAAACAGTCCCCACCAAGCCAAAACACAACCCCAATCCGCCAAACAAATGACCCGGTTTGTGCAAATACTGAGTAGTCGCCAACACCGTCAACAAATCAATAAAACCCCGCGCGTAGCGTTCCCAACCGTAATTCGATTTACCGTGTTTTCGCGGATGGTGTTCGACAACTACTTCGCCAATTTTAAACCCTAAATTGTTGGCTAAAGCTGGAATATAGCGGTGCAATTCCCCATACAATTTAATTGAGTGTAAAACTTCCCGCCGATAAGCCTTGAAACCGCAATTCATATCGTGCATTTTCACCCCAGTCAGCAAACACGCAACGGCATTAAACAGCCTCGAAGGCAAGGTTTTCGAGAGGGGGTCATTCCGCTGTTTTCGCCAACCAGAGACCAAATCAAATCCTAATTCTAGACAATCTAAAAATTTGGGAATTTCGGCTGGGTCATCCTGTAAATCTGCATCAAGAGTAAAGATAATTTTCCCGGCTGCATTGCGAAATCCTGCTGAAAGTGCGGAGGATTTGCCAAAATTGCGGCGCATTCTGATCGCTTTAATTCGTTGGGGAAATTGACTGGCTAAATCAGCAATTTCTCGCCAAGAAGCATCGCGGCTACCGTCGTCTATGAAAATGACTTCGTAATTGTCAATTCCTGTTTGGGACATGACGATGCTAATTTTTTCAAACAGTAATTTCAGTGTGGCTTCTTCATTGTGAACGGGAATTACGAAGCTGAGGTCTTTTTGCATAGCGATTTTTGTAAGTGTTATTGATAACTCAATACGCGATTGTTAAGACTGCTTGTGCCCCGGAGATCCCCCTAAATCCCCCTTAAGAAGGGGGACTTTGAGCATTCTCTTGTTCCCCCCTTGGGAAGGGGGGCTAGGGGGGATCAGTCTTAACTGAATCGTCTTGATTGATTACTTGGGAGTTTCGCAAAGCTACCCAACCTTCGCGGTTTTTGAATGAAGCATAGGCTGTCAATAATTTATCGGTTGGCGATGTTTGAATGTATCCTCTCCAAGCTGCGGATTTGTAGGAAGCGCCAAACAAGTTAACTAAGTCGGGGCGGGGAAATCCTGACATGGCGAAACCTCGAACTACATTTTCTTGATTGAGAATGACAATACATTTTACATGATTTTCGGGATCTCCTACCCAACCAATTACTCTGGCGGCTTGGGGTGCGAGTTGAGTTACTGTATCAAAATATCCGGGTACTCCGTCTTTGGGGGCTGAGAGTAAATTCGGGTCGATTTTTGTGTCTAATGCTGCACAGAAGTTGTGTTTTTTGATATCTCGATTGAATGGTACTAAATTGTTAGTTTTTAAGGCGTCGATTAATCCCACAAATGCGGCGGGTTTGTTTCCTACTCTCTCTTTAATTAGGGTGATGTCGGTGATTCCTAATTGCAGTGATAATGCTACTAGCGGTTGATAGGTGGCTCTACGCGCGATCGCCATTGCAGTTTCGCCTCCCACCCCGTACATTAAAATCACGGCCGCTGTCACGACTGCAAACACCGGTGTCAGCCAACGCCCTTGAATTCTCGGTGTGGGCTGCAACTCGCGCACCGCAAGCACTATCAGGACGATTGTACTCATCCAAAACAACGCTGGGAGTGTGGCGTAGCGGGAAGCGGTGGCCTGTTCGACTCCAAATCCCGATCGGCTAACTGCGGCCATTAAAGCCGTTTGCAGAGTGTACAATTGGATGGACAGCCAAGGCAGCCAATTTTGGCGATTCCCTACAGGATAGCCAAGCTGCACAGACTTTTTTGCCAATAGCCAATAACCGACAAAACCCGTTACAGCAATCAAACCAATTATACCAATAATTGACGCAACAATAATATTTTCGCTAAATATTCCCCCGAGATAAATCGGAATATATTCGAGAGTTTTCAGCGGATTGATTTTAGTTAAAGAAGGATGATTGGACGGAGTTTTGTAAGTTAAAAAATAAATACCAATCACCGCAATCGAAGCAGCGAAATACAAATAAGTTATCCGCCGAGGAAACCGCAGCACAATCGCAGCCCCACACAAAATCGGCCACAAACCTAAAGGAGTGCTGTAACTAATACAACCTAAAATCCCAAAAACAATGCTACCAATCACCCACTTGTTTTGTTCCCATTCCTCATTCCCAATCTCTGCCTGGGAATGAATACCTAAAGGTTCTGCTTCTCTGCTATTTAATAATAAATTAACATAGGATTGCAAACAAAATATCGAACAAATTACAAATAAATTAGCAATAATCCAGTGAACGCCGCTGAATCCCCGCATCCAGTTGTGTGCCGCCGCCGGAGTAAAATTAAAAATAGAAATACACAGAATTACCGAGATAAATTGTAGCGGAAAACTCCTTAATCTTAAAGGTAGTAAAGCAATTAATACGTAGCACTGAATCCAAGCAAAAAACCAAGCCACTAAGCACAAACCAATATTTGAGCCTTGAGTGACAACGATGTTTAAGGCATAGATGATTGCGGGAATAAAGACAAAATGCTCGTTCGCCCGAAATATCCAATTAAAAGGATTTGTAGAGAAACCATCTACTGAATAAAAATTCCAAGTCATCCACCAATAATCAAAATTAGACAAGTCTCCCGCTTGCGATATCAAGTACAAAATATATGACGCTGGTATGAGAATGCCGAGCACCGATGCGGCAATTAAAAGAGATTGTTGCTTGACTTTCATTTGATTCGGACATGGAATATTGTTAATTGATTGGGCAGGTTTAACGACGCACTCCCGACAAAGAAACCGGGTTTTTATTTAATCTCTAGGCTACAGCTAAGGATTTTTGTAAAAACCCGGTTTCTAGCCACCCGTGCGTAAGTCCGATTGTCCTGAATCCCCAAATTTTAGACTAAAGCTTAAACTCCCAGATTCATCTGTAGAATAAATCTAAAATCTAAAATCTAAAATCTAAAATTGATTGATTTCTCTTGCTAGCATTTTTCTGAGCCCTTGCCGCCAGTGGGGAGGATAGGTACCCAGAAGTGCTGATATTTTCACTGTGGAAAGTACAGAAAAAGCGGGACGTTTTGCGGGTGTGGGATATTCGGCGGTGGTGATGGGAATTACGCGCTTGATTTTGAGGGGAAAGCCGAGTTTTTCTGCTTCTTCAAAAATGGCGATCGCAAAATCGTACCAACTGCACACACCGCTGTTAGTATACTGGTAAGTCCCAAAACTTTCGGGCCCAAGATTCGGGATGATTTGCGAAGTTGCAGCAGCCAAATCTGCTGTCCAAGTTGGACTTCCGATTTGATCTGCTACTACCCGAATTTCTTCCCTATCTTTGCCCAATCTCAGCATGGTTTTGACAAAGTTGCCTTTGCCGCCGTTACCGTAAACCCAGGCGGTTCTAATAATAATATGTCTGTTTCCTGCTTTTCTAATTGCTTCCTCGCCTGCTAATTTGGACTCCCCGTAAATTCCCAATGGGTTTGTAGAATCTGTTTCGAGATAAGCAGAACCGCTGCTACCGTCAAATACGTAATCAGTGGAAAAGTGGATTAAACTTGCTCCCAGTTTCTCGCATTCTTCGGCAAAGATTCCGGGTGCGATACCGTTGACTGCGCGGGCTAATTGTGCTTCGCTTTCGGCTTTGTCTACCGCAGTGTAAGCAGCGGCATTCACGACTACATCCGGTTGAATGTCAGCCATTGCTTGACGGATGGTTTCGGGCTGGGATAAATCGACGGAAGTGCGATCGACTGCAATGACATCTCCCGAAGATAATAAAATCGGCTGCAATTCTTGAGCTAGCTGTCCGCTACCGCCTGCGAGTAAAATTTTCATTATCTAAAACACTTGAGCTCTTTTCAACGTTTGTCCGGCTTTGTCTTTAGGTGATAAAATTGGTTCGGCACCATCTAGCGGCCAGGCGATCGCCAAATCAGGATCGTTCCATACAATACACCGCTCGTGTCCCGGTGCATAGTAATCTGTAGTTTTGTACAAAACCTCAGCAATGTCTGATACTACTAAAAAACCGTGAGCAAATCCCGCCGGCACCCAAAATTGCCGCTTATTTTCTGCACTAATCAAACAGCCCACCCACTGTCCGAAAGTCGGCGAATTTTTTCTAATATCCACCGCCACATCATATATTTCGCCCGCCACAACCCGCAGCAATTTGCCTTGAGGCTGCTGCATTTGGTAGTGCAAACCGCGCAGCACATTTTTAGAAGACTTGGAATGATTGTCTTGAACAAAATCTGCCGTCACGCCTGTTTTTTCAACAAAAGCTTGGTGATTGAAACTCTCAAAAAAGAAACCGCGATCGTCTCCGAAAATTTTCGGCTCAATTATCAGAACGTCCGGTATTTCTGTAGATATAACATTCATAGTTGGCTGTATCGCGTGATAAACTCATACTCAGTCTATGCTATCTTACTATGGATCGCCAATTAAATAACTTACAATTTTAATTGTTGTGGGATGGGCGTCTCGCCCGTCTATAATTGGACGGGCGAGACGCCCATCCCACTTTCCTTGTATAAGTTATTTAATTCTCATTCCTATGAAAACTGACACATATCTCAAAAAGTTGTACGCCAACCGCTTTGATTCCCGACAAATGCAAGCCAAGGTGGCACTGTGGAAAGTTTTAATTGACGAGTTTTTACAAGATTATGTTCCTACTGAATCGGCAGTTTTAGACATTGGCGGCGGTTACTGTGAGTTTATCAATCAAATTATGGCGGGCGAAAAATGTTTGATTGACCTGAATCCAGATTCAAAGTTATTTGCTAATTGTGATGTCAAGGTACTGAATATTGATGTGCTTAATTTAGAAAATAATACTTCTTATGCCGAACAGTTCGATCGCATTTTTATCTCGAACTTTTTTGAACACCTCCGCAACAAAGAGGAACTTGTAGAAATTATATCGTTTTGCTTTGATGCCCTGAAACCTAGCGGTTCACTTTTGATTATTCAGCCTAACTTTAAATACTCTTACAAGGAATACTACGATTTTATCGACCATCAATTACCGATTACACATTTATCGTTGCAAGAGCTTTTACAAACAATCGGGTTTAGAATAGATGTAATGATACCGAGATTTTTACCGTTTTCGACGAAAGGGCGGCCGGCCTCGCCGTTGCTGTTAAAGATTTACTTGAAGTTGCCTGTTTTGTGGCGGTTTTTGGGCGGGCAAATGTTTGTTAAGGCGTCGAAGAATCAGAATTAAGGCAGATATTATCGGCATTCCCAGATTCTGTCTGGTAACAAGAATAGACAAAAGGCGATCGATTAACTGTTTCTCAGATACTTGCTCAAGAATTCTAACTGGTTGTGCATCTCCTCAGCATTTTTGGTATAAACCAATCCTAAAATAGCTCGTAGTTGCTCGCCAATTGAACAATCTTGGGATAGCAAAGCGATTCCTGCATGGTTTTTACCCTCCCTCAAAAAATCTGTATGCAACTGACAGAAATCGGAAATATTATGACTGTATATTACTCGATTTTGGGATGCTGCTAAATTCAGTTGCTCTTCATCGAGTCGCCCTTCTGTTTCCGTTTCCTGAACGGTAATTAAATCAACATTTCTCGCTCGCAATGCCTGGATTAAACCTCGATCCATCGAGTCTTCATCGATATACAAACGAATCGCGCTCATGGTTGATTTTGAATATTTTCTTCTGACAACATTTCTAGGCGTTTTGCCTCAACAGCTTGGGCTGCTAAGTCGGCTTCTATCTCTGCTTTGTTGGCATGGTAGTATGCTAATGCAGTATAAACTTCGGCTAGACTCAGATGTGGAATGCGATCGGCAATTTCCTCTGCATTCTGTCCTCGCTTGTACAAAAATACAATCCGTCTGACAGTAACACCTTTACCAGCAATGTGAGGGGTTCCGCCGTGCAAGCCCGGTGTACGAGCAATTAAGGTACTGATATCAATAGCAGTAGTTGACATAATTGATGCTAGTCTTAAGTGTGTATCTTTGGCAGGAAAGATGCTCTCGTAGTTAATTATATCACAGGCAACTGCAACTGCTTCTCTATTTAACAAAAATGTTCTAATTTAGTAGAGATCAAAAATTTGATATCTCATTTTAATAATTCATCGACGGTCATACTAAAACCAGGTAAAACAATTTGAGTGCTAACAACTTCCCCAGCAATAAAGATAATTCTAGTTTGTTTTGTGACTACAATAACCCATTGGTTTTCTGGATATACCAGCCAAACTTCCTCACTTCCCGATTCCAAATATTCTGTAGCTTTAGCGATTACATCTTCCGCCAAATCTGTTGGCGAAACAATTTCAGCACATAGAGGGAAACTTTGCGGCAGCACTTTGAGATTGCCAAATTGTGCTGCTAATTCCGGGGGAAGGTATGCAACATCAGGATAGCGTCCCTGCTGGTTTGTGCGGCAGGGCACGTCGGTATAGACCTCTCCTCCCTGTCCGCTGGATTCTTTGTAGTTTCTCCAACAAAAGTAAAGATTTCCTTGTACCTTGCTATGCTTGAGAGTCATGCCATTTTTCTCTAATAATTCGCCATCAACCCACTCTTGGAGATCCGGTGGATTTTCCATCCATGCTTCTAGAGAGTAGGTTTTTTCTGCCAGGGCGAGAACTGTAGAAGTTACCATTTTTTGTTCTTGTATATTTTTGTGGCACCTATTGCTTTACTTTTGAGCAACGTTGTTGCGTACAGTCTGCCGAATATTTTCCCAATCTCCGTCAGTCATCGGAGTCGCTTCACCTGAATCCAAAGCTTCTAGTAAAAGTTCTTCGACACGTTCTTTAGCTGTTTTACGCTTTTGATCCTGAACAATTAGCTCCCAAATATAATCGCTGATGTTATTATAATTGCCGCTGGCTACTTGTTTTTCGAGATATGCTTTCACGGAATCAGGCAAGGAAATATTGATGGTGTTCATAAACGTGAATCCTTGGCTTGCAAGCTGCTATTGATTTATTGTATCACAACGATTGTCTAAAGCAGGCTGTTCTCTGGTTTTCATAAAATCTTCGGAAGGGCGATCGCCCGCCACGTCATTTCAGCGCTGAGTGGATGAGAATTAGGCAGAAACCGGGTTTTGTCTGACAATATCCGCCGAAGTCTTAAATCTGTTAAAAACCCGGTTTCTTTAGCATGATATCGCCTCTCTACAAAGGGCGATCGGACACAGCACCTAAAGATGCGATCGTCACTTTTTCAGCATCCGTCAAACCAGTAACACCCGTAATATTCATGCCCTCATAAGGTCTGTCTATCAAGGTTTTTAAGCACTCGCCCGTATTGGTATCCCAAACCTTAATTGTCTCATCATAGCTGCTGCTAAGAACATAATCTTTTGTGTTAAAAACAACTGAACTCACAGCATTAGTATGACCTTGCAAATTTTTCAAGCATTCTCCTGTGTGAACATCCCATAGCCTGACAATTTTGTCATCACCACCGCTAGCGATTGTATTACCGTCAGGACTAAAAGCAACTGCTAATATCACACCTGTATGCCCTTCCAAGATTTTCAAGCATTGACCTGTGCAGACATCCCAAATCTTTACTGTTTTGTCATCACCAACGCTAGCAATCATTTTTCCTTCGGAGCCAAAAGCAACTGAATATACTCGCTTCTTATGTCCTTGCAAAGTTTTTAAGCATTCACCTGTATGAACATTCCATATTCTCACTGTTTGATCGGCACTGCTACTAGCAAGTATTTTTCCATCTGGACTGAAGGCAACAAACCATACTCTATTTGCGTGCCCTCGCAAGGTTTTCAAGCACTCACCTGTATTAATATCCCATAGCTTAACTGTTTCATCGTCACTGCCACTAGCAATTATCTTTCCATCGGGACTAAAAGTAACTGAAATTACCTCATCAGTATGTCCTTGGAAAGTATTAAGACATTTGTCAGTGCGAAGATCCCACAGCCTCAGTTCAGAACTCACACTGGCAAGCATTTCACCATCTGGACTCAAGGCAACTGAGTGAACCCAATTTGTATGCCCTTGCAAAACTTTGATGCGTTCACCAGTTTCAAGATCCCACAACTTTACCATTTTGTCACCACCACCACTGGCAACTACACGACCGGAAGAATTCAACGCTATTGAACATACCCAATTTGTACACCCTTGTATAGTGTTAAGGCATTCGTTGGTGCTTACATCCCAGATTTTAATTGTTCCGTCATGACTACCACTAGCAAGTATTTTATTATCTGAACTAAATCTAACTGAATAAACTTTCTGGCTGTGACCTCCCAAGGCTTTGCAAGGTTCATCACTATGGATATTCCAGATTCTAATTATCGTGTCATTACCACAGCTAGCAAGTACGTTTCCGTCGGGACTGAAAGCAACTGACCATACTGCATTTGTATGTCCTTGCAATGTTTTGAGACATTCACCTGTTTTGATGTCCCAGAGTTTCACACTTGAGTCGTAGCTACCACTGGCAAGGATTTTTCCATCTGGACTAAAGGTGACTGCAAGTACAGAACTTCTATGTTCCTGTAAAGTTATGAGGCATTTACCTGTACTGACATCCCAAAGTTTCACAGTTGAGTCGTAACTACCACTAGCAAGTATGCTTCCGTCGGGACTGAAAGCAACTGAATATACCCAACTTTTGTGACCTTGAAAAATTTTGACGCATTCACCAGTATCGATATTCCATAGCTTTATTTCAGAACTACCAGTGGCAAGCGTTTTTCCATCGGGACTGAATGTTACTGAACGCACCCAGTCAGTATATCCCTGAAAAATCAAACATTTATCTTTTTGCAGATCCCATATCCTTACTGTTTTATCATAACTACCACTCGCAAGCATCTTCCCATCAGGACTGAAAGCAACTGAATACACCCAACTTGTAGACCCTTTAAGTGTTAGAACTTCTCTTCCGCTTGAAGTGTCCCAGAAACGAACCATGCCACTGCTATCGCCTGTAGCTAGAGTGTTATCATTGGGACTAAATGCTACTGATGAAACTTTACCCAAGAGCTTCGTAAAATTACAATCACTCAAATTCGCCCCTGCAAAATTGACACACCGCAAGCTAGCATCAGAAAAATCCGCACCTTTAATCACAGCCCGCGATAAATCTCTCCCTTCCAAAGCAGCATTATCGACTTTCACCAATACCGTCGCCGCATTCCCACCGACATAACCAACTTCCTCCTCAGTTTTGCCTTTCGTAGCCTCCAAAATCTCCAATAATCGAGACTTAACCTCACCAACAAACTCAGTTTTTGACAGCATCGGCACTAACAAATCCATCACCGCTTTCGTCAAAATTTCCCGCCCGAAACTGTTGCGAAGTTGCCCCAAACTTTCACTCACAAAACCCTTCAAAGCCGGAATCGGCACAATCTCCCCTGCATTATCCGCCTCGCGCCTAAAATACCCAGACCAAGTATAATTCACAGACTCAACAGAACTATCCAAATACAATTGTGCCTGCGATAACTCCGTAAAATCAGCAGGCAAAACCCCCAACTCGGCCGCCAACTTATAGGCTACAAAAAACTCCAAAAGCGATCGATGTGCCGGAGAATAATCCCCCTCAGCATTGCGAATTAACATGGTTTGACCCATCATGTCGTAATGCCAGTGGTCTAAATCCTTTTCTGCTTGCACCGCCGCACCGAACAAGCGGCGAATCCTGTCGGGAAACAGCCGATAATTCAAACTCATTTGGTCTGTTGATAGCATTTCCCAAGACAGTTCGCATAGGAAAAATAGTTTGTCAGCCAGCGATGTAAACGTCCTTTCTGCCTTAATATCCCGTTCCATTTTCCGCCGCACCGCATACAAATACACCCGCGACATATCCACGGGTTTACCTGCTTGAATATCCGGCAACGATTCTAATATCAATTCCGCCATCACCGGCCGCCGCGCCAAATCCAATAACTGCGGATTGTTCATCACCTGATTTACAGTTTCTGGATCTGCTTGGTGGGACAATACCAGACGGATTTGGTCGTCGTCGAAGGCTGTTAATTCCAATACTTCAAACTGCGGCGTTTCTCCGGTGAGATTCGCAGTCGATGCTTGTAATTCCGCATTCAATAAAGCGCGTCCTTCTTTGGCTTCGGGAAAGTGTTCTGTCCGACAGGTTAAGATTACTTTCGCACCGGGAACAATCACTTTTGCTAGTTCCCAGAAGTTGTTGATCGTTTGCTGTCGATCGCACTTCGCGGCCATCTCATCAAACCCATCAAAAATCAACAGCAACTTACCCATCCGATTCAGTTGGTCGAACACTTCGCTATTCAGGCGGATATTGTGCTTGGTAAAAAAGAAACCAGCCAAAACATTCTCAACGTTCAAAGCTTTTGCATAGTCGCGCAAAGTAATAATTAAAGGCAACCGAGGCCGTTGAGTTCCCCTTTCTTTAGCCTGTTTGTATCGCTGCAAAGCCGTCCAAGCATAGTGAAAAGCAAACCAAGTTTTCCCCGTCCCGAATTCGCCCAAAACTGAGATGTGTTCCTTTGCCGGATCGTCCATCCACAAATCTATATAACCGTCAATCCAGCCGTCCTCTTCCCCGTAATAACTCGCATCAATTTGTCGCCTGTTTGCGGAATCAAATTCGGCTTTCGTACAGCCGAGAGGCACGTATTTGCCATCGATTTGCCTGCGGTTAATTTCATTTTCCAACCATTCAATATAACCGCTAAAATCCGCATCAATATCGATCAATTCGTCAAAGGTATAACAATCGAGGTGGCGGTTTTCTGGTTTGTCAACTTCCCTGCGGGCTGCTTTGGAAATCCGGCGCGCCGTCACCAGCCAACCTTCATCGGTTTTTTGCTTTTCTACCGACTGCTGCAATGCTTCGATATCTTGAATTCCTGCTTCTCCCGCCATGCCGCGTATCAAAATGCGATCGAATCTACCCCGCCTCACCGGAATCCGAATAATCCACTCAAAATAGCTATCTTCCCAAACTTGATACGGCTCAAAATCGTAGCCCAATATTTCAAACCAGCCGCGCATTTGCTGCGCCAAAGCAAACCCTTGGGATTTGGCCGCAGTTTCATTTCCTGCTGGTAAAGCCGGATTGTTTTCAACTGCCAATCGCGCCATTTCGGTGCGAATTCCTTCTAAAGTTGGCAGTCGATCGAGCCTTTCGTGAAGTGTTACAATCTGTTTGTTTACCGAATCTATCTGATGGTTGGTCAAAGCTTCTTTAGGAGTGCGACTGCGCTTAGTGACTGCGATAAAAACTGCGGAAAAAGCAGCAAATTCGCGCCGAATGTCAATACCTAAATCTTTAATTTCATCTCCTAAAGCACGGGAATGGAGAAATTCTTCTCCTTGTTTGAGAAAAATAGCGGGAGAATTGCGATCGAATGCTTCGCGAAAAGCTTGTTTGATTTCTTCATCCCGGAACAGTTCTAAAATAGGTTTGGGTTTGCCGAGGCCGTATTCTACTAATGTATAGGCGTAAACGCTGCTGAAATCCGGTAGCGGGTGTTCGGGATCGAGGTTAAATTGTTTGAGTAGTTTGATGACTGTTTCGCTGCGCTGAAGCTTGTCTTTAATTATAGGATTGGCGATGCTGGTAATTGCGCCGATAATCGCATCGAGAGGTATCATCATGTTGGGATTTTGAGGTTATTGGTGGGAAATTAGGAAATGCGATCGCACCCGACAGGCTTTTTTTATAATATCTGGTAGGGACAAGGCTTGGTGCGCTTTCCCACAGTCTGGCAGGGAATTAATTCCCTGCCTCAAAGCGAAAGTCCTCTGAAAGAGGACTGATGATTTCTTTAGTCCTCTTTTAGAGGACTTTCGCTATTAGCCAGGGGTTTAAACCCCTGGCGGATTTCAGCAATTGCCGATATATTTGACATCAGTATCCTGGCTTTAGTTTCCGGAAATCTTGTTTCTGCTAAGGGCGATCGACCTTCACTGCTATGTATCCTTTTTTGCCTCGTTTTGTTGTTGATACTCTTGCAAAGCTTTGTCGATCGCCTTGCTAACAATCCATGAAACAGAACGTTCTTCAGAAGTCGCCCATTCCTCAAGAGCCTCCTTTTTTTCCTTTGTTACATACACAGCTATCGACTCAAGCTGACGCTTCCCGCCCATATCTTCAATCTTCGTTACTCGATTCATTTTTTGCCTTTGTCTGCGACTGTTGATGCTGTTGAATACCTTTTTCAATCAGCTTCCCTGCCAACCAAGACACGGATCGTTCGTCTTTCTCGGCCCATTCCTCTAATGCTTTGGCTATTTCAGGATTCACGTAAGTTGTTACTCGTGTGAGATTTTTTGGTGGCACGATCGTATTTTTCCCATCACTGCTTTCTTTAATATTCTAGTTTTGCACGTTACCAGTTGACATATTATCACCTTAGGAGCTATCATACAACCTAGTGTAACCCAAAACCAAACCCCCGCCGTTTCAGACTCCAATCAAGACACGGCAGGGGTTTGGACTCCCACATTTAGGAAAATTAGGAGCTTTCTCTATGATATCAACACCAAAGTCCGTTCCCGAACTGCTGCGCGAAGAAATTCCCGACGCGCCCGCCGACAAAAAACCCGTCCGCTTGCTGCTGTGCGGCACTCCCAAAGGCGTTAACTGGATTATCGACATCCTGCACATTTTGGGTTTCGCCAAGGTTGAGGAATGGAGTCCGCCCCTTCCCTCGCCGATTAGCGGTGAAATTATGCGGATTTTGACCCGCTATTTTGCTGAGTAGACGCTGAGGTCGATCGCACTTTTGTTGATATTTTGTTGATATTTTGTCGGTAAGTGCGATCGGCTGTCTGTAATTCTTCATCTTCTCAACTTGGATAAATGCTCTAAAAAATACACAGATAGATATTACAAGTTCAAATACTATATCTGTAGAAAAACGGCACTGCTATGTCCTAATTCCAGACAAGACACTGCCGTTTCCCTAGCGCAGAATAAATGGTTTTCCTACCAAATTCCACAAAACATCTGCGCTGCAAAAAATCCCTACAAAATCGAACTCAACACCACCTCATTAGCAGCAATCCAATCATAAATATCCTGCAAAGCCGCCTCCGGCCCAATCTCGGGCCGCCATCCAGTCTTCTCCATTACCCTAGAAGAATCGGTAATAAAAATCGGAATATCCCCCGCCCTTTCCTCCAAAACCGGATGAATCGGAATCGATTTACCCGAAATCTTGCGGCATAAATCAGTTGCTTCAACCAAAGAAATACTGTTGCTAGCACCTCCGCCTACATTAAAAACTTCGCCGTCAAATTCGGCAAAATGTTCTAACTGATAATTAACTAACCTCAACAAATCTTCAACGTGCAGCAAATCCCTAACTTGCTTCCCGCTTCCACCAAAACCAATATAACTCAGCGATCTTTCAAAATAGTGAGCCGCTACCCACAAACCGTAAACTCCCTGATCGACTTTACCCATTTGCCAAGCACCGGTGATTAACCCGCAGCGGTTGATAATTGCTGGCACGTTGTATGCTTCTCTGTATTCCTCAATCAGCAATTCCGACGCTAATTTAGTTGCTCCGTAAAGCGATCGGTGTCCTTTTAACGGGAAGTCTTCTGATATGCCTAACTCCGATATACCGGGTAATGTTTGCTCAGGGGCGATCGCAAATCTCTCATCCAACTCCAACAGCTTAACAGATTTCACAAGGGCGATCGGATAAACCCGACTCGTAGACAAAAACAACAAACTCGCACCAGTCTGTCTCGCCAACTCCAAAACATTCACAGTACCCAGCAAATTCGTCTGCAAAACGTACTGAGGCGAACTAAAACCGGCCAGCACAGAAGGCTCCGCAGCGCAATCTATAATACAATCAGCATTGAGCGCAACTGGATCTAAATCAGCCGCCGTGCGAATATCCCCGTAAACAAACTGAATCCCGCAACTTTTAAGCCTCGGAATATTCAATTCCGAACCCCGGCGGCGCAGGTTATCCAAACAAATTATTTGCCATTCCGGGTGAAGTTTCTTCAGGCCAATTGCCAAACAACTGCCAATAAAACCCGCACCGCCAACAATTAAAATTCTTTCAGGCATTGACTAAATTTATTGCTAAAATATGGTTCGCAGTAAGGACTTCAGTCCTTATTCGTTCGTAGTAAGGACTTCAGTCTTTGACTTTGGCAACAAATCTAATTTCAACTCATTCATCTTTCTAGTCCGGTGGTAGTCGCCGCGAGACAGATGTTTTTCGAGCCAGACATACAAGACAATAAACAAATACCGGCTTCCCATCTCTTTGATTTTCAGCTTAGAAATACCAGCAGTCCGATTGTACCACCTCAGAGGAATCACTGTATAGGAAAAACCCCGAACAATTGCTTTCAAAGGTAGTTCCACAGTCAAATTAAAATGATGGCTCAAAATCGGCTGTATGCCTTCAATTACTTCTCGGCGATATAGTTTAAAAGCATTAGTGACATCGTTGTAACGCAAGCCGAAAATACTTTTGACAAACCAGTTTGCTAAGCGATTAATTCCTAGTTTGTGAATTGGATAATCAACAACAAAGCCGCCTTTGATAAATCGGGAACCGAAAACGCAATCATATCCTTCTTGCAATTTGCGGTATCCTGCTACCAAATCTACGGGATCGTCGGAAGCATCCGCCATCACAATTGCCGCAGCATCGCCGTCAAATTCTGCCAAACCCCGGCGCACGGCAAATCCGAAACCGTTGGGAGGTTGATTGTTGATGTATCTAACTGCGGGAAAAGTCTCTGATAATTCCTGGCAAATGTCAACGGTTTTATCCGTGCTATTGTCATTCACAATCAAAATTTCGTGGGGAATCCCTTCTAAATCGAGCGTCTGGGCTAAAGCCCGCACAGTAGCAGACAAACAGCCCTCCTCATTGTGGGCTGGTATAATAACCGAAATTTTCACTTCTCATCCTCCGCGCAACTGGACAAACTGGTTGTCCACAGGATTATACACCCAAGCTTTGATTTCTGTAGGAGCGATCGGCAAATCGCCACCAGACACATCAACCGCCCACCTCGCATTATTGTACAACTGTGATTTCAAAGTCTTAGCAATATCGGGACTGTCCAAATTTACATAAGCGTTAGCAAAAAAAGATTGTTTATCGCCGACAGATAGCAGTACAATATTCGGCTGTTTCCTGTTGTCTGGCCAAACCGCCCAACCAGCAGCTTTCAAGAATTTATCGCCCGTTGGAGGTTTGTCTAAATAGCCGTAAACTTTCTTGGTATTAGGAATAAACTCTACATTTTTGGAAAATTTTCTCCAACCAATTTTATCGATAATTGCAGCGCCTTTTCTCACCAGCCAAGTTTTTTTACTCAACACTCTCAAACAGCTTTCCGGCGAATTATTGAAAAAATCCGACGGTTCCAGATAGTTGATTAACTGCAAACAATCTTGAGCGCCTTGTTTGTAAACAAGTGCAGAGCTAGTTTGGGCGATCGCCTGCTGAGAGTTAACAATAATTATACCAATTAACAGCCCTGCAAATCCACGATAAATAAATTTATATGGCCATATTGAAAGGCATTGTTTTTCTCGAATAAACAACTGTCCTAGCTGAACCAAAGCAATTAACAGCAAAATCGAATTAGTCGTATATCTCGAAGATTCGATCGCCTGAATCGCCCCAAATTCCGCCCTACCAACCGTAATAAACAAAGAAGATAAGACAGAAAACCAACCTATTGACAGCCAAGGTAAAGCCTGATGTAGCAATCCCAAATCAGTTGTGGGATGGGCATCTTGCCCGTCGCCACCCAATCTCAAATTAGTTGATAAAATCTTCTTCCCAAAATACCATACAAAAAATCCAAAACTAGCAAATATTACCAATCCCACAAATGCCGAAATTCCAGGTAATCTAACAATTGGCGAACCCAGCAAACTCAAAAAGTAATCGATCGCCACAAGCGGCTTACTCAGCAATGAAATAATACTTGTTTTCCTGCCAGGATGATAATCAATTGCATAAATAGCGCAAGTTCCCACGAGCAGCAAGAGCCAAACGATCGCCCTTTTGCGTTTTTGCGCCCGATTTCCCTCCAAAGCCACCACAGCCGGAATCGCCGCCAACCAAGACAGCAAGCCTTGAGCCAGGGAAAAACTAGCAATAAAGCAGAATACAGCAGCCATAAAAATTCTAAGATTAGGCAATAATTTGTGAGTTGAAATCAGCGCATAAACCGCCGCCACAAAACATAAATTAACGAAAAACCAAGCTAATTGAAATCCCCAAAGCCAGTTCTCGTGCTGAACCAAGGAGAAAATTAAAATACAAGTTAAAATATTAGCTAAATGCCACAAATCTTCCCCAACATTCTTAACTTGCATTGAGGATAACTTGTACAGGGCGATAAAAGTTATCCCAGCCAAACCTATGCTGAGACACAACTGATAATTAATATTCAATTGAGAGGCAAAAACTAGCAGTGCAATAATTATTTTCGGAAACACTATGCGGTGATTGCTGTGCAAAGCCCACAAATCGTTAAACGTTACATTTCCCTGACCTATTTTCTCAAAAAGGCTGGCTAACCTCCACTCGTCATCGATGGGAACGTTAACGCTAAAAGTGGCTACAAATCCGATTAACAGGACAACTGGAATCAGATATAGCGTAAATAAAATAAAATTTTTCATGAATGTGCGATCGCACCAATTGCCATCACTATTTTATATTAATCTCGTTAAATCATTCTCATCATGTTTGTAGTGAGGACTTTAGTCCTCATAATTTGGGGAATTAGGACTAAAGTCCTTACTACGAACCGGGGGAATTAGGACTAAAGTCCTTACTACGAACCGGGGGAATTAGGACTAAAGTCCTTACTACGAA
>RDYN01000035.1 GCA_004293365.1 Oscillatoriales cyanobacterium | reverse complement strand
AAAGTCCTCACTACGAACCAGGAAGAATAAGGTTAGTAGTGCGGACTTCAGTCCGCAATCAGAAGGACTAAAGTCCTCACTACGAACCAGGAAGAATAATTTGCTTTTGGGTAAAACACATCGCAATTCCTTTTTCGTAGTAAGCCGCCTCGTTAATAAAAATTGGATAAACAATCGATTTACCTCCATACAATACAGACTCGCCCTTAAAGGTCAAAAACATCGGATCGCCGGGATTCAATGCTTCATAATCTCTGGATTGTAGCTGAGGATGAATCATTGCCTGAATTTCTCCCTTTTCGTTTCTCGGATAGTCGATCGCCCGAATGCTTTGATAAACAGTCAGGGGATTTGTTACAACAGGCATAGTGCCTAGATTGTAAGCTTCTGTGCAATCTAAAATTGTGCCGACAACTTGCTCGGTTTGCTGAAACAAAGACGCATCTAACACGCCTTGCGGCACTGCACCAACTTCCAGCGTACCGCCTAACTGGGAAATCGATCGCAGCACAGGACTATCTTGATGGTTGGTTGTCGAAGCCAGTAGCTTGAGGTGCGGATATACAGAGGTTAAATAAGCTGCTAGTTGCAAGTTAAATGGATGCTGGCTGGCGAGAATAAATGTTAGCCCCATGTTCGATGTGGTGCTGTGCAAATCGATGATTAAGCTTTGTTGCTCGGTGTGTTTTGAGCTAAAAATGTGATATATTTCTTTGGCCCGCTGGGCTTCGTAGCTGGAGAGGTGGGGATTTTCTAAGTCTTGCTGGCGAAAGCAGCGGTTGAGGTCGATATCGATGTAGCGTCTCCCCATGGAGCAGGCTTGGGGATTGGCTAGCATGGTAATTGTTTCAAAAGTCGATCGCCCAATTAACTCTGGCGCGCGATCGAACTTCTTCACAAGGTATACTCCTGTGAGTTCATTTCCGTGGGTTCCTCCCACTATGGCAACACGTTTAATTTGATTCATAAACAAACAAGTTTCTATTCCAAGCGTACCATCATTTGTCATCTATTGGTAACGCACACCTCAGAAACCGGGTTTCTCTCGATATTTCTCGTCACATCACCAAAGACTCATAGAAACCCGGTTTCTCGCCCCTTGCAAAAATCTCAGAAACCAGGTTTCTCTCGATATTTCTCGCGTCACCAAACCAAAGACTCGTAGAAACCCGGTTTCTCGCCCCTTGCAAAAAATCTCAGAAACCAGGTTTCTCTCGATATTTCTCGTCACCAAACCAAAAATTAATAAAAACCAGGTTTCTCATCTCGATTGGGCAATTTTTCCGGATCTTCCAAATTCCTACTAGAATAGAAACAAGATAGCGGGGAAACACACGCGGAGACTAAGGATATGACGCGCGAAGAAGCACTACGACGAATTAATCTAGCTACTGATGAAAAATTTACCAAACTTGATTTGTCGGGATTGGAATTGTCGGAATTGCCACCGGAGATTGTCAAATGTACGCAACTTGAAAGCTTAGATTTAAGCGGTATTGGCTTAACAGAAATCCCAGAAACTATCGGCCAACTCTCGCATCTGTCAGTGCTTGACTTAAGTTACAATCAGATTACCGAAATCCCAGACTCTCTCGCCCAAATATCGAATTTGACAGACCTTGACCTCTATAATAATCGGATTACTGTCATCCCAGAGGCACTCGGAAAACTGTCAAAGCTGAAACTGCTCGATCTCAGTTACAATCAGATTACCGAAATCCCAGATGCGATCGCCCAGCTAGCGAATCTGACAGACCTAGACCTGTATAATAATCGGATTGCAGCCATTCCAGACTCTCTCGCCCAACTATCCAATCTGACAAGGCTTTACCTCACGAACAATCAGATTACAGCAATCCCAGAGGATCTCGGTAAATTATCGAATCTGACAGAACTTAACCTGAGTAAAAATCAGATTACAGCAATCCCAGAAACTCTCGGTCAACTGTCTAATTTAACACAGCTCAATCTCAGCAACAATCAGATTGCAGCAATCCCGGAAACTCTCGGTCAACTGTCTAATTTAACACAGCTTAATCTCAGCAACAATCAGATTGCAGTTATCCCAGAGGAATTAGGGAAACTGTCGAATTTGACACAGCTTTACCTGATGACAAATCAGATTGCAGCAATCCCGGAGGAGTTCGCCCAACTATCTAATCTGAGACGGCTTGACCTTCTCGGCAATCAGATTGCAACCATCCCAGAGGCGATATGTCAACTGTCGAATTTGACACGACTCGATCTCGATAAAAATCAGATTACAGCAATTCCAGAGGCGATCGCCCAATTATCCAATCTGACACTGCTTTACCTGATGAGCAATCAGATTACCCAAATCCCAGAGGCGATATGCCAATTGTCGCATCTGACAGGGCTCAAGCTCAATGATAATCAGATTACAGAAATTCCTGAGAATCTCGCCCAACTCTCGAATCTGAAAGAGCTCAACCTCCGATACAATCAGATTACAGAAATTCCTGAGAATCTCGCCCAACTCTCGAATCTGACACAGCTTTACCTCAGCAGCAATCAGATTGCAGAAATTCCTGAGAGTCTCGGCCAAATGTTGAATCTGAGACAGCTTTACCTGAATGATAATCAGATTACAGCAATCCCAAGGGCGATCGACTGTATGGACAATCTGGAAAAACTCGATTTGCGGGGTAATCCGATTCCAGGGGAAATTTGATATGCTTGTTGGGGCGATCGCCACCGCGAACAAATCGATGGTATGATTGTTTCCCATCAAATCGATGATTGAAAGGGTGAAACTGTATTCTAATGAAAATTTTGGCGCTCATGAGTATAATAGTATATAGCTAAAAGAGGAATTTTAGATATGAATTTTAATGACTATTTTGACTTTTTAGCACCGGATGATATTCGCATCAAAGGACACCGCATCGGGATTGAGACGGTGTTGTATGAATATCTGTATCGGGAACGCACCGCCGAAGAAATTCAGCAATTATACCCTTCTCTAACTTTGGCAGAAGTTTATAGGACTATTTTGTATTATTTACTGAACAAAGAATCAGTAAGTCGATATTTACAAGATTGGTTAGAGTGGTCGCATCAGCAGCGAAAAATGCAAGCAGCAAATCCCCATCCTGCTGCGGAAAGATTGCGAAGATTGAAAGCAGAACGGGAAAAGCAAACTGCGAATCAGGGTGCTTAAGAAATGGCGCTGAAATATTTGATGGATGAGAATGTTACACCGATTTATGCTACGCAGCTTCGCCGGAAACGCCCCGATTTAGTAGTTTGGTCAGTGGGCGATACTGGTACGCCTCCGAAAAGTACGCTCGATCCTGATATTTTGGTGTGGTGTGAGGAGCATAATTTTATTTTAGTGACGAACAACCGCAAGTCAATGCCAGTTCATCTGACAGATCATATGGCTGAAAGTAGGCATATTCCAGGAATTTTCATTTTGAACTCAGATTTAACTATTGGACAAAATATTGAGGAATTAATTTTGATTGCTGATGGTTCGTTCGATGATGAATATCAAGACCAGATTCTTCATCTCCCATTGACATAAATAGGATTTATGCAATGGTCAAAAACCCGGTTTCTCGCCCCAAGCGTAAATCTCAGAAACCGGGTTTCTCTCGATATTTCTCGTCGCCCAACTAAAAACTCATAGAAACCCGGTTTCTCGCCTCAAGCGTGAATCTCAGAAACCGGGTTTCTCTCGATATTTCTCGTCACATCACCAAAAACTCATAGAAACCCGGTTTCTCGCCCCAAGCGTGAATCTCAGAAACCGGGTTTCTCTCGATATTTCTCGTCACATCACCAAAAACTCATAGAAACCCGGTTTCTCGCCTCGATGCGGTTTCTCACCTGGAAAAAATAATCAAATATCGGCAAATTGTGCAGCAAATGTTAATGGAGTACGGCAACCGCAAACCTGCCCACGGAGACATTGAAGTCGAGACAATTCTTGATACAGAACGAGATCATTACCAAATCTTCTATGTGGGCTGGGACAAACAGACTAGGGTGCATCACTGTAGCGTTCACATTGATATCAAGGGCGGGAAAATTTGGCTGCAATGGAATGCGACTGAAGATGATATTGCTGAAGATTTAGTAATAGCCGGAGTTCCAAAGGAGGATATTGTTTGGGGATTTGGGCCGCCGTTTATGCGAAAGTATACTGGTTATGCAGTAGAATAGATAGCCTATGATGAAATATGTTTGCTACTTGCTGCTATTAATCTGTTTTTGCTGCGCCGCCCTTCCGGCTGAGGCTTCTGCTTCTGTATGCCGCAACTATCAAGGGCGCGAGATTTGCATTGTCGATATCAAGCGCAGTGCGAAAAACTACTGGGAATACAGGGTGATTCTGAGTGTGGATGGAGTCAAACAGCCTCTGGAAGTCTACAATTGCCGCAGCCACAGTACAGTTAAGCAAGATGGCACTGTTTTGGCGTTTGGACAAAACAATCCTGGTGAATTTGTCTGCCGTTTTTTTAATAAAAAATAGAAAAGTTCTTCAATTAACTCTTGTTCTAATCAGATGTCTCATATTCTAATGGCTATCTGTCTGTTTTTATCTTCATTTTTCTTTTATCTTTTTTACGTGCGGTACTGGAAATGGCGGGATTGTATCGAGGCGGCTAATTCTAGCTGTATCACGCCAGATGGCGATATTTTGATTGGCGGTGGTGCTTTTTGGATAGTTCCAGCAGTTGTGTTTTTCCTGTCTTTTGTTGTGCTTTTATGCTTGAATTTCTGGGGGAAATGTAGAGTTACAGAAAGCGATGATGATAATCAGAAATGAATCATTTTGTTTCCGGCTGTATCGGAATTATTTAACCGCAGAGGGCGCAGAGGACACAGAGGGAGAGAATAGAGAAATCAATAATTCAGATGCTACCGGATTTGATATCATCTAGGGTCAATATTGTTCGGGTGTTCCGCATTTAAATTGTATGTTTGGGACGGGCTAGAAGCCCATCCCACTAATGACAATTACAGCGGTACTTGTGTACATCCTAGGGTTAGAATTTGCTGTCAACTGCTGATACGCAACGTTCGCAAATTACCGGATGCTCGATCGACTCTCCGACATGAGTAGAATAGTTCCAGCATCGATCGCACTTTTCGCCGTCTGCTTTAACTACACCAATCGCCAACTCTGGAGACTGGTAACTGTAAGGCAATTCCTGCATCGCTGCATTCGATTCTATCAGTTCCACTTCCGAAGTAATGAACAAGTAGCGCAGTTCGTCTACACCGTTGCTAGCACTTGCAGAATGGTGGCGTACAGCTATTTGGGCAGGAATTTCTGCTTTGGGCGCGATCGCACTTAATTCTGCTTTCGGGATTTCGGGTATTTCTGCAAACACTTGTTCGGCTGGGGCTGTTTGTGCGATCGCCTGTATTGGTACAATGGCTGTCTCTACTGGAAGTGAAAGGACGATCGCTTGTGTTTCTACAAGCACCAGCGCCGTTGACTTTCCAAGCACATCTGCTGTGAGCGAATCAATTGTTTGTGCCATTTCTTGGCGGCTTTCTGCAAACAGCAAGTGACGGAAAGCAAACCACATTGTAAACAAGATACCGATGACTTCAAACAAGCCGCCCAGTACAGGAATTTGATTCATCGTATCCAAAACCGCCAGGGTGACTCTACCGGTTATCGCCACCGCACCTAACAGCCCCAGCGCTACCAGCACTGTTTGGTATTCTGTGAAAAAGTTGCCCGCATTGTTAGGCAAATCAGCCACAAACTGGGCGCTTTTATCTAACATTTGCTGCAAATCTAAAGCCGATGCTTCCGGGGCAGAATACTCTACTATCTCAGAAGCTGCATCGCCTTTGGTGACAGTTTCTTCCTCTACATTAACTGTCTTTTCTGTCAAGACTTTGGCAACACTTGCTGCTTGTGCTTCCTGTTTGTCTTGTACTGCTTTGGCTTTCTCCTCTGCTGCTAGTTCGATCGCTGCATTTTGCGATCGCACGTAATCCACCAATTCTTCGCTGCTGGGATTCAAAGCTTGCAATTGCGCTCTTTTTGCGACATCAGGAACGTATAATAAAACCTTAGCTTCCAAAGAAGAACCGATCGCCTTTTGAGTCCTCGCCTGTTCCAAAACCTTATTAACTTCGGCGCGTACTTGGCGCAAATACTGCCAGCGCGCAGCCAATTCTGGATTGTGCCACGAAGCATCGAGTTGCACCCAACCAGCCTCAAACACCGACTTGTAGGGAGTTGGATAGGGAAGGTACTGCCAAATATCCTCAGCCATGTGACACAGCACAGGTGCGATCGCCCGTGCCAAATTTTCGACTGCGATCGCAATCACCGTCTGACCACTGCGGCGGCGGCGCGCATCTGTGGCGCTGATGTAAAGTCGATCTTTGGCAATATCCAAGTAAAAATTAGATAAATCCACGGTACAGAAATTCTGCACTGTTTGGAAAAATCGGGAAAATTGGAAACTGTCAAAAGCATCTTGAACTTCCGCAAAAACCTCGCCCATTCTGTGCAGCATATAGCGATCGAGTTCCGGCAAATCCTCGAAAGCAACAGCATCTTTGGCAGGATCGAAGTCGTGCAAATTCCCCAGCAAAAACTTAGCTGTATTGCGAATCTTGCGGTAAACATCCGATTGCTGTTTCAGAATGTTTTTGCCCAAAGGCACGTCGGCGGAATAGTCTACCGAAGACACCCACAACCGCAAAACATCGGCGCCGTATTCCTTAATTACCAAAGCCGGATCGACGACATTGCCTTCAGATTTGCTCTGCTTCCGGCCTTTTTCATCGAGTACAAAACCGTGAGTCAAAACTGTTTTGTAAGGAGCAATGCCGTTAGTTGCTACACTGGTGAGCAAGCTCGATTGAAACCAGCCGCGGTGTTGGTCTGAACCTTCCAAATAGATATCAGCAGGATAGTTTAATTCCGATCGCCCTTTCGCCACCGCAGCCCAGGAAGAACCGGAGTCAAACCACACATCCATCGTGTCTGTACCCTTGCGGTAAGTGCGGCCGTTATTGCGGTAAGATTCCGGTAGCAATTCGGCGATCGACATTTCCCACCAAGCATCGGAACCCTTGTCAGCAAAAATAGCTTGTACGTGGGCGATCGTTTCTTCATTCAACAGCGGTTCGTTGGTTTCTTCGTCGTAAAAGACGGGAATCGGCACGCCCCAAGTCCGCTGGCGAGAAATACACCAATCCGATCGATCGCCAACCATGGCGGTAATCCGATTTTCCCCTTGGGCGGGAATCCAATTCACACCGGAAATTGCCTTTAGGGCTTCATCGCGGAACCCTTCAACGGATGCAAACCACTGTTCCGTCGCCCGAAAAATTGTCGGCTTTTTAGTGCGCCAATCGTAAGGATAGGAGTGAGGATAAGCTTCCTCTTTAATCAAACAATTTGCTTCGACAAGGGCATCAATGACTGCGGCATTGCCGTTTCCGAGGACATTTAAACCTGCAAACTGTCCGGCTTCGGCGGTGAAATTTCCGTTTTCATCAACGGGGGTTAAAACTGGCAAACCGCAGCGTTTTCCGACTATAAAATCTTCTTGTCCGTGGCCGGGTGCGGTGTGCACCAATCCGGTTCCCGAGTCAGCCGTAATGTAATCGCCGCCGGCAACGATCGGGCTTTCGCGATCGAACAACGGGTGTTTGTAGGTGGAACCTTCTAAATCTTTACCTGGGAAGGTAGCCAGGATTTTTAATTCAGTATTCAAAGTTGCTGACAGTCGATCGACCGCATCGACAGCAACTAACATAAATTGTTGTGCGATGTGGGAATTTGCCGGCGGTTCCACCACTGCATAAGTCAGTTCGGGATTAACTGCGATCGCCAAGTTAGCCGGAATCGTCCAGGGGGTAGTCGTCCAAATCGCCGCCCAGAGGCTCGGCATATAGCGCTTGACCTTCGATTGCAACGATTTTGACAATTTTCTCACATGGAAGCCGACGTAGATGCTGCGCGAGACGTGGCCTTCGGGATATTCTAATTCTGCTTCGGCGAGGGCTGTTTTCGAGCTCGGGCTCCAGTGCACGGGTTTAAAGCCGCGGAAGATGTAGCCTTTGAGCACCATTTGACCGAAAACGCCGATTTGAGCCGCTTCGTATTCAGGTTTCAGGGTTAAATACGGATGTTCCCAGTCGCCCCAAACGCCGTAGCGCTGGAAGGATGTGCGCTGCTGTTCCATTGTTTGTTCGGCGAAGGCAGCGGCTTTGCGGCGGAGTTCGATCGGAGTAAGATTGAGCCGATCGTCCGACTTCATGTTTTGCAATACCTTAAGTTCGATCGGCAATCCGTGACAATCCCAACCGGGTACGTAGCGGACTTTTTTACCGCGCAGCATTTGGTAGCGGTTGATAAAATCCTTGAGAATTTTGTTGAGGGCGTGGCCGATGTGGAGTTGTCCGTTAGCGTAGGGCGGGCCGTCGTGGAGGACGAACAAATCCCCTGGGTTATTGTGGGAAAGGCGATCGTATATTTCTTGATCTGCCCAAAATTGTTGCAATTCTGGTTCGCGTTTGGTGGCGTTGGCGCGCATATCAAACTTAGTTTTGGGCAAATTTACGGTGTCTTTGTAGGATTTAGCTTCCATTGTTCAGAAACGTTTTTTGTACTTAGTTGTTAGTAGAAGGAAGAAGGAAGAAGGAAGAAGGAAGAAGGAAGAAGGAAGAAGGAAGAAGGAAGAAAGAATGCTTATAAAGCAAATTTTTTAGCCCTCAATATCTTAAGTTTAGTTAGGTGGACTTACTTATCAAGTCAGGTTAAATAATCATAATTAAGTTTGTAGTAAGGACTTTAGTCCTCTCTTGTGCTTGAAGAGCAGACAACTAGATATTCCAGTATAAGCGATCGACCGCACATTCGCTCAAACCAAATCCGTAAAGTACCCTCTCATCTCTAACTCTGCGCCCTCTGCGGCCTCTGCGGTTAAAAAACATTCATAAATCCAGAGTACGCTACAGAGCCAGCCAACCGAACATTTGACCAACAGTCAGATTCAGGGATTCAGCAAAGGCGGGAACAGGGAGGCGATCGCGCCCGATTGTTCAAACAGTGTTATCGTGCGATCGGCGATCGACTGCACATTCGCTCAAACCAAATCCGTAACATACCCTCTCCTCTCTAACTCTGCGCCCTCTGTGGCCTCTGTGGTAAAAAAAATCATAAATCCAGATTACGCTACGGGGTCAGCCAACCGAGCATTTGACCAACAGTCCAGTCCCATAGGATTCTCGCGACTTAAAAACCAATACGCTTGGGTGAGAATTGCCCTAGCGAGGAACGAAGCAATCGCAGTATCTATTCTTGACAGTTTTATCTCGATTATTTTAGCAATTTGTCAGGTATGTTAGCTAGCGGAGCGATCGAGATTTTATAACCGCAGATGAACACAGATGAACACAGATGAACGCAGATAGAATTTCATCTGCGTTTATCTGCGTTTATCTGCGGTTAAAAACAGGCTTTCCTCTTCAACCCAAACCTAAATCAGTCACAGCACCCACACTGCTAGAAGAAACCAACTTAGCGTATTTAGCCAAAACACCCTTAGTATACCGGGGTTTAGGAGCTTGCCAAAGAGCGCGCCGCGGCTCTAATTCTGCATCATCAACATTGAGCTGCAACAAGCGATTGTTAGCATCAATCGTAATCGAATCGCCCTCATTTACCAAAGCAATTGTGCCGCCAACCTGCGCCTCTGGTGCAACGTGACCGACCACCATACCGTAGGTTCCGCCGGAAAAGCGGCCGTCAGTAATTAACCCGACAGAATCGCCTAAACCTGCACCAATAATTGCCGAAGTTGGTGCTAGCATTTCGCGCATTCCCGGCCCGCCTTTTGGCCCTTCGTAGCGGATAACTATGATATCTCCGGCTTGAATTTTGCCAGCCAAGATTGCCGCCAAACAATTTTCTTCGGATTCAAATACCCGCGCTGGGCCGGTGATTAGCGGGTTTTTAACACCTGTAATTTTAGCAACCGATCCTTCTGTTGCCAGATTTCCCCGGAGAATTGCTAAATGTCCTTGGGCGTACATCGGATTGTCAAAAGGGCGAATTACATCTTGGTCGGCGCGCGGTTCGGCGGGAATATCTGCTAGGGATTCGGCAACTGTTTTGCCTGTAATTGTCAGGGCGTCACCGTGCAACAAGCCGCATTCCAAAAGCATTTTCATTACTTGAGGAATGCCGCCAGCTTTGTGCAAGTCGGTTGCTACGTATTTGCCACTTGGTTTGAGGTCGCACAGTACCGGAACTTTGGCTCTAATTGTTTCAAAATCGTCCAGGGACAACTCAACGCCGATCGCATTTGAAATAGCCAATAAATGCAGCACAGCGTTGGTTGAACCGCCGATCGCCATAATTACGGCGATCGCATTTTCAAAGGCTTTGCGAGTCAAAATTTGGCTCGGTAACAACTGTTTGCGGATTGCTTCCACCACAACTTTTGAAGATTCCTCAGCGCTGTCGGCTTTTTCGGCATCCTCAGCAGCCATTGTCGAAGAATAGGGCAAACTCATGCCCATAGCTTCAAAAGCGCTGGACATCGTATTTGCTGTGAACATTCCGCCGCAGGAACCCGCACCGGGACAAGCTTTTTGTTCCACTGCGTTGAGTTCTGTTTCGTCAATTTTGCCCGCGCTGAATTGACCGACTGCTTCAAAAGCGCTGACAACCGTTAAATCGCGTCCGTTGTGGTGTCCCGGTTTGATCGTGCCACCGTAGACAAAAATAGCAGGAATGTTCATGCGGGCGATCGCAATCATCGCCCCCGGCATATTCTTATCGCAACCGCCCACAGCCAGCACGCCGTCCATACTTTGACCGTTGCAAACCGTTTCAATCGAATCTGCAATCACATCTCTCGACACCAGAGAATATTTCATCCCTTCGGTTCCCATCGAGATTCCGTCGCTAATAGTAATCGTACCGAACATCTGCGGCATCGCGCCGGCTTCCCTTGCACCCGCAACAGCCCGCAAAGCGAGGTCGTTCAATCCCATATTGCACGGCGTAATCGTGCTGTACCCGTTAGCAATCCCCACAATGGGCTTAGTAAAATCGCCGTCGCCAAAACCGACGGCGCGCAGCATGGCTCGGTTGGGTGCGCGCTGTACGCCCCCAGTCACGGCTTGGCTTCTTAAATTTTCAGGCATTCTCAAACTTCCTTTGTCTGTTGTTGTGTTGTCTGTTGTCTGTTGTCTGTTCTTCTTTCTGTCTTGGACGCAGAACATCTGTATGTAGTATAGATGTAGTAGGTTGTGCACTGCACACTTTACCGCTATCGTCTGCGCGTCAAACCATTTTTGGGTCTTAGTCTTGTGTTTGCTGTTCGCTGTTGACCCCGCCCAAAAACGGATACAGTCCCACGTACAATCGTCGTGGAGAACCCCTAATTTTATACCCTAGTTCAAGCTCTCAGATTAATCTGTGGAGTCAATTCTAAAATCGAAAAATGGAAAATCGAAAAATGGAAAATCGACTGACTGACTGCCCAGTACCGAGAGTTTTACACTATTTTTGATTTTCTCAGAATCGCTGATATTTGTCAGGCCCTTGACAATGGAGCCGTACTGCTTTCCGGGCACAGCAGAGTGCAAAAATTATACAGATATTATAGTGTGCAGGGTGAATACCGTGGTTATCTGGGATGATGTGTAAAACCCATCACTCTAACGTTTGAAACAAAAATTGCGAGGCGAATGACATGGAGGCCGATCGAATTCTGAGGCAATATGCGGCCGGAGAAAGAATTTTTCGAGAGATTAACCTCGCGGGCGCCGACTTAAAAGGGGCAAACCTCAGCGAGGCTAATTTTACCCGAGCAAATTTCCAAAACGCAAACCTCAAAGGCGCTAACCTGACGGGAGCGAACTTGCGCGAGGTGAAATTGGGTGGGGTGGACATGACGGAAGCCAACCTCAGCGAAGCAAATCTCATCGGTACCGATTTGAGCCGCGCCAATCTCAGCGGGGCTAACCTGATGGGAGCAAACCTCCGCGGCTCAATGGCGAGAGAAGTCAACATGACTAAAGCAAATTTGACGGAAGCAAATTTGACAGAAGCCAACTTTACCGAAGCGAATTTGTTTGCGGCTAACTTAACCGAAGCTAGTATGATTCGCACTAATTTGATGAAGGCCAATTTGAGTTGGTCAACTCTCAAAGCTGTAAACCTGACAAATGCTATCCTCAGCGATTCGCTTTTAGAAAGAGCCAATCTGACTCAGGCAATTCTCAGTGGGGCGATGCTGAGCGGGGCCAACCTGACTGGTGCAGACTTGCGCCAAGTCACGATGGTTGGAGCTAATCTCAGCGAAGCTAATCTGAGCAATGCTAATTTGAGAGTTGCCAATATGAGTTGGTCAACTCTGCGCGGTGCTAACTTGAGCGGTGCTAATTTGTACCGGGCGAAGCTGTGTTGGTCTAATTTGAGCGGAGCTGTTTTGGTGGAAGCGGTTTTGATTGATGCTAATATCAATCGAACTAACTTCCGCGATGCCGATTTGAGGCGGGCAATTATGCCTGACGGGGCCACTAATGATTCTCAATAGTTTTTACATTGCCGCGCCGCCCTTGGTAATGCGGCGCAGTTTTTAAGGTTGATTTTTGAGATCGTGTTCGATAGATTGACTGGGATAAATCTGGTTTGTAGTCAGGACTTTAGTCCTTTAAAAATGCGGACTTAAGTCCGCACTACGAACCGTTAACGATCTATATCTGGTTTGATCGTTCGGACTTTAGTCCTTCAAAAATGCGGACTAAAGTCCGCACTACGAACCGTTTTTGTTAGGGTAATCGACTAGACATGATATGACTTGTAAATTTTGAGTTTTGAGTTAAAATTTCTACTCATTACTACAAGCTAAAATCTGATGAATGTTAGCGAATTATTGATTCTGGGTGCGGCCGGACTGTTTGCCGGTATCCTAGCTGGTTTTTTGGGTATCGGCGGCGGTACGGTGCTTGTGCCTTTGTTGGTGGCTCTCAAGTATGCTCCGGTGGAAGCGGTTGCTACTAGCGGTTTGTCGATCGTCATTACAGCTATTTCTGGCAGCATCCAGAATTGGCGCATGGGCTATCTCAGCTTGAGTCAAGTCGCAGGCATCGGATTTCCCGCCGTCATCACAGCACAACTCGGTGCTTATTTGGCGGGGATATTTCCTCCTTACTTGCTGTTAGTTTGTTTTGGGTTGTTGCTGTGGCTGAATATTTATTTGATTGAAGTTCGCAAGCGCTTGACTGCTAAGAAAGCAGAAGGGGAAGAATCAAGCCCAATTCCCAATGCCCAATTCCCAATGCCCAATGCCCAATTACCCAACAATTCAAATATCTTATTCAATCCAACTTTTGCTAAAATTGCGACTGGCAGTGCGGCAGGTTTATTAGCAGGTTTGTTCGGCGTAGGCGGCGGTGTAATTATGGTTCCCCTGCAAATTTTGCTGTTAGGGGAAAGCATTAAAAAGGCAATTCAAACGAGTTTGGGCGTCATCGTGATTACGGCAATTTCGGCGACGGCGGGACACGCGGCGCGCGGGAATGTTTTGTGGGTTGTGGGGTTGATTCTTGGGTGTGGCGGTTTGTTGGGCGCACAAATCAGCACCAGGTTTTTGCCGAGATTGTCCGATCGCACTATTAGTTTAGCCTTTCGATCGCTCTTAGCAATTTTATCAATCTATATTTTCTGGCAAGCTTGGCAAAAATTTAGTCATTAGTCCTTAGTCATTGGTGCGCACCCAAGAAATACTTGGGTTCGGTGCGCAGTGCGCACCCTACGAAAGACTAATTTTCTGATAGTTTCTTGACGGCGCGAGTCAGGCGCAGCAAATAAGGCTTGACAATTTCTTGATTTTGCCGCTGCAACTCGGAAACTTGCTCCTGCAAATGCTGAATCTCGGTTTGCAGCGTCGCTGTGTCTATTGTCGGTCGATCGAGCAAATCCTGCAATTGCTTCAGAGAACCTTGGATTTCATTCAAGTCTACTTGAGTCGATCGCTCCTGCAACTGAGTTGTAATACTTCTAACCTCAGTTAACCTTTCGTCGAGCAATAAAAATCGGACGTTAACATTTTCCCAATCATGCTCTCTGAGGGCACTATTTTCCAGAATCCGGAGTTTTTCCTGCAAATCCGACAAAATGCTGTAGAGCTCCTGAGAATCGGCAGGAAGTGCCTGCGCTTGGCGTTCGAGGGAGGCTACCGCAGCTTGTATGTCGGCGATGGCGCCGGATTCCAAAATACCGAGTTTTTGTTTCAGGTCGGAGACGGTAGAATCAAGTTTGGCAAGTTCTCCAGGTAGTTTCTGAACTTGCTGCGATCGACCTTCTGCTGCGGCCTGTACCTCTGCGATCGCAAAATTTGCCTTTTGTTGCATTTTTTGCTCAAAACGCTGGCGATTGGCGAGATTTAGCGATAGTGCTGCGGTTAGCGGGGCAGCAGCGTAAAGAATTTGCCCCGACAACGCCGCAGCAATCGTGCCAATCGCTGAACCGGCAACAGAGGCGTATTCTGCCAATTCTAGCCAATCCTGTTGGTTTGGGGAAATTCTCAAAGCTGGGAATGATGCGTCTTCGATCTTCTGCATAGCCTTTTAGTCGTAGTCTGATAGATTGCGATAGGGACATGATAAAAGACCTCGGCCAATAAATCAGGGCTATTTGTCAAAATTTCGGGATTGTCATATTTCTATATGCCGAAAGCCGAAAGCCGAATAACTCCAACAGGGTCAGTGTCAGGTAAAATTCAGGATATGTCGATCGTCTAAAAGTTAACCGACAACCGTTAACCGCCGTCTGTCAGGAGCATACAGAAAATGGGTCTCAAGATTATTGAAAGCTACGATAGCAGTTTTGTCCTGGAACCGGATGCTAAATCCGCACTGTTCGGTTTGTTAACAAATGAAAGCTTTCTCCAACAAATAGCCGTACAATTGCAGTGCTCGCGGATTGAGTTTGCCGAGTTGCTTTTTCAGCCCGTGCCCTACAGCAGCGAAACGCCCAAGGGAATGCCTGCGGAATTTGAAAAGTATCACGAATCGATCGATTTTGCGATCGTCAACGTCCCGCCTAACTTCATGTTTCAAGCCAAAATATTTAAACCCAGCCGCCTCTGTGCCATTTATCGCGTTTTCAAAAGTTAGCTAAAGGCTAGTTAATCTGTGGTTTAATCTAAAATCTAAAATCTAAAATCTAAAATCGGATGACAGAAGACATTCAACCTCTCGCCAGCTTAGAATTCATACCATACATTGACTCAGAAGGGAAATTGCCTGAATTTGTCCAGGGTAAAATCGGCGTCTACGCGATTTTTGACAGCGAGAAAGTGCTGCAATTTGTCGGCTATTCCCGGGATACTTACCTCAGCCTCAAACAGCATTTAGTACGCCAACCCGAACATTGCTACTGGCTAAAAGTCCAAACTATCGACAAGCCCAGCCGCACTATTCTAGAAAGCATCCGAGCGAGTTGGATTGCCGAAAACGGTTCCCAGCCCCAGGGCAACGGTGCCGATGCTACCAAGTGGAACGATCCCATCGATACCAAAACTGTCATGACTTCGCAAGAAGTAGCAAATTATGAAGGTATAGTCGCCGATGAACTTGCCAAAGATAAATTGTTGAAAAATGTAGCGCGCCGCGTAGAAAATGAAATTTTAGCGCTGCTCAAATCTCGCGGTGTAACTGAAGAAATCCGGTTTAATCCCAAGCTGAAAACTAGCGGCTTGCTGGATTTAAAGTAACTACAATAGTCCTGACTGCGAACCGCGAGGAAACGGCAATTCCCAAGGATTATCAACTTAAGACTGAAAGCCTTTTATCTGTCGTTCACAGCCGAGTCTAGATCCCCCTCGCATCTCCCTTAAGAAGCAGAGTGGTTTTATTGTCGTCAGACAAATTAGGTACGTAGTTGGGCTTGGGCCCTCTTTCCTAATCTTATAAAGAGGGCTAAAGCCCAACTACGTACCTTTATTGGATATTTCATCTTTAAATGTTAACATTTAATAAGTCACATTGAACAGATATCGGAATCTGCAAAATGAACTCTGTCCCCCCGCCGGGAGCTGAAATACAACTGATTTTACCTCCATGTTTTTCTACTATAATATCGTGACTGATTGCCAAGCCCAATCCAGTACCCCGGCCGACAGGCTTGGTAGTAAAAAATGGGTCAAATATCCGGTGGCGCACTGCCTCGCAAATCCCGCAACCGTTATCGGCAATTAAAATCATAACGGACTGAAACTTTTGAGTTGCCAAGTTTGAATTTGGATTGTACAACGCAGGTTCTGAATCTGAACTTACTGAAGTGCTGATGGTAATTTTTCGGGGATAAGGTTGAGATTCCAGCGCATCAATAGCATTGATTAGCAGATTCATAAATACCTGATTTAATAGACTGGCATAACAGGTGATTTTTGGCAGTTTACTGTAGTGTTTTCTCACTTCAATCTCACCGATATTGTTGGCTCCTTTGAGGCGGTGTTGCAAAATAACTAAAGTATTGTCAATGCCTTCATGAATATCCACTGGCTTGCACTTTTCTTGGCCCAGGCGGGAGAAGTTGCGAAAAGACAGCACAATCTCGCTAATTCGAGAAGTACCTTCTTTCATCGAACTTAGCAGTTTTGGATAATCATCTGCAATGAATTCGGGTTGAATTTTTTCCAATTCGCCGACAATTTCTGCCACGGGATGCGGGTAGTAATGTCGGTATAATTTGATGAGGCGAACCAAGTCTTGTGCATAGTCAGCAGCCATAGTAATATTGCCGGAGATAAAGTTGACTGGATTGTTGATTTCGTGAGCAATCCCTGCGGCTAGTTGCCCTAAAGAAGCCATTTTTTCCTTCTGTATTAACTGAGATTGAGTCTTCTTGAGTTCAGTTAAAGTTTCTTCGAGTTGCTGCGCGTAGGATTGTGTTTGCTGCAACAACTGGCGCTGTAAGAGTTGATTTGAGACGCGGGCCAAAACTTCTTGTTCTTGAAAGGGTTTTGTGATATAATCTACACCGCCAACTTCAAAGGCTTTGACTTTATCTAACACTTCATTTAAAGCGCTGATAAAAATGACGGGAATGTCTTTGGTGGTGGCAGAAGCTTTTAAAATTTCGCAGACTTTGTAGCCGTCCATACTGGGCATCATGATGTCCAGCAAAATCAAGTCAGGAGGTGTTGATTCGATCGACCTTAGGGCTAGTTGACCGTCGGGTGCAGTGCGTGTTTTGTAGCCATGCCTCGATAGTATTTTAGCTAGAAGGTGCAAATTATTCGGAACATCATCAACAATTAAAATATTCCCTTTTAAGACGGGAGTTGCTTCGTAATTCATATCTAGTCTGGTAAAATAACCTTTGTAGGTTTGTAGTGAGGACTTTAGTCCTCAAAGTTTGATGAGGACTAAAGTCCTCACTACGAACCCGATCTAATATCATTTTTATTTGGTTTAGGGACGGATGAGAGCTAGTATTTGATTGAACTGAAACTCGTTAGCTAAGGCGGCGAGAGCGCTAGCTAATGAGTTATTTCGATCGCGAATTTGCTCTATTTGACTGAGAATCAGCTCTAAATCGCACTCAATAGTGGCTTTTTCTAAAGCTGTCAGCCAATCCGCTGGTAAAGCTGCAACGTTTTCTGGAGTCGGAGGCTCGATTTGAGTTGGCGCCGGCACACTCTCGGGTTCATCGTAAATGTAACGCACTCCGAGATGTTTGTGGAGGGTGGCAAAGATGTCGGCCTCTCGAAAGGGTTTGTGGATAAAGTCATCCCAATCATTTGATACAGTAACGCTTCGCGCTTCCTCGGCGTTAGCGGCACTCACGGCAATAATGACGGTAGTTTCACCTTTAACGGTGGCTTTAATGCGTTGCGTGGCTTCGCCTCCATCCATCACGGGCATCCACATATCCATAAAAATTAAGTGCGGCTCAAAACTCGCCCACACTTCAATGGCTTCTACACCATTACTGGCTTCTTTGAGCTCGAAGTCAAAGGCTGCGAGGATTTTGAACAGCAGTTGGCGGTTGTCAGTGCGATCGTCCACAATCAATATACGATAGCGCGGTTGGTTGGGTTCTAGGGCGATCGCCCGACGCGACGGCTGTACGGGTGCCATCGCCGCCGCCTCAACCGCGCTGACGGGGAGATTAAAGGCGAAGGTGGTACCGTGTCCTACTTTACTGCGTACAGTAATGATGTCGCCCATCAGCTTAATAAAGTGTTGGCTGATGGCCAGCCCCAAACCGGTTCCCTGCTGCGATTTTTCCCCTGATTTGGTTTGCACAAAGGCTTGAAAAAGCCGAGCTAACTCATCGGGAGCCATGCCGCAGCCTGTATCTTCTATTTCAAAATGTAATTTGTAATTGATTGGTAATTGCTGATTTTCCTGCTCCTTAACCAAACTTACTCTTACTGCAATTCCTCCATCTTTCGTAAATTTAATGGCGTTAGAAAGCAGATTGATTAAAACTTGGCGCAACTTAACTTGATCGGTACGCACGTATTGGGGAATATCGCTAGAACAGCTAAATATTAACTCCAATTGTTGCTCCCGCGCCTGGAGTTGGAACATCTCTTCCACCTCGTTTAGCAGTCTGCTTAATTTAAAGTCTGTTGGGTTGAGAGTAATGCGTCCCGCCTCTATTTTGGCTAAATCTAATATTTGATTGATCAGAGTTAGCAAGTGTTCTCCGCTGCGGTTGATGATGCCGATATTTTCCTGTTGTTCGCGGTTGAGGTTGGCCCCTCGCTGCATCAATTGGGAGAATCCCAGAATTGCGTTGAGAGGGGTACGTAATTCGTGGCTCATGTTGGCCAAAAAAGTGCTTTTCGCGAGGTTGGCAGCTTCTGCTGCTAAGGCGGCTTGTTGGAGCTGTACGGCTTGCTGTTGAGTGGCTTCGAGTAATTGAGCTTGTTGTAAGGCGACTTCGAGTTGAGTGCTAATTTGCAGCGCGATATTGATTTCTGCTGCGCGCCAAGTGCGGGGCCCAGAATTTTGATAGCTGGCGAGCAAACCCCAAAGTTGACTGCCGCAGAATATGGGGCAAATAATGTAGGCTCTGGCTTGAAATTGCTCTAACACTTCCACGTAACAAGGAGTAAATCCAGCAGTGTATATGTCTTCAACCATGCGGTAACAAACACCTATCTCGTAGATACCGCCTTGATTTTTTTGTAGGTAGGTATCTCGTACTCCTTCACCGCAGGCTTGTAAGTTTGTCGCCGCACAGCGAAAGTCGGTGGCGAGATTGTTTGGTAAATTAAGTTTGTCCAATTGTTGTATCACAGATATCCAGCCCTCCCCCATTGACTCGGCAACAAATTCGCCACTCCAATCTGGATTGAAACGATAGATAGCGACTCGATCGCATTTGAGTGTTTCTCGCAATTCTGAGGTTGTGGTTTGGAATATGGTATCAATATCTAAGGACTGACGGATGCGATCGATCGATCGCCCGATTGCTTGTTCCCGCTGGGCGCTTTCTCGCAAAGCTGCCTCGGCTTGTTTGTAAGCGGTAATATCCAAGACAGTGCCAAACCAACGGAGCAACTGCCCTTTTTTATCAAAAACGGGTTTCCCTCTGACTTCCATGTAAGTGAGCGAGCCATCTCTGCGGATCAGGCGCAGAGCGAGTTCAAAGCTTTTTTTACTGATCGATCGCTCCTGAAGCATTGTTAGATAGGGCGATCGATCTTCGGGATGAAAACGATCGACTAATTCTGGGGTTGCTACGGGTTTTTGAGTCGGTTCGATCTCGAACATACGATAGAGTTCTTCACTCCAAGTGCTTGTTGCTTGGCCTATATCGTATTCCCAACTGCCAATCCTGGCAATTTTTTGGGCTTCCAGCAGTCGGGCTTCGGCCAACTGGCGATCGCTAATGTCGCGAGCTACCCAAACCACAGAGCGATCGGACAATGGCGAAATTTTAGCAGCAAACCAAACTTCTTGGTTGTTAATCTGCATCCTGTAATCAAAATTTATAGTTTGCTGGGTTTCTAATGCCTCTCGAACTTGAGTGAAATAAATGTCTTGGGAACTCTCATTAAAAATTTGTTCTAGGATAGAGTCGAGCTGCTCTGTCTGAGTGTAGTCTTGAAAAATTCCCCTAGTTGGTATAACTTGAATTGTTTTTTCTGGCAATTCTAAAATTAGTATAATATCTGCAATTGACTCAAATATTTTTAGAATTCTTTGAGTAGAACTGTCAAGTTTTTGTTCTATCAATTTGCGTTCGGCGACTTCCTCATGTAATAGTTCGTTAGCACGAGCTAGGTCAGCAGTACGTTCTGCAACTTCGGTGGCTAAAGTGCTATTGTAGTCAGTTAATAGTTTTTCAGATTGTTTGCGCCCTGAGATGTCACTAAAAGCATTGATGGCATAAATAATCTTGCCGCCTGCATCGAAAACTGGTGTGGCGCGCACCTCAAGCTTAATAATTTCCCCATCTCGATGAATTTCTAAATCCTCAACAAGCACCGTTTCACCCCGCAGCGCTCGGAAGGCCGGAATTTTTTCAGTTGGACAAAGCTGGTTTTCGTAGTAGATTTGATAAACTTCTGCCATTTTTTCTAAAGTCGCATCGGGAATATTTTGTACGCCGCTCAAACGCTTGGCAGTTTCGTTTAAGTAGACGAATTTACCCGAGGCATCGTGGATAGATATCCCGGCTGGTATGGCTTCTAAAAATTGCTTGAGTTGGCTCTCGCTTTGCGCTAAAGCTTCTGTTAAAGATTTTTGTTCGGAAAAAGCCTGTTGCAGTTGCTCTGCCATCAGATTGAAGGAATTGGTGAGGTCTCCGAGTTCATCGAAGCGTCTAATTTCTAAAGGTCTATGCCATTCTCCTTTTCCTAAATTTTTGGCGGCGGTATTCAAGCGCAAAATGCGTTGTGTTAGCCAACGGGCAGTCAAAAATCCGATCGCGATCGCCAACACCAGCGTACCTGCACACAACCACAATGTATTGCGGGTATTCGCTTGAATGCGAGCCATAAAATCCGACTCTGACACCACCACCACAATCAACCAATCCAAGCCATAGGCATCTCCATAAGGAGCGACGCTGACAAACTGCCGAGATCCGTTGCTCGTCATGGTAAATTGCTGAGCTCTATCCAGCGAACTCAAGTTGGCAAAGCGGTTGGTGAGTTGCCGAGCAATGTCTCGGGTGCGGGTATCCTGGCTATTGGTGGCTAGCAATCGCGTCGGTGGCTGTTTTCCTTGCTTGACAAAGGGCGTTTCTAGGGTGGATGTAGCAACCAGATTGCCCGATCGCTCCATAATAAAGGTCTGTCCCGATTTAGGGAAGTAGAGGCGATCGAGAAAACTGCCAATTGCCGACAGCCCATAATTTGAAGTAAAAACCCCCCGCCATTTGCCCGCAGCATCCTTGATGGGAGACACCGCAACAATTCCTAACTTCGGCATAACGTTGAAAACAACAATTGGCGACCAAGTTTGTTTGTTGGAGGCTTTGGCCTGGCGAAACCAAACTGTTTCGCGGTTATCCATAGGGATGCTATAGAGCAGTTTTAGGGGATTGCCTTTGGAGTCAACCGAGTAGTATTTCATTTTACCCAAGTCGGTACTTTTCATACTGCAAAAAAAACGCGTACCGATTGAGAATTTCTCCCCTGTCTCTTTTGTGACTTGTTGCACAAATTCCTCGCTCATCAGGCGCCCGTACCCAATTTGTTCTCCTCGCTCATTGACAAAAAAGCTCGATTGCAGAGCGGGGTTGAAGATTATTTGCTGCCAAAGTTGCTGTCGCAGTTGCTCAGTGTTGCTGAGGTTCAGCATTCCTTGTTCTACTGCTAGACGGTTGGCTGCTACGGCATTCTGGGGGGCGTTGAGGTAGTTGGTGAGCCGATCGCCAATTCGCTCTCCTACTTGTTCCATTAACTGCTGTGCTAGATCCTCGACGGATTCCCGGCTGCTTTTGAAAGAAAGATAACCGACTAGCCCGACGGCGCTGACTGTTAGCAACACAAAGGGAACAATCACAACTGTTCCCAGGCGAGGTTTGCTGAAAATTTCGGCTGCTGGGTGGTTGAGGGGATAAATCGGCATGGCGCGATCGAGGAGTTGGGCTGGCGATCGAATTTTAACTTTTGCAGTCTTCTGCGAGGTTAATTTCTAGGTATGTAGTTGCGCTTAAGCGCTCTGGATTTAGGTATGTAGTTGCGCTTAAGCGCTCTTGATTTAGGTATGTAGTTGCGCTTAAGTGCTCTGGATTTAGGTATGTAGTTGCGCTTAAGCGCTCTTGATTTAGGTATGTTACGTACCTGGAGGAGCGCTCAAGCGCAACTACGTACCTGGAGGAGCGCTCAAGCGCAACTACGTACCTGGAGGAGCGCTCAAGCGCAACTACGTACCTTCTGTTAGTGTAAGGTTTTTAACTGAGCTAAAACTGTGGCGAATCGAGCAGAATCGATCGGCTTTGCTAAGTGTTCGTCGTAACCGGCCTCGATCGCCCGATGCCGGTCTTGTTCGCTAGCATAAGCTGTCAGGGCCACCGCCGGCAAGCGCTTAATTTTGTCAGCTTCCGACGATCGCACTTTGCGGATCAGCGAATAGCCATCCTCAATTGGCATCCCGATATCGCTGACTAAAATATCCGGCGGCGACTGCTGTAAAATGTCGATCGCCTCGACGGCTGAAGCAGCAGCCATCGCCGTCGCCCCCAACTGTTGCAGCGCCACAACCAAAAAGTCGCGGTTGTCGGGTTCGTCATCAACTACCAACACTTTTAAACCCGCCAAATTACCCGGACTCACGGCCGCTAATTGCCTTTCCTCTCTCAACTGCTGCTGCTGACTCCGGCGCTGTTTCAGGGGCAGCATTACCGTAAATGTCGCACCCTTGTCTTTACCCGGACTTTCGGCGCGTACAGTGCCGCCGTGGAGTTCCACCAAGTGGCGGACGATCGCCAATCCCAGTCCCAAACCGCTGTCAGCCCGAGTAATGGAGCCATCTGCTTGTCGGAAGCGATCGAACACGTAGGGCAGAAACTCAGCAGAAATGCCCTTGCCGGTATCGCTAACAGTAATTTGCACGAAATTAGGTGATGGGGAATTAGCCACAGCTAACGCTTCCAAGCGCACTTCCACAGTTCCCCCAGAAGGCGTAAACTTCACGGCGTTAGTCAGCAAATTCGACACTACCTGCTGCAACCTCTGGGCGTCTCCCCACATCAAACTGACTGCGGGGTCAAATTCCGAGGAAATATTCACCGACTTAGCCTGAGCGGCGAAACAAACTGAATCCAGAGCAACTTCGAGCGTCTTTCTCATGACGAACCAGCCGGGTTTCAGAACCAGCTTGCCTTGAATAATCCGGGAAACGTCGAGCAAATCTTCGACTAGCTGCGCCTGCACCCTAGACTGACGCTCGATCGCCTCCAAACCCGAAGCTAAAGAATCTTCCGTGTACGGGCGGCCGCGCAGCATCTGGGCCCAGCCCAGAATCGCGTTTAAAGGCGTGCGGAGTTCGTGGGAAAGAGTGGCTAGAAACTCGTCTTTTTGGCGGTTGATGGCTTCTGCTTCGGCCCGCGCGGCTTGTTCGCGATCGAGCAACTGAGCGAGTTCTGCCTCGACTTGCTTGCGATCGCTGATGTCGGCGACGATCGACATACAGTTAATGTTACCATTGCCGTCGCGGACTGGAGTTGCCCACAAACCGATGTCGATCGAGCTGCCGTCTTTCCTTTGGCGCTGGGTTTCCATGCCGGCGATCGCGTGTCCGGCGCGAATTCCTTTCAACTTCGCCCTGAATTCCTCCCGCTTGTCTGGGGGAACGCTGGGCACGAATTGACCTACCGCCTCTGATTCTGACCAGCCAAAAATCCTCTCTGCGGCTGGGTTCCACATTTTCACAATCCCGTCGTCAGCGCTAAAAACGGTAATTGCTAGGGGACAAGCCCGGATCAAGGCTTCTAAAGTTTGATTGATTTGCGATCGGGCTTCCTCTGCTTGTTTGCGATCGCTGATATCGACGTTCACGCCGATCGCCCGCAGGGGCAAACCGCGATCGTCCTGAAACACCCTAGCCCTGCAAGCAATCCAGCCCGCGCTTTTGTCCGGGCGGCAGATGCGGTACTCAATGTTTAATTCCTCCCCGGAGGCCGCCGCCGCCTGCACCTGCTGTTCGGTGAAAGCGCGATCGTCTGGATGCACCATTTCCAGCCAAGTTTCATAGCTGTTTAAACCGCCGGCCTGCAGCCCGTACAAAGCCTCTAACTCCGGCGTACACGCGACGGAGCCGGTTTGGACGTTCCATTCAAAAGTTCCGATTTTGCCTGCTTGCTGAGCGATTTGCAGGCGTTCTTGATTGTTTTTGAGTTCTGCTTCCACCCGCGCGATCTCGGTCAAGTCGATGTAGAATCCGACGATCGTCTCCGGTTCGCCCTTATCAGGACACAAAGTCGTCCCTCCCATCAAAATCGGGACGCGGCTGCCATCTTTGCGGATGTACTCTTTCTTGAAAGGAGTTGCGACTCCCGTAGCCCGCAGTTCCCCGGCCGCCAAGGCGTCGAGGTGGAGGTATTCGGGGGGGGTCATCCTGTCCCACCGCATTTGACCCGAGAGCACGTCTGAGCGGGTGTAGCCGACCATGTTGAGCAGGCAGTCGTTGGCGTAGGCGATGCGGCCGGTAAAATCGCCGATCGCGACTCCGAAAATATTGGACTCAAACAAACGCCGGAATATGGCTTCGCTTTGCTGCATTACCCGTTTTGCTTGCTTGCGATCGGTGATTTCGGCAACTACGCTGCTGACTCCCAACAGCGTTCCCGATTCATCGATCACGGGGTAAAAGCTGACTTGCCAATCCCGCACAACTCCCGGCTGCTGGAGGGTTGCAGCCTTAATTTCCAAGTCGAGCACGGGGGTTTGCGCCGCCAGCACTTGGCGGTAAATCGGCTCTACCATATCGGCGATTTCTGGAATCGCTTCTCTGACTGTGCGCCCGATGTGATCGGCGATCGTGCGGCCGTTGATCGCAGCGAGGCATTCGTTCATGCGGACGTAGCGCAAATTGGTATCGACAAAGGACAGCCCGACTGGTGTGGTGTTGTAAACTAAGTCGAGTTCTGCTAGTTGGCGGCGGATGCGAATTTCGTTTTCTCGGATCTGGTTTTGAGCTTGTTTGCGATCGGTGATATCGAGTACGAAAAATGCTCCTTTGTCTGTGCATCCTTGCAAGTTTCCGGCGCCGATTAATATCGGGAAGCGCGAGCCGTCAGAGCGGATGTATTCTTTTTCATAAGGCGTGCAACTTCCGAATTCTGCGATTTGGGCGATGGCGCTGCGATCGAGTTCTGCGTATTCCGGCGGCGTGATATCGACCCAGCGGATTTGTCCGGAAACTAAGTCTTCCGTCGTACATCCGATCATTTCCAGCAAGGCGTCGTTAGCTTCAGTAATTGCGCCGCCCCCATCCCAGAAACCGATGCCGATCATATTAGAATCTACCACGCTGCGGAAACGCATTTCGCTTTCCCGCAACGCTAATTCTGTTTGTTTGGCTGCGGTAACATCTGCGAGAATTAAGCCTGCTCCGATGATTTCTCCCCTTTCATTTTTCACCGCGTAGTAGTTGGCGAGCCAGTAGCCGAAAGCTCCCGGTTTTCCAGGATGTTCGCCGCTGATTTCTACGTTTAAAACAGGCTCGCCAGTTTCTAGAACTTGCTCAATAAATAAACAAGTTTGGGCGGCTGATTCTGGCAACAATTGGCGGTAGTCTTGACCGATATGCTGTTCGGCCGGTAAACCGTTGAGTTCTGCTAATACTTGATTGATGCGGATAAAACGCATTTCGCGATCGAGAAAACAAATCGCTAGGGGAGATGCTTCTAGGAGCGAGTCAATTAAGGCAAAGGATTGAGCTGTTTGTGATAGTGCTTGCTGCGCTTCTGCATAAAGTCTGGCGTTGTCCAGGGCGATCGCCACGCGGTATGCTAAATCTTCTAGCATTGCCATGTCTTCGGCGCTGTAGCGGCGCCCCAACTTTGAGGTAAAGCAAGCGATCGCACCCATTACCCGCCCGCGCGCTTTCAGCGGTACGCAAGCGTGAGATCCAATATTGAGCGATTCCCTACGGGATAGCTTCGCTTCACGCAGTATTTCCATTTCAGCAGCATTTTCGGCTGCTGCTGCTAAAATTTCCTCATCCACTTCGGCAATTAGCTCGGATTTTCCGCTGCAAATTACCAGCGGATAGCCGTTAACAGCATTGTCGGCTAAGGGGCTGCGGATTCTCAAGTTATTAATCGTATCAACCGTAGAGGCTTCTGCGTGAGCTACAGCGACTCGGCGCACTTTTGAGTCGGTTTCGGTCAAATCAATGTAGCACCCGTCAGCAACGGAATTTACTGCTAATTCTGCTACTTTTTGCAGCACCGTTTCCCCGTCAAACGCATCAGCCAGCAAAATGCTAACTTCTGCTAAAAATGCCGATCGCTGCTGTTCTATTTGGGCTTTTTCCCGGGCTGCTTGCTCGATTGTCAACTGCAATCTTTGAGTTTCTGCAAGTTTGAGTTCTGTGATATCGCGGGCGACAATTAAAGCCGATTCTGGTACGCCGTCTTTGTCAAATTCAGGAACTACACGAGATTGATAACTTCTGATACCGTCGGTTGAATAAGCCTGAAATTCGATGATTTCTTCTCGACCTGTTTCTAACACTTTTCGCAGGGTTTCATCCCACACCTGGCACAGTTCCGGCGGCGTTCCTAGGTCTTGACTGGTTTTCCCGAGGAAGAATGAAACTGGTTTTCCTTGGCTTCTGGCAACTGCTTGATTGACATAAATATAACGCTGTTGTTTGTCGGTGCGGATAATCACATCGGGCGTATTTTCTAGCAGCGTTCTCAGTTGCTGTTCGCTGCTAGCCAAAGCTGCTTGTGTTTGTTGTCTTTCCGTGACATCTCGCACCGTACCAACGTGTCCGATGAGTTCCCCGGAGTCGGAGAACATCGGCGCACAACAAACGTTAATCCAGCGGACAATCCCGTCTGCTGTTTGCAGGCGATACTCGATCGCATATTCCCCAGCTTCCCGAGTATAATCCAGCCATTGGCTCAATACGCGCGATCGGTCTTCCGGGTGAATGCAATTCTCCCAACCTTCTCCTAAAAGTTCTGCCAAACTCAAGCCGCAAATCGCCTGAGTGCGAGGGTTTGCATAGGTGTAGCGCCCCTCGAAATCTGCCATAAAAATTCCCATCGGCGAACAGGAACTCAAACAGCGAAATCGTTCTTCTTGAGCTTGCAGCGCTTCTTTAGCTACTGTTAGCTCAGCCGTGCGCTGTTTGACGCGGGTTTCTAGCTGGGCGTAGGATGAAGCTAGGGCTATTTCTGCTGATTTGCGATCGGTAATATCGATGCCACTTGCTATCACATATTCTACCAAACCATCGCCACCCAGCATCACAGTATTCGACCAAGAAATGAAGCGCTTATCACCATTTTTAGTGCGCCAATAGTTTTGATATTCGGTGTAAACAACTTCGGTATTGAGGTTAGAAAAAACTGTTTGAACTGGCTCAACTTCTTCGGGAATCAAGAACAGATCCCAAACATATTTATCCAGAACTTCTGCTACCGAGTAGCCTGTGGTTTTTTCGCAAGCTTCGTTGAAGCGGACAATCCGTCCTTGGCTGTCGAGAACTACAATTAAGCAAGCCGTCGTGTCAATTACTTTTGAAATAATCTGGCGTTCTATTTCTAGTTCTTTTTCTGCTGACTTTAAGCCAAAATACCAAGCGCCAACCATGGCAGCGGCAAAAAGTAAGATTGCAGCAGTTGCCTGGAGTGCAAATAGTAACAGAGTTGTCAGCAGTAAGGCCGTGCCTGCGCTAAATGTAGCAATGTTATAAGATTTAATGGGTAAGGGCAAGACCTGAAACCGACTCATTTTTTTTAACCTGTAGCGATGGCGCGATCGCACTATTTCTTTTTGGGCCTCTAAAACAACACTGTTAAAACTAATTAGGTGTTTTTTCTATACCAAACCACATTTGTGGGAACCCTGCCATCTTCCCACAGACAGATTTGCCGAAGTCATTAGTCATTAGTCATTAGTCATTAGTCATTAGTCATTAGTCATTAGTCAGTAGGTAGGGGCGGTGGATGGTGCGTGCCCGCCCTCAGTAGTCAGTAGTCAGTAGTCATTAGTCATTAGTCATTAGTCAAAGGGAATAAGAAAAATGCTCCCACTCTCCCCCCTCTCCCCCTCTCCCACTCTCCCCCTCTCCCCCTCTTCCACATCTCCCCATCTCCCCCTCTCCCCCTCTCCCCTTTCTCCACTCGTCTAAACCAAGCAATTGATGCACGCAGCAGCTTATGATAAATGAAGCGACAAACTGGATAAGCTGATTTCAGGGAGCAACTTAGGATGAATCACAAGCTGGCAAAAATTATCGGATTATTTTTCGCAGCCGCCATCGTCTTCGGATTCATCGGTTACGCCCTGCAAAATCCCTACTCGGTCAGCAAGTCCGTAATGTCGATCGGCTTTCCCAATCTTACCCCAGCTACCGCCAGCGCGATCGACAACCAGCGCAACCAAATCTATCTCAACGGCACCTGGCAATTTGTCCCCGCCACAGGCAACCCCCAAAATCCCCCCGCCTCCCCCAATTGGGGCTCCATCCAAGTACCCGGAGACTGGCAAGAAGAAAAAAACGAATTCATACCCGGAATCATCACTCGCGGCACCGGCAAAGACTGGGAAAACTTCAACAGCAAACAACTATCAAAAGCTTGGTATCAGAAAAAAATAGACATTCCCGGCGACTGGAAAAACAGCCGAATTTTTATCGACTTAGCCCGAGTCAGCACCGATGCAATTATCTTTGTCAACGGCATTAACTGCGGTCAAATCGAATGGCCCTACGGCAATGTTGAAATTACCAAAGTAGCCAAACCCGGTCAAAATACAATATCTATTTTAGTCGCGGCAGTCTCCGACGAAAAAGACAAAGCCGTGATTATGAGTCCTACAGAAATCTACACCACAAAATCCAACTTGCAATCGCGGGGAATCATCGGCGAAGTCAGAGTTTTGAGCCTTCCCCCAGGCCCGCTAATTAGCGACGTATACGTCCAAACTTCCACCAGAAAGAAACAAATTAAATTAGATGTAGAACTCAAAGACATTACCCAAAACGGTCAAGTTCAGCTTGTAGCGCAAATGCTCGACGAAAAAGGCAAAGTCGAACAAAAATTTACAGGCAGTGCCACTGTTCAAGCCAAACCAATTCAAACAGTAAAAGTCCAATGGGATTGGCAAAATCCCCGCCTTTGGGATGCCGGCAAACCCAACCTCTACACCCTGCAACTAGAAGTAACAGGCAGCGGCGTAAAAACGCAATACAACCAACCCTTCGGCTTCCGAGAATTTTGGGTAGAAGGGCGCAAGTTTTTCTTAAATGGCACCGAATTTCGCCTCCGCCCAACCTTGCATTCCGACACTTGGGAAGGCGGCACAATAGAAGTTTCAGACAGTTTAATAGACGCCTATGTCAAAGCCGGTTTCAATATAGCAGAAATCTGGCCTTGGAATCACGACGAACGGGGTAGATGGCACTTCCGAGAACTATTTTCAGAACGCGCAGATCTCAAAGGTTTTCCAATTATGGCTCCCGCATTAGATATTACCCCCATAGCTTGGAGCGAACAGTGGAATAACCGCCAAATTATCGATCGCTGGAAAGCACGAATGACAGCAGAAATGCGCCGCTACCGCAATCATCCCTCAGTATTAATGTGGGCGACAAGTCCCAATTATTTCGGCAACGGCGACGACCAAAATCCCCGCCGCATCGGCAAGAAAACAGTAGAAGGAACAATCGGCCCCGTGGAAGACCAACGGTTGCGGGCAAAAACTCCCTTAGGAAATGAAGCTTTTGCTGCTATGAAATCCGTAGACCCAACCAGACCTGTAATGGTACATCAAGGCGGCACTTTTGGCGATGTTTATTCGCTGAACTCTTATTTAAATGTGATACCGTTGCAAGAAAGGGAAGAGTGGATTTCCGAGTGGAGCAAAACCGGAGAAATGCCCTATATGGTGGTAGAATTTGGCACGCCCCTGCACGCGACAATGATGCGAAACCGCCAAGGTTTTGATAAAGTGATTGTTAGCGAACCTTGGATGACTGAATTTGCAGCAATTTACTTGGGAAAACAGGCTTACGAGTTAGAAACTCCGGGTTATAGAAATAAAGTTCGCGAGCAATTTGTCAAGGATATGCAGTATAAAAGCTGGCATATGAGCAAGGATTTAGATTTTGCCCCAGCTTTTCAAAAGTTGCAGCAGTTATTTAGTACAAATACTTGGCGGACTTGGCGGACTTTTGGAATGTCTGGAGGGATGATTCCTTGGCAGCAAGGACACGGTTGGGATGTTTCGGATGCTGGCAGAACTAAGGTGGATATTGGGGGATTTCAATCGGGTCGCCGGGGCGTTTATTTGAAGCAAGTGTCGAAGAATCTGATGAATCATTTGCAGCCCGAAGCTTACAAAATTTATCCGGCAGGGGAGGCAATTATCAATAATAACGGCCCGACTTTGGCTTGGATTGCTGGTTCTAATCAGGCTTTTGCTGCGAAAGATCGCAGCTTTTTTGCAGGCGGAAAATTGGCTAAGCAAATAGTATTAATTAACGATACCAGAGGGTCGCAGGATTTTGCATTAAATTGGCGAGTTATGGTCGGGGGAGAAGAGGTCGGCACTGGCGAGAAGAAGGGGAAAATTGAGACGGCAGGCACGCTATTTTTCCCAATTGACGTGAAATTGCCAAATACAATTTCTAGCAAAGCTGACGGCGAAATTAGTTTAACTGCACGAATTGGCGATCGGCCGCATTCCGATACATTTGCTTTCCGGGTATTTGCCAATCAAGCCAAAATCAAGGATACGCTGACAATCTTCGATCCTGTTGGCAAAACATCAGCCATGTTAAAGCAGCTAGGTTATAGTCTGGTGCCTTGGAACGGTTCCCAAGTTTCATCGCTATTAATTATCGGTCGGGAAGCCTTTTCTAGCGGGCAAAATTTTCCCGGAAATTTAGAAAATTTCGTGCGAAACGGCGGCAAAGCAATGGTATTTGCTCAGCGCCGGGAATGGCTAAAAAACATGGGTTTGCGGGTGGCCGAACACGTCAGCCGCCGCGCCTATCCAGTAGATAGCAACCATCCAGCAATTAGCGGTTTAGACGGTGAAGATTTGCGGGATTGGATGGGGGAAAGCACGCTGGTTGAAGCTTATCCAGATACAACTCAAACTGGGTCAAGATTGAGTCCGGCAAATATGCCTTGGTACGGCTGGCATTGGGGAAATCGCGGCGCAGTCAGCAGCGCTTCAATGGAGAAGCCGCACCGCAGCGGTTGGCGGCCAATTTTGGAATCTGAGTTTGATTTAGCTTATTCGCCGCTGATGGAATTGGATTATGGAAAAGGGCGACTGATTTTAAACGAGTTGGATGTGGAAGACCATTATTCTGTAGATGGTGGGGCGGCGCAGTTAGTCCAACAAATTGTGAGTTACGGGATGAATTCTCCGGTGGTTGGAAAGCCGAATAAAGTGGTTTTAATTGGGGGAGACAAGGATGCCAAGAAGTTGGACAGTTTGGGGGTAATTTATCAGCGGGCTAGTGTGCTTTCTCAGGATGTTGGTTTGGCGGTTGTGGGTGCCGAAGCGAATCTGAAAGATGCAGATTTGCGCGCTTATTTGAATGGTGGGGGGAATGCGTTTTTCTTGCCGCGTCAAGTACCTGTTGCGGGTTTAGGCGTGGGTTTGCAGCAGGCGAAGGATTTCGGAGGTTCGCTGGCGGTGCCGGGTTGGGATGAGGTGAAGGGGCTTAGCGGTTCGGATTTGCGATCGCGCTCTTTTTATGATACTTGGTTGATTAAGTCTGGGGGAGAAATCGGTGCTGACGGTTTGTTAAGCCGGGTTGCTGTAGGTAAGGGGGTGGCGATTTTCTCTCAAATTGACCCGGATAGTTTGAATGCTGATGCTAAGACTTATTTGCGTTTTACTCGCTGGCGGCAAACTCGGGCAAATGCTCAGATTTTGGCTAATTTAGGGGCGAGTTTTAGGGCGGATGGTGCTGTATTTAACGGTTCGAGCCAGGAGTTTTATCACCCGGATTACAAGACGGATTTTGAGAATGGGGACGATCCTTATCGGTATTATCGATGGTAGAATTTATAAGGTTTGTAGTGAGGACTTTAGTCCGCATTGGGTCAAAATTTCTCAGAACGGACTGAAGTCCGCGCTACAAACAGATAATTGAGGTTTGTAGTGAGGACTTTAGTCCGCATTGGGCAAAAATTTCGATCTAACGGACTGAAGTCCGCACTACAAACAGTAATTTGTATTTCTATCGAACTAAATATCACAGGTCAAAGTGTCGCTTAAAGCGCGGGTCTAATTTGTCGGTTTTCTGTTGGTTGCAGGTGCGGCAGAGGGTTTGCAGGTTGCTGATGTCGTTGCTGCCGCCGCGGGCTAGGGGGATGATATGATCGATCGACAGTTCTGCTTCTAGTTTGGTTTGGCCGCAGCTTTGGCACTGGTATTTATTGCGAGTGAATACGTATTTTCTGACTTCTGGGGGGATGGGAATTCTGGGGGTTTTGCTCATCTTGTTTTGCTTTATTATCTGCTAATTTTCCAGATTATGTAGGGTGCGCAATGCGCACCGGTGCGCATTGCGCACCCTACTGGGGGTTTTACTCATGAATTGTTCGGTTGATTTTCAGGGTTTAGCGCATTGCGCACCCTACTGGGGGTTTTACTCATGAATTGTTCGGTTGATTTTCAGGGTTTAGTAGTTGGCGGCGCAAATCATCGAGGGGGGATTCTGGTTGGCTAGCTTCTGACTCGTCGTTTTCTGGTGTTTCTTCTACTTCAGGTTCGTCTGGGCAAAACTCTATAGTGACATTGAGTTTGAGTTTAATCTTTCCTTTCTTCCAGCCCTGAGCACCCACTCTGAGAATTTCACAATCTATACCTTCACCAAACCAGTTCTCATATAAACGACGTGTTTGATCGGTAGTTAAAGCTACATCAATATTTAGGGCTTGCTGGCTTAAGAACTGATTGAGTGTTTGTCCTAACCCATTTTCAGGCAAAACTCTATTTACTGTTTCCTTAAGTTTTTCTATTTTAAGCATTGCATGACTAAAAGATAAAGCATCATCATTACCGCAGTTGTGAAAATCAAATTTATCTTCGATATTAATCTTTAAGTCTTTTCAAATGTTATCCTAACTATTTTAGAGTAGCATCTCTGTTTTGGCAAGAATCCCGGCGGTTAGAAACCGCGGCTATACAAACGATGTCCGGATGGTGCGCGGACTAAGAATGTCTTCAACCCGCGCACCATCCGGGTTTTGTCTGTGTAGCCGCGATTTCCAATCGCCCGGTTTCCTATACAAACAATGTCCGCCTCCGCGGAATAAGAATCTCTTCAACCCGGGTCGGCGGGTTTTGCCTGTGTAGACGCGATTTTCAATCGCCTTAATTTCAATCATTCACAATCCACAACCACGCTATTATTATCTCCAATTACAGGCAACAAATGCTCGTGCAACTTCATCGCCTGCAAACAGCTATTAATCCCGGAAACCGCCCGATCGTACTCTTGAATCTTCTCTTCATTCTCAGCTTGCAGCCGCAGATTCTTAGCAATCTTATCCTCAGCTTCCTGCGCCAAAGTTTGCTCCAAATAATCGCGGGCTTGACTGTATTTCTGCAAAATATCATCAGCTTGCTGTTCCGCCATCGGTAACAAATGCTCTTTCAGCGTTTGATTCACAGTTTGGCGGAAAGTTTGCCGAATAGTTTTAGACACTTTCGGCTCGAAATCTAGCCTCAATAATTGCCGAATTGCTGGTTGCGCGTCCACCATGTTTTCGCAGTCAAAACCTTGGGATGTTTGCTGCAATGTTTCCCGGAATTGGTAAATCGAAAACGTCCCTTCGTCGTAAAAACGGGGACTTTCTCGCACGTAGCGATCGCACTCCACGCCCGCCGCATTCACCAAAGCACGAGAAACCTGCTGTGACAACTCCTGTAACTGCTGTTCAATTCCCCCGTCATTCCCCAACAACCGATAAAGCAATCGATAGTATTCCGACTTGCGAACACTGTCTTTTAAATACTGGAAATAATTCTCAACCAGTGACTTAGTAGCCTCTACTAAAATATCTTCCAACTGATTCGCTAAATAATAAAGCGCTTCAACTAAAACCGCAATTAAAGGTGCAGTAGCATTGCGGGGATGAGTCATCAAAGTGCGTCCGTAAGCCGCCTCAACCGAAAATCCGTCTAACAATTCATCCAAGCGGCGAATCATCCGAGATTGCAGTTGGCGAAAATCTGTATCGAAAATATCGCATTTATTCATAATCATTTCATTGATTTCTGTGGCGATATGTTCGCGAAATTCCTGTCCGACTTGCTGCAATTCTTGATTTAAGCGCAAAAGTTCCTGCGCTTTCATCGCTTCTATTTCGCGGGGCTGGCTGTCTAAATTCCGCTGAATTGTTTGGTACTGTTTCCGCAGTTGAATGCACAAATCTTCTAAATCGTCAGCGAGATTTCTGAACAGTTGCGGGCGCTTTTCTTTGGTGAGATAATCGGTAATACCTGTACGGAAATCTTCGATGCCGCTATCTTGAATTAATTGCTGAATTAACGGTTGACCTTGTTCCGCCAGAATCCGCACGTAGTTTTGACTTGGCGTTTCGTAGCTGTTAACTGAAATCCGAAATTTGCTGGGAGATAGTTTCCCGGAATTCGCGCAGTAGCGGTTGAATTCGCTGACGAATTGCGGTGTTTTTTCACTGTTTGCGATCGCGCCATCACTCGCATCTACCCGATCGCGACTTTCGACAAATATGCTATCCAAACCAAAACGATCGCGCCCCGTTGTCCCTTTTATCAAACTCCCGTAAAATCCCAGCAACCCGCTGGTTTTATAGACTCTGGCGGTGTCGCGAAAGTCGGAATTAATCAGATTTTCCAAGCGCTGGATCAGTTGCGCGTTGTACCAAGTTTCGTCAATGCGGTTGAAAATGTAAAACAGCCGATCGCGAATTCCGGGATTCGATCGCGTTTTCTCCATCAACTCCGTCTCTTCCGTCGTCATTTCCCCAGACGACGCAGCCTTCAAAACGCAGACAACCGCCGAAGTATCCGGGCTTTCAATCTTATCATAGGTCAATTCCGCATCCTGTTTGACAGGCGCATCAATTCCCGGCGTATCAATAATAATATTGCCATCTTGCAGCAGCGGATGACAACAATAATATTCAACTCGCTTGAGTACAGCACTGTTGCTACCGCGCCGCGCATAACTAGCAGCTTCCTTGAGATTGGAAAAGTTAAACTGTGCCATCGAATATGTGGCATTTGCGACAGTTTGGATGCGCTCGCGATTCGCTGCAAACCCTTCTAGCAACAGTATCAAAGCCTTAGCTTTTTTAGCTCGCTCCGATTTATTTTCTCCACCTTCTAGTTGAATAATTGTCTGACATCCCTTAGATAAATTCGTCGCTACATCTGTTTGATTAACATCGATTTCAGTAGTTAAATTCAACTGAGTGCAAAGAGCATACGCTTGAGATTTAATCTCAACTTCGCTCAAAAAAGTGAGAACAACGCGCTCTTTATCAGCAGATTCAGCATAGGCGATATAGCACTCAGTACCCGTTGCGTGTCCTTCCGCACTGTATAGCAATTCTCGCTCCAGCAAAGCATTAATCAGCATCGATTTTCCCGCACTGAAAGCGCCCGCAAACACAATCTCAAACTCGGGAGAAATTGCCTTTTTCAGAGAAGCTTGTACCGCCGTGATATCTTGTTGTCGCAAAGACGATTCCTGACGCAGCAGTTGCAGTAGAGAGTCAACTTGCTCTTGCAGGTTGTTGCATTGAGGCGGCATTTGAGTCATTGCTGCAGACTGCTCCTGATTGTGGGAAAATTAGCTTGTTGTTAATCTTCGGCTAGTTCAGGAATAATTGCAACAGTAATTTTACTTATGTTATCCGGGATTGCTGAAAGTGCGATCCTCTTCGAGGGCCGCCCTAACGGCTATTGGGCGGCTAAATCTGGTGTTTCCAGCCACGCTGTTAAATCTGAGATTTGGGTGAAATTGAGCAAAGCTTCTCCTAAATCTTCTAATTTGGCGATCGACAATTCCCCGATTTGACTTTGAACTTCGGGAGTGATAGCACCTACCCGACGTTCCAACATACGAACAATCAGTGCTATTTGTCCTACTTTGATTCCTTCTTCTCTGCCTTCTTCTCTGCCTTCTTCTCTGCCTTCTTCTCTGCCTTCTTCTCTGCCTTTTTCTGTTCCTATTCGCACTGCTTTAGATATTGCACCTCGCCGATCTTGGATATAAATCTCCTGTTTTAGCAAGTCACTTAACTCGTCGCGATTCAAAGTAGCTCTACTTGCTATTGCAAATGCTTTATTGATTTCTGGCACAACTTCCATTGTTTGAGGTACTGTGTTTAAGTCTCTGGCTGTTTTGAGAAAATAAAGCCATTTGTCTGTCAAAGTTTCTAACTCCTCAAGACTTTTTTTAAACTTGGGTAACTCAACAAAAACTAATTCGATATCGTAAATAGGATAATCACTTAAAAATTCTACTTCTTTCAGAACAAACCGCGAAGTTACTTTGTCAAAATCCTCAAACATTTCAAAATCAGTGATTGTCAAGGCAATCACTGGATTCAACATTACATATTGATCGGCTGTTTCTAATTGAGTGGAATAAGCTTTTGCTGCATTGTACAAAATTCGCTTTTCAAAAGCCTCTACGTTCAAAACCTGCATCTCGATAATGACAGTTGTGCCGTCATTTAAGTTGGCTCTAATATCTAAGTAAGTATCCTTAAGACCTCGAATTAGGGGCAATGAATAAGGATCGACGATTTCTAAACTTTCGATGGTGGGCTGATTGTCATACAGCAAGGCATTCAAAAAACTAATGAGAATGTCTTTGCTATTTTGAGAGCCAAATATCTTTTTGAAGGCAAAATCAGTTTTAGGATTGATGAATGTAAACATATAGGTAATGGGTAATGGGTAATTTGTTGTTTATTGTTTATTGGTAAGGTGCGCAGTGCGCACCCTACCAATAAACAGACAAATCTTGACGTGGTTTAAAAGACTCAACTTCTCGCAACTTCTCGTACAATTCCCGTTCTTCGTCACTAATTTCCTTGGGAATTAACACCATAATTTCTACTAGCTGATCGCCCCGATCGCCATTGACCGTCGGATAGCCCTTATTCGCCAGCCGCAACCGCTTCCCAGACGTGACTCCAGGCGGCAGTTTCATCTTCACCAAGCCGTCTAGAGTCGGTACTTCAATATCTCCACCAAGCACCGCTTCGCAGGGCGTCAGCGGCAATTCGCAGCAAATATCCGACATTTCTAAGCGGAAAAATGGATGGGGAGAAACGGTGATTTTCAAGTACAAATCGCCGCCGCCAATACCTTGATTTCGCAGGCGAATTCGCTGGCCCGATACCATCGCCCCCGGCATATTTACCTCGATCCACCGCCCGTCATCTAACCGGATGCGCTCGGTACCGCCGGAATAAGCTCTTTCCAAGGGCAGAGTCAGTCTAGCATCAATGTCTCTTCTTATTTCGCGATCGTCCATTTCGCGAGTTTCGCGTCGAATTTCGCGATCGTCCAAATCCCTTCTCTCTTCCCGAGAATTAGCAACATAACTCGTTTTCTTAGAACCCGTATGCCACGGTTCCGAAGCGGGAACTCGCGGTGCATCGTTCTCTGTCGCCATCCTCACTTCCCGGCGCCTTCCGAGCACTTGATCGAGAAATTTATTAAAATCTGAGTAATCGCTAAAATCGATATCTTCGGCAGGTTTTTTGCGGCTATTTTTACTGTTTCCCCAACTTGTAAAATTCGGAAGTTTTACGCCTTGTTTGCCTTGAAATCCCTTTTGTTTCCAGAATTTACTAAACTGGTCGTATTGAGCGCGCTTTTCGACATCGGAAAGAATATCGTAAGCTTCATTAATATCTTTAAACCTATCTTCAGCAGATTTATCCCCCGGATTCACGTCAGGGTGCAACTGTCTCGCGAGTCGTCGATAGGCTTTTTTTATCTCGTCAGCCGTAGCATCTCTGGGTACTCCCAGTATTTGATAGTAATTACGAAAGTTTTGCATTATTAGTCATTAGTCATTAGTTATTAGTCATTAGTCATCAGCTATCAGTCATTAGTCATTAGTCATCCTGCTTATACTTTCAAACTAAAGACTAATGACTAATGATTAATTACAGCCAATCGTCGTCATCATCCCAGTCGTCGCTTTGATTTTGATAGGGGCGAGTCGGGCGGTTACTGTTGGTTCTGCGATCGGGTGTGCGATCGTAGGAGCGATCGCGATCGTAGGAGCGATCGCGATCTGGCATCCGATCGCGATCGTAAGAGCGATCGTAAGGGCGATCGGGAATTGGATCGACAGTCGATCGCCTGTACGGCCTAGCATTTTGATAATAGCTATTGTCATCGCTGCGTCGCTTGTTACCGTCGCCCGTAAAAGTCCGCTTCACAGACTCAAAGAAATCATCATCATCGTCATCCTGAGCAAAGGCTGCAACTTCCCGGCTCAAATCATAAAGAGCATCCTGCAAATCCGAGCCAACTTGGTCAACTCCGCGCTCATCCTTGCGTTCCAAACTATCTCGCAATTCCCGAATTAACGTTTCAATGCGCTGTCGGCTTCTTTGAGCAAACTGCATTCCGCGATCGAGGGCAACCTCCCGCAACTGCCGCTCAGCTTGATAAGCCAAAGCCTCAGCGCGATTGCGTTTTTCCACCCTTTCCCGCTGCAACTTATCAGCTTGAGCAAACTGTTCCGCATCGCGAATCATTTGATTCACTTCCTGCTGGCTCAGCGTCGAAGCACCTTGCACAGTAATGCTTTGTTCCCTGCCCGTTGTTTTGTCCAAAGCAGTCACCAACAGCATCCCGTTAGCATCAATATCAAAAGCCACTTGTACCTGCGGAATCCCTCGCGGTGCCGGCGGAATTCCAGTTAATTTAAACCGTCCCAAAGACTTATTATCCTTGCCTAATTCCCGTTCCCCTTGGATCACGTGAAGTTCTACCACAGTTTGGTTGTTTTCAGCAGTCGAAAAAATGTCCGATCGCCTAACAGGAATAGTAGTATTCCTCGGAATCAGTTTTTTCATCACCCCGCCGATCGTTTCCAAACCCAGCGACAGCGGCGTCACATCCAACAGCAGCACGTCCCGGACATCCCCGCCCAAAATCCCCGCCTGAATAGCAGCACCCACCGCCACAACCTCATCGGGATTCACATTTTGATTCGGTTCTTTATCAATCAAACTGCGAACAATTTGCTGCACCAAAGGAATGCGAGTCGAACCGCCGACCAACACAACTTCATCAATCCGATAAGGACTCATATTGGCATCAGCCAAAGCTTGTTTCACCGGACGGCGCATCCGCTGCACCAAATCGCTGCACAGCCCCTCAAATTGACCGCGAGTCAAGCGCGTTTCCAAATGCAAAGGCCCATCTTCATTCGCATCGATAAACGGTAAATTAATCTCGGTGACGCCAACTCCCGAAAGCTCAATCTTCGCTTTTTCTGCCGCTTCAATCAAGCGCTGCAAAGCTTGGCGGTTTTTTCGCAAATCCACGCCTTCTTTCTCTAAGAATTGTTCAGCCAACCAATCAACAATTTTAGAGTCAAAATCATTACCACCCAACTGAGTATCGCCGCTAGTTGCCTTAACTTCAAATACTCCATCTCCAACATCTAAGATAGATACATCAAAAGTACCGCCGCCCAAATCAAAAACTAAGATTGTTTGACTTTCTCGTCTTTCCAAACCGTAGGCCAAAGAAGCCGCCGTCGGTTCATTTAAAATCCGTTTAACATCAAGTCCGGCAATTCTGCCAGCATCCCGCGTCGCCTGTCGCTGCGAATCGTTAAAATAAGCAGGAACAGTAATTACAGCCCCCGTGACTTCTTGTCCGAGGTAGCGGCTGGCTTCATCGGCCAACTTCCGCAACACCATCGCCGAAATTTCCTCTGGGGCGAAATCTTTTTTCAGGCGGGGACATTTGATTTTGATGTTTCCGTTGTCGTCGCGGCGAGTTGTGTAAGGGACGCGCTTTGCTTCTGGAGTCAGTTCGGTATACTTGCGTCCGATGTACCGCTTGACAGCGTAAAAGGTGTTTTGGGGGTTGAGAACAGTTTGGCGTCTGGCCATCTGTCCGACAAGGCGTTCTCCTTCTTTTGTGAAAGCCACCACCGAAGGAGTTGTCCGCATCCCTTCTGCGCTGGCAATCACAACCGGTTTGCCGCCTTCCATGACGGCTACTACTGAGTTTGTCGTTCCGAGGTCAATGCCAACTACTTTTCCCATACGTCCGTTGTCTCCTGTGGCGTTGTGTGTAGCTTTTTCAATATAAGCGTTAAGTTCGATCGCATTTATTGTACCGCGTCGAGCCACGGGGCTGCGGGGGGTTCTCTCACTCGCGGCCCAAACGGTTCGATCGTTTGGACTTGGGTCCGTAACAGCCTGCGGACTGAAGTCCAAACGATCGAACGATCGCACAGGATATAACTCCCATTCTCTAACAAAGCCATACAATGTAAGTAATTAGCAAACTTATTCATCAAGCGGGAGCAGAAACATATGGCTGTCAACTCGGTTGAGAATTCAGAATTCACTACAACTCATTCTGTCATTGACTCGCAGGAAACAAGCTGCTGCATAGTAGGAGGCGGGCCCGCTGGCGCTGTTTTAGCATTGCTTTTAGTGCGGAAAAACATTCCCGTAATGCTGCTAGAAGTACACAAAGATTTCGATCGAGAATTTCGCGGCGATACCCTGCATCCATCAGTAATGGAAATTATGGAGCAATTGGGACTAGCCGACAAATTACTGGAATTGCCCCATACAAAAATGCGCCGCCTCACCATCCAAGCTGGGGGAAATACTGCGGCCCTCGTTGATTTGAGCAGCCTGAAAACCAAATACCCTTACATTACGATTCTTCCCCAAGTTAAGTTTCTGGAATTCATCACCGCCGAAGCCCAGCGCTACCCCAATTTTGGGCTAGTAATGGGAGCTAACGTCCAAGAAATAATTGTAGAAAATGGGGCAGTGTGCGGAATTCGCTATCGCGGACATGGGGGATGTCATGAAGTGCGATCGGTCCTGACTGTCGGTGCCGACGGTCGCTTTTCCCGCCTGCGCCAATTAGCAGGTTTTGAACCGATAAAAACTTCCCCGCCGATGGACGTTCTGTGGTTCCGTTTGCCGCGCCATCCGGGCGATGCCAAAGATTTAGGGGTGGTAGGGCGAGCTGCCGGAGGTCATTTATTAGTGGTTATTGACCGCTTGGATTACTGGCAGCTAGGTTATGTAATTCTCAAAGGCAGCTATCAGAAATTGCGCGATTCAGGCATAGAAAATTTGCAAAAATCCGTTGCCCAATTAGCACCGGAATTTGCAGATAGAGTCGAGCTAATCAAAGATTGGTCGCAAATATCATTTCTATCAGTAGAATCGAGCCGTCTTCCCCGCTGGTACCGTCCCGGATTGCTGTTAATTGGGGATGCCGCCCATGTCATGTCACCCATAGGCGGTGTGGGAATTAACTATGCCATTCAAGATGCTGTCGTTGCGGCTAACGTACTCAGTACGTCCCTGAAAAATCATAGCTTGCACCTGTGGGATTTGGCAGAGGTGCAGCGACAGCGGGAATGGCCGACGCGCATTATTCAAGGATTTCAGTCCTTGATGCAAGAGCAAATTATTAAAGGAGCGTTGGATACTAATAGACAGTTTACACCTCCAGCGTTCTTGCAGTTGCCTATTTTGCGAAATATCCCAGCGCGATTAATTGCTTTTGGCCCCACCCGGGTGCGCGTGGAAGAGTAATGAGATACACCAATCCCCATCAATCAGAGACTATAATAGAAAACAAATATAGCTAAAACTGGTCAGAAAAAATGACGAGGCTCAAAGAAATATTAAAATCAGTTGAATTTGTGGTGGATGGTAACGGCAAAAAGAAAGCCGCACAGTTGAGCATATCAGCTTGGGAAGCTTTGCTGGACTGGATCGAAGATCGGGAAGACGAACAGATTTTTAAAACGGCAATGGATCAATTGCAAAAAGTCGGTGGTAGTCCAGAAAAGGCGGGTTGGCTTGATTGGGAAGCCGTTAAAGATGAATGGGATGAAGATTGAGGTTATTAGATGTATCGAGTTCGGCTATTGGCATCTGCTCACGAGGAGAGGCGAAACTTACCAGGAGTTATTCGCCAGCGAATTAAGACAATAATTGAGGCGCTGGGTGAAAATCCACGTCCTGACAACAGCATTATGCTTCGGTTTTATGCAAACGCGAATTGGGAACCCAGGCGAATTAGAGTTGATTTGTGGAGAATCATTTACGCTGTTGATGATGAATTTCAACAAATCGCGGTCTTGGCTATCAGGAAGCGTCCGCCTTATGATTATGACGATGTGCTTGATTTGTTAGCTGAGTTGGAATGATTATTCCAAAGCTGACGCCTGAACAAGATTAAATTTCACGACAAACTTAAGGAGGCAAGAGTTATGCAAAGTATTAAAGTGCGATCGCGAGTTGGTTCCGACGGGATGTTGCATTTGCAAATCCCCGGTGGTATCAAAGATACAGATTTGGAAGTTATTGTAGTTTTCCAGCCCGTAGCACCAGCAACTGAGGCTAAAACACCGGAAGATTTAGGCTGGCCGCCCGGTTTTTTTGAGAGAACTTTAGGATGTTTTCGCGATGAGCCTTTAGTGCGTGGAGAACAGGGAGAATATGAAGAACGAGAGGAATTGTTGTGATTTATTTGTAAGTTTAGCGACTGGAAAACTAGGGAGCGATCGCACTTAAAAATATGCAATTGCGCTCGTCGTAGCTTTCAACTATAATTTTACAAAGCAATGACTGAATTGCTGCGTGCAGGGGTCGATCGAATTGAGAGAAGAACGATGATTGAAACACTTACTCCCGAACAAGAAGATTTAATGGAAGTTTATGATGTAAAGTGGAGGCAAATCATGTACTCCACTGAGCCGATCGATCGCGACAAATCAGCAGAAGCAGTTAAACAAGCTTACCTCGCAATTGACGAAAAAGAACCGGAAATTCTTTTTTGTGGCAGCCCCTACGAAGCTGCTAATCTTGTTATTGGCTGCGAATCACTTCCTCAGTTATACGAGGAATTCGGAGTCAACCTTTTTAAGCAATTTGCAGAGCAACTGTACAATGAAACTTGGGAAAATATAAGCGAACAGCTTTCAGATGAGTTATCTGGCACGTTTTACCCGGAAGCATGGAATAACTTTTCTGATATTTTTAAGAAACTATTAGAAACAAGTATTGGTCATGTAGAATTTTTCAGTGACGAAGAAAATTATGCGCCTCTAGATTCTATAGTATGGGCAGAATTTGCGGCAGATTGTGACTTCTGCTTTTCCGTATTAAAGTGTAAACACAACCCCATAAAGTGGCAAGCACTTCAATCTTTTACAACGCAATGCGGCTGGATTTTTCCCTATGAAAAAATTTGTATTGTGTGCGATCGCCCCCGCATCCTATCTTTCGACTCCCAACACCGCCTCCACGCCGAAGGAGGGCCCGCAATTCAATTTGCCGACGGATACAGCATCTACTCCTATCACGGCGTCACCTTACCCGAAAAATACGGAAAACTGCACCCCCGCGAATGGCAGCCTCAATGGCTTTTAGAAGAAGAAAACGCCGAACTGCGGCGAGTGCTAATTCAAGGAATTGGATACGATCGCATAGCCCGCGAATTAGCAGCAGTTGAATTAGATACTTGGCAGGAATACACCTTATTAAAAATTGATACAAACTTTGACGTAGAGCCAATTTATCTGTTAAAGATGACTTGTCCCAGCACCGGATTTATTCACGCTTTGCGAGTGCCGCCGGATATTAACTCAGCACGGGAAGCAATTCGCTGGACTAATTGGGGAGTCGATCCAGAAGAGTTTTCAGTACAAACTTGAATGGCAAAAATTCGATGGTTACTATTGGTGGCAAAGAAACCGGGTTTTTTTCCGAATCAGTCGGTGACAGCGAAAGATTGTCGGAAAAAACCCGGTTTCTGACCCGCAGTTGCGCGGCCGAGAAACCGGGTTTTTTACCGAGTTTGTGGGTGAAAACCAAAGATTTTCGTAAAAAAACCCGGTTTCTGATTCCCCCACTAAACCAGATTACCAACACTCAACTCACCGAGGCGCTTTAAAATACTCAATACCGCGTACAAATCGTTTCCCGGATTGAACATAGAAAACCAGCGAGAAAAAGCGTACTGCGGTGTTTCCCCCTTAACTAACTTGACAAACAAAAAATTAGAACCATTCGTTAACAAGCCGTAAGCAGGTCGATCGCCCGTCACGCTAGCTAACATATAAGCCAATAACTGCGGAATCCCTACCTCCAAAGAAAACGCCGCTTTTTTAGATTCGATAACTACTACCCACAACTCCCGACACAAAGCCAAAACATCCAACTGTCCCCTCACAAGTAGTCCTTCATCTTCGTCAATAATTTCAACAGATTTTTCCGAAGAGACGTGAAAAGGTTCGAGATAAAAATCTGCCAAATCCAAAAACGGAGACAGCACCACCATTTTGACTGTATTTTCTAGAAGTGGCGGATGTTTGAGCAAATTCCTGTAACTTGCTTTCACTCTGTCCAGCCGCTGTTTTTCATAAGCGCTAATTTCTGGCAGATCGTCTTGCCACTCGCGAAAGAACCGATCGTCCTCAACCCACTCTATTTTGAATTGGCTTTCCAAATCTGTCAGCGCGACATTTCTAGCTTGAATTGTTTGTACCATAAACTTAACTAAATTATTAAATTTGCTTTTTATTTATGATAGCAAAGCTTGCTAAATTTTTCTCAAATACTTGAAGTATTCAGTCTTTTAAAACAGGACATTGCTGACTGCTGAATAACGATATTGCCCGCAGTTCCCTGAGTCCGGCAGGGGTTTAAACCCCTGCCTCAAAGCAAAAGTCCTCTCAAAGAGGACTGAGGACTAATACATTTTTCAGTCCTCTTTGAGAGGACTTGCCCTATGAGACAGGGACTTTCAGTCCCTGGCGGGCTTTCGGGTAATAAACTCTTGAGTCCTCTTTGAGAGGACTTGCGCTATGAGACAGGGACTTTCAGTCCCTGTCGGACTCGGGCCCAACACCAACGGACACAACCACATCCCCAGACATTTCGTGGAAAATGTAACGAGTTGTAACGTATAATTAAGGCGAAGCGAACAGAGGGCAGTAGTATTAAATGCGAGTTGCGATCGCCGGAGCCGGCCTAGCAGGGTTATCCTGTGCAAAATATCTCACCGATGCGGGTCATACCCCCATCCTCCTAGAAAGTCGGGACGTACTCGGCGGTAAAGTCGCCGCCTGGAAAGATGCAGACGGCGACTGGTACGAAACCGGCCTCCACATCTTCTTCGGTGCATACCCCAATATGCTGCAACTCTTCAAAGAACTCGACATTGAAGACAGGCTGCAATGGAAAGAGCACTCGATGATTTTCAATCAGCCAGAAACCCCCGGAACTTATTCCAGGTTTGACTTTCCCAATATTCCCGCCCCCTTCAACGGTCTTGTGGCTATCCTCAGAAACAACGATATGCTCACCTGGGCTGAAAAAATCAGTTTCGGCATCGGTTTGGTTCCGGCGATACTTCAAGGCCAGAAATACGTCGAAGAAATGGACAAATACTCGTTTTCCGACTGGCTGAAAAAGCAAAATGTCCCCCCCAGAGTCGAAAAAGAAGTATTCATCGCCATGTCCAAGGCGCTGAATTTTATCGACCCCCACGAAATATCTGCAACCATTCTGCTGACAGCCCTCAACCGCTTCTTGCAAGAGACAAAAGGCTCGAAAATGGCCTTTTTAGACGGTTCCCCTACGGAGAGGTTGTGTCAGCCGATGGTAGACTACATAACTGAACGCGGTGGCGAAGTCCGGCTGAATGCACCCATCAGAGAGTTTTTGCTCGAAGATGACAACACGGTGCGCGGTTTCCAGATTGGTGGCGTCAAGGGAGCACAGTCAGAAGTTCTGACGGCAGATCTTTACGTTTCGGCGATGCCGGTTGACCCGCTGAAGTTGATGATGCCGAAACCTTGGGGCGAAATGGATTATTTCAAAAAGCTCGAAGGTTTGGAGGGAGTACCGGTGATTAATGTACACTTGTGGTTCGATCGCAAGCTCACAGATATCGACCACTTGCTGTTCTCGCGATCGCCCTTGCTAAGCGTTTACGCCGACATGAGCAACACCTGCCGGGAATATGCCAACCCCGACAAATCCATGCTGGAACTCGTACTCGCACCCGCCAAAGACTGGATCGGCAAATCTGACGCAGATATCGTCGCAGCCACAATGGCCGAGTTAGAAAAACTCTTTCCCGACCAAATCCCAGAACCCGCAAAACTACTCAAATATCACGTAGTCAAAACCCCACGTTCCGTCTACAAAGCCACTCCAGGCCGCCAAGAGTGCCGTCCCACCCAAACAACTCCGATTAGAAATTTCTATCTAACGGGGGATTATACAATGCAGCGTTATCTTGCGAGTATGGAAGGTGCGGTGCTTTCTGGTAAGCTGACAGCGCAGGCTATTTCAACGGCCAATAAAAAATGAAAAATTAAGAATTTTTCATAAAGACTGGGACAGACGCACGGACGACCGGAAACCGGGTTTTTAGCCAAAATATTTGCTTAGAACCCTCAATCTCGGTTCAAAAACCCAGTTTCTTTGTTCAGATGCGTAAGTCCTCAAGACGTAAAAGAATCTCCCGTTTTCTAAACGGGGGAATGTCAGTTCTAATCTTTAAATTTCTTATTCTCGGATGCTGCAACTGTCAAAACTCCAGTGCATGAGAACTCTGGCCTCTTTGGATGAATCCTACGAACTGTGCCGCCAAATCACAGCGAGTTATGCCAAAAATTTTTATTTAGGCACTCAACTCATGCCCGAAGCCAAGCGTCGGGCAATCTGGGCGATTTACGTCTGGTGCCGCCGCACCGACGAACTCGTAGACGGGCCTGGTTCTGAGGCTACGACCCCTGAAACGCTAAATTTGTGGGAAAAACGCCTAGAATCTGTGTTTGCGGGCCATCCCCACGATGATTATGACGTGGCTTTGGTGGATACGCTGTCTCGTTTCCCGATCGACATTCAACCGTTTCGCGAAATGATTGCGGGCCAGCAAATGGACTTGTACCGCAGCCGTTACGAAACTTTTGAAGAGCTCAATCTTTACTGTTACCGAGTAGCCGGCACTGTCGGGATGATGTCAATGTCTGTCATGGGCGTAGACGAATCCAACTCCGCTGCTAACTGGAATTGGCACTGGGGGAATAGAATTCCCAAAGAAGAAGCCATATCTCTCGGTATTGCCAAGCAGTTAACTAACATTCTGCGCGATGTGGGAGAAGACGCCCGCCGCGGCCGCATTTACATTCCCCTAGAAGACTTAGCCTTGTTTAACTACACTGAGGAAGACTTATTCAACGGTGTAATTGACAACCGCTGGCGGGAATTGATGCGCTTTCAAATTCAGCGAGCTCGCAAATTGTACGCCAGCGCGGAACCGGGAATTAAAGTGCTCAGTCCCGATATCCGCTGGACAGTTTGGGCTGCGACAATGCTGTACAGTAAGATATTAAATGCGATCGAACGCAATCAGTACGATGTGTTTCAGAAGCGGGCTTATGTTACCAATTCTCAGAAACTGCTGTGTCTCCCCGCCGCTTGGTTGAAGTCAAAAGTGCTTTAGCAGCGGGCAATTTGGCTGGCGATTCAGCAACGGGTAAGGGGTATTTGTGAGGTTACAAACTATATCATGTCCAGCAAATTACCCGTAATAAAGGTGTTTGATCGTTCGGACTTTAGTCCTCTGATTTTATGACGACTAAAGTCCGAACGATCAAACCAATTTTATTCCGGTAGTTGTGGTGAATTTTTCAATTGGGCGATCGTACTTTCCAGCAATTCCTTTTCCTGCTGGAGTTTTGCCTCTAAATTTTGAATTTGTTCCCGGCGGGCTTCAACTTCGATCGATCGGCGAGACAACTCTTGACTTTGCAAAGTGAGAGACTGCCGCCACCCTTCCGCCTTCTGGGCTTCTTGCTGCAAAAAATCGGGAGTAAAGCCCGTTGTTAAATACTTCTGAACTAATTCTAGCACCCAGTTTGTAGCTGATTGAATGTGCAAAACCTTGCTATTTTCGCCAAGATGTGCTAAGACTAGCATCCCTTCATTTAAAACATTTCGATCGAAATCTGGCGGTAGCGTCAAAACAGTTTCTTGAAAAAGCATAGCCCAAGTATCATCAGAATTTTGACAAGCCAGCAATTGCAGACTTATCTCACCTGAAATTTCCTTCTTTTGTACTTGGGCTAAATATAACATGGGGGTAATTGGTAATTGATAATTGGTAATTGGTAATTGGTAATTTCGGCAATAACCTCAGAAACCGGGTTTCTTTCGAGATTTATCGTGACTAAACACAAAATTTCGTAGAAACCCGGTTTCTCACCCCACCCGCGACTAATGACTAATGACTAATGACTAATGACTAATTACTCCTTAAAACAACTTTAGCCGATCGCGCAAAATCTCAGCTTGTTTTTCGGATTCAGCCAAAGCATCCCTCGCCCCCTGAACCACATCAGGAGTAGCCTTATCCACAAACTTCTGATTAGTCAAACGCGCCGCCGTATGCTTAATTTCAGCTTCCACCTTAGCCAGCTTCTTCTCCAACTTACCGCGCAAAGCCACCAAATCGACCACACCAGCCAGAGGAATCAAGACTTGGACAGTACCGACAACCCCAGCAATTGACCCCCCCTTATCAAGGGTTGGTTCTGCATCTAAACTAGCTGTCACCGTCAGATTTTCGACTTTAGCCAAATCCTGAATGTAAACGCCTCCATCCAAGAGAATTTGGCGTTCTTTTTCATTGTCGCTTTGCAAAATCACCGTCACCTTCACACTCGGTTTGATATCCGAATCCGCCCGCAAATTGCGAATAGTGCGAATTGTCCCGAACAACAACTCAAACTGCTGTTCTAATTCAGGATTTATCAGCGATGGTTCTGGTTCAGGATAAGCTTGCAAAGCCAGACATTCATCCTCGCCCGTTTGAGTCAGAGTGTGCCAAATCTCCTCAGTAATGTGCGGCATAAAAGGATGCAGCAATTTCAGAATTCCTTCCAACACAAAAGCAAAAGTTTGCTGTGCAACTTTCTTAGAATTGGGTTCAGCATCTTGTTGTAAGCGAGACTTGACTAACTCAATATACCAGTCGCAAAAATCGCCCCAAATAAACTCGTAAAGTCCCTTCGCCGCTTCCCCCAAACCGTAATTTTCTAAACAAGTGCGACTTTGTTGTACAACTTGATAATAGCGAGAAAGAATCCAGCGATCGCTAAGGTTTGTAGTAAGGTTCGTAGTAAGGACTTCAGTCCTCTCCCCCTGCGGACTAAAGTCCTCACTACGAACCTGGTTTGTAGTAAGGACTTCAGTCCTCTCCCCCTGCGGACTAAAGTCCTCACTACGAACCTGAGTGAGAGGTTTACCCAACTGCTGAGGAGTTTGTCCTTCCAGATTCATCATCACAAACCGGGCCGCATTCCACAACTTATTAGTGAAATTCCGCGAAGTCTCGACTGATTTAGATTCATCAGTTTTGCGATCGTACTCCATGCGAATATTCTGCCCGGCCCCAATCACTTCCTTAACCAAAGTGTAGCGCAAAGCATCAGTCCCGTACTTGCCAATCAACAGCAGCGGGTCAATACCGTTATTTTTACTCTTAGACATTTTGTGACCATTTTCATCCAACACCAAACCGTGAATGTAAACAGTCTCAAAAGGCATCTTTCCAGTAAAATGTCCTGCCATCATCGTCATTCTCGCAACCCAGAAAAAGATGATATCAAAACCCGTAACCAAAGTAGTTGTCGGATAGTAAAAATCCAAATCCTTAGTTTCGTCCGGCCAGCCCAAAGTTGAGAAAGGCCACAACCCCGAGGAAAACCAAGTATCCAATACATCTGGATCTCTTGCTAGCTGGACATCCTCACCAAATTTAGCAGTAGCTTTTTCCCTAGCTTCAGCTTCAGTTTTCGCCACCACAAACGGCGTTGTATCAGTAATTTCGCCGTGAGTTTCGCTAACAGCATACCAAGCCGGGATTTGGTGTCCCCACCACAATTGTCGGGAAATACACCAATCTTTCAGCTTCACCAACCAATCGCGATAAACCTTTGTCCATCTCTCAGGAACAAAGACAGGTGAATTGTTTTGATCTAAGGCTTCCAAAGCGCGCCCAGAAAGCGGTTCTATCTTCACAAACCATTGCGTAGATAGCAACGGTTCGACGGGAACTTTGCCGCGTTCGCTGTAGGGAACTGTATGTTTGTAATCTTCAATTTTAACTAAGACGCCGTCTATTTCTAAACGTTTTACGACATTCTTTCGGGCAACAAATCGGTCTTGTCCTTGGAACTCTCCGGCATTTTCATTTAAAGTGCCGTCCTTGTTCATGATGTTGATAAACGGCAAATTGTGGCGCTTACCCATCTCGAAGTCATTCGGATCGTGGGCGGGAGTCACCTTGACACAGCCTGTTCCAAAAGTCGCGTCAACTAATTCATCGGCAAAAATTGGAATTTCGCGATCGACAATTGGCAAAGTGACAGTTTTACCGATAAGATGCTTGTAGCGATCGTCCTCTGGATTCACCGCAACGCCAGTATCGCCCAGCATCGTCTCCGGCCGAGTCGTCGCCACCTCCAAATAACCAGAACCATCCGTCAAAGGATAGCGGAAATGCCACAAATGGCCCTCAACTTCCTGCTGGTCAACCTCCAAATCCGACACAGCAGACTGACTCGCCGGACACCAATTCACCAAGTAATTGCCGCGATAAATCAGCCCCTCATCGTAGAGGCGGACAAAGGCTTCTAAAACCGCAGCGGATAAGCCTTCATCCATCGTAAAGCGTTCCCGCGACCAATCAACAGACACGCCCAAACTGCGTAATTGATTAGTAATAGTATTGCCAGACTCAGCTTTCCATTCCCAAGCCCGTTCTAGGAATTTTTCTCTACCTAAATCGTGGCGAGTTTTGCCTTGTGCTTTGAGTTGTTTTTCGAGAATAGTTTGAACTGCGATACTAGCATGATCCGTTCCCGGCAACCACAGGGTATTGCGTCCAGTCATGCGGTGATAGCGGACGAGGACATCAATTAGGGTTTCTTCAAAGGCGTGTCCCATGTGGAGGCTGCCGGTCACGTTGGGCGGCGGAATGACGACGCAGTAGGGTTCGCCGCCTGCTTCTGGATCGGCTTTGAAGGTTTGGTTGTCTTCCCAGTATTTTTGCCACTTGGTTTCGGTGGCTTTGGGGTCGTATTGGGGCGGTAGGTTTGCGGTCATGGTGGCTTCAGGGTTTGATCTTATTTATGATTGTGCCACAGAAGGGAGGAGAAGAGTTTTGAACTGCATCAGTGCCAGAGAAAGCAGAGGGAAGAGCGATATTCAAGGCGGGGCGGGTTTACGTTAAAATGAAGGTAAAATTAACAGGTCTGATGGCATTATGAATGTAGTGGCACTTCGACATCAAATCGATCGAGCCATCGATCGACTTTCTCCAGAACATCTGGCATTGGTTGCGAGTTTTATAGAGTTTCTAAGCCAAAAGCAACATCAGGGGGTAATCATTTCGCAAAATAATCTGCCAGAGGTTTTCTCAGCAGAAATCCAAGAGATGCCTGCTGCTAATTCTTTTAGTATTTCAGAACCCTCAGAAATTGACGGGGAGGGCGAATCTAAAGCAGCGCTTCTACAAGATTTTCGGCAAGCTTGGCACGAAGCCATGAGTGGGCAAACCATTCCGGTTGCTCAAATGTGGGAAGGAATTGAGAATGACTGACTTGCCCTTAATTCAAGTTATAGTTTCGCCAACCTTCAATCGCAATTTACGCACTCTTGCAAAAAAATACCGCAGCATTCGCAATGATATTCAACCCATTATCGAACAACTCATAGGGGGAGAACTGCCAGGAGATCGAATTGCTGGAGTGGGTTATGCAGTCTTCAAGTTGAGAGTCCGAAATAGCGACACTCACATATTTTCCGAGTTCAAAGATGCTTGAATAATGTAGTCTTTAATTTCTGGCTCTCTCTCAAAAATTTCTGTCATTATGCTTTGACTCAATTCGCTTTCTCCAACTAATCCCTAATTATATTTCTCTTTGAGCCAGGTGCGATCGCCAAAACGCAGAACATAAGACCAGATCGCAGAAGGTAGCTCGGAATGCGTCACCCAAATGACAGATGTACCTGCTTCAATAATTTTTTCAACAATGCCTACAACTTTATAAGCTGTTTCAGGATCTAAATTTGCTGTAATTTCATCGAGTAGCAGGAGTTGAGGAGAGTGTACCAGCGCACGGGCAAATGCTGCCCGTTGCCGTTGTCCTCCTGATAGTTGATTGGGGTACTCATTCGCTTTATCTTCAATCCCAAGCTGGGCTAGCTGATGCTTGGCAACCTCATCTGCTAGCTTTTTACGTTTACCGTTACGCAACCAAAGGGGTAGTGCTACGTTTTCTAGAACAGTCATGTGCGACCAGAGGTATAGTTGTTGAAAAACCATGCCAATTTCTAGCCGACTGTTCGCACGATCGAGATGACCTGCTTGGGAAACGACTCTTTCATTGAAGATAATTCGACCTCGATCGATCGCTTCGAGCAACGCAATGCAGCGCAACAGGGTAGTTTTCCCGCAGCCACTTTTGCCTTGAATCAGCATACTCTCACCTTTTTCTAGCGAGAAGCTGACATTCTCTAGAATATTGGCATTATTAAACCGTTTGCCCAGATTTTCGATGCTTAGGAATGAACTTTGCATTGTAGGATTGAGAGCTTGCTTATATTGTCTCCGTACCACCCAGTTCTTTGACTTGCTGTACCCGTCTTAGTAGGAGGTTGAGGGGAACAACGGTAGCGATGAACATCACGGCAACCGTTGAATAAATCTCGATCGGGCGGTAGGTTTGAGCGATGATTGAATTGGCGGTATGAAGGATTTCTGGTACGGCAATGACCGATGCCAGGGTGGAGAATTTGTAGGTAGTGATGTACTGTCCCATGAGGGGCAGCCAGGATTTGCGAAAAACTTGGGGAATCAGGATATAGCGAATCGTTTCTAAGCGAGTCATTCCCGTGCAATAGGCAACCTCAATTTCTCCGGGCGGGATGGAGTTAATCCCACCCCGGATGATATCTGCAACAAAGGCAGCGAGGCTCAAACCTAGCCCCAACACGGCACAGCTTTGCCCGTCCAGGATAAAGCCGGGGATGAGTAGAGGCAGACTGTAGTAAAGCCAAACGAGTAGGACTAAGGCGGGGAGTGCGAGGAAAAGTTCGATGAAGAATTTGGCGAACCCAGAAATGAGTCGGGAGGATGTGAGGGAAAGCACCCCGACTAACACGCCGACGATCGTTCCAAGAGCAATACTACCAAGACTAATCCCGATCGTGGTTAGTAAGGCAAAGCATAGGGGTAAAAGGTTATTCCAGATGATGGAAAAGTTCCAGTTCATTGATGAATTACGATTTAGTAAATTCCCAGACTTTTTTAATGTGGAGCCAGTTTGCGCCTGCTTTTTGTTCCCACTCCCGGAGGCGACCTTGGTAATCCAGGGATTCCAGGCTGCTGTTGAGGAAGTTCAACATTTCAGTGTCGCCCTTACGCACTGCCCAGGAGACAGGAGTGAGATTGTAGGGGGCTTTGGCAAAAAGGTCTTTGACTTGGGGGTTGGCTTTGGCGAATTGGGAGGTCACGTAGGCATCACCGAGGGCAATATTGGCGCGACCTGCCACAACAGCTTGGAAGGCAAGGGATTGGTCGCCACCAGAGAAGCGGGTGATTTTGGCTTTCTTGAAGTTGGCTTTGGCATATTCGTCGCCTGCTTCGCCTTGGGTGACAGCAACGGTGACTCCGGGTTGGTCGATGCTTTCCAGGGTTGTGAAGCGGGTTTCGTCGGCTTTAGTGATGGCGCTGTTGCCTGCGTAGAAGAGGGGATTGGTGAAGTAGACGGATAAGGCTCTGGGGACGGTGACGAAGGTGGGGACGATCGAAACATCAAACCGACGGGAGTCCAGCCCGGTAGCAAAGCCCGACCAGTCGGTTTCGATGAATTCGGGAGTCCAGTTGTTGAGCCGCGCAATTTCTTTGATGGTATCCACTAAATGCCCGCCCAATTCTCCAGTGGTTTGGTTTTTGGTGATGGTTGGCGGAAAGACGAGATAGGCGACTTTGATTTTGCTACTGGCTGCGATTTGCCCCAAGGTTGACGTGCTGGTGGTATTTGGACTGGTTTGTTGTGCAGAATTTTTTGTGCATGAAGCCAAGCTGACCAAGAAGACTATTGCTAGTGAAATGGCGATCGTAAACCAGCGATTTCTAAGTGTTTTAATGCCCATTGCGTTCCTCCAAAAAAAATCAAAAGTTTTAAACACAGCAATCGGTTGTTTGTTCTTGTAAGTGCGCTATTAATCCACGCCACATTTCGGTTTGTGTCTGAAAAACAAATTCTTTTGCCCGATTGAAGGCACTTTCTCCACCTTCTTGTTTTCTAAGCCAAGCTACAACATCTTCAAACATTTCAAAGTGGTTGGCGACAGCATGAAGCTGAAAGAAACGTAGCCCTTGCTGTGAGACATCTGCTTGTTTCACAACCCGTAGTAGTAGTTGGTAGTCGGGGATGTCAAAAGCTTCATAGATTGCGATAGTAAACAGGGCTTCTGCAACGGGCGCTTGCCGACAGTAGGTTTGCAGCGCCCGATTAAACAGGGAGGCAAATGCAGGTTCCTTTAGAGAATCTTCTTCCCGAGCGCCAACGGAAGCTAAAAAATCTCGGTACAACTGGTTGTGGCTCTGCCCACTTTTTCCGCCCAATTCTTCGTACAGATTTTTCGCTATTCCCTCCCACAAAAATTCATTGGTGCAGCACCGCTCACCCACAATAAAGTTGAGGTGGCAGAAGTCATAGCGGATAAAGTGAAAAGCTTCAGCAAATTGCTTTAAGCCCTCAATATTACTTGTAATATCACACAGAGATTTTTCCACCGCCAATTCTTTGAGAATTCGTTCTTCGTCATTAATTATTTGTTCTGCTAACAGACTAAATGAAATTTTCACAATTTGACTAGCTCCTTGCACTGATGATTTATGAAACTTGATTAACCAACTTCAAAACAGCATTAACAGAGGCGGTTAATTGTTCTTCATTTGGGTGAAAAGCAAATGCTGGATACAATTCCAAATCCTTCACACATCTTATGTTGAGAACTTGCCAGTTATTCTCATCAGCTACACTTTTACAAAGAACGTGGTCAGAGCATAGAATAGGAATCACATCACTTTCCTTGGACTCAAAGGCTTTCATATAACTAAAAGCTTTTGCTTTGTCTGCAAATGCCTCTCGCTCGTAAGAATTACCGAGCATACTGACTACCCAATCTCCGATCTCATTTTCTATGTAAACCAACCGAACACGTTTATGTGGTAAATCTTCTAGAAAGTCTGCATCAATTTCTATTGGTAGAGTAACTGCGGTCAGTTTAAGTTTTCCCCCTGAATACCACGGATCAGATAAGCGGTAATCAAAAAATCTGCCTGGTGCAGCCAGCATGAAAGGGGCAATCCCATGAACTTTACGTTCAGCAATTGCAAGAGGCATTTCTTGCCAAGTTAAGTATTGCCATTCTGTGTCTATCCCAAGCAAATCACCTACTCTTTCAGCGCAGTCAATGGCAATACCAATAGGCTTTTCTCCATACCTTTCCGGAGGCTCTGCCCAATTTGGATAAACAAGAGTGTACCCAAGTTTCCATGAGCGATTATGAGCTATTTCTTGCCAGCTAGAATCAACTCCCTTTCCCCGAATACTGGCGCTGTAGCCTGCCGCTTCAAGCAGTTCATTCAACAAGCCATCAATCGTATCAGAAACTGGAAAGGGATTATGAGGAAGATTCTGATAGACTTCATCTAAGCGACGACCTAAAAATACTGCAATACGATTAACAATTGCTTTTGACGGAACGTTTTCGCCCCTCGCCCACCGATAGAACTGAGCTTCTCCAACCTGGATTTCAGCCATAAATTGCTGCTTTGTCCAGTTTGCTTTGGTAAGATAGCCTTCCACAACCTGAACAAATTTCGACTGGGACGCGGTATCTTCAGAACGAGTGCGTTTTGGGCGTGCCATTGAGATTATTTACCCTCCTTTTTTTTCTGAAACCAATACACTCGCAATAAAGCTGACTTGCTGCGAGGTGCTAGTTGTCCTGCTTGCACTTCAGAGGTCAAGCTTGGGTCGTTGCGGCTAGCTGTGTGCTAAGCCCACAAGAGTTTACACCATATAGCTAGCCTTTGAGCGTAGCAACTGTAAGTTTTGACGATCTTGATAAGACAGATTCATTTGCCATCTGCCCCAATCCTAACAGACATATGCTCGATCGTCATGAGTGGATGCCGTACCTAAGATAATTAAACATACTCATTTTGCAAAATCCGGAAAGCGTGAAACGATAGTCTTATTTGGCATAATAATTAGACCTCTCCAGAAAAGCCAGTCAAAGGCAGGTATCCTGTCTGCCCCACAAGAATTATTGGAGAGTCTATTGACAAAAGGCTTGGAAAACCAACCTCGCTCGATTAACTCACCCGACAAGTGCGTGAAAGCAACACAAGGCAAAAGACTTATGACTTAGACTAGAGCCTGGTAGGAAAACTGGGTCATCATAATATGCATCATTAGTGCAGGACTTACGCACTGTAACGTTGCTGCAAGGGTTTGAGATTCTTCGCTAAGCCTCAGAATGACATCATTACGTTGTTAGTGCGTAAGTCCTGTAGTAGTATCTATGGGATTGACGCTCTGTTCATGTCATTGAAAGATGGTTATAACTATCTTAGATTGCAAAAATATTTTACAATAAGTCTTGACAACTCTGGATGGCAGTGCTAAGATAGGTATACGAGAAGCGTTCCCCGCCTACGCAAAAAGTGAGGTTGTGCCCTATGGAGATAACGCCATGTCAGTTCCTACAACTCATTCTTGACCGCCTAAGCAGGTGGGAAGAAGGAGATATACGGTCAGCCACGATTCACGTTCATCCCTGCAAGGGAAAAGCGCAAGTCCAAATGACCTGGAACGATAATAAATTGGAACTCTGCCCCAAGGCTCTTGCTCAATGTCGTATTCCCCATCACTCAGCAATGGTCGAAGTCAAACAGTGCATCATCCACGCATTGCAGACCATCATCGATGCAGAAGGCTTTGGCAAGGTCATCATCACCCCTTGGAGGAAAGTGGAGTCCAAGACTGGCGCGATCCATTTCAACGTCGAATGTATTTTCTCACGCCGTATTAAGGTAGCGCTGGCGGGCCATTCTACCTAGCACAAGCGATCTGACTAGCAACTTGATTTAGAGCAATTCTCTAAAAAGGTTCTGGTTGGCACATTCAATATCTGTTGGCATACAAGGCTGACGTTTTCGGTGACTAACTCTGTCACCAAAAATGTCAGCCTTTTGATGTTTATAGGCTCATTTCTATGAAATTTACACAAGTAAAAATGCCTCAATCGATTCGCGATCCTCCTGTAAAGATCCACGATTTTACTGTTTGTTTTGTCTGATGTACTGCCCCTAATCGATTAAACAAAGGAGAAAACCATGTCCGTGTTACTTTTTGTCTCTGCCCCTGTTGAAGTTGTCCAATCCACAACCGAAACTTCAGCCCAAGACAGTGAAGATGGTGTAGGCGTAGCTATTGATAATGAAGGTGGCATTCGAGAACAACTTGCCAAAATTGGGGGAAACCTGCCTCCCGTCATGTATGTGCTGATTCAGGAATTCATCACTTGGCTAACGGGTAAACCCTACTGGGGACAACAGCCCCTCTTGAAAGTCGGTCGCATTTACCAATTGATCGCCGCACTTTTGTCACTGTTCAGCGGAATTACAGCCAGTTTCATCATTCTGCAATCTTCTCCATTTTTCTTTCCTTTGCTGATTTTTTCTTGGGCATATACAGTGGGTGGTGCTCGTAAAATTCAGGCAACGATCTGCCATCGTTGCGTACACTACGAATTTTTTGGGGACTATCGTGATAAATGGCTTGCAGAAGTTTTATCAACGATGCTGATCGTTCAAGATTTTGCAGGCTATTACCACGATCATATCAAACTTCACCACCATGTAAAGAAGTTTGCCAGTTTTGAACATGACCCTGATGCCCAGTTCCTCTACTTGTTAGGTTTTCGTCCTGGTTCAGAGTCCTAATTCAATCGAAGGAATGTCTATCAGAAAAGGTAGGTATTCCCGAAAATCCTGTAGTTGTGAAGGTTACGTGTATCTTCTATCTTTTAGGAGGACTGTCGAAAATGAAACTCATCCTTAATCCATCGCCTACCATCGATACCCGCCCATACTGGAAACACCTATGGCGAACAGCAATTTCGCCTCGATTCCATTGGTTATTTCTAGAAGCTCGTTTTAAAGCCAACTTCATGAACGAGTCAATCTATCGTCGGATAATTACTATCCTATTCATCATATTTCTCATAGCTGGCGCCATCCTCACCCAATCATTCTTCAAGTTTGTGCTAGCAATCATCTTTCCTCTAACTTTTCTGTATCACATTGCATCGCTTTTGCAATTTCTATCGGAGCACAAGTGGGGAAGCACTCATAACAAGACAACCAAAAGTCATGGTCGATTTTGCGGTGTAACTCCTCCTACCGATTCTTCGCCTTGGGCTTGGTGCTATTGGATCATCAAAATGCTGGGACACTTCCTAGTACGTGTCGCTGTCTTATCTGGAGAAATGCCAGAACATGATTGGCACCATAAAAGTCCCAAAACCCAAAAAGAATGGGCAAATGGCACCTATGCCCGTCAACGCGAAGTTGAAGCAGGCAAGGATTATATCGATTTCTGGGGCATCGGTCAGGCAATTGAACATGTCTTTCAAGGACTAGCAAAAGTTGATTGTAATTCTGATTCATAAACTTCTTAATCAGTCAGCAGAAATATCTATCTGCTGGTTGATTAGGTGACTTATCCCAATCCACAAAAAAAGAAGAATCAATCATGTTGTATCAAGATAATGATTACAAAACTATTGCAGTTGTTAATCCGAACATCAATTCCCCCCAACTAATGAACGCTTTGGGACATGCGACCGCAGGGTTAGTGTCCAAAATTGGTGGTTCAGAGGATTTACAGTTTCTCAAGTACGAATTCCAGGAAAGCTGGAGCGATCCATCACACATTAGTCAATATCCGTACATCATTCTGAAAGCAAAGAATAATAACCAACTCAAAACACTGCATCAAGCTCTCAATGAAGCAGGTATTGTCCATAATGCTTTCACTCACAGCATGTTGGGATCTTCAGCCGAAGAACAGATGTCAAATACCAAAAGCACCAGGATGGATGATATGACGTATATGGCGATCGTGATGTTCGGCAAAACAGAAACTCTCACTTCATTTACCCGCAAATTCTCATTGTTTAATGGCTGATAATCTTTTTGGGATTGACCTGTGGCGGCGATCGCTCTTTAATTAGGTCTTGCTGAATATATCCATCGCTCCTGCTCTTGGTTGGCGATCGATTATTCAGCAAGCACTAATTAAGGTCGATCTTCCGGACACGATATAAGTCCTGTATGTGCTGCCAGCTAAAATAGGCATGGAACGGATTATTGCTAGATTGGAGAACTTATAATGATAACAGCGGTGGATGAGAAATCTGCAAAACGCATTGGTGAATTTAGAGAAGCAAGGTTACAGAAAAAAGAAGTTTCAGGGGTTTGAATTGAGCAAGCAAAGAAAAAGCGATCGCCCTTTATAACAAAAAGTGCGATCGCTCTTAATTAGTTTACAAAATTTCCTATTCCCAGCGAATATTTCGCTCGTCCCCTACTACTTCCTTAGATCTATTTCACCTCTTTATAATCCACCCCATAACTCGTATCTCTCCCCGACAAATACGTAGTTTTCCCCGTTAAAGTCTCCAAAGTTTCCCTTGTTTTACTCGAGGTAATCGTATTCAGCGGCACTCCCAACTTGCTAGCCAAACCCGCCGCCACGCCCACGCCTTGTCCTTGATAAATATTCACCGTCGCAATTCGCCCGACTGATACGGCCATCCCGACATAGCCGGACGATCGCCCTACAATAGCCAAATTACTCACCTTACTCGCCAAAGCGCTCTCTATCCCAAAATTATAGGTCGGCAGCGGCGGAATTCTCGATTCCAAATCCTTGACTCCGCCCCGCAAGTCGAAATCGTAGGAAAAACTGCCGATCGACTTTTCTGGATCTGTGCCCCCTTTAATAATCTCTTTCCCACTTAGCGGCGCCACCACATCGCGGACATTCAAAGTTTGTCTGATATAAATCTCTTCCGGGATAAACACTCTCACATCTTTACCCGACTTCTTTTGCAGCCATTCTTGGAGGTGTGACATTTCTTTCACCATCTCAGGAGTCGGTTTTCTGCCGTTAGCTTCCATCTTCATCAATTCGTCAACTTGGTATTTAAACAAAAACCCGTTCCACGACAGCGAATTATCTTTATAAACGCACACATTGGCTTTGTCAAAGAAGAATCCTTTATCTTGAGTAAAGGGCAAATTTCTATCTACGTGATAGGCCGCCCCTAGGGCTACGCTTCTGATATTGTAACCGTCTCGATAGGCCTGATAAATCGGACTCAAAAAATTCCTCATCCAGAATTCTGTACTTGCCGGATCTTTATATTTGGTAATGCTTGCTTTAATCTTGTCTACTAAAGGAGTGTTGTAGAGAATGTCATCTTCTATTTTGCCGAAGTCTGCCATCGTTAGCCCAGTAATTGTCGGCACTACAGATACTGCTAAAGTTTCATTTTTTGATTTGATGTTTTGCGATTCATATCCTGTATAATAAGATAATCCGGCTTTTCTTGCCAGTTCCGCGTCTTGAGTTACGTCAATAAAAGAGTTAGCTTGAATTTTGATATTGCTCTCTTTAACTTCGGCATATTCTATCTTTTGATCGACTACGTGAGGAGTCAGAGTTGAGTGGGAAATAAGTTTAACTCCGGCTTCCGAAAGCATCTCTCTAAGAGCTTTGTCAGCGGTTTTTGGTTCCAAGCAAGATTCGGGTACATTCGCTTTGTCTAAGAATTCCCGGAAACATTGGGCGTAGGGTTGGCGGTACCAGTCGGGGATTTTATCTAAATCGACGTAACCTAAGCCGCCGCGGGTGAGTACGCCGCCCAAAAGAGCAGTTGCGTAGTTCGATCGCACGATCGCAACTTTGCCCTTTTCACCTAATGTCTTTTTTGCCCATATAGCCGCACATATCCCCGGCACTTCATCGCCATATACTACTACATCAAACTTTTGATCTGGTGATTTGTGGGGTTCTGCGGCGGGCGTGTTGCTGGATTTGTGTCGCAGAGTTTCGGTGTCTGATGTGGCGCTGGCTGGGTTTCTGTGTGTGATGTTATTGGCAGCTTGTTGGAAGTGCCCAGAGTCAACTAAAATTTTTACGGCTGCGAAGAAGATTGCGATCGAAGCTAATTTCTTGAAAGTAAAGGGCATTTAGTTGACTCGTTGATAATTTTGGCATACCTGAAAGCGCTGTTCAGGGTTTACGGAGTTGAATATAGCACGTTTAGGTAAGTTTGGCACAAGTTTAATTTTTCCGAGAACAGTTGCGATCGGGCAGATTAGCGATCGCGCTTTCTGTCTTAAAAAAGCGATCGCACTTGCTTTTTTTCTGCTAATAATAGCGTTGCTGTCAGTCGATCGGAGAAATTTTGTAGCAGACTTTGATATTAAGTTTATTTACGAAGGGTGCGATCGACAAAAGTCTGCTGCTAGCTTGGGAAGCACGGATAAAAAATCACCTGTTGTTAGAGCATCAGTTTTACAAGTGCATCTGCGGTGCTAAGTGCTAAAGGCGCGACAGGCAAGATCGCTTAACCCGAAAGACCGCCAGGGGTTTAAACCCACCGCGAGTAGCGAAAGTCCTCTGAAAGAGGACTAATGCCAAATCTGGGTTTTTGGTTCCATGAATTCTTTAAGCCATTGAAGGCAGACTTCATGTGACAAGACAAAATCGAATCACAAACAAAATACATTCGATTTTGCACGCCGCACGAGTTTCAACCGCCAAATTAGATCTGAAATTCCAAACCAAATTTGATGTAATAAGTTCTTCAGTCCTCTTTTAGAGGACTTCAGCTATGAGGCAGGGGTTTAAACCCCTGCCGGACTGCGGGTGTAGCGTTAATTTAACAACAGCAAGAACACCAAAAGAAGCGCGAAACTCACCATCAGAAAAACAGCCCCAAAATATCGAAATTACAAACTTCACAGCGAGGCAGATGCAATGGTAAACGAATCTTCTCAACCAAAACCAGGCGATGCAGTCCTTGGCGGCAACAATCCACCTCCCATCGGTGCAGCAGTTTTAGGAGGAATAGAAGGAGTCAAACATCGTTGTGCAAATCCAGATTTTCAAGTCAGAATCGCTGGACTGCAAGAAGCAGTTAAACATGGGGAACCAGCCATGGAATTGTTGCTGCATGGTTTGAAAGATGAAGTGTCAGAAGTCGGGTTGGTTGCCTACTCGTTGCTACAGGAATTGCTAAAGGAAAATGTAGAACCAGAGTTGAAAATGGCACTAGAAATATACGAGCCTTACCCGCACAAGCATATCCATACCATGAAGCTGAACGATCGTGCTGATAGCTCCTTGGTCGTATTCAGCCCCAATGGACAACTCCTTGCTCGTGCCGTTTCGATGAGGAATCCTTATGAAAAAGCCATCAAGGTGTGGGATGTGGAGACGGGTATAGTTACAGCTACTATCCCTTACGATTCAGATAGGATTGGCAAGTTAGCCTTCAGCCCCAACGGACAACTCCTTGCTAGTAACAGTAAGACCGATTGGAATTCGGATGATGACCCCATCATCAAGTTGTGGAATGTGGAGACGGGTATGCTCGCAGCTACTCTTCTGTGTGAGGATACTCTTCCTGGGTATGGAAACTCTCATTGGTTTGTTCCTTCCATCTTAGCCTTCAGCCCTAACGGAAAACTCCTTGCTAGCGTCGATCCGGGTCGTAAGTGTCTGTCTGCTACCATCAAGCTGTGGGATGTGGAGACGGGTAAGCTCATAGATATTCTCTCTGTGGATTCAGATCTGCTTCGCAACGTTGCTTTCAGCTCTAACGGACAACTTCTTGCCCTGAGCCAAAACGGTAGTAGTGATTGGTCCATCTCTACTATCAAGCTGTGGGATTTGGAGACGGGTATGCTCGTAGATACTCTCTCTGAGCATTCAGGTCATTCTTCCCACGTTGCTTTCAGCCCCAACGGACAACTTATTGACCTTAGCAGAGAGGAGTCTACCATCAAACCGTGGGATGATGCGGAGACCGTTACACTCACAGATCTCTCTGGGTTGCATTTATTGGCATTTAGCCCCAGCAGGCAACTCCTTGCTACGACGGACACACGGAATACCGTCGCCAACGCCAATACGGTCACAAATATCATCCAACTGTGGAATACAGAGACGGGTACCCTCACAGCTACTTTCTCTGCGTCTGCGGATTCATCTTGCACGTACTTAGCCTTCAGCCCCAACGGACAACTTCTAGCTGCTGGATACTATGGTGGTACTATCAAGCTGTTGAATACAGAAACTGGTAAGCTTATAGCTAATCTCTCGATTCCTGCTGGAAACGTAGCCTTCAGTCCCAACGGACAACTTTTTGCCAGTGTCGGAAATCATGACACCCTGTTGTGGAAAGCAACACTTCTTAATCTGAACATAGTCGATCCGATTGCATTATTCCACAGCTACTTAGAAATCAAGCAACCTCAAAACTCTAGTTTATACAAAGTAATTCAATTACTGAATAGTGGAACCAAAGCAGAACAAGAAGCTGCATTTTCACAACTTAAAAGCCGGAAAGAACCAGCAATCCAAGCGCTATTATGGCCTTATATCAATGCACTAGAGCCTGAAGTGTTTCACGACTATAAGTTACTAAAATACTTCTTGGCGACCGAGCGGTGGCAAGATGCTAAAAAGGAATCTGAAAAGATTGTACTTAACGAATTAGGCAAAGAACTTACGGCTATTCAGCACCATGAAACATCGGCACTAGGTACGCTTAATAAGCTCTCCCTATTTTGGGAAAAATACGCTGTTAATACTTCGTCAATTAAAGAGCAGAAGCCATTAAATTTTCCCACACAATTAAAGGCACAAATTCAGTCTATACGATCCTATAAACCCTACGAGCCACCCGATACTGATATTTTTAGTCGGCGTTCCTACAGTCAGAGCCATGACTGAAGCAATTTTCACTTAAGAGTTGAGAAGGGTGCAAGATATCAGCTTAAATGCTACAATTAGAGCGATCGAAAATTGCAGCATAAAAAACATGACTTTGGAGTGCGAAAAGCCTTTCACGCACTCCAAGGATTTGTTATCCTAACATCTTTTAAACCTGAAGCTTGTATCGATCGCACTTATCACCGTCTTAATCAAGATTATCAAATATTACACGCCCTCTGCCGCTTCTTTCTGGAGAATACTGGGCCAAGTCACGAAACGGGCGATCGCCAAATGCTACCTTTTCTGATAAACATGGCTAGTTTATACGAACAATTTGTCGCTGAATGGCTCAAGACAAATACACCAAAAGGCTTTTTTGTCAAGAAAAAACACACGGTCGCACATGACCAAAATTATTGCGATCGCATTGACTTACTTCTGTGCGACAGAGAAACAGGTAAAGTCCAATACGTCCTCGATACCAAATACAAAAATCCCGATCGAGTAGACAGTGGAGACCGCCATCAAATAGTTGCCTACGCAAATGCAGTAAACTGTAAAAATGCAATTCTTATCTACCCGGAACACCTCAAACAGCCACTAGACATAAAAAATGACGCAATATGAGTTGTAAGCCTTTTCTAGCAAGGGTTTCACTAATCAAGAAATTTCGTAATTGTATCCAATAATACAATATTTACCCTAAACCCAGAAGAGCCGTTCGCAGTCTCAGCTTTTCCCTAGATGACGATCTCAATGAAGCCGGAAAAATATTCTTAGCCTCTCTACTTCCAAACACCGTCTCCTATTGGTGACAACTTAAGAAAACGTACAAATTTTTAAGGCATACAACAAAAAATGTAAATAGCTGAAACTTTTACAGGCCAAGCAGTTTAGCTCCCTTGAAGCAGTAAGGGAGCATCTCTGTTTTGCTTTTTTAGTGCGATCGCCCCCGATCGCTAATTAGATGCTCCCCAAAACAGTCTTGATGTACAACAAGTTAATTAATAAGTCGTATAATTCAAACAGGAGAAAAAGCAATTATCCAGAAACAGCTCCCGTTCCCCAAAAGCGCATTGATGCGCGCCGCCATATTCAGATCGACCTGGTAACTGTGACAGATTGATTCGACGCAGTATTACTGCACTGCGACAGTTTCGACACTGCACAAGCCATCCACAAGGATCTGTGAGCTGCATGAATGGGGGACAAGGAATTGCCCACAGGGTGCCATCTATTAACCTCGATCGCCCTACTTAAATCACAAATATGATGAACTCTCAAGATTTTTTGACGAGTGGTGATGGGTACTCACCCAATAAGCAAACTGATTTACTAAAAACTACCCACGATGTCTGTGTTGGTGTTCCAGCATCCAGTCACGATGTCTCCTCTGTCCAGGAGTTTCAAGGCGATCTAACTGCATCTGACTATGTGAGCATCCATCAATGGTTTGAAGCGCAGGTTAAGCAGACTCCTGATGCGATCGCCCTATCATTTCAAGGGCAAGAATTAACCTATAACGCCTTAAACCAACGCGCAAACCAGCTAGCCCATTACCTCCAAGCACTAGGAGTGCAACCCGATGAACTGGTTGCTATCTCTATGAATCGCTGCATGGAAATGGTGATTTGCTTTTTGGGGGTGATGAAGGCTGGGGCGGCCTATGTGCCGATCGACCCAGCCTATCCCCACGAGCGCCGAGCGTACAAGTTACGAGACGCCAGCGTGCGATTCATTTTGATTCAACAGCATCTGGTTGAATTTTTGCCAGAACACAATGCTCGCGTGATTTGTCCAGATACAGACTGGCAGGATATAGCGCCATACAGCACTGAAAATCTGTCTCTGCTGACAACGCCCGACCATTTGGCTTACGTTATTTACACCTCTGGTTCGACGGGAAATCCCAAGGGTGTAATGATTACTCACCGGGGCATGGTTCACCACAGCAAGGCGATCGTACAGGAATTTAATCTTCGGGCTGGCGATCGGGTACTGCAATTCTCTAGCATGAGCTTTGACATCATCATTGAGGAAGTTTTTCCATCCTTGGTAAGCGGTGCAACAATCGTGTTGCGAACTGAAGACTGTATTAGCTCTACTCGCCAATTCCTCGAATTTATTGAGCAAGAACGCATTACTATTCTGGACTTGCCCACTGCTTTTTGGCACGGCCTCGTCAGCGGACTCTCATTGCTAGGTGTTCCCATGTCGCCAGATGTGAGATTGGTGATTGTAGGCGGAGAAAAAGCCTCTCGCGCTCTGTATGGTGAATGGCGACAATTGGTTGGGGAATATCCTCGTTGGCTTAATACCTACGGGCCGACTGAAACTACGGTGACGGCCACCATTTTTGACCCGATCGCTGAAGGCTACGATCTCAGTAGTGAAGCAGACATTCCCATCGGTCGTCCCCTTCCCAACAGCCAAATTTACATTCTGGATGAAAACCTAAATCCTGTGCCAGATGGCGATATTGGAGAACTGTATATTGGCGGCCCAGGGGTTGCCAGGGGATATCTCAACTTGGCAGAACGTACTGCTAGTAAGTTTATTGCTAATCCATTTAGCGATCGACCTGGAGCCAAACTTTACATAACAGGGGATACTGCCCGCTATTTACCCAATGGAACGTTGGAGTTTATTGGTCGCATCGATTTTCAAGTAAAAATTCGAGGTTTTCGGATTGAGTTACTAGAAATTGAAACCTATTTGGAACAGCACCCATCTGTGCAGCAAGGTATAGTTTTGGCACGGGAAGACGTACCCGGTGAAAAGCGCTTAGTGGCCTATATCATTCCGAAGCACGGACAACCAATGGAGGTGTCTGCATTGCGTAGTTTTCTACAAACCAAGCTACCGGCATACATGATTCCGGCAGCGGTTGTAGTGATGGAGAGCTTCCCCATGACCCCCAATGGTAAGGTCGATCGCCGTGGGTTTCCAGAACCGCAGGTTGCCGATCTGGTTAAAAACAGTGAAGTTGTGTTACCTATTGATGGACTAGAGGCTCAACTTGTCCAAATTTGGGAGCAGGTACTCAATATTAAGCCGATCGGCACTACGGATAATTTCATGGATTTAGGCGGTACATCCCTGTTAGCAGCTCGCTTAGCTGACAAAATTGACGAAAAGTTGCAGCAGAGTTGGTCACTATCGATGATCTTCCAAGCCCCAACCATCAAACAATTAGCCGACATTCTACGTCAAGGCAATATCCCCAACCAAAGCCTTTCCTTAGTTGATATTCAACCGAAAGGTTCTCAGCCACCACTCTTTCTGTTTGAAGGAGTGTCTATTTATCATCCGTTAATTCCATATTTAGGGCTAGATCGGCCGATATATGGCTTAATTGCTCTTGTTAAAGATGGCGTTAACGGGCCAGTCAATCAGGTTGAGGCGATCGCAGACTATTACATCAATGAACTCGTGAAGGTGCAACCAGAAGGCCCCTATTATTTGGGTGGTTTGTCATTTGGAGGTATTGTGGCTTTTGAAGTAGCTCAAAAATTGGCAGCTAAAGGACAGGAAACAGCGTTATTGGTGATGTTTGATTCGATGTTACCCTCTGCCTACAAGCCCCTACCCCTCGATCGGCGGCTGCGCTTCCATGCCCAAAAAATTGCCAAGCAGGGCGTAGGTTACATCATCCGTAGCGTCGTCGATAAAATAATGACACTTACAGATCGCATGACAATGCTGGCCCGCAAGGCGATCGGGCGATACAACAAGGTGAAAGAACCTACAGAGTCAATGTCTTGCACCACGGACTATTTGATGACAGAGAAGATAATTGAGCAAGCAGAACGAGCTTACGTCCCAAAACCCTATGCTGGCAAAGTAGTCATGTTTCGAGCACTGGATTCTGAAGATGGCGTAAGTGTCATCCTCGATCCGGAGCTAGGCTGGAAACCTTATCTCAAGGACGGTCTGACCATTTATGATGTACCGGGAGACCATCTCAGTATTTTACAGGAACCCAATGTCGGGGCGATCGGCAACCAAATCAAGCTATTGCTGGAGGAGGTAGTAGTGCAGAAGTAAAGTTTTTGGCATTCTTAATCCATATTCACACAGGGTTGCATCGAATTACATAATTCAAAAAAGTAGAACTACCCTCAATCAAGCCGGAAAAACATTTTTAAACTCTCTATTGCCAAATACTCTACCCTAACTCAATAGGCTTGGGTTAAAGATTTTTTACGGATAAGGTACGTAGTTGGGATTGAGCCTCCTTTATACCATTTTTTTAAAGTTATGACAGACTTTTGGAAACTAGGGAAAGCAGATAATTACAACGTCTTGTCGTCCTTTATCTCTATCGGATATGAAAGAAAAATGGTATTAGACATATAGAGAAAGGAGGCTCAAGCCCAACTACGTACCTCTCTCCCAACAATTAATCCACCCTGCTTTTTAAGGGGGGTTAGGGGGGATCGGTCTTAAGTGAACTGTATTGACTCCAATCCTCTTTCTTCTAGGTAGAGGTCGCCCTCAACTGTCAACTGTCAACTGTCAACTGTCAACTGAATCACCCTCTGCCGTTCATTTCACCAACAAAAAAAGAGGCGCGATCGCGCCTCTCAAATCTTTCATGCCAGAGTTCTAAACACTAACAGCAACTTTTGATTCTTTTGCAGTCAACTTCTCGTAAGTCGCCCGCATCTTCAATCCCACCAATACTTGGAACAAACCTGTTCCATTGTTGGAACCGGGATATTCGCGGTGCTGGAGCAACAGGTGAGTCAACTCGCCTTCATATTTCGCAGAAGTCTTGCTCAAGTGGCTTTCGATGTAAATCACTTCTTCGAGATTCTCGAACTGACCGTCTACTTCCAAAATCGAGACTTCGTGACCGTAGAAAGCATCTGGGCCGTAGTACATCTTAATTCCTGGATAGGAACAAGTCAGCTTGCGGCCACAAGGAATCCAGTTAATTGTCGAACCTTCGTCAAACAAATACGCAGGTTCAAAGTTGGCGATACCTTCGCGCTGGATCATTTGGACGCGCAGAACTTTCCGTTCTTTGTCATCTTTGATCAAGTTGGTCGGCAATACTTGAATTACCACGTCAGCATATTGCTTTTGTGGGTCGATGTAGGCTGTGAAATCCGGTTTGCGAGCATTGATCGCAAACAGCACGTCTTCGTAACGGTGGCCCCGTTCCGCCATGTCGCGCTGGATTTTCCAAGCAATTTTTACTTCGTCGCTGATGTCGAGGTAGACGCTGAAGTCGAGGAGATTTCTCACTCGCTCGTCGTAAAGGGGGTGCAGCCCCTCAATCACAATCACGTGATTCGGCTCTACCCGTTCAGGAGGATCGAGCAGACCGGTTTCGTGGTTGTAAATCGGCTTGTCTATTCCCCGACCTTCTTTGAGCGCTTTCATTTGCTCGGCCATCAGGTCAAAATTGTTCGCTCTCGGGTCAAGGGCGGTAATCCCTGTTTCCTTGCGCTGCTTGCGATCGAGACAATGATAGTCGTCAAGGCAGATTACAGTCACGAAATCTTCCCCGAACAAATCTGTCAATCGGCGCAAAAAAGTAGATTTTCCGCAACCGGAGTCTCCGGCTACGCCAATTAAAACCACGCGATCCGGCTTACTGGTCATAGTTTCCCTCTAACAAAATCACTGTTTACTAAGTAACTGAAGTCTAGATTCCACAAAATTTCAGCCCGCAGGTAGCTACAAGCAGGCTTTCTGCGGGTTTGCTACCCCGAGACGATCGAGCGCTCACCAGCATACAGCAGTCACTTGACTGCCTGCCCGGGAAGACCCAAGCAATCTTCAAGGCAAGAAATTAATACTAACTTTAGTGGTTAATCTTACCAGAATGCGTCCGCCCCCTACAAGCTCAACATCCAGATAGCTAAATCTTACTTTCAGCAAGACAGCATTTAAATTCTATATTTCTTGAGCCGTATTCCCATCACACCCTCTCCCCTTATCTCCCCCTCTCCCCCCTCTCCCCCGATCTCCCCATCGGACATCTCCCCAAATCAGAACGAGTTATCGGGGCAGATCCCCCGATCGGGTAAAATATTGGCAGTACGCAGACAACAATAGCTATAGGTCAATACCTGAATGTAGCCGGGCGAGACCAAGGGCGGCGATCGGCCAATCGGGAATTAGAGGCAGAGCGATCTCAACTTGACACTCCCGCCTGCGCGGCGAGGCCCAAAGATTCGCGCGGGCAAATTAGTCCAGGTGGCCTTAAGAAAAAAGTAAATTGAGTCTAACGTCACATTCTCTTTCTTTATAACTCTGTATCGTGAAGGACAAGCAACAAATGTACAGCCCAAGCATATCTGGTGTAGCGGCCAACTCAGAATCAGGCAGCCGCATCTTTGTTTACGAAGTGGAGGGTATGCGTCAGAGCACAGCAACTGACGAAACAAGTCACCCGATTCGCCGTAGCGGCAGCGTGTTTATCTCCGTGCCCTACGATCGCATGAATCAGGAAATGCGCAGAATTGCTCGCATGGGTGGCAAAATCGTCAGCATCCGCCCCTCAAACGGCGCTCCCGAAACTACTAATGGCAAAGTCGCACCAGAAGCAGGGCTACAGAGTCAGAAATCTGGAGAAAAAACTAAGCCCATGACTCAAGCCAAGGAAAAAGTTCAGGTTCCTGTTAACCTTTACAAGCCCGCCAATCCCTATATTGGCAAGTGTATTTCTACAGAAGAATTGGTCAGAGAAGGCGGCGACGGCACAGTCCGCCACGTCAAATTTGACATTTCCGGTGGCAATTTGCACTATCTCGAAGGTCAAAGTATCGGGATTATTCCCGATGGGACAGATAAAAACGGCAAACCTCACAAAATTCGGCTTTACTCGATCGCCTCCACCCGTCACGGCGACGATGTAGATGACAAAACGGTCTCCTTGTGCGTCCGCCGGCTGGAGTACAAACACCCGGAAACAGGCGAAAAAGTGTTCGGTGTGTGTTCGACTTTTCTCACCGGTTTGGAACCGGGGGCTGATGTCAAAATCACCGGCCCCGTAGGCAAGGAAATGTTGTTGCCCGAAGACGAAGATGCCACCGTGATTATGATGGCTACCGGTACGGGTATTGCTCCTTTCCGCGCTTATTTGTGGCGGATGTTCAAGGAAAATAATCCCGAATACAAATTCAAAGGTTTAGCTTGGCTGTTCTTTGGAGTTGCTTACACTCCCAACATTCTTTATAAAGAAGAGTTGGAGCAATTGCAGCGCGAATTCCCCGATAATTTCCGCTTGACTTATGCGATCAGCCGCGAGCAAAAGACTGCTGACGGCGGCAAGATGTACATTCAAAACCGGATTCAAGAGAACGCAGACCAACTGTGGGAATTGGTTCAAAAGCCGAAAACTCACACTTACATCTGCGGTTTGAAGGGCATGGAAGGCGGCATCGACGAAGGAATGTCTGCTGCATCTAGCAAGCACGGCATTGACTGGTCTGGCTATCAGAAACAGTTGAAGAAAGAACACCGCTGGCACGTTGAAACTTATTAATGTGTAGCCTGATTTAATTTGAATTGTAGGGCGGGCTTAGGCTCGCCCTATTTTTTTGGTGAAACAGTTTTCAGCTTTCAGGGGCAGATTCATACCAAATCCGGGTATAATACCCCCTTTATTCTTAAACCCGCAGGCGAGTGGGTTTTGTTTGTATAGCAGCGGTTTCAAGCGCGCCCGTCTTATCGGGGGTCACAAACCCGGATTTGGTATCACCAAATAAAAGTGTAAAATAGACAGTAAGCTCACCGAAAAAGGGAGATAACTGACATGGTTATAACTTCTACCCAAAAACTCACCTTTGAAGAATATCTGAACTATCAGGGAGAGTCAGGTGTTTGTTATGAATTATATCGGGGCAATCTAATCGAAATGCCAACACCTACAGCCATACATATCAAAATTTGTGAATTCTTGGTTTACCAGTTCCGGCGCTTCTTTGCAGCACACAACCTAGCTCTTGTTGCAATTGTGACTACCGCTGTCCGAACTGAGGAAAACTCTTCTCGCATTCCTGATGTGGTGATTTGCACTCAGCGTCTGTGGGAACAAGTCTGCGCGCAACCAGGTTCTGCCGTGCTGGACTTTGAAGAAAAACCGCTGTTAGTTATCGAAGTTACGAGTCAAAATTGGCGGGACGACTACATCCGCAAACGGGCAGAATATGACTTAATTGATATCCCTGAATATTGGATTGTAGACCCCACTAGACCGAAAATACGAGTATGCAGCCGTCCTGAAAATGAAACCAGTTATTCTCATCAAGAATTTTTGCCGGGAGAGCGAGTTCAGTCTGTGCAGTTCGCTGAATTTATTTTGTCGGTGAATCAAGTGCTAGCTCCGCCCCTAGTAGAAGATTTAATTCGAGAAGAACAAGCACGGCTACAGCAACTAGGACAGGAAAATTTGCAACTAGAACAGCAAAATGTGCAACTAGAACAGCAAGTTAATTCCGAAAGGCAGCGTGCCGAAAGATTGGCGCAGCGGCTTCGAGAAATGGGGGTAGATATAGATACAGAACTTTAAAATTGCCATCCAAAGTCTGGATGAATTCGTCAGATAGTGTCCGAAGATAAGAACCACAATCATATTGGTTCGTAGTGAGGACTTTAGTCCTTTATTTATGAGGACTAAAGTCCTCACTACGAACCGTTTTTATTACGAGGAATTTAGGATTTATGCGGACTAAAGTCCTCACTACGAACCGTTTTTATTACGAGGAATTT
>RDYN01000034.1:3031-62547 GCA_004293365.1 Oscillatoriales cyanobacterium | reverse complement strand
GCAACAATTAGGGCAACTAATTTCTAATGTCATATCACGCTATGGGAAACACTTCTCTAATTATAGCTTACTCCGATCCTTTCCTTCAGGGCACTACCCGTCGCGGCAAATACGTAGCTTTTTTTACCGCAGATGCAAGCATAGAGACGCAGTTGAAGAAGGGCTGTAAGTGCGTGCAATTGCCAGCTATATTGGCTAAGTGGCTGAAAGTAGAAATGATAAAGGTACGAGCATGGCATCCATCCGCGAGTTGCACCGACAACTGGTCAATAAAGAACGCTCTGCTGTGGAAATTACTCAAGAAGCATTAGACCGAATTACCCAGCTAGAGCCGAAATTGAAAAGCTTTCTGTGCGTGACAGCAGACAGCGCATTGGCCGAGGCCCACAAAGTGGATGCCCAAATTGCAGCAGGCGAAACAATTGGGTTGTTGGCCGGCATCCCGATCGCCGTTAAAGACAATATGTGCACTCTAGGCATTCCCACAACCTGTGGATCTCGGATTTTGGAGAATTTTGTGCCTCCCTACGATGCAACCGTCGTCTCCAAACTCAAAGCAGCCGGCGCCATCATTCTGGGCAAGGCGAATATGGACGAGTTTGCCATGGGGAGCTCGACGGAAACTTCTGCCTATCAAGTTACCGCGAATCCTTGGGACTTGGAGCGCGTGCCCGGAGGTTCTTCTGGCGGTTCTGCAGCAGCGGTAGCCGGCGGAGAATGCGTCGTTAGCTTGGGTTCGGATACTGGGGGTTCGATCCGTCAACCTGCTGCTTTTTGCGGTTTGGTGGGGCTGAAACCGACCTATGGATTGGTTTCTCGTTACGGTTTGGTGGCCTACGCTTCTTCTCTCGATCAAATCGGGCCCTTTGGCCGGAATGTTGAGGATACGGCGATTTTGTTGGGGGCTGTCGCTGGTTATGACAGTAGAGATTCCACGAGTCTCAATGTCCCAATTCCTGACTACGCCCAAGCTTTGAGACCCAGTTTGCGACCGAAGGGTCAGATTAGAATTGGTGTAATTAAAGAAACTTTTGGTGTAGGGTTGGATGCGGCGGTGAAAGACGCTGTTACAAAGGCGATCGAGCAATTTCAACAATTGGGCGCAGAAATTCAAGTCGTTTCTTGTCCCCGGTTCCGCTACGGTTTGCCCACTTACTACATTATTGCTCCCTCGGAAGCTTCGGCGAATTTGGCGAGATATGATGGAGTTAAGTACGGTTTCCGATCGCCCGATCCCGACAATCTTTTGGATATGTATGCCAAAACTCGGGCTCAAGGGTTCGGTGCGGAAGTTAAACGCCGAATTGCGATCGGTACTTACGTGTTGTCCGCTGGATATTACGACGCCTATTATCTCAAAGCTCAAAAAGTTAGGACTTTGATTAAAGAAGACTTTGAAAAAGCTTTTTCTCAAGTTGATGTTTTGGTCTGTCCCACTGCTCCGACTACGGCTTTTAAGGCCGGCGAAAAATTCAACGACCCCCTGAGTATGTATTTATCAGATTTGATGACTATTCCGGTGAATCTTGCTGGTTTGCCAGCTTTGAGTTTGCCCTGCGGATTTGATGATAAAGGACTGCCGGTGGGCATACAACTGATTGGTAATGTTTTGCAAGAATCTCGGCTGTTTCAAGTCGCTCATGCTTACGAACAATCCACCAATTGGCACTTGCGTCATCCAGAATTGGATTAATTTTTGAAATTAGGCGGAACGCTGCTGCGGAAGTTAGTAATCGATCGAAAGCTAATCATCTGAATTAATCATTTGTTATTAGTTTTTGACCGATCTCTAATTCCCCGCGTGCCCTATTTTCTATGAACAAGTTACTGGTATTTCTTTTGTCTAAACCCCTCATAACTTTTGGGATAGTTTTGGCGATCGCTTATTCTGCTGCTTGTGTATTTCTATTGGCGGCGCAAGGTAAGTTTATCTTTTTTCCGGCGCGGGCGATCGAAACTACTCCCGACGATTTTCAGTTGAAATATCAAGATGTTTGGCTGCCAATTCCAGCTAAAACAGGGGCGGTGGAAACAGTCCACGGGTGGTGGATTCCGGCCTCGGAAAACCCCGGCAAGTTTCGGGGGGAAGTAAGAGAAGCCGAGACGGTTCCTCTATCGGAAACCCCCCCCAGCCCCCCCTTGTTAAGGGGGGGAGCAAGAAAGGCCGAGACGGTTCCTCTATCGGAAACCCCCCCCAGCCCCCCCTTGTTAAGGGGGGGAGCAAGAGGGGCCGAGACGGTTCCTCTATCGGAAACCCCCCCCAGCCCCCCCTTGTTAAGGGGGGGAGCAAGAGGGGCTGTTCCTGTCCCCCCCCTTAACAAGGGGGGGTTAGGGGGGGTTCCGGTTCCTGGACTTAACAAAGAGGGGTTAGGGCGGGTAGTTTTGTACTTGCACGGTAATGGTTCAAATGTGGGAGCAAATGTGGAACACGCTAATCGATTTCATCGGTTAGGTGTGTCGGTATTTCTGATCGATTATCGCGGTTACGGCAAAAGTCAAGGCGATTTTCCGAGCGAATCTCGGGTGTATGAGGATGCTCAACAGGCTTGGGATTATTTGGTGAAACAGCGCGGGATTAATCCGAATCAAATTTATATTTACGGTCATTCTTTGGGAGGGGCAATTGCGATCGATCTGGCAGTGCGCCACCCGGAGGCGGCTGGGTTAATTGTGGAGGGTTCTTTTACTTCGATACGGGCGATGGTGAATTTCCAACAACCGCAGTTTTTGATGTTTCCGATAGATTTGTTGCTGACGCAGCGGTTTGATTCTCTGTCAAAAGTCGATCGCCTGCAAATGCCGGTGCTATTTATTCACGGGACTGCTGACAGTGTGGTTCCAGCCGAAATGAGCAAAAAACTGTTTGATGCAGCACCCGAGCCCAAACAGCTTTACATGGTTCCCAATGGAGGACACAATAATGCGGCACAAATCGGCGGTGCAGAATATCTGCAAAGAGTCAGGCAATTTTTGGATAGTTCCAAGTAGGTAAAAGTTATTGTAGCCGAGTCTCAGAAAGATGAGGTATGACTGGGCATGGGGGATGGGGCTCCGTGGGCTCCGTGGGCATGGGGCATACCTCACCACGCGATCGAACCGCTATATATCGCAAGAAACCGGGTTTTTGAGTTTAGTTTGTAGTAATTAGTGACGCATGGGGGGTGAGAAACCGGGTTTCTATGAGTTTTGGGTTTGGTAACGAGAACTCTCGGAAGAAACCCGGTTTCTGGCTTCGCGAGTGCGATCGCCCATATGCAATTCAAACCCACAACAGCTTAAGACTTAATTCAACCTTAAAATATCTAACCACCAGTCATTGACGGCACGGCAGTAATTGCAGTAATTGTTCGAGCTAACCGGTTGTTGTTTGTTAACATCACAACCTCGCCGAGATATTTTGCGGTTCGGCATCCGGGCGCCGCAGAAATTGGCATCTGTAAGATTAGCTTTGTTCAATCTCGCATCGCTCAAGTCGGCCCCTCTGAGGTCTGCACCGCTGAGATTTGCACCGCTTAAATCAGCTTCTTTGATGTCTGCACCGCTGAGATTTGCACCACTAAAATCGGCATTTCTCAGATCGGTGCGACTTAGTTTAGCTGCGCTCAAATTACTGCATTTTAAGTTGGCCAACTGGAGAGATGCGTCGATCAGAGAACTCTCGCTGAGGTTAGCATTTTCTAAGTTTGCTCCCCTGATGTCAGCCCTGCTCATGTCGGCTTTGCTGAGGTCGGCGTCGGCCAAAAAGGCGTTTTTCATGTTGGCGTTGTTTAAATTAGCTTCCATTAAATCCGCCGCAGTCAAATCCGCATCCACTAAGTCGGCCCTGCTGAGAGTGGCGCGGCTCAAGGAAGCGCCAAACAAATCTGCACGGCTCAACGAAGCCCCAAATAAGTCGCATCCGGGACATCCTCTTGTTGCTAGCAGCCGCTTGATTAGAGGCAGATTTTGAGCTTGTAAGGGAACTGCTGCGCCAAATGGGAGTAACAGAATCACTGCTGCCAGAATTGTCAGTTTAATTTTTGTCATCAGGTGTTGCGCGTTTAAATTGTATATTTCAATTCCCTATCAAAATTAGTCAAATTCTCCGATATTCTCCGATTTTCCCCTGTTTCTTTTCTCCATTCTCCACCTCGAACATAACAGACTGTGCAGATGCAAGCAAAGCTTAGTCGGGGTAATTCCTCTAACTGCCTTCGATCGCCTAGTTTTCTGCTGGAATAACGCGCGCGGGGCTAAAAACAGGGTTTATTGGTAGATTTTTCGCTGTCAAACCCCATATTTTTAGCAGAAACGGCGTTGTTTGCAGCAGTCCTAGTCTAGTCCATTGACCAAGAATTTTTTGATGGTACCCGCCACGTGATTTATCCGTGGAATCAATCCAAAATCTAAAATCTAAAATCCTCAAGGCCCCGAATTTATCCGTGGGGTCGCCTCCAAAATCTAAAATCTAAAATCCAAAATCGAATGACGGGGCACGGCGGTGTGAGGTTCGCCGGCGATCGCCTTTGCGGATATTACTTACTCCTTTAGGATGAGAGCGATTACCTCAAATCAGCTTTGCAGGCTACCGGCGAGCCGCAGTTCGCAGTGATTCAATGCCTTGTATTTTCTAGTTTGCGACGGCTGGGGTAAATGGCTGGCTCCGGCAGTGGTTCGGTAATTTCTGGTGGATGCAGGCGGATTTTGATGCTATTGCGATCGATCTCCGTACAGGCGATCGGTAAATAAGCCAATTGGCTTAGACTCTTAAGACATATTGCTGATGCGATGCCTTCTGTAAAAAAGATAGCATTTTGTTGTGATCGCCGAAATTATACCGAACAAGCAAGTATAAAAAACGACAAGGTGTGTCGGCGGGTGTGAAAATTGGACACAACTAATACTTTCAGACGAGGAAAATCAATGTCGAACAGCATAGATCAACTGGCAGAAGGCGGCAGAGGGATCAAACTCATGTGGCAGATTGCAGACGAGCTGAGTTACACCCGGACTTTCGACGGTCGAAATTGTTTGTCGCTGAGCAAAAGTTACGAAGTAGAAAGTCGATCGCGATCGCAAAATATAAAAAAGGCTAGCCCTTTAGATGGGTTCATGAATTTGTTAAAAAAGAAGTGGGATTGGCAAGATGACATAGAGCAGGAAGCAGAACTGAATGAAAGTTCTGTTAAAAACATCAACCTGCAAGTCAACACAGATGTGAATGCTTTAACTAGAGTTTTGGATTGGTTCGAGCAGTTGCAAGATGTATCGATCCCCACTGAGGCTTGGTTCCAATTTCAGTTAGCTTTAGCTGAAGGTTTCACTAATGCAGTTCGCCACGCTCACAAAAATCTGCCCGTAGAAACTCCTATTCAACTCCAAATTACGGTATTTAACGGACACTGGGAACTCAAAATTTGGGATTGCGGCCCGCGTTTTGATTTTGATGCTAAGCTCGCGGAAATTATCATAGCAGATAGAAAATGCTTGGCTGATTTAGAGGTTTTGAACGATACTTGCTTGATACCTAGCAGACCGGCAACTTTGGAAATATCTCAGTTTCGGATTGCTGGGTAAAGTAACAATTAACAGACTGGCACGGTTGAAAATGTGTTATGCTAATAACGGTGTTAGGGAAAGAGTTAAGGGTTGTTTATCCGCGCAGGTCACTGGTTTTTAATACTAGCGATCTGCTGCGGAGAGGGTTAAAAGCTATGGGCTTGGGTGAGTCTCTAGCAGTTCGACAGAAAAGGGTTCCTTTGTCAAATTAGGCATGAAAAATTCAAAATAAAAAGTTAAAAATTATTCACATTAATTTTTAACTTTTTAATCTATCATGGTATCTGGTCGCTCACCAAATACTAATGATTTCCAAAGAAAGTTTATTTGTGCTGTCTCTATTTCCCTACTTGGGTTTTCTCTGGTTTTTGACAAAATCTGGAAAAACACCTCGTTTAGCTCTGATGGGATTTTACGGGACTCTGGTTTTTGTGGCCGTGACTATTCCTGCCGCAATTTACGCAAAAGTTGCCTACAACGAGTCGCTAGCAAATGTCGATTGGCTGCACGGTTCTGCGGAACTATTCTTGACACTTGCCAATATTTTAGTAGTTTTAGGCTTTCGGGAAGCGGTGATTAAAGCCAAAGCATCCTCACAGAATGGTGGCGAAAAGCAAGAGTGTCTTGCAGACGCGGGAGAATAAGCCGTTAACTGTTTATACAATTTTTCTAAAATCGTGCAACACTCTTCGACCCCCCCAGCCCCCCCGCTGCATTGCGGGGGGGACAAGAATACTGTTGCATTCTTTTTTTAAATTGGTATTAGTCTTGGACGCAGGCGGGGTCAAAAACCAGGTTTCTGTCTTAACCTCTATGGCTCACAATTGGTAATTTTGGGTAGAAACCGGGTTTTTACGGTGAAGCGCGTCCTAAAGTTAACTGTAGAGATAGCAATTGGCGATCGGCTTGCCCTGCAAAATTTCACCAAAGCATTAGAATATTTAGAACTACCATGTTGCTAAGTTTAGCTTTGGTGGGAATCTCCAGGCAGGAACACAGATGAGCTATTGCCTCAATCCCCATTGCCAGAAGCCGCAGAATCCTGATTCAACCAAGTTTTGTCTGGCGTGCGGCTCAAAATTGCTGCTGAAAGAGCGTTACCGCGCCCTTCAACCTATCGGTGAAGGAACATTTGGCCGCACTTTTTTAGCTGTCGATGAAGATAGGTTGAAAACTCGCTGCGCCATCAAACAATTTTTTCCCCACCTTCAAGAAAAGGCAGAATTAGAAAAGGCAACTGCACTGTTTAAACAAGAAGCTCATCGGCTTTACGAACTCGGGGAACACCCGCAGATTCCAAGTTTGCTGGCTTCTTTTGAAGATGCAAAACACCTGTATCTTGTCGAAGAGTTAATCGAAGGAAATAATTTGTTTCAGGAGTTGCAGCAGCGGGGAGCTTTTAGCGAGGAACAAATTTGGGAATTGTTGATTAATTTGTTGCCTGTTTTGCAATTTGTTCACGAGCAGCAGGTGATTCATCGGGATATTAAGCCGGAAAATATTCTGCGGAGAAATTCCCAAACTCTCTCGACTTTTGGTAATGGAAAAAAAGGGATAATTCGGGCCGGGTGTCCTGCTGTACAGGGGAAGCCCAGGGGGGGTCAGTTTGTGCTGGTAGATTTTGGGGTGGCCAAGCAGATTAGCGCTATTTCTGAGGCGAAAACTGGTACGATAACGGGAACTGCTGGCTATGCGCCGATCGAACAAATCCGCAGCGGTAAGGCCTATCCGGCGAGCGACCTTTACAGTTTGGGCGTTACCTGCATTCACTTGCTGACTGGGGCGGTGCTGAATGATTTGTTCGATGCTTTGGAATGCAAATGGATTTGGCGATCGCACTTAGCACAAAAAGGCATCAAAGTCAGCCAAAAATTAACAACTATTTTAAATAAATTGCTCAAAGATTCGGTAAGAGAGCGATATCAATCCGCCGCAGAAGTGCTGCACGACTTGGTAAAATTTGGGCAATATCCCCGATCGCAAATTGCCTATAACTATCGCACCAAAATAGCCATTAATTCGTCTGTAACTCACTCGCAGACAACGACAGCAACCGCCGTTTCTGCCGCGCCACCCCAGAATGTGCAGGTGACAACCGCAGCTAGCAACCCGCAATTATTGTCTCATAACTGGCAGTGCGCGCGCATTCTTCACGGTCATGCAGACTCGGTTAATGCTATTGCAATTAGCCCTCAAGGCAATATTCTCGCTAGCGCCAGCGATGATAAAACAATTAAGCTGTGGAACCTGCAAACAGGAGAATTAATCCATACTTTTTTCGGTCATTGCGCGACGGTTGATGCGGTGGCTATCAGCCCCGATGGGAGAATGCTGGTTAGCGGCAGTTTTGACAGAAAAGTTATTGAGTGGAAGCTGGATAAAAAGGCGATGATTCGCGAGTTTTACAGCGATTATGGGTCGCCGTACAGTCACCGCTACGGCTCCGTATATTCGGTGGCTTTTAGCTGCGATGGAGGAGCCATTGCGAGTGCGAGCGGGGACAAGAGTATTAAGTTGTGGAACCAGCACAACGGAGCTTTAGTTCACAAACTTTCGGGCCATTCTGACAAGGTTTTATCTGTGAGTTTCCGCCCTCAAAGTATGATGCTGGCTAGCGGTAGTGCGGACAAAACTATTAAGGTTTGGCGCCTAGGGATGCGAGAGAGCGTGCGGACTTTTGTCGGACATTCTGATTGGGTTTATGCGATCGCCTTTAGTCAAGATGGTAAGATGATTGTCAGCGGCAGTGCGGACGCTACGATAAAATTGTGGAATCCCGATACCGGGGAATTGATTAATACTTTGATCGGGCATTCTGACGAGGTGATTTCGGTGGCTATCAGTCCCGATCGCGAAACTATGGCTAGCGGCAGTCGAGATGGTACTGTTAAACTGTGGAACTTGCAAACAGGCCTATGTTTGTCGAGTCTTGTGGGGCGCAATCCGGTGGCTTTTAGTCCTGACGGTCAAACTTTAGTCACCGGTGGCGATGGGGATGAAATGTTAATTTGGCGGGCGTTTGTTTAGTTGGGCGAGATAGTTGAGATACTGGGATATGCGATCGACATCTGCGTCAATTAAGCGATTGGCCCAAGAATGTATGTTAAGTTGCGATCGAACTTCTCGAAATATCGCAGCATCCCCCCGACTGTCGAGAGGAAAAACCCAAGCATCAAATCCCGCCGACTTGAGACGGCTAACAGCGCCATCGCCATCTTGTACCCACAATTGACGCTTGATGCGAAGCGGCTGACAGGAATATTCACCGACAACGATTCCTCCGACAGAAACGCTAGCATCCTCTCCACGATTGGAAAGTTCTTGCAAAATAGCTTTCAGAGAATTGAGGTTTTTGACATCTTGCACCTGCGGCGGTGTAAACTTGACAATCACCATTTCTGTAACTTCCACTGGTTTTGTCGATCGTCCAAAGTTGACTGGTTGATTCGCCCAAGAGTTTTGTTTTTCCGGCTGAGTCGCCCAAGAGTTTTGTTTTTCCGATGGCGGAGCCCAAGAATTTTGTGTTTCCGATGGCGGAGCCCAAGAATTTTGTGTTTGCAATGGCGCCGCCCAAGAATTTTGTGTTTCCGGTACTGGGTTCTCGATTTCCTCTGTAACCTTTGGTTCCTCTACAGGCTTTGCAGTATCTACAATGATCTGAATTTCCTCGCCATCCTTCTCAATTTTCCCACTAATCTGTAAGATAGCATTCTCTGTAATATGCTGTTTAACTTCTTCATAACTCTTGGGAAACACAACAGCCTTGATTTGGTGTGTCAAATCTTCTAACTGCAAAATTGCCATCGCATCGCCTTTTTTTGTCACTACAAGTTTGATAGCATTGAGCATGACAATAACGGATACTTTACCCTTTTTCTCGGCTAACTGTGCGAGAGTCACCACATCTGGATCTTGATTGGATTGAAGCAGAAACTTGAGGGGATGCTCTGATACATAAAAACCCAGCAATTCTTTTTCTAAACGCAATTTTTCCTGCGTGTCAAAATCTTTCACAGTTTTTGATTTTGGGGCAGAATCATAGGTATTCGCCGACTTAGCAAAGCTGTTCCCACCTAACAAGTCAAACAGATTACCTTGACCGCTTTCCCGATCTTTTTTGCGGTCTTGGGCCCATTTCATCACCCCTTCAAGGTCATTTATTAATTGACGGCGGTTGGGTACGATTTTATCAAAAGCACCGCAGTGAATCAAGGCTTCTAGGGCGCGACGGTTGACAGAATGTAGATTTACGCGATCGCACAAATCTGGTAAAGACTTAAAATTACCCCCTTCCTTTCGCGCCTCCAAAATATTCTCAATTGCCCCTTCACCAACATTTTTGACCGCCGAAATTCCAAACAAAATTTTATGTTTTTCTGCCTTTGTCATCTCCATAGGAAGTGGCGTAAAAGTAAGTTCAGAACCATTAATATCAGGTGGCTCAACGTCAATCTTCAGTTTGATACAATTAGCAATATATCTCTGTACTTTCTCCTGATCGCCTCGGTTAGCTGTCAGCAGTGCAGCCATGTATTCAACAGGAAAATTTGCTTTTAAATAAGCAGTTTGATAAGTGATATAGGCATAGGCCATTGAATGGGATTTATTAAAGCAATTAGAGGCCACAAGACTATTTTCTAGGATAAAGTTATGTTCTCGTTCCACACCAATGTCATATACTTCTTGAGTTCCTAGTGATTTTCGACTAATAATTTTAACCATGTTTGTAACTCCTGAGAATATCCTCAATTTTAGTCTTTTTTCGTTGCAGCCCCAATCTGGGGTACTGATACACAAAATCATAGAACGCTTGTATGTTTTTTCGACTAAATATTCTCCAATAATAAACTTTTTTAAATTGATGCTCTTGTACAGAACCCATGCCTAAGTGCCTTGCTAGTTCGCAGGCAAATTCAAAGGAACCGACGATGCACACTAAACCGCCACTCCTGCCTTTGTTTGCATAAGCACAACCGTCACCGTCAAAGTAGCCTAACACATAAGACGCTAAATATTTTGAGTTAGGGAAATAAGTAACTCCTGAAAAAGTTCTTCCTGTTATGATGCCGTAGGCATGTAAAGAGCTTGCCAGCTTTTCAGAAGAAAAATTTATTCGGTAGTGAGGAGCATAATTTTGAGGCTGAACAATTCTAATCTCACCCGAATATTGTAGCTCTCTGCTGAGCATTTCTGTAAGTTGTTTGTCAATAGATTCAAAAGCTACATAATTAGTTTGAGTAACGCAGCCATCGGCAGCTATCAAACCTAATAAATAGGCTTTAGCTTGAGAGTCAATTACATCAAAATAGCTTTCATTTAAAGTATAGCGGTTTCGCCGCTTAGTATTAATGTCAGCTTCTTTTAAAACTCTTGAAACCGCTCTCTCGCTTACCCCAAGGTAGTTAGGAATTTCTCGACACTCCATGCCCTGATTAAAAGCAGAAATGATTTGTTCCTTGTGTTCCGATTTTAGTTTCCTATAGTCGAGATACATTTTATAGATGTGAGATGGAGTTGATTTGTTTTAAGTCTAATCCTTTTTCAAAGATTTCGTCAACGGGCAGCATTTGAGCGTCAGCAGTCATAAACTTGTGATCTTTTGTCGCGCGAATTATCGAGCCATCTTCCAGACAATACTCAAAGACCTCCTGCTGACCTCGGCGATGCCGCTGTGCAATTGGCTGTGTATAAATATGGCCATTATTATCAACACTGTAAACATGACATTCAATTTCTTCCTCAACGATTTTGCCAATAGCCATCGGCCCATATTCCACAGTCAATATCTTCGTGTCATAGCTCAAGCAATATTCAGCGAATTGTAGCATTTGCCCGAACAACTCTTCGGCAACTCTTTGAGCGACACCATTCTTAGTTGCCCCATCAATAAATGTTTCCTTTTGCTTCTGCATTTCATCAGCCTTCTTCTTGCCCATGGCGCGGCGCAGCAAGTCAGCTTGACCTAAAGAATAGCCCGCCAAATCTTGAGCCATCCGCATAATTTGCTCTTGGAAACAAAGCGTTCCATAGGTCTCTTTCAAAATCGGTTCTAACAGCGGATGGTCGTATTTAACCACTTCTCTACCGTGTTTGCGATCGATAAATTGTGGAATCAAACCAGCATCCAGCGGGCCGGGACGATAAAGCGCCAGAATAGAAGAAATATCATCCAGACAAGAAGGTTTGATTTTTTTTACTACATCCAGCATCCCAGAAGATTCTAGCTGAAAAACACCTTCTAAATCTCCTTTTTCTAATAGTTGATAAGTCTTTGCTACATCACCGGGTAACTTGTTGTTCCTAGTAAATGTCTCTTGAGCTCTGCGTTCTATGTCAGAAGGTAAGCCTTCAGCATTGATAGTTATATCTTGAGTTTGCTTAACATAATCAACGGTTTTTTGAAGCGTTGTTAAATTTTTTAATCCCAAAAAGTCCATTTTTAGTAGACCCAAAAATTCCAAATCTTCCATGAAATATTGGGTGATTACAGCACCATTATCATTCTTTTGCAACGGTACAATTTCATCAAGGGGGACAGAAGAAATTACCACGCCGGCGGCGTGAACACCATAGGTTTTGTTGGTTCCTTCAATACGAATCGCCATGTCAATCCACTGACGTACTGGAACGTCAGTACCAGTTTCGGCATTAATACAAATTGTATTTTCGTAGTTAGTTTTAAATTCTAGTGCAGGTGTATTATCGGAAATCATTACTTTGAGTTTTTCCGGTTTCCCCCGCGATACTGGAATCATTTTCGCCATCTCATCGGCTTTTTTGTAGGGAATACCTAAAACTCTGGCAACATCTTTCAAAACAGCTTTTGATGTCATCCTGTTAAAGGTAATAATTTGCGCTACGCGGTCTGTACCATATTTGTCTGTAACATATTTAATCATATCGTCCCGTCTTTCGATGCAGAAATCGCTATCAATATCTGGCATCGATTTACGTTCGGGATTGAGAAATCTCTCGAATAGCAGTCCGTGGTGTACCGGGTCTATGTTGGTAATATTGAGGACGTAGGCAACTAAAGAACCTGCGGCAGAACCTCGTCCTGGCCCGACGGGAATATTGTTGTCTCTAGCATATTTCATGTAATCCCAGACGACTAAAAAATATTCAGAAAAACCCATCTGCTGAATCATTTTTAGCTCATATTCTAGTCTTTGTTTGTAGACTGGGGGGATTTCATTTCTGGTACGGGCTTTGAGGCGTTCTAATAGTCCTAGCCAAGATATTTCTTCTACATAGGTATCGGCGGTATGTTCTGGGGGAATTGGGATTGTGGGAATCCGAGCTTCTCCTGTGAGTTCGTATCTTGATACTTTATTTGCTACTTCTAGGGTGGTTTCGATCGCCTCTTTGATCGTTTCATCATCTAAATGATCTCGAAACAGTTGCGCCATCTCGTCGGCGGATTTCAGATATTCTGTGCCGCTGTAGCGCATCCGCTTTTCTTCTTCAATTAGTTTGTTGGTGTTGATGCACAACAAAGCATCGTGAGCTTCTACGTCGTTGCAGGAAATATAGTGAGAATCATTGGTGGCAATTATTTGAATTTTGAATTCGCGGGCAATTTTGACGATTTCAACATTAACCATGCGGTCTTCTTGGGAACCGTGGTCTTGAATTTCTATATAATAGTCTTCTCCAAATACTTCTTTATACCATTTGGCAACTTCGCGGGCAGTATCTAGCTTGTTTTGCAGAATCATTTGGGGAACTTCGCCACCCAAACAAGCGCTGGTAACAATTAAGCCTTCGGAGTATTGTTTGAGGAGTTCTTTGTTGATGCAAGGACGGGCAAAAATACCTCTTTCGGGCATTCCTTTTAAATGGGAAATTGTGGTAAGTTTTACTAAGTTTTTATAGCCTTGGGTGTTTTTAGCTAAAACAACTTGATGGTATTTTCTTCTACCTCGAACTTTGACTTCGATGTCGCCGTTGACGACGTACATTTCATTGCCAATGATGGGCTTGATATTTTTATTTCGGCAAACTTTGATTAGCTCGATCGCCCCGTACATCACGCCGTGGTCTGTAAGGGCGATCGCGGGCATCCCCAATTCCACCGCCCGTTCAGCTAGCTGCTGTAGCTGAGACGCGCCGTCTAGCAGGCTGTAGTCGCTGTGAATGTGCAAGCCAACGAAGGACATAGGGATTTAAAATATTAAGATTTTAGATTCTAAATCTTACACCATTCGCGTGGCAAAGGATAAAATAAAAAACAAAGCTTGTTATCACTTTTGAGATAATTTGGGCTGGGGGGTTTGATACCGCATAAGATGAGTTTGCTATGTATTGATGATTTAATCGGTGAATTATTGTCGATCGCGATCGGGCTTTTACAAACTTGCTTGTTCCAAATAATCTTCCAAATCTTTAACGCGCTGTTGCGTCACTGTGGCTTTGCAAGAAACGTAGATAGGAGCAGCTAAAGTACCGCCTTCAAAGTGCCCTGCTTCATAATTACAAGTTTCATCTCTAAATTTTACCCAAGTACGCTGTGCCGTAGTCAATCTCTGCTTTTGTTTGCTGTTAATTTTTGGCAGAAGTTGCTGATATAATTGATTGAGCTTTGTATCGGCTGCTTTGAACTCTTGACTAGAACAGATAGTCATGTCAACAGTAGTCTGAGGGCTTTTACAGTTTGGCTGTTGGGCTATTTGCACTCGGTTGTTGCTGGCTTGGCCCGGAACCAAAAATCCCGCCGTTAAAAAAAGTAAAATTGCTGTAAATGTTGCCCAGATAGTACGATTTTTCAAGGATTTTTCTCATTAGTTTGTTAGTAATGACTGATTTTCTATCAACTGTCAACTGTCAACTGACTCCTGAGCCGATCGCCAAATCCACCAAGCAGCCGCCCACAGAGTAAAATTACCGATGACAGTCATCGCGGCTTGCAGGGTAACAATCCATTCTAGGGCTGGGGAGTTGTCAAAATAGTGCCACGTACAGGCGCACATAGCGCTGACGAGAGCGGGCAGCATTCCGGCGGAAAGGGCCCACCAAGCTCGGTTTTGAGTGACTTCGCCGTAAGTCCAAATTAACCAGATGGCGGCAATCCACTCGACAACGCTAGAGACATGAATAATCCAGGTAGGAATTGACAAAGCGTGCATTTTTTGTATTGTGAAGGAAGATGAAAGATATATTTTATTGTTGAAAAAAGAATCTATGGATCGCAACAATTCGATATTGTAATAGTTATATTCTCCATCATAAACAAACAAAGAAGTAGAAATGCGAGCAATTTTGTGCGGCTATTACGGAAAAGGCAACGGCGGCGACGAGGCGCTGTTGGCTTCGCTACTGCAAATGTTACCAGATGGGGTAACGCCGATCGTCCTATCTGGCAATCCTGTCGAGACAAATCAGCGGTACGGAGTAGCTGCGCGCGATCGCATGAATGCGTTTGGTGTCCTCGATACACTCCGCAGCGCCGACGCCCTAATCTGGGGTGGCGGGAGTTTAATCCAAGATAGTACCAGCCTTGTCAGCCCTTTCTACTATGGCGGTTTGATGGGATTAGCCCAGCAGATGGGCTTAAAAACTGTTGCTTGGGCTCAGGGAATTGGCCCTTTGAATAAAGAGATTACTCGTAAATTATCTCAGCGGTGTTTTGCTGGATGCACAGCCGTCAGCGTGCGGGATAAGGGCTCAGCTACCCTACTTGCAGATTGGCAAATTCCCTTTACTTTAGCGCCCGATCCCGTGTGGGCTTTAGAAAATTCCCCCGTCTCCGGTTTGTGGGATTTGCCGTCGCCGAGAGTTGCGGTTTGTTTGCGATCGCACTCTACACTAACACCCGCCCGTTTGTCAATCCTAACTCAAGCTTTAGTGGACTTTCAAAAAGCCACTCGCACCTTAATTTTACTGCTACCTTTCCAAGCTTCCCACGACTTAGAAATTGCCAAACATTTACACGAAGCACTGCCGAAAAGAAGCCGCATCCTCAGTTTAGACGATCCGAGGAAATTGAAAGGAGTGTTCCGGGGAGTCGAAATGGCGATCGGGATGCGCTACCACAGTTTAATTATGGCAGCATCCGAAGAATGTCGCTGTTTTGCCCTCAGCTACGATCCCAAAGTTACTCAATTGATGGACGAGTTAGAAATGCCGGGATACTTATTATCAGAATTGCCAGAAGATCCGTATTTAATCAGCAAAACCTGGATGGATCACTATGCCAACGGCGCCGCACTATCGCCGGAAAGGATAAAATTTATTGTAGGGCGATCGCTCTTTCATAAGGAAGTATTGCAAACCGCACTCCAGTAATCTCATTCAGAGGTGAAATACAATGACAGTCAGTACAGCCGACTTAAAAATTACCTGGGAAAAATTGCCAGACGATTTCATTTTAGACGAGGAACCTGTGGAAAACATCGACCAACCCTTGCTAGCCGCCGCCTTGCGCGAAATCTTAGAAATCGCGGGGCTCATAGTAGCGGGAATATTAATTGCTCCAAATATGGGGATTTGTGCGACAGTAGACAGCAAGCTAGTTATTAAATCTCCCGATTGGTTTTATGCCCGCAACGTACAGTCGCTTTCGGGTCAAGAAATTCGTCGCAGTTACACTCCTAACTTAGAAGGCGAAATTCCAGATATAGTCATGGAATTTTTGTCAGCTAGTCCCAACGATGAATATTCTAGCAAGCCAACTTATCCCCCCGGAAAATGGTATTTTTACGAGCAAGTATTGCGAGTGCCAATCTATGCCATATTTGAACCTGCTACAGGAGTGCTAGAAGTCTACCAGTTGAATTCATCAGAAAGATATCAAGCACAGCAACCAGATGCAAATGGGCGTTATTGGATTGCAGGAGTTGGATTATTTCTAGGTGTTTGGCAGGGAACAAAAGCCGAAAGAACCGCATATTGGTTGCGCTGGTGGGATGAGAGCGGACAAATGTTATTGTGGGGAGCAGAGATGGTGGAAAGGGAAAGACAGCGAGCCGATCGACTATCCGCACAATTAAGAGCAGCAGGCATCGAACCAGAAGCCTAAGGTACAGTAATTATATCCGGTTTGTAGTGAGGACTAAAGTCCTCTCCGGTTTGTACTGAGGACTTCAGTCCTCTCTCTGACTTTTAATTGATTAGGACTAAAGTCCTTACTACGAACAAAATTACATTCAGGAGACATCAAAATTGGCAAGAGTAAGAGTTCGGGAACACGTAAATCCCCTATCGATGAGATATCGAACATCCGCCAGTGCTCCAGATTGGACGAAAATATATAGCGACTTAAATTTGCCGCTGCATTTAGATATCGGCTGCGCCAGAGGAAGGTTTTTGTGGCAAATGGCGCAAATCCAAACTGATTGGAATTTTCTGGGATTAGAAATTCGGGAACCTCTGGTGGATGAGGCGAATCTTTGGCGCGACGAAAAAGGCTTGACAAATCTCCACTATTTGTTTTGCAATGCGAATAGTTCTCTCAAGCCAATTTTAGAAACTTTGCCCGCTGGTACTTTGCAACGAGTCAGCATCCAATTTCCGGATCCGTGGTTTAAGAAAAAGCACCACAAGCGGCGGGTTGTGCAGCAGGAATTAGTAGGCGAGTTGGCGACTTATCTGGCTGTTGGCGGTGAAGTGTTTATTCAATCGGATATTGAGGAAGTAGAAGTCGAAATGTGCGATCGCTTTTCATCTCATCCTACTTTTAAACGCACAAATAACGGCGAATGGTTGGCAGAAAATCCCATGCCTGTAGCCACAGAAAGAGAAATTGCTACTCTCAAACGCGGGGAACCAGTTTATCGTGCGTTGTTTCACAAATAAAGCCCGCCGAATTAATTGCGATGTTTCACAAATAATATCAAATCCGGTTGCATCGTCTTGTATTAATCTCTCTACTTTCTCTCTCTGTGTCCTCTGCGCTCTCTGTGGTTAAATTATTCCGATGCAACCGGAAAGGATATAAAACCAGTCAAATATAAGAAAATAAGAGTATCAATAAAAGCTGATTTGGTGTTTGAGATAATATCAAATTTATTTAAAATTACATTTTATACTATTTGCTTAAATTTGTATTTATAGCATTTATCAGAAAGATCAGGTACGTTGTTGGGCTTCAGCCCTCTTAGTCTAAGTCGTTATATAAGCTGTAAGTCATACCTCATATTTTTGAGAAAGGCTATAGCATTTATCAGAGAGATGAGGTATGACTGTAAATGGAGTTTTTGATGCGACCTCGCTTACTATATAATCACTCTCAGAGGGCTAAAGCCCAACAACGTACCTCACTTTTTTGAACACCGCTATATGTCTTTTATTGAGTCCGCGCACCATCCGGACATTGTTTGTATAGCCACGAATTCTATTCACCGGGAATTGATGGTTTTACTCCACACTATTTTAACCCGGAATTTGGGGAGGTTCGGGGTTTGTTGGTTTCGACTTGTTTGTCGATCGCACTTCTGTAGGTATCCACCACATGATTCGGCATCACATCCCCATTTTGCGCCAAAAAAGCCCACTCCTCACCCACGTGCACGTATTCAGTTTTAAAGAACACCGTAAAAGGCACCAGCGTAATAGCATCCGCCAAATTTACCACTCGATAGCTGTTGGGTATCGATCGATTGTGCTCCCTCGCAAACACCGGATCGCCCACCCTCGGACTGGCATAAGTATACAACTGCACCTGCTTTTTCAACCGAGGAACATTCACCGCAATGTCGATCGCAGCCAAAGTAGCGATCGCAGCACCCAAACTGTGGCCCGATACGTAGCAGGGAACCGACGGATTTAGCTTTTTGGCAATTTCCAGCGTTTGAGCGGCAATATTGCTGTAGATGGTTGAGAAACCGGGATGAATTGTACCGTAGGACTTGCTTAAAGCCTGAGTTTTAGTAGCATAAACAGCATTGATATTGAGTACCCATTCGATAGTTCTTTGCGTGCCGCGAAAGACAATAATATTGTGTTTTTTAGAACTGAGGACAAAACCAAAATAAACCGGAATTTTGCGGTTGATTTTCACTACTTGCTTAGCTGTATTTACAATAGCTTTTTTAGCAGTACCTACATTTTCCCCGATCGGATCGGTTGCGCTATTGGGGGAAGCCGTCGGCTGCGGAATATCCACCTCAACTTCTTCGGAAATATTAGCTTCTTCTCCTTTGAGAGCAGCCAATTGAATGTAGCCTTTGAACTTAGCAGCGTTATAGCCTGGTAGCGATTTGATGTCGCCGTCATATTTAGGATCTACTTTGCCTTTGAGGTACTGCTGCGTTGCCAATTTGCTGCACAGAATCAGCAGTTTAGAAATCTCGCGGTTATACGGGATTGGCGGCCCAGATAGCTTGACAGATGCTTGAATTTGCCGCGATTCATTGATTTTTTTGGCATCGGCTTCTAAGGTTTTCAGGAAAATCTTATCGGCGTCTCTTTCGTTGAGTAAAGCTAAAACTTGTTTTTGGCGATCGCTATCAGCTTGACGGCGCAAATATTCAGGTATTGCCGTAGCTGCTGACGCGGCGGCCAATCCTCCGAGCAACAGTTGTCTGCGGGTAATTTTTGCTGCAATATGCTTAGTCATACACTAACTCTAAATATCAATACCAAAAAACGGGTTTTTTACCTAATCTGCTAACTGCAATGGATGATTGTCGTAAAAAACCCGGTTTCTCACTTCGTCCTTGATTGCTGCTGCTTTCCCAATACAGTCCCCTCCCAGCAAAGGTTTCCCTCACAATTGAGGTTCAATGCCAGCCGATCGCAATTGAGCGCGCAATTGCTCTAATTCTTCTTGAGCGCGATCGGCCCTTTGCCTTTCTTGTTCAGCTATTTGCCTTTCTTGTTCAGCCCTTTGCCGTTCCTGTTCAGCTCGTTGCCTTTCTTGTTCAGCCCTTTGCCGTTCTTGTTCAGCTATTTGTTGTTCTTCCTGAACTCTTTCAAAGCCAGTTAACAACAAATTCCCTTCACTATCCCACCAGCGCAGCCAAGGTAACTCAACATTTTGGTACATTCCCTGCCAAATTCCTAATTCCACTCCTAACGCTGGAATAGGATAATGACCGCGATCGTTCGCAGTCATTAATTGATACCTATTTTCTATCAAATGATAAACTTCAACACTCGCCTTGCTCACTTCATAAATCCCGTAAAAAGCCGGACGGATCGCATTTTCATAAACCCAGAATTTTCCCGGCTTAGTTTCCTGTTGACCCGAGCGCAACAAAGGTGTTCTGTCCCGTTCTTGCGAACCATTTCCCGATACAAACTCCAACACAATTAACGGTGCGACAAACTCTTGCCACATCACATAAGAACGACGCAATTGACCGTCAAGTGCTGGCGGGACATTGGGAACGTAAAACCAGTCCGGTGCTTCTGAACCCTTTTCTAGCGGATCTGTCAATCGCCAGTAAATGCCACTATCTTGACCGATACAGTAATCAGCATCTGGATGAATGCTTTGGAGGATCGGAGTAATAGAATCCGTTAACAGAATGCTTTGGGGATGTTCTTGAAAGTTTTTCACAAAAGTGCCGTCGGATTCTGGTAGTTGAGTGTGATCTGGCCAACCTGCGGGGTTGTTTTCTACATCTAGGGAGAATTTCATGCTTTTATTTTGGTTACAGGTATTAATGAAGAATGTCTTTAATTTTTTCCTGAAACTCCTCTTGACTTATTTTACCATTTATCAAGTCATCAGTAAGAAATTTAATCGAATTTTCTGGTACTTGCTGCTGAGAGGCGATCGCCCGAATATTCCCCTTAAACAAAGCTTCCGCTTCCGCTTGAGAACTATCGAAAACTCGCTTAAGTTCCGCTGCATCCATTTGACGCCCGCTAGCATAATAAAGGTGCGTCGCCTGTCCCACCCTCCAAGTCAGCGCAAACAGCGACGAAGCCAGCGCAAAACCGCCCACAAACGGCACAAATAAACCCAAACCATACATCGATACCCAAGCCATAAACGCTACCCAAAAAGAACCCAAACCCCCGAAAAGATTGCCTCCGATCGCCAGCGCATCTTGACCTTTTGGATAGCCCCATTTTGCCCCAATATCCTGCATCATTTTTAACAGCAAAACGCTCGCCACCAGCAGCGTCACCGTCATAGTTCCCGGCAGCGGGTTGAATCCCAGAATAGCGGCTCCAATGGCATAATCTATAATCAAGTCGCGGATTTCTTGGTTAATTTCGACGAGATTGGGCGATCGGGCGATCGCCTCCATTTCCGCTGAGGTTTTTGGGGAATTTTCAGACATAAGATTTCTATTAGGACTTACACGCAGGTGGTCAGAAACCGGGTTTTTTACGAAAATCCTTCCTTCAACCCGCAGATTGGTAAAACCCGGTTTCTTTAGCTTGATGCGTAAGTTTAGTTTACACAAAGAAACCGGGTTTCTAGATGGTGCACAATTTTTGTATATTCTAACCTAAACCCAAGACGGCAGCCACATCCTAATTTTCCATTCCATTTGCGACAAAGGCAATCCCAAATAGAGAGGCATCCAGAAAATAAAAGCACCCAAAACCAGAAAAATAATTGTTACTCCCATCCCTCTGAGGCGAGTTTGTGGGCTGTGCAGCCACCTGTCAGTCCACCAAGCAAGGGCTAAGGCTGCAAACACAGAACAGCCCATATAATGATACAAAAATACGCAGCGAGTCACCTTCACCCAAGGCAGCAAATTAGCAGCCCAATTAACTATTAAATACAGCGCCAGCCACATTTCAGTAGTCGGCGGAAACAAAATCGGTCGCTGCTGTTCGATCGCCTCAACAGAAGCCACCCGGCGCGTTTCCATCCACACCAAAACCCGGTGAACTAAAACTCCTATTACCAGCAGTAAAGATAAGGTTGACAGCCACCAAAGAAAAGGATTACCCATCGCGTGCACGTCAAAAATTACCGGATTTACACCGCTCGGTAAAGGTGGCAAAACTGGATCTACTTGTGCATTGCTGCTAATAGTTTTGTAGAAGTAAACTATCGGGCGAAGCATCAAAGGCCAACTGTACCAGGCGGAACAGTAAGGATGCACAGTAGGCCCGCTTTTGATCCGCTGGTGATAAGTCAAAATTTCCGTTTGCATCTGCCAAAAGTTGGGAGTTGGATTGAGATGCAGGTGAGGAATCCAGGAGATGCTGTAAACTAAAACAGGAATTATAGCTAGACTCAATCCTACTTCTCTAAAATTTAGTTGAGTCAGTTTTTGTACCGGACTTTCGGGAGGAATTAGAGCTGAATCAATTTCGGCATTCTGTTCTTCATCTCCTCGGTTTCCCTGGATTAAACGCACCGCCCACGCGCAGATTAAAATTAGATATGTACCGAACAGAAACCAGAGTCCATTCCATTTGATAGCAGCAGATGCGCCGAAACCTATCCCGGATAGCACCAGCCAAAGCCACCGCTTTTTACCTTCTGCTTCTACTGATTTTAAAATAAATAGTTGTCCTAAGATTCCGAACAAAACTAGATAAATGTTGTTGAGCGCGTAGCGAGATTCAACTAAAAATAAACCGTCGCAAGCGATAAATAAAGCAGCCAAAAAAGCAAAGGTGCGGCGCCGTACTAGCTGATAAGCCAGGGCTCCGACAACTAGGGGAATAAAGGAACCTGTGAGGGCATTCAGCCAGCGGTAATCCCAAGGGGAAAGCATTGAGCCTGCTAGACTGTTGACGGCTGTTTTGCCGAAGGGGAGGTGAGTGCCGATCGCAATTCCGATCGCAATTATGTACTGGCTCAGCGGCGGGTGAGCGTTGAAAAAAGGCGTTTTCGTGAGATAATCGTTGGCAAATTTGGCGTAATAAACCTCGTCAAATACGAAGGTGTTAAATCGCTCCAGTTCCCAAAAGCGCAGAATCCAAGAAAATAGGAATACACCGAGCATTCCTAGACCAAAAACAAGAGTGGATCTGTTGAATGGTTTTTTGTTGAGTTGCATAAAATAACCGAAAATAGTAGATGCTAGATTTGGGGGCGATCGCTAATTTTAAAATAATGAGTTGAAAATAGCGTAAAAATTACTATTATGACTTTTAACCTTCGCTGCTACAAACCCGATGCAGGCAATAATGCTTGTCACGTGGGGCGATCGGCGGTAGCGACTATTGTTTCACAATATGCTGCCTATGTAATTGGCACCCAGGCAGGAAAAACGCATATGACAATGTGCGATCGACTATGATAGCAGTTAAGCAGGTCTTTTTTTGAGCAAGGGTTTATGAATCTCACTTTTTGGGTTTGGGGGCGTGTGGGGTTAGCTGTAGGTGCGAGTATCCTGCTAGCATCAGCCACCGCGCCAAATCCCAAGACATTTGAAAGCTTTGGCGATTGGTGCACCAACAAAGAGCATTTAACCCCCCAAGCCAGACATACGGTAGAGGTGTTGCTATCAAAAGCCAAAACACAAGAGTGCGATCGCGCTCAAGCAACACTAACTAATCTAACAGAACTTTCCCTGATTCGCGATCGAATAGTCGATATCCAACCATTATCAAAATTAACAAATCTCAAAAAGCTTAACCTCAGTTCAAATCAAATAACAGATGTGCAACCCTTATCGGGACTGACTAATCTGAGATTTCTCGTCCTCAACTTCAATCAAATCTCAGACGTGAAACCGTTATCGGGACTGACTAATCTGACAGAACTTTTCCTCGAAGCCAATCAAATAGTAGATGCTACACCGTTAGCGGGATTAACCAATCTAACAGGCTTTTCCCTCGCATCTAATCAACTTGTAGATGTGGCACCATTATCGAAAATGGCTAAGTTAGAATTTCTTTATTTGAGTGGAAACAAAATCGTAGATGTGGAACCATTATCGGCATTGACTAATCTGATACTGCTTTTCATCCACTCCAATCAAATCGTAGATGTCAAACCTTTAGGGGGATTGACGAATCTGACAGCCCTCGATCTCAGTAGCAATCAAATTCAGGATGTGACAGCTTTAGAGGGATTGACGAAGCTGACAAACCTTGAACTCGGTGGAAATAAAATCCCGGATGGTGAAGCCGATCGATTACTTCAGAAAAATAAACAAATATTAAATCAAAAAACAGATGCAGCCGATCGATTACTTCAGGAAGCTCAACAGCTATTCGATCGACAAACAGCAGTATCCTACCGAGAGGCATTACAAAAGTTTGATGCAGCACGTTCACTTTATCAAACGCTTGGAGATCGGAAGAATGAAGCTTATATATTAAATCAAATGGGGATGATTGCTAATAGATTAGGAGAAAGACAGCAAGCACTAGACTACTACAAACAAGCGCTTTCTGGGAATCAAATTTTAGGCGATCGCCCGAAACAAGCCATTATTCTCAACAACCTCGGCGCTGTATACTATGCCTTGGGTGAGAAGCAGCAAGCCCTCGACTACTACAACCAAGTTCTGGCGCTGATTCGGGAAATGAGCGATCGCCCGATCGAAGCCCTCAACCTCAACAACCTGTTGCAAATACCCCCAAACAGTGACACTTCTTTGGACGATCGCCCTAAACAAGCAATTCCCCTCAGCAACATATTGAATATATCCCCAAACACGCGCACATCCTCGGGCGATCGCACGGTCGAAGCTACCACCCTCAACAACATCGGCTTAGCTTACAATGATTTGGGAGACAAACAGAAAGCAAGAGAATATTTCGATCGAGCCCTTACCCTGTTCCGCGCTATGGGCGATCGCCCTAAGGAAGCCACTGCTCTCACCAACATCGGCCTAGTCTACAACGATTTGGGAAACCAACAGCAAGCCCTCGGCTACTACAAGCAAGCCCTGCATCTAAGACGGAAAGTGGGCGATCGGCGTGGAGAAGCCCTTACACTCAACAATATAGGTGTTGTCTACTCAGAATTGGGAGAAAAACAGAAAGCACAAGAGTATTTCAACCAATCTCTGCCGCTATTTCGCGCTGTGGGCGATCGGCCCGGAGAAGCTCTCACCCTCTACAATATTGCTAATATTAAAGGTAATTTTGGCAATCTAATCCCAGCCCTCACTGACATCGAAGCCTCCATCAAGATCGTAGAAAACCTCCGCACCAAAATTAGCAGCCACGAACTTCGCACCTCTTACTTTGTCACAGTAAATAACTATTACCAGTTCTACATTCAACTGTTAATGGCACTGCACAAAACCAATCCCAAATCTGGCTATGATACCAAAGCCTTAGAAGCCAGCGAACGTTCTCGCGCCCGCACATTACTGGAACTTCTGCAAGAAGCAAACGCCGATATCCGCCAAGGAGTCGCCCCAGAATTATTGCAACAAGAACGCAATTTACAACAGCAACTCGACACCTTAGAAACACAGAGCATCGAAAATTACACCAGCCAAAGTCCGAATTACCCAAAAATAGCAGAACTAGAAAAACAGCGCCAAAATCTGCTATCTCAATATCAAGAAATTCAAGCAAAAATTCGCACCACTAGCCCCCGTTATGCCGCCCTCACCCAACCCCAACCTTTAACTCTTTCACAGATTCAACAACAAATCCTCGACGACAATACAATCTTACTCCAATATAGCTTAGGAGAAAAGCAGAGTTATCTCTGGGCTGTAAGTAAAACCAGCATCACCAGCTATGAATTGCCTCCTCGCGCCGAAATCGAAACAGCCGCCCGCAATTTCCGTCACGCTGTGACTCATCCGCTGTACCGAGACATCTCCAATCGAGTCACCAAAGCTAGCAACGCCCTCAGTAAAATCATCTTACAGCCTGTCGCAGCACAACTTGCTCAAAAACGCCTGCTGATAGTTGGCGATGGCATTTTGAATTATCTTCCCTTCGCCGCCCTCTCTCTTCCCGAAACATCCGGTGAAAATGACCATAAGCCTTTAATTGTAGATCGTGAAATAGTGCTGCTTCCTTCAGCCTCCACCTTAGGAATATTAAGACAAAATTATCGCGATCGACCAAGCCCAACTCGGACTTTAGCAATGTTTGCCGACCCAGTTTTTAGCGCTCAAGACGAACGATTCAAAGCACCCGCTACTAATACAGATCGCGAAGCAATAGAATCAGTAAATCTGGGTTTAAGCCGCTCTAGTCGCGACAATAACCGACAGTGGAGCCGTTTAAAATTTACTCGCAAAGAAGCTGAAATCATTCAATCCTTAGTTTCCGAAAAATCTAGCACGCAATCCTTGGATTTTTCTGCCAACCGTGCCACCGCAACCAGTTCAAATTTAAGCCAATATAAAATCATTCATTTTGCCACCCACGGTTTCGCCAATAGCACTCACCCGGAATTATCAGGAATCCTGATGTCTTTAGTAGACACAAAGGGCAAACCCTTAAACGGATTCTTGCGGCTTACGGATATTTTCAATCTCAAATTAGCGGCAGAATTAGTAGTTTTAAGTGCTTGTCAAACTGGATTGGGGCAGAACATTCAAGGGGAGGGAATGGTAGGATTGACGAGAGGATTTATGTATGCTGGGGCGAAGCGAGTAGTTGTGAGTTTGTGGAATGTGGATGATGAAGGAACCTCGAAGTTAATGGCTAGTTTCTATGAGGGAATGCTGAAAAAAGGGTTGACGCCAGTGGCGGCTTTAAGGGCGGCGCAATTGGAGATGTTGCAGCAGAAACAGTGGCAGTCTCCCTATTATTGGGCGGCTTTTACGCTTCAGGGTGAATGGCGGTAAACAGTTGACAGTTGACAGTTGACAGTTGACACCGGGGTTTTAAAACTCTGAATTTTGATAAAGTTGATGAAAAATCAGCATCAATTCCAGGCGAATGCTTTTTGTGAATTGTTTTGTACGATCCTACTGCCATTCTATCCATTGCCTCACAATATCTTCTAGTTCCGCAGCAAACGAATCAGTTGAATAAAGAGCAAAGTTATTAATCATCTCGTTTTTTTCAGGTAGAGACTCAGCCTTAAACCGAGATTCATCTAAGTTAAAAAGCGATAATTGGCGAGACTCGTCATTTGATGTATTCTGGTTTAGGGATGTTTGCTGGCTGACAAAATCGCCCATCCGTTCGCAACCCTTAGCAAAGCGGCGCAAAGTAGTGGCGATCGCCTCCGAACTACGATCAATTCCTATCCATCTCCTTCCCAACTCCGAAGCAACACTCAAAGTTGTACCAGAACCAGCAAAGCAATCGAGAACTAAATCATCAGGATTTGACGAGCCTCGAATAATTCTAGCAAGTAGATCGGGATTTTTTTCGGTTGGATAACCTGTAATCTTAATATTCTGATTGTGAGCATCGCGAAATTCAAGCCAAATATCTTGTACTGGAATTCCTTGACTGCTGTCCAAATATATCTTGCGGCGGGGATTGCCAGTTTTCGACCAATATATTTCCCCTCTAGCATCCATTTCATCTAGTGTTTTAGGTGGAAACTGCCAATGCTTTCCCGGTGGCGGATTCATCCCTCGCCAAGACTTTCCTGTTTCGCCATTTCTCACTCCCGGCGCATGAATCGGAACCTTTTTATATTGCCGCCCAGTTTCTTTTTCAACGTATTCATATTCTTTATTGGCGCGCTTATCTGTCCATTCTTCAACTGGACGATTCCAGACATAAGTATCTGATTTACTATAAAAAAGTATAAAATCTGAAACATTTCCGTAAGTCTTTTTTGTGTAATTTTTAGGGTTACATTTTTTCCTGGTAATCCAATTTCTGAAATTGCGCTGACCAAAAATCTCATCCATAATTACCTTGATATAAAATGCCATATTTTCATCAAGGTGAAGGTATATCGAGCCATCTTCCGCTAATAATTCTCTAATAATTATCAACCTTTTACGAATAAATTCAATATAATTGTTGCCTGCTAATAAGTCTGAATAAGCATCAGTCTGAGAACGGGATTGGAACACACTTCTAGTTGCAAAAGGCGGGTCTATATAAATTAGTCTTACTTTACCTTTTACTGAATTATCTTTAAGCAAAGATGCTAATATTGGTAAATTATCACCATAGTAAAGACGGTTTTCATGTGCCATACTTTGCTGTTGATTGCTATGCCACAGTTTTACACATTCAGCTTGATTAGTGTCTAAAACTTGACTTGCAGGCAGTTTGCCTGGATATGAAAAGCACACATCCAAACTATTGCTTAGTTGGCTTTCACTAAAATTTGATGCAGCTTGACCCTGTGATTGTTTGTTTGAAATACCAGTAGCCATTGTCACTCCTATTTTCAAGAACGCAGCCATTCCACTGTAATCCGATCTGGAACCATACGCAGTGTCAATACTATAATCTTATCTTGCCAGCTATTTTCAATGTTGGCGTAGTCATCCCACATTGAGCCGAGTAAAAGACCGGGCCCATCATTAAGAAAAATTACTTTGGTTCTTAAGTTATGATTTTGTGTATAACTGAGGATTTCATCAGCGCAGCTACGATAACCACCTGTTCGATCGTCTTCTTGTGCACCACCTCTATCTGAATCATATCTTGCCAATCCTATTGCCAGCAAGTCATTTTCATTAATATCGTAAATCGCAAAATCAACAGGACGTTTCGGGTTGGGATAGTTGGCGAGGAGATTTCCCATCATAATATCTTTTCCTGCTCGCTCTGGCCCTTTGATTGTCAAGTATGGAAAGTGTAAACGGAATAAGGAGAAAAATATTTCAGTTAGGTCGTATCCCTTCTTTCCGCGACTTTTGTATTCCCATAACAAAGCCGACATTGCCTCATCGGGAATTGGACGAGTCATATATGCAGCTTGAACTTCTTGAACTGACCTAAAACGCGATCCGAACTGATTGGAAATTTCTGTTGCCTTTTTTTTCCTTCTGAGCATTTCCACTGGGAGCTCAGGGCTAACATACTTGCGAAACACCCTGAAAAGTTGAACTCGCATCCATGTGCTGGGAACATCTGAAATCTTTATAAATAGACGCACTGATGATTCAGAAGTCCTGAGTAATTGCCCAAACATTACTAAAACTGGTTCGTAAAGTTGGCAAGCCTCCTGCAACATATCGGGATAGTATTCTCCGGCAGTCAATGTGATCCAGTTGTGTCCATCTGCTTTGTAGTCTGCAAAAGAGTTGCGTCTTCCCGTGTTCATATTACTCACTTTTCATCTCACAATTAACTTCTTCATCAAGTTGCTCAATAAAATTTCAAATTCGATCCCCATTTCACCAAAACTTATCTAACATCATACCAAAAAAAAGCGGCTCCGCTTCCGCAGAACCGCCGTAACAGAGGATGAAAAATCAAAACTTAACGGACTGCACCTTCAACAGAGGGCGACTCGATTGTCTTCATGAAGTACAGTTTCACCAACTGCCAACCGTTTGACACATACAGAGGCAATTTTTGGAACAATTGCAAAACTTTGGGAGTTTTAGACTCAACAATCGCGGTCAATTGCTGATTGTTTTTGAGGCAAATATCCAATCGTTCGTAAAACTCGGGATTGTTAACGTCTAGCATGACGGGGAATACGCGGCCTGCTGTTTCGTTGGTCTTTTTGATCACTTCAATGTCGTATTCGCGAGCATCGAGTCCGAGCGATCGATAAAAACCGGCCCGCTGGATATCATTGAGATACATTGTCGCAAATACCGACAGCAAGAAGAAACGGCACCACAGCTTAGCGCGCCAATCGTTCAACATCTGAGGCTGAGCTCTCATCACCGCATCGAAGAAATCTCCGTGGCGGTTTTCATCCTGACACCAATTTTCAAAGAATCGGAAAATCGGATAAATCTGGTCTTCAGGATGGGCTTTCAAGTGCTGGTAAATCGTGATGTAGCGCCAATAACCGATTTTTTCGGATAAGTAAGTGGCGTAGAAAATAAATTTCGGCTTGAAGAATGTGTAGCTGCGGCTTTTTGTCAAGAAACCCAAATCTAGGGACAAACCAAAGTCCGACAGGGCTTTGTTGAGGAATCCGGCGTGCCGCGCTTCGTCGCGGGACATGAGCAAGAAACCTTCGGCGAGTACCGGATTTTTGTCTTTGAGTTTGCGTGCCAATTCTTTGTAGAGCAAGAATCCAGAAAACTCAGCGGTGCAAGAGCGTTCGAGGAATTCAATGAATAACTTGCGCTTTTCGCCGTCGATGTGTTCCCAAGATCGATCGAACTCGGCATCCCGCACGAAGTGGGTTTTGTTGTAGTCAACGCGGAACTCTTTGATAATTGCTTCGAGTTCGGCTTCGTTGATGGAGATGTCCATTTTGGCCATCTCGTCAAAGTCTGTTGTGTAAAATCTCGGTGTGAGAATAGTTTCTTTGGCTGGGGTTTTCGCTTCTTGCTGTTCTGCAAAAGCGGGTTTTTTGAGCGAATCTACCATATGTTTATTGGATGTTTTGCTTATAATTGCTCGCTTGTTTGAGGTTTCGGGTACAGCGGGCGATCGCCTGCGGTATCTCCGACCAGCGCTGTGCGGCGCACTTTGGCGCTCCCTGTGGCATCCAACTCAAAGCTGCTGAAATTTCCACGCCCTCCAGTTTACCAAGCTCTCGACCCGGAAATATGTCGCTGGCGTTAAGAATTGCTACGCACAATTACTCATTGGGGATGGGGCATGGGGCATGGGGCATCGGCCAAACAGGGCATCGGGTAATTGGTAGCGAATAATCAATAATTTCGGACAATGCACAAATAAATTCCGGTGTCAAGCTGTTTAAACACTAAATACAAAGTACAAAATATATATTGAGGGAGCGCAATAGTTAAAATAACCAGGCAGGACGGGCATAAAATGAGCAATTTGGGTGTTAGTTACCTTTTATGGGCAGCTTGTTTTTTCGGCCCATTCGGACTCCACCGCCTCTACAACGGCAAGATTGGCACGGGTTTGCTGTGGCTGTGTACCTTTGGGTTATTTGGGTTCGGGCAATTGTTTGACTTGCTGCTGTTGCCGAAGATGGTGGACGAGCACAATGCCACTATCAGGGGCAAACTGGGGGTATCTCCCCAAGGTATACCGCTATCTTCTACCAACGGGGCGATCGCCTCGACATACCCGAAGCAAACCCCCGATCAGTTAGGGATTAAACTCCTGAAGGCAGCTTATACCAAAAACGGCAGATTATCTGTCACTCAAGGGGTGATGGCAACCGGTGCTACTTTTGCCGAAGTGGAAGAGGCTTTCACGGCAATGCTCAAAACAGGTTATGTCAGCATTGAGAACGACCCAGTTACTGGCGTCGTGATGTACTATTTTCACGAACTTTAAGCTGGAATGGGTGCGTCAGCCTGGGAATTTTATGTGTTGTTGGAGAGGCTAACGGCTGACGCACCCTACTACTACGGGGATTGAAATGTAGGGTGCGTCAGCTACGGGATGCCGGCGTGTTGTTGGAGAAGTTAATCGCTGACGCACCCTACGGGGATTGAAATGTAGGGTGCGTCAGCTACGGGATGCCGGCGTGTTGTTGGAGAAGTTAATCGCTGACGCACCCTATTACTTGATCTTGCTTGTTGTGGTTTGTCGAGCCAGCGAGGCAAAATCGGCTAGAATGTTTGTTTGTCTATACAACCAGAAAGTATTTAGCGTCATGGCAGTCCCTAAGAAGAAAACCTCCAAATCCAGAAAGAATATGCGTAAAGCCACATGGAAGCGCAAAGCTGTAGTGGCAGCTCAGAAAGCTCTGTCCCTGGGCAAATCTGTTCTGACTGGGCGTTCCAACAGCTTCGTGTATCCCGGCAATGAAGAAGAGGAGGAAGATTAAATAGATTAAAAATTAACAATTGGCATTTCTGATATTTTGCACCATTCTCGGTTAATAGGCTTTCCTGGCTGTCCCACAAGATTTAAAGTTGATGGTGGGGTGGCCACTTCCGGGCCGCCCTAAAGGAAAGTTTGAGAATGGTGCCAGATATGAGTTAATCCTTCCTTGCCTCCGGTAAAATCAGCATGGCATCGCCAAAAGAATAAAATCGGTACTGGTGCTCGATCGCCTCTCGGTACAAATCCAACAGCCGAGGCCTTCCAACCATCGCGCTTAACATCATCATCAAAGTAGAGCGCGGCAAGTGAAAATTGGTAATCATCCCGTCTACAACCCGCCACTTGTAACCGGGATAAATAAACAAATTTGTCTGGCCGCAAAAAGGCTGCAAGGAAAAATCGCCAGCCGCCGCAGCTCCCTCTAAAGCTCTCACTGCTGTCGTACCCACAGCAAAGATCCGCCCGCCTCGGGCTTGAGTTTCGCGGATTTTCTCGACAGTGGAGGCCGATACTTCCACCCATTCGCCGTGCATTTTGTGAGCCGTCACGTCTGCAACCTCCACCGGGCGAAACGTTCCTACTCCCACATGGAGGGTGACAAAAGTTTTTTCGATTCCCCGCTCTTCCAAGCGGCTCAACAATTCTTCGGTGAAGTGCAAGCCGGCTGTCGGGGCCGCCACCGCCCCAGGTTTTTCGGCATAAACAGTCTGGTACTGTTCCGCTGCTGCTTGGGAATTTTCGATGTAGGGGGGAAGAGGTACGTGGCCGTATTCGTCCAAAAACTTCGCCAGAGTCGCATCTCTAGGGATGTCAAACTCTAACAGCCGTCCCCCAGTTTGCTCGTCCCTCTCTATAACTGTCGCAGTCAATCGCCGATCGACTCCCAGAGCTTGGGGAAGGCAACAGCAAGGCCCTTCCGCAGAGTCATCACAGGAGGCGGGCTCAAACTCAATTTTTGCTCCCAACTTTAAGCGTTTCCCCGGTTTCACCAAAGCCAGCCAGCAGTTGTGCTGGCGTTCTTCCATCAACAATATCTCCACAGCAGGCCCGTTGGGTTTGTGTCCGTAGAGCCTCGCCGGCAGAACACGGGTGTTGTTGAGTACCAGCAAGTCTCCGGGTTCGAGCAAATCCGGCAAATCCCGGAAAATCCGGTGTTGGTGGCTGCTGGCAGAATCTACCACCAGCAACCGAGAACTGTCCCTCGGCACTACGGGATTTTGGGCAATGCGATCGGGCGGAAGTTCGTAGTCATAAGCGTCCAAAGACCAGTCAATCTCTGTCATCGGGTGAATTCCTGTCAAAAATCTGTCAACTCGGTAACAAATTGGGTAAAAACCCCCATCCCAAGTCGGGTGCTTTTCCCCTTGTGGTGGCGGGTATAGCCCGCGACGATAGAGGTGTAGCATCAGCTTTGCTCGAAGGATAGTTATGGAATACCTCTACTACATCGCCAATACTAGCCTCACTCTGAGAGTCGTGGATTACCTACGCACGGCTAGTCATCTTCCTTTGCAATTTATCACTGTTATTCACCAAATTGACGGCTGGGTCGTGAAGGTGAAAATGAGCCAATATTTGACTCCAGAAATGCACGGGGATTTTCGGGCTTTTATGAACGAAGTCGGGATTCCTTACGATCCTGAAATTCGCTTGCAAATGGCACTTTGGAGTTTGGAAACGGGGCAGTCGCCGCTGAGCGTCATGCGCCGCTACCAGGTGGCTGTGGTTTGTCACGGCAGCCCCGAGCGCACGGAAATTGAAGCGTTTCGCCAGCAGTTTGTCAAGGGTCTGGGATATTGCCCGGAAACTCTTGCCTAGACTGCGGAGCATATAAATTGCCTGCGATCGCACAGAGAGAGGGGGACAAGGGGAGAGGGGCAGAGGATTTAGCGCTTTTTCCACGTCCGTTAAAGATGAATAAACCAATGGGCGATAGTCAAGGCAAGTTAACAATTAAAAATTACCAAGCGGTATTACTTTTTGATTTTACCCTGTAATTTTTAATTTGACATTTCTAATTGCTGAAAGCCGATCGAATGTATTCTTGCAGGATAAGCAGGTAATTTCCGGCAAGGGCGGATTGAGAGTTCGCTGTCGTTGGTGGTAATATTTGCTTGCTCTTTTGCCCTGAAGGCTCGCACCTGACTAGGGCGACATCGAACCGACAAGAATTATTTGCTAAATCTGGACGTGTGCTTAAAAATATTTCGGCGGTTTGCCAAAGTTTGGCTTGTTTTGTGGCGCTAACAGCCAGCATTCCGCCAGCATCCCAATTTCCTCGGCGGCGAGTTTTGACCTCTACAAAGGCTAATATCGGGAATTGGCGATCGCAAATGCCTGGGTTCTTTTCGCTTGCTTCATCTTTTCCGAGGGCGATGATGTCAATCTCTCCCCAGCGACAGCGGTACTGACGGTGCAGGATTTCCCAGCCTTGCTGCTCTAACCACTCGGCGACTAAGTTTTCTCCCAATGTGCCGATATCCCGAGAGTTTGGGGATTGGGGAGAGCTGGAGGCGGTGGGAACGACAGAAGATGAGCGTTTTCTGGTAGAATTCAATTTTGAACTGTCATTGCTGCCCATTAGCTTTAACTTATGAATTCTGGAATTCGCCAACATCGCAAAAATATTTATACTTTCTTGCTGAGTTTTGTTATTTTAGCAGTAATTGCCACCTTGGCGATCGCCATTAATCCCGCACCTGCTTTCGCCTTGGATCGCGACAAAGAAATCCTAGTTGGCGCTGATTTTAGCGGACAAGTTTTGACGAACGACAGTTTTAATAAAGCTAATCTTCGCAACACCAATTTTACTAATGCAGATTTAGGAGGCGTAAGTCTGTTTGGCGCAAATATGGAAGAGGCAAATTTAGAAGGCGCTAATTTAAGGGGTGCGACTTTGGATTTGGCTCGCATGATGAAAGCAAATCTAACTAATGCTATTCTTGAGGGTGCTTTTTGTTACAATACCAGACTGGAAGGAGCTGTGATTGACGGTGCTGATTTTACAGACACTCTGCTGCGAGACGATATGATCGAAAAGCTCTGTAAAGTGGCAAAAGGTACTAATCCGGTGACTGGTAGAGAGACTCGCGAAACTCTTTTTTGCGACTATTAAAAGGCTTGTTCAACCAAACTTACCCCGCGTGCGGGGTGAGTTCCATGTAAACCCTCTGGCAGTCGGGCGATCGGGCTTTATCCACTGACCGATACATGACTGCAATATCAGCGAAACCCCAGAAAATCGAAGGTTTTGTGCTGTAAAGGAGTTGCACTCGTCAGGTCGAAACTAACTGAAACACTCGTTAGTTTAGGCGGCAGTCTATTTTAAAATATTGACATTTCCTGCTCTAGTCAACTGAGTTTAGACTACAAAAACTGGAGGCGTTCAAATAGTACAGTTTTATCCATGTCAATCAGGATGTTACTAGCAGTTCATAAAGTCCTTATTGTAACTTTTTGCATGGCTGCTCTTTTGACCCCTAGCTCATCGACTTTCCATGATTGCTCATCTAGACCGGATTTTGGTATTTGATCGAGGTCGCATTATTGAAGATGGTTCTCACACTAAACTACTAGCAAAAGGTAGAGCTTACTACAGGTTATGGAAAATGCAGGCAGGTGGATTCCTACCGGTAGCAGCTAGGGGGAATTAAACATTTTTGAGGAAGGAATAAACCTCAAACCCTTGTGCAGTAAGGGAAATGCACCCAATGTCCAAAAACGCCTGAAACCCAGATATACCAACAAACCAATCAAAATGATGTCAAAGTCTTTTGGGATACACGTTTGAGGTTATTTTATCAGTGTTTTTTGCCTAAGTCCCATTATCTGGTCCTCCTCCTTTTCTACCTTGCTTGTTCTTGACTTCTGAGGTGCGTTTTGTTGAGCGTTTACCGTTTCTTCCAGGGTGTAGCACCTCTAGCGGGTTCATCATTCCATCAGCAATCATTTTGTCCACTGTCAGCACCATAAATAGTGTGAGAGATTAAGATAAAGTAGTTTTTGTCAATAAGTTAAAATACTTAAAATATTCTCAATAACAATGATAATCTTAGACGGGAAGAGGGGGAGGCTGCCAATGGCTATAACTTAAGTTTTTTGGGATTCTCCCATTAATGTATACTATTTTAGTATCCGCTCAATAATTCGGGGCGGACTACCCATTAAGAAACGATTTTGCGTCATTTGATGTACATCGTTGAGCGATTTACCCCGGATTATTGGGCGGATACGAAAAACTTTTAATAGTTTAGATAGGTGCTAGTAATGGAAAAAATGTGCGGTGCTGCCGAAATTTCTCAGAAGGTTGAAAACTTTGGTATTGAATTAAAAAGCATATCTAAAGTTGACCATGTATACTCTTTTGCAAAGCTATTAAATTATTTTGCTTTGGTAGTTTTTCTGAGTGTTGGAATTATTTTTCTTCAGGATTGGAAATTAAGTATTATACTTCAATTACTGTTGGGGCTTACATTTGCTCATGGCTTAGAATTGCAACATGAGTGTCTTCATCACAATTTTTTTAAGTCAAAGATATTAAACCGCTTTTTCGGTTTTTTGTTTGGTGTTCCAATGCTTGTTTCATATACCCATTACAGAGTCCAGCATCTACACCATCATAAATATTTAGGCACAGAAAAAAATGCTGAGATATTTGACTATGATGAGTCCTCACTAGAAAGCTTCAATAAACTCGTTGTTAGAGCTTGGAACTTTGCAAGAGTACCAACTTTTTTCTCGACATTATTTAACTTCATGAAAGGTAAATACCCCGAAGTTTTTTCTACTGACAAGGCTAAAAAGGATGTTTTAATTGAATATCTTGTGCTAGTCACAATTTTTATAACACTCTTATCTATTAGCGTGTTTGACCTGTCCTTAATACCTCTCAAAATCTGGTTTATACCGTGGTTAGTTTTTGGCGAATTGTTCCATTTTCTTATCGAGTTACCGGAACATCTGTATTGCAAGAAGACGACAACAGATGTTTTTTTAAATACTCGTTCAATTGAAACTAATCCAATCATTAGTTACATTACAAACGGCAATAACTATCATGTTGAGCATCATCTCTATCCTAGTGTAGCGGTACATAATCTTGAGAAAGTTCATCATACCATTCGTCCTAAGATTGAATACTTGAGTTTATCGTACTTCGATTTCTTTCGGGAAACATTTCAAAAAGCTAGGAGTAATCGTTCCTAGGACTTAGGCGCTGTAAAAACTTACCATGATATGTATGAACGAAATTGAGCCGTTTCAAACTTTTGAATTACTATAGTCAGTAAGGTGCGTCAGATAGAGAACATCTGTTTTTTGCCAAATTATCGGGTCTGACGCACCCTACAAGAGGCAAAAACGCATAACCGATATTTGATGGATTTTGTCAATGCGTTTTTGTCATTTCCCGTCTGTTGACCATCATTGCAATCCTGTAATAGCGAGGGGTTGAGCCATTTTTTTTAAGGGTATCCGACCGAACATGATATAACTCCTAGTTCCGTGACATTAAAGAACTTCTAAGAATCAGTGTTCTTATCAAAGGTTGTTTATCTCACATCTTACACAAGAAAAAATGATGTAAATTAATTATTCAGTATTAAACTGGTGGCTATCCATTTTTTATGCCTGTAGTATGTTCGTGGATAATTTGACTTTATTGGCGAATTCATGTAAAGTGCAATTTCTGGTGCGATCTGCTATGATATTTCAAGGGGTTGAGCATAGCGATTGCCCGAAGGGCTGACGCCAGAGGTATATCGCAATTCGCCAACAGAATCATAATTTACGCGACGAACGTAATCTTTTTTGTCCAAAGTCCAAATGCTAAAGGAGATTGTGTAAAGTGCCTGAGTTTTTGCCTATAGTATTCCTTAACGGGTTTACCTTGTTTGCTGGACTAATTGTCGCCATTGGTGCTCAAAACGCCTACGTTTTGCGTCAAGGTCTCAAACGCGAACATGTTTTCGCGACTGCAAGCATCTGCTTCCTATGTGACGCCACTCTAATTATCATCGGTACTATAGGGTTCGGTACACTAAGCTCGAATATTCCAGAACTAACTAATATAGCTCTATGGGCTGGCGTTGTGTTTCTTTTATTTTATGGCTTATATTCATTTAAATCTGCTTTTGCTCCAGCAGCGATAGATATAAATGAACTGGATATTCAACCAACAAGTCTTTGGAGCAATGTTCTGACGACGCTGGCACTCAGCCTCCTAAACCCACACGTCTATCTTGACACTGTGGTACTGGTTGGTGGTTTGGCAGCTCAATACACAGTGAGTGAACGCATTTTTTTCGCACTTGGTGCAATTCTTGCTTCCTTTATCTGGTTTTTTGCACTTGCATATGGCGCTGTTTGGCTAACGCCATTTTTCCAACGTCCATCTGCGTGGCGAATTCTTGACATTATTATTGGCTGCATTATGTGGTTTATAGCTGTATTACTAATTTTTCCTACGATTAACTTTAATCAATTTTTGGCGTAGCAGCCTTGTATCTTGTGTGGATTTGGTAATTCCCAAATATCTAATTTTACCTGTTCTTGTTCTACTAATATTTAAATTCCCACCTTCCGCTTTCTGCCTGACGAAATCAGGAAAAAGTATGGTGAGTTTATCGCCGATTACCTCAAGGTAACTGTGCCTGAAATGGAACTTCCCCCGCGCGAGCTTAAAGTTTTCTAGTATTGCCCCCATCCGTCGGGATCTCGGGATGAGATACCCCGCCGGATACATGACGGAAGATATCAGCGAAACCTCCAGCTAATAGAAGGCTTTATGCTGTAAAGGAGTTGCCGTCGTCAGGTCGAAACTAACTGAAATACCCGTTTGTTTAGGCGGCACTCGATTTTTAGCGATCGTCGATAAATTAGTCACTAACGTCCGAAAACTTTGAAGGGGAAACTTCTCCAAAGTACGCTTTGTTGAAGCTTTCCGTTTCGCCGGAGTGGCAGACAAAACCTGGACAACCACCGAACCAGACTCCCAAGGCTCTAACCACTCGTCATCCTCGAACAACAACGGTGCTAATGGCGATCGCATATCCCATCTAAGTTTGCTTCCATTTCCATCTTCTGGCTGTTTCGTTGGTAGCTGAAGTGGTTGTCGCTAATCTTGAGATAAAAATGCTTTGCTACCTGGTAACGATTGATGACTTTTCCCACTCTCACACGAATTTTTTCGGTAGATTTAGGAGAGCGTGCTAGTAGAAGTATCTGTGGATAATTCGCGTGCGGTGGCTCGCTTTGGAGGCGGGTAGAGAATTATCGCGACGATCGATCGTCGCGGTGACTCGCATCTCGTTGACGACTTGAGCGATCGCCAATCAGTGATTCAAGTCCTAAATTTTTGATTGTTCGTAACAAGGACTAAAGTCCTTAACTCCTAGAAATTCCCACTCCAAGGTAGGGAGGTTAAATCGTAAAAATTAACTTGACGCAGCCGCTCTAATTCCTCTATCCATTCTTGTTCGGCGCACAGTTGTTGGTAATATTCTACAGCAGCATCGGTTTTTTTCCACATATCGAGGGCAATCCTGCGCCGTTTGATGCTGATGATTTGCTCGATACAGGCGATCGCAGATCGAATAACTAATGGCGCGCGATAAACATTTTTTTCTGAAAACTCGTTTAAGTGAAATAAATGCGATATTTGATTGAGTTGAGTTGGATATTCAATAAAGCTATCCTGCAATTTTAATATTAACTCAGAAGGCGCTAGTTGTAAAGACATTTTGTGCAGTATTTCTGCATTCAAAATCAGGTGCCACAAAAATCTGTGGTGAGAAAGGCTAAACTGCACGTCTCTAGCTTCTATGGCTTCTCTGACTTCTTGGCGGTATTCGGGACAGTGCAAGTAAATCTGCAATAATTGCGCTTCAGCTTCTTCTAACAGACTGCGGGCTGCTACTGAAAAACCTGTTTTTGAATTTTTGCTGTCGCTACTTCCACGCTGCTTTTTATATTGTTTGCTCGGCCTCAGTTTGTTTCTAATTAACAGAGGCATTGTCAAAGCTTCGTCTTGATTCAGCCGCTGTCCCCAATCGCTGACTACTTGATTGAGCAAGTTTTCGGCGATCATTTTTGTGAGGCGAAAATCTCCTTTGCTGAGAATTTCGGCGCACTTTTGCAGATAATGCGATAACTGATTGTCGTCACTAATATTGGTTAATAAGTTAATGATTTTTTTGGTAATTTGCTGGGAAGTATCCGCTTGCTTCAAATCTTGATTGACGAGCATTTGTTGGATTTGCCAGTCTAGCCACAATGGGGAATTGTCGAGCAATTCTCGATATTGTTCTGGGGAGTAGGTTTTGAGGTATTCGTCGGCATCTTTGCCGTCGGGAATGTTCAGTACCCGCAGTTGTACTTCTCCTTGATAGGCGAGTTTTTCTATTTCTCCAATGGCGCGCTCTGCTGCTTTGGTGCCTGCTTTGTCGGCGTCGAAGTTGAGGATAATTTGTTTGGAGTCAGTGTACCGCAGTAGCTGCCGCACTTGGTTTAAACTCAGGGCTGTGCCGAGGGATGCTACGGCGTTGGAGATGCCGGCTGCTTGAAGTGCGATCGCGTCAAAGTACCCCTCTACGACGATCGCGCGATCGGCTTTGCTAATGGCTGTTTTGGCTGTATCTAAGCCATATAAAGTCTTGCCTTTGTCGAATAGTTCTGTTTCGGGAGAATTGAGATATTTAGGTTGTTCGTCGCCGAGAGCTCGCCCGCCGAAACCGATGACTCTGCCTTGGGTATCGCGAATGGGAATCATGATGCGGTTGCGGAAGCGATCGTAATAGCCACTTCCTCCTGATTTGCGCGGTACAATTAATCCTGCTTGTTCTACTAATTGGGCCGGATAGTTTTTTTGTTCTACTAAATAACTGTAAAGTGCTTCCCAACCTTGGGGTGCATAACCTATTTGAAATTGTTGGATTGTTTCTTCACTGAGTTGGCGTTCGGATTTAAGATATGCTAAGGGTTCTTCTCCTTGAGATTGCCGCAAAGCGTGTTCGTAAAACTTGGCTGTTAGTGCTGAGATTTCATAGAGTTGTTCGCGCAGTGAAATTTGGCGCTGCAATTCTTGTCGGTGTTCTGGTTCGACTGTTTTGATGGGGACTTGATAATTTTTAGCTAGTTCTAATACTACTTCGCTGAAGGAGCGCTTTTCTAATTCCATCAGGAATTTAAAGGCATTTCCGCCTGCACCGCAGCCGAAACAATAGTACATTTGTTTAGCTTGGTTGACGGTGAAGCTGGGAGATTTTTCGTCGTGAAACGGACACAATCCGACGTATTCTTTGCCGCGTTTTTTTAAGATTACTCTACCGGAAATTACGTCTACTATGTCGGCTCTTTGTTTGACTTCTTCGATGGTTTCTGGGTGCAGCCGGGGTACTTGCATAGGGCTATTTTAGGTGATTTTAAATTATGTTTATTTTGAGCGATCGCACAATTTGAGTTTTCCTGGACGTAGAAACCGGGTGTTTTACGAAAATACTTCAATTAAGCCCAGATTTTCTGTTTAAAAACCCGGTTTCTTTGGGCTTAAGTAGTTTTGGCACACGAAAACTTAAGAAACCGGGTTTTTGTACCGGGGCTGATAGCTGTCACCGTGTTTTTTCGTGAAAAACCCGGTTTCTGCCTAGGGCATAACTTTATTGTAAAATATTTAGACTAACTGTAAGGAGCATCGGCAATAATGCGAATTTTAATGATGGGCGGTACTCGGTTTATCGGGGTTTATCTTACTAAGATTTTAGCAGCACAAGGGCATGAGGTGGTGTTGTTTAACCGGGGCAACAAGCCGGTACCGGTTTCGGGGGTGAAACAGATTTTGGGCGATCGCACGAAGGTCGAACAATTGCAAGAACAGTTATCTGCGGTTGAGTTTGACGCGGTTTTTGACAACAACGGTCGGGAACTGAGCGATACAAAGCCCTTAGCTGAGATATTTAAGGGGCGGGTGCAGCACTTTGTTTATATGAGTTCTGCGGGGGTTTATTTGAAATCCGACCAAATGCCTCATATCGAAGGAGACGCTACGGATCCCAAAAGCCGACATTTGGGTAAGTGCGACACGGAAAATTATTTAGCTGAGTCCGGTTTACCTTGGACTTCGATCCGCCCGACTTACATCTACGGCCCTCAAAATTATAACGATTTGGAGGCTTGGTTTTTCGATCGCATTGCGCGCGATCGCCCGATTCCGATTCCGGGTAACGGTATGCACTTCACGCAGTTGGGGCACTGTCAGGATTTGGCGGGGGCGATGGCTGCGGTTTTGGGGAATGAAAGGGCGATCGGGCAAATTTACAACGTTTCGGGCGATCGATTTGTCACCTTTGACGGTTTAGCGCGCGCCTGCATTCAAGCGGCAGGCAAATCGCCCGATGCTATCAAGATTGTACACTACGATCCGAAACAATTTGACTTTGGCAAAAAGAAAGCTTTCCCCATGAGATTGCAGCACTTTTTCGCCTCAGTTAATAAAGCTGTCACCGAACTTAACTGGAAACCAGAATTTGACTTGGTTTCGGGATTGAAAGATTCATTTCAGAATGATTATCTAGTTTCCGGAAGAGACAAAGCTGAAATAGATTTTTCCGTTGACGATGAGATTTTGAAAGCCGTTTAAAGTAAAATTAGATTGAGGTACTTGCGACTTCAGAAACCCGGTTTCTTTGTAGATTTATCGTTATTGTTGGCAAAACTCGTAGAAACCGGGTTTCTAGCCGATGCGTCTAAACCATGTTAAATCAAAGTAAGGTGCGCAGTGCGCACCCTACGCATCTGAACTTTCACAGCAAAGATAATTCGCCGACGATTTTACCGCTTGTCGGTAGAATCTACTGGTATTTTCACAGGCTTTCTGCTGTAAAGCCGATCGCAAATTAGTTAAACTAAATCAGATACAAAACCTCTCCCCCAGCCCCTGTTTTACTCCGAAAGGGGAGAAAAACTCGGAAATATCAGGTAAATTTCATGCTTGGAATAACACTCGGCACGCGCTACAATATTATCCGTCACTTGGGAGGCGGCGGATTTGCTCAAACTTATTTAGCTGAAGACAAGCAGCTACCAGGCAATCACCTCTGCGTCGTCAAGCAGCTTAAACCTCAAGCAACCGATCCCGAAACTTTACGAATAGCAAGACGTTTATTTGATACAGAAGCACAAGTTTTATATAAGCTGGGAAATCACGATCGCATTCCGCAACTTTTTGCTTACTTTGAAGAAAATCAAGAGTTTTATCTCGTTCAAGAATTTATCGAAGGCCACGATTTAAGTCAAGAAATCACACCCCCCCAAACCCCCCCTTACCAAGGGGGGGCTGGACTTGGCTCCCCCCCTTACCAAGGGGGGGCTGGACTTGGCTCCCCCCCTTACCAAGGGGGGGCTGGGGGGGGTTCTTCTAGAAATGCCGGAGGTATGAAAGAAGATGAAGTTGTTGCTATTTTGCAGGAACTTCTGGAAATTTTAGATTTTGTACACCAGCAAAATGTGATTCACCGCGATGTCAATCCGCGCAATATCCTGCGCCGCGATCGAGATGGTAAATTAGTGTTAATTGACTTCGGTGCAGTCAAGGAAATTACTACTCAAATTACCAATCCTCAGCCCAAGAATAGCTTGAGTGTGAGCATCGGAACTCCCGGTTATATGCCCAGCGAACAATCTCACGGCAATCCGAAACTCAGCAGCGATATTTATGCCGCAGGTGCGATCGCAATTCAGTTCCTCACAGGCATCAATCCCCACCAAATGCCCAAAAATCCCGATACAGAGGAAATTATTTGGCAGGATAAAGCATCGGTGAGTCCTGAATTTGCGAAGATTTTAGATCGGATGGTAAAGTACGATTTTCGGCAGCGTTATTCGAGTGCCGGCGAAACATTGCAAGCTATTAAGGAATTGAGAAATTCTTTCAGCGGTACTGTTCCGGTATTACCTCGGGTTGCTGCTGCTGCGAAACAGCCGCACAAACCGCGCCGAAAACTGTATTTGAAAATCGGGGCGATCGCCAGTTTTATTGGCATCACTATTCTAGCATCAATTTATGGTGTTAATACTTTTAATTCTGCCAATGCAACTGAATTGCACAACCGAGGAATTACTCTTTACAATTTAAGCAAGTTTGAAGAAGCTCTAGCAGCTTACGATCGAGCAATAACTCTGAGGCCAGATTATGCGGAAGTTTGGCAGGAAAAAGCTAAAACTTTATATGAATTGAAAAAATATAAGGAGTCACAGTCGGCGTATGATAAAGCAATAGAATTAAAGCCGGAATATTTGGAGGCTTGGACGGGGCGCGGTTATGCTTTGGATAAGTTGCAGCAGTCCAAGGAGGCGATCGCATCTTTTGACAACGCTTTGAAAATCCAGCCGGATTATCCCGCAGCCTGGGAAGGTAGAGGCGATGCTTTGTTAGACTCGCAGCGCTACGAAGAGGCGATCGCATCCTACGAAAAAGCCGTACACTTTCAGCCTAATTTATATCAGGCGTGGTACAATCGGGGACAAGCTCACCAAAATTTGAAACAGTACGATCGCGCCGTAGAATCCTATCAAAAAGCAGTTGAAATTAAATTTGATAATTCTGATGCTTGGTACAATTTAGGCAATGTTTTCCTAGAATTGAACAAAAACCAAGAAGCTTTTGAAGCTTACGAAAAAGCCGTCCGGTTTCAGCCTAATTTTTATCAAGCTTGGTACAGTAAAGGAATCGCTTTGCTGAAAATGCGCCGACATGAAGAAGCGGTAGAAGCTTACGAAAAAGCTGTTAAATTAAAACCGGATTATCATCAAGCCTGGTACAATTTAGGTTGGTCTTACCACGAGTTGCGGAAGTACGAAGCAGCTATTGAGTGTTACAGCAAAGCCTTAGATTTAAATCCCAAAGAATCTCAAGGCTGGTACAATAGAGGCAATGCTCAGTACAATTTGAAACGATACGAAGATGCGATCGCCTCTTACAATGAAGCCGTTTATGTCAAGCCGGACTATTCGGAAGCCTGGTACAGCCGCGGTAATGCCCTTGTAGCGGTGAAAAGATTCGGAGATGCGATCGCCTCCTACGACAAAGCAATACGCTACAAACCGGATTACGGAGCCGCTGTGGAGGCAAAAAAGCGCGCAGAAAGTCAGTTAGGAAACAATTCGGAACAGCCTAAACAACAATAACAGGACTTATATCACCATTTTTTTAAAATCGTGCAACACTCTTCGACCCCCCCTAGCCCCCCCGCTGTATTGCGGGGGAAGAATACTGTTGCATTCTTTTTTTAAATTGGTATAATTTATCTCTTTGAGTGCAAATCTTTCATGCGACGGGATTCAATCTTCTACAAACTATTCGGGCAATCACCAACTTTGCTGTTCGATCTACTGGCTACAACTCCAGCAAATGCTGCCAATTATCGCTTTGACTCGGTGGCAGTCAAAGAACCTAAATTTGAAATTGACGGCGTATTTTTGCCACCAGAATCTGAAGGTGCAGGCATCGTCTATTTTTGTGAAGTTCAGTTTCAAAAAGATGAACAACTTTACGAAAGGTTGTTTGGCGAATCGTTTTTATATTTTTACCGCAATCGCAGTCGTTATAGCGATTGGCAAGCTGTGGTGATTTATCCCTCTCGCAGCATTGAACAAAGCGATGTTTATCCTTATCGAGCTCTGCTCAACAGCAATCAAGTGCATCGGGTGTGCTTAGATGAGTTGGGGGATATTCGCGCCTTGCCTTTAGGAATTGCGCTGATGGTGTTGACGACTGTCGAGGAGACTCAAGCACCAGCAGAAGCAAGGTATTTGCTGAGCCGAGTGGAGCAAGAAGTTGCACCAGAAGCCAATCGTGACATAATAGAACTACTGACAACTATTATGGCATACAAATTTACACAGTTGAGTCGAGCGGAGGTGGAATCGATGTTGGGAATTACACTAGAGGAAACGAGATTCTATCAAGAAGCTAAGGCGGAAGGATTGCAGCAAGGATTGCAGCAAGGATTGCAGCAAGGACGACAAGCAGAAGCCTGTGCGCTGATTGTCCGACTATTGACTCGTCGGTTACAGCAGGAAATGTCTGAGGAAATGCGATCGCGCCTTGCTAATCTCCCCTTGCCGATACTCGAAGATTTGAGTGAGGCGCTGTTGGATTTTGTTACTGGGGCGGATTTGCAGGCTTGGCTGGATCTCCAGCAGTCGGAAAGATAAGAATTTTGCGAACTTGTCCGTGCGATCGCAACATTTGAATCGAGATCCACATCCAAATCAAGCAGTTATCGAAGGCATCTTGCAAAATTTTAAATACGACGATCGCTCATTTCTATTTAACGGGCGATCGTCACTTTTGTCACGCTATATATTGTGCTTGCGTAAGTCCTGTTTTAGCGAACAGCAGGACTAATTACCGTAACACGGCGGCTATCTACCAACATCGGCCAAAAACCGCGATCGCTCAATGCTTTTACCGCCGCAGTAGCAGCGTTTTGATCCGTTGTATAAGCAACGAATAAAAAGGGACGTTGGCCGTAGGAAGCTAAGCCTACTTGCGTACCCAATGCTTGCTTGACTTGGCCGGCTAATTCCGGTTGATTGAAGTAATCTACTAACACGGCGTAACCGGGGCCGAGGGCTTGGGGATTGAACCCACTATTCCCAGTCTGGGGATTGGCGATTGGTTCTGAACCTGGTGCTGGCTGGGGATTGTAGACTGGCAGATTTTGGGGAAGTGCTGCTGCGGGCGATCGAAGTACGTAAGCTGGCAATCCGACAACATCTTTGATATATTTCACCCAATCGATCGCAATTTGCGAGTTGCGAAAGCCACCAACTCGCGTCACCGTATCGTTAATGTACCGACAAACTATATTGTCAGTATTGCCCGGGAAAGAGCGCTTTGCTTTTTCTTGCTCTTCGGGTGTTCTGGTGACAATTAACAGTAAATATTCGTCGGAATTCGGCGGTTCGCAGCTCGACTGAGCCTTAACAGAACTCGCTAAAATTGTCAAGGTCAAAAGGGCGATCGAGGTAGCAGAAAATAGGGGAATAGAAACAATAAAATTGTACAATTTACCCCGAAATTTTCCCAGCTTCGCTGTGGATTTGTGGGCTAGTTGATTCATGCTGTCTGTAGGGACGCGAGGGCATCGGGAATAGTTGCTGACGGTGCTTGAAATTCACCTGTCAGCACATATTCTAATCGCAGTTTCAACCAGGTGATGAAAACTGGATCTGTGGAAACAATAGCGGCGGCTGGTTGAGGGCATTTTGCTTTTACTTCTTTCATTGCCGGTGCTTCTAGGAAAGCTGGTTGTTTTACCAACCAGAAGTCTATTTGTTTTTCTTGTTCGTGGTAGTTGCGAGTTCTTTCTTTAAACACTTCATCTAGAGCTTCTTCTTCTAGCAAAAAGCGTTGGCTGGCTAAAACGTAGTAGTAGGTTTGCATTTTTGTCGGTTGTTAGGGGTTGGTGATTGGCGGTTAATGTCGCCTGTATTGGCGAGTTTTGCAGTTCAAGCCTCGGTTTGCCGAGTTGCGGCAGTTCGAGAACCTTGAACTATTGTGCCGTTTACTTTACCTTATTTGTTGTCATTTTGGGTAGGTGCAGCGCAAGTTATGTCTGCAAAATGATTGGTTTGAGGGGAGTTGGGGGAGTTGGGGGATTATTTTTCGGGCGGTTGATTTTTGTGGAAAATTTAAGTAACAATAGTAAATTAGATGCAGTTGCACGTTGAATAATTGCCAGTTATTAAGGCAATCTTGGGCTGTCATACCGGATTGGGAGTGGTTTGCATATGGACAGTATTGCGATCGGTATTGCTTGGTGTGTCGCTTGGGGCGATCGGCGGGAACCTGATTTTGATCTAAGCGTGTTGCAGGAAATGCGACGGGCGTTGACTTCTCGGGGGGGAAGTGCCGACAGTGGTGTCATCGTTTCATCATTGGGCAAGACGAATAAGTTAGCTTTCATTGCAGGGGAGGGCGATCGCACATCCCGCCAGAGTAGCACCCAAAATATTTAGTTCACTTACATCTGTATCTAGTAAAGTTTAGCAACACAATATGAGTACATCCGAAATAGATTATAAAGTTAATCATTTGTTTTTGCTCGTGGGTGAGAACCCCTTACCAAACTATGTAGCTGCTATGAAGCTACTAAAAACGGGCGGCACAGCATATCTTGTTTATACTAATCAAACAAATCCACCAAAAGAGCAATTAAAAAATGCACTGAAGAATCAAGGCTTTAAGAGCCAACCAGTTGCTTTAGACAAAGAGAACACAGCCAGCAATAAATCTAATGCTCATCAAATTTACACAAAAATCAAAGAAAATGCTCAAAAAATACCTACTAATGAACTTATTGGTCTGCACTACACAGGTGGCACAAACCCAATGGCAATTCATGCCTATCGAGCCATAGCTGATTTACAAAGAACTGATACAGTCTATAGCTATCTTGATGCCAAAACGCTAGAGATATTTATAGATCATCCCAATTCGGATTCTACTCACAGAGCAGTTCAGCTTGAAGTCCCTCTAGAAGTCTTGTTTAAACTCCACAAGTATGAGTGGCAAGAAGGCAAAAAACCTCTCTCTGAGCCAGTTTCACCAGATGCAGCCGCAGAATTTGTCAGACTTTACCAAAATGAGGAAATAGCAAAAACCTGGAGAACCTGGTCTAATACTCATCGTTACAACAACTTTGGAGAGCTTAAAAAAGCAAAAGATTTAGAAACAGATCAGTGGAAATCTGAAGACGAGCTTTCTGATTTATCTTTGAGTTTAACAGGCGTACACTCAGAAATTATCGAAGTCCTACGACAGAAATTAGATGCTTCGGCAAGCCAACTTTCATTGAGAATGACCAAGACAAGCAAAGGATTTGATAATTGTCAACAAGTTTGTGCGTGGCTAGGAGGTATTTGGTTAGAACATTATGTGCTTCAACAAGTTAAGGATTTGACACCAGACTTACAGCTTGGTGAAAGCAAGATGTCATTTTTTATGAAAAAAAGTCAAACTAGGGAAGGAGGAGTATTTGAGTTTGATGTTGCCTTTATGCGAAGTTACCAATTGTTTGCTATTTCCTGTACAACCAGTAAAGATCCTAAAGAATGTAAACTGAAACTATTTGAGGCATACACAAGAGCAAAACAACTTGGTGGTGATGAAGCTAGAGTTGCTCTAGTCTGCTGTTGTGATAATGACCCTAAGAAGCCACAAAGCTTGGACAGATATCTCAAAAGTCAGCTTGAAGGCTCTGTAAGCAATCCTAAAATAGCTGTATTTATCCGAAAAGATTTACCAAATTTAAAAGATAAAATTGCAGATTGGGTTGAAACAAATAAGGGTAAAGCATGAGAAAAATAACTGTCACTGTAGTGGATACAACTGGAATTCAAGACTATGTTTTCGGTAGTAATCGACTGGGCGAAAATATTGGAGCATCCTATTTAGTGTCCCAGGCTACTAAGGAATGGGCTGAAGAAGCTTTACAGGATTTAGCAAGAGAACTTAACCAAAAAGTTCATATTCCCAAAGGCAATTCATTACAGGAAATCCACATCGGCAATGAGGGTGTAGCTGCTGAGATGGTTTATGCAGGAGGTGGCAATACAGTCTTACTGTTTGCAAAATTTGAATATGCTAAATGCTTCACCAAAATTTTGACAAAACGAGTTTTGCAAGATGCACCAGGTTTAAATATTGTCGTTGCTCATAACACAGAATTTGAATTTGGGAAGGGAGATTTTAAAAAGACGTTAAATCAGCTTTTGGAAAAGCAATTAGCTAAAAAGAAACGAGAGCGAATTGCTTCTGCACCTCTATTAGGTTTAGGAGTAACAGCAGCTTGCCAGTCTACTCAACTTCCCGCAGTCAATACCAGTGAGAAATATATTGATGCTGATGAAGAAGATAGTTATCTAATTTCCCGAGAAAGCGAAGCGAAGCTCAAAGCAGTTCCCAAGGCAAATCAAAGACTAATAGAAAAATTTGCCGGGACTTTTGAGCCAGCAATTTATGATTTTCCCCGTCGAACTGATAATTTAGGTCGTTCGGAAAATTATTCTAGTTATGTTGCTATCGTTCATGCAGATGGCAATGGCATGGGAAATCGTTTTCAAAAGTGTGGTGAGGGGAAATCTGATCGAGACGCCATTATTGAGATGCGTAAACTTTCTCGCAGTGTTGATGATGCTGGAATCGCTGCACTAAGACAAGTTGTCGAGATAGTTCATGATTCAATTGATAATGGAGAAGTTGTAGGTAAAATCGGACAGTTTGCTTTGAAAAAGTCTCAGGATGGTAAATACTTTTTGCCGTTCCGCCCTTTGGTTTATGGCGGTGACGATCTCATCTTTATTTGCGAGGGAAGATTAGGACTGGAGTTGGCAGCAATTTATCTCAGAGAGTTTGAAAAACAGGAAGCTGCCGATAATAAACCATTAACTGCTCGTGCTGGAATTTGTATAGTTAAAACACATTATCCATTTGCTAGAGCCTACCAACTGGTTGAAGAGTTATACGGAACAGCCAAAAAGTTTATCCGAGAAGAAAGAGAGCGATTGGATGAATCTGATAACTACTATTGTTCCACTCTTGATTGGCATTTTGCAGCTAGTGGTTTAATTGGTTCTCTTGGAGAAATTCGTCAACGAGAATATGATGTTTTATCTGGAAATAATATTATGATGCGACCCATACGGCTAAAAGAGAATGACAGCGATGATGACCAATGGCGAACTTGGGCTAATTTTAGCAGCGTAGTCGAACACTTTAATGGCTGCTTCGATGATTTAGAAGGTAACGATTCTTGGAAAGACCGTCGAAATAAAATAATTGCCTTGCGCGAAGCTCTCCGTCAAGGATCTGACAAGACTAAACAGTTTATGACAGCATACGGTATCAAAAAACTACCACCTTTTCCGCAAGTAAATGACTTGCAAGAAACAGGTTGGTTTGACAAACGTTGTGGTCATTTTGATGCCATCGAAGCAATCGATTTTTATATGGGATTGAAGGGGGATAACAATGAGCATCTATGAACTGCAATTACACATTAAACTTTTGAGCGACACAACTTTTGGGCGGGGTGATGGTGTTGCTGGTTTAGTTGACCAAGAAGTAGAGTATGACTCCTATGGGTTTCCTTATCTGCGAGGACGCACTTTAAAAGGCTTGTTGAGTGAGGAGTGCGATAACTTGATTATCTTGCTAAAAGAGGAGGTGTTCAGACATTGGAAGGATGTCAGGAATAAATTATTTGGTGTTTCTGGTAGCGTGATAGACACAATTTCTATCATGCACGTTGGCGATGCTTGTTTGCCAGATAAATTACGGGAAGCAGTGGGACTTCAAATAGAGAAAGAGCGAGAACAAGATAAGCCAGCTTTAACGCCAACAGATATATTGCATTCTCTGACAACAATTCGTCGCCAAACAGCAATTAATCCTAGCAATGGTACAGCAGATAGCGGTAGTTTGCGATCGGCTCGTGTTGTGATGCGCGATCGCCCCAATAGCCAACCCCGCTTTACAGCTTTCCTATTTTTTGATGAAGAACCAACACCACATATGAAAGCTCTTTTGGCAGTTGGTATTTTAGCACTTCGGCACATTGGTAGTGGACGTAACCGAGGGCGAGGTCATGTGAAATGTAGTTTATGCGATGCCAGTGGGCAAGATATTACTCAAGATTTTGTCTCTCACTTCGGAACAATTGAGGAGGTCAATACATGAAAGTAATCACATTTATTTTAGAGACGCAACAGCCAATTTTAGCAACTTCATTTCAGGGAGACCCAAATAGTGATGTGTCTTTTTCCTATATTCCTGGGAGTATGATTCGAGGTGCTTTGATTGGTCGTTACCTCAAGCGTCACCCAGAATTAGGAAAAGATATCTTATCAGATGTGGCTATCAATCAAAAGGTGAAACGCTTATTTTTTGATGAATGTACCCGTTACTTAAACGCCTATCTATTCTGTAGCAACAAAAAAAAACGTACCTTACCTCTGCCTCTGTCTTGGTATAGAAAGAAAGATGAAGAGTTACTTCTAAGCCAAGAACCAGCTTTAGATGTTTACGATTTGAGTCAATATGAGCCAGAACAGGTGCCACTGAAAAGCTTAAGTGAAAGATTTTGTACTGTTAACGAAAGGCAAGTTGTTTTATACAGAGACAAGCGACGGATTAATATTCACACCGCACGCGATCGCACTAAAGGACGTTCATCGCCTACAAAACGCCATCCAGTTACTAATCAAGTTATTCAAGAGGGAGAAGGTGCAATCTTCCGTTATGAAGCTTTGGACGTTAAACAAACTTTTCAAGGCGTTATTTTGTGTGAAGATGATGATGCAGATACAATTGAGAATTTACTAAAACCAACAGATATATGGTTAGGAGGTTCTCGAAGTGCAGGTTACGGACATACAAAAATTAAAATTCTTAGTCCACATCAACCTCAAGAACTTGATGAGTGGAATGAAATAGATATCAAACCTGAACATCGACTCAATCGTCAAAGGCTAAAAATTACCCTTCTTAGTGACACAATCATCCGCGATTGCTGTGGGCAATTTTCAGCCGCTCCTTGTTTAGTTCAACAAGCAATTGAAGATAAGTTACAAATCCAGTTACCTGCTGCAAGTAATGTCTTTATCAGTAGCACTGTTGTTGGTGGATTTAATCAAACATGGGGGTTGCCTTTACCTCAAATACAAGCTTTATCAGCAGGCAGTGTTTTTGTTTTTGACGCGCAACTAACAAGAGAACAAATTCAGACTTTGGAAACGGAAGGAATTGGCGATCGCTGCATTGAAGGTTTTGGCAGAATTGCGGTTAATTGGTTAGGAGAATATCGAGAATTTTCAGCGAGACCACCTGAGAAAATCAAAGCCAGTGAAACTCAGTTAGACGAGAAGTATCATGACTTAGCCGGACAGATGGCTGAAAATATTTTACGCCAAAAGCTAGAGCAGTTTCTTGTAGATCGAGTCAGCGATATTAAGATACAAGGCAAAATCACCAATAGCCAACTTTCTCGCCTAGAAATTGTCGCTCGCAAAGGATTGACAAATCATCCCAGCTTTCTGCCAATTATAGAGTTATTGAGTAGCTTGACTTCAAATGCTAACGAACAGTATAGAAATACCAAAGTTTCTGGCAATAAATCTCTAGAACAACAGCTTAAAGATTGGTTGATAAAACCAATTGGAAATACTGACTCATGGCTGAAAAATCCCCAAGACTTAGAGGTGAATATTGGTGGAATTACTAGAAAAATTGAACCGGATTCTGATTTATTTAGAGAATATACCCTGCGTTTAATTATGGCAGTTGCTAAAAAAGCAAAAAAGGAGAGTAATAAATGACTGAGGATATATCTGCAAGACAAAATGAATTGACACGGAAACAGCGTTATATTATTAAACGCATTGTTGTCCGTGGGACTTTAATCTTAGATACGCCGACTTGCTTGGGAAGTGGCGATGCTGATAGTCCAACCGATTTACCATTACTCAGGGATAGTGTCAGTGACCATGCTCTTTTAACAGGTTCATCCATTGCAGGTGCATTGCGGAACTATTTACGAGAACACGAACACGGATATGGCGTAGAGGAACAAAATGGCGATCGGGCTACTCGCTTATTTGGTGGTACTCGTCGCGATCCTGATGGCGAACAAAGTCCATTAATTATCAATAATGCTATCAGCAGCACTATTCCCACTGTTGAATTAAGAGATGGTGTAGAAATTGAAGCCATAACTGGCACGGCAAAACCACGTCATAAATACGACTTGGAACTGTTAGCGGCAGGAACAAAATTTCCGCTCTACTTTGAACTGCTTCTTGAAAAAACCAAAAATCAGACAGAACAGCAAGCGTTAATTAATGATTTAGCATTGGCTTTACGAGGTTTAGAGCAGCATGAAATCGGGATTGGCATGAAAAAGCTGCGCGGTTTTGGTCGCTGTCATGTCGAAGAGTGGCAGGTTTGGAGTTTTAATTTGGAAGATGCGGGCGATCGCACTTCCTGGTTAAATTTTGAACATTGGCGCACAGGTTTATTACCCGATCGCACAACTTATCCGTCAATTGCTACAGCGCTGGGAGTATCATTAGAGAATGAGAGCGATAAGCGCGATCGCTTCCTCATCCACGCCGAATTCAAATTAGTGGGTTCTCTCCTCATCCGTTCCGGTCAAGATTCAACTGGACGCGCTCCCGATGTCGTACATTTGAAATCTCATCGTAATGATGAGCTAAAACCAGTCTTATCAGGTACAAGTTTAGCAGGAGTCTTGCGCCATCGCGGTGAACGAATTGTGAATACTCTGGAAAAACCCATAACAATTATAGATGAAATGTTTGGGACAGACTTCAGCAAAGACAAGACAAAACAAGCTAAGGCAAGTCGTTTAGTCGTTCACGAGAAAGTCATTGAAAAGGCGACTGACTTAGTACAAAATAGAATTGCGATCGATCGCTTTACAGGAGGTGCATATCACGGTGCATTATTTGATGAGCAACCTATCTTTGGTGGCGATGAAACTCGTGTCTGTGTTGAACTAGAGCTGCGGAATCCAGAAGAGTATGAAATAGGATTGCTGTTACTCTTGCTGAAAGATTTGTGGACAAGTGATTTACCTGTGGGAGGTGAAAGCAGTATTGGACGCGGGCGTTTAACAGGAATTAAGGCAGACTTAATACATTATCATCCACAAAATCCACAACAATGGGAAATTTCCGAGCAAAATGGAACATTGCACGTTACTGATAAAGCTGACAAAAGCAAAAGCCAAGAGTCAGTAAGAGATGAACTTGGGGGATTTGTGAAAGCACTGTTAAACTATTTAGGAAAGGAGGTAAAGGCATGAGTGAAGCGAGCGCTACTTCATCTAAAATTCTTGAATTTGTCAATGATGATGACTTACGCAGTTGGGTAGAGGAGCAAGCAAAGTCTCGTGAATTACCTTATCTCTTAGCTCATGCTGATGATGGAGTAATTTGGGGACGGCTTGAAAATGCAAAGTTAACAACGGCTGCAAAAATATTTCACACGCCCGAATTTAAAGTTGATTTCCCTCACTTGCGGTTATTAACCCTGCAACAATGTCGTATCTTTGGTCACAATGGTGAACTGTTGCTTTGGCAAATTAGCGATAAAAAGTTTAAATGGCGTTTCATCGGCAATCCCAATGAAGAAAAAATATCAGAAAGTCAGATTCTTTGGGGAACTCATGGTATCAAGAAAGGTAATTTTACGCTGCTGTGGGATGGCTCTCAGGGACTCAAACACGCTGTACCATTTACGGATATCGAGTTGAAGGGCGATCGCTTGGTTAATCCAGTCCGTTTACTTGTGCATCATTACATTAAATATGAGGAAGAAACGGGTTTAGCTCGTATCTATCGTAGTCGTCTTGTCGATCTAACTACTAAACAGGAGATTAAATAATGAATCCCAAACATTTAGAGAATGTACCAGACAATCGCCGTGCTGTTGCACCTTACAACTTTGTCGAACTCCCTGAAAAAATAGTTCCAGCCGAGCCAATACCCACACATAACTGTTACCACGATGACCGTCACACTGGTAAAATTAAGTGTACCTTGACTACTTCATCACCGTTGTACATTCGCTGTGGAATGTCCCCGACTGACTTTGCTAAGTTTGGTGGTAAATCAGATGAAGATTTAACTGATGAGCAAAAAAAGGAAAAGCGTGAAATTCTTGCTCCTTTTTTCGAGAACCCTGCTAATCAATATCCAACTATTCCAGGTAGCAGTCTGCGCGGTATGTTCCGAACCATAATAGAAATTGTCAGCTACAGCAAAATTGACAAAGTTTCTGATCTACAGTTAATTTATCGCGCTTTTGCTGACACTACATCTTTAGGTAAATTTTACCGCGATCGCTTACTCCAAGAAGAGGGAGAACGTCAGTATTCATTTCTAATGCAAGCTGGTTATATGGTTCCAACTCAACAAGGTTCGGGCTGGGCAATTAAACCAGCAAAGAATCTCGTTGAAGGAGCATCTTTTGCCAAAATAGAGAGCTCACAAATTAAGAATAATTTAGTAAAATCACGTTGGTATGACATCAAACACGCTAGCAAGGTAACTGTTCATGTTGAGGCAATGACTTGGCACTCTCACAGAGGAGGATTTATCGAACTGTACTATGCTAAAGCCGTGCCTACATTTGGACATCATTCTAAATGTCAGGGAGTCTTGGTAGAAACAGGTGGAATGCCAGGAAAGAAAAAAATGGAATGTGTAATTGGTTTACCTGATGATGAAGCAACATTAATTCCAATTCCAGATTATCCAGACTCAATGCTTCAGGATTATAAAGAGCAGCTAACAAAAGAGCAGAAAAAGCTACTCTGTAAAGATGGTGTTCTAAAACATATGCACCCTGTATTCTATTTAATGGAGGAAGGCAAGCTTGTATTTTTTGGACACACAATGATGTTTCGTTTACCTTATAAGGACTCTATTCAAAACTTTATTCCCGAAGCTAACTATCAGTTTATTCCAGATTATCCGTACAATTCTCCAACTCTCGATCTAACAGAGGCTATCTTTGGGTTTGTTAGGGATACCAAACAAAAAGAAAACCAGACACAAGCAGGACGAGTATTTGTCAGTGATGCCAAGTGTAAACAATCTTCTGCTGAGGACATCTGGCTCAAAGGTGATATTACAAAGCCAATGACATCCAAGATATTAGCTAGTCCAAAACCTACCACTTTTCAGCACTATTTGGTGCAAGATAGTGCTGTTGAAAGTGAACTAATGCACTATGCAAGTCAGCCCAATAACGAAACAGTAATTCGAGGCCACAAGCTTTATTGGCATAAGGGAAGTGTTGAGGAAAGTCAGATTGAAGAGAGTAACACTAAGAAGATTGAAGAGGCACGCTCTCAGTACACAGATATAAAACCTATCACAAAAAATGTATCTTTTGACTTCACCATCTGCTTTGAAAATTTAAGCGCTGTTGAATTAGGTGCTTTGTTATGGGTACTATATCTTGCTGCATCTCCAATTTATCGCTTATCACTAGGCATGGGTAAACCTTTGGGAATGGGGGCAGTCGAGATTAGCTCTCAACTTTCATTAACTAACCGTGAAAAGAGATATTGTCATCTATTCCAAGATATAGGTTGGGCAACAGGTGAAAAAAATCACGTTGATATTAATGAAGTAAAACAAGATTGCTTACAAAAGTTTGAAGATTACATTCTCCATCATACTGACCCAAAACTTAAACGTTTACATGATGTGCCACGAATTAAAAGTCTGTTAGGAATGTTACAGTGGCCTGGTGTTGCAGAAAATTCAAGCCGATACATGGAAATTGAGCGGAAGCAACAACCTTGTATTGGTGAGCTAGGTATTGGTGAGCTAGGAAAAAATGGTAAGGCAAATGAATATAAAAAGCGCCCTGTTTTGCCAACCTCATCGCAAGTGATAAAAGATAACCAGAAACGGAATTATCCAGGCTCTCCACCACCATCATCTGGGGGTGGTAGCAATCGAGCAGCTTGGCAACGACCAAAGTGACTAAAACTATGGCAATTAAAAATTCTTGTTCTCAGCAAAGATGGAACTGTTAAAAGTGTAAAATGGGTGGACTCATTCACTTTCCCGCCCCCGCCACACCCAGCCCACCAAAAACGATCGCCCCGCACATCCATAAGGCTAGACTAATCTAGAGTTTTACCACAAAAATTTCTCCCGATTAATGAACATCGCCTACCTAGTCAACCAATACCCCAAAGTCAGCCACAGCTTCGTCCGCAGAGAACTCCTAGCAGTCGAAACCTGCGGCCTCAAAGTCGGGCGTTACTCCATCAGATCCTGCGAATCCGAACTCGTAGACGGCGCAGACAAACAAGAACAAGAATTGACCAAAGTCATCCTAGGAGTTGGCGTACAGGGCCTAGCGTCGGGCTTGCTCCGCACTCTCGCAACTAGACCAATTCGATTCCTCGAAGCTTTGCGGTTAATGTTCAAAGTCGGCTTACACTCAGAACGCGGGATTTTGCTGCATTTAGCTTATTTCGCAGAAGCTTGCATTCTTTTAAACTGGTTCGCAGAATCCGGTACAGCACACGTTCACGCTCACTTCGGCACAAATTCCACAACTGTTGCAATGTTATGTCGCGTCCTTGGCGGCCCGACTTACAGTTTCACCGTTCACGGCCCCGAAGAATTTGATAAAGCTACACTTCTTTCCTTAGATGAAAAAATTAAACGATCGACCTTTGTCGCAGCAGTCAGTTCCTTCGGCAAAAGTCAGCTATTTCGGTGGTGCGATCGCGCTTATTGGTCAAAAATCAACGTCATACACTGCGGCGTCGATGCAGCATTTTTAGCCGCACCCCACGTCCCCATACCCGCAGCACCCCGCTTAGCCTGCATCGGGAGACTCAGCGAACAAAAAGGCCATTTATTACTGCTAGAAGCGGCCAGCAAGCTAGCTGTTCAAGGCTTGGAGTTTAAATTGGTATTTGTTGGAGACGGGCCGCTGCGAGCTGAAATTGAACAGCAGATTGCACAACTCAATCTGCAAAACTATATAGAAATTACCGGCTGGGCTAGCGGCGATCGAGTTCAGAAAGAAATTTTAGCTTCCCGCGCCATGGTATTGCCGAGTTTTGCCGAAGGTTTACCCGTCGTAATTATGGAAGCCCTCGCCCTCAATCGGCCTGTAATTAGCACCTATGTTGCTGGCATTCCAGAGTTAGTAGAACCCGGTGTTTGCGGTTGGTTAGTTCCTCCCGGTTCCGTAGAAGCATTAGCTGTTGCTATGCGATCGGCATTGGAAGCACCTTTAGAAAAGCTAGAAGAAATGGGGAAAATAGGAGCCGAAAGAGTTGCTCAGCAACATAATGTTGATATAGAGGCAAAGAAATTAGTGGCGCTATTTCAGGGAGCTATTGAACAATCATCGTAAACATAGTTTGTAGTAAGGACTTTAGTCCTTAAAAAAGTTTGTAGTAAGGACTTTAGTCCTTAAAAAGTTTGTAGTAAGGACTTTAGTCCTTATTGACTAAAATTCAGACAGAGGACTGAAGTCCTTACTACAAACAGAGGACTGAAGTCCTTACTACAAACAGAGGACTGAAGTCCTTACTACAAACAGAGGACTGAAGTCCTCACTACAAACAGAGGACTGAAGTCCTTACTACAAACAGAGGACTGAAGTCCTTACTACAAACAGAGGACTGAAGTCCTTACTACAAACTTTTTAAGGAATTGGAACAGATTTCAACAACTTATCAACAATCGTCTTCGCCTTCCTTCCCCCCGCCGGAATCAACCGGTGAGAAAGTACGTGCGGCGCCAAATCCTTCACATCATCCGGGGTAGCAAAATCCCGCCCCGAAATAAACGCCAAAGCCTGCGAAGCCCGGTGCAAAGCCACCGCACCCCGGGGACTCACCCCGAGGGTAATCTCTTCATCCTCGCGGGTCGATCGCACCAAATCCACAATATACTGCTTCAAAGAGCCTTCCACCTTCACAGCAGCGCACAAACGGCGCAATTCCTGCACTTCTTCCAAAGAAATACAAGGCTGCAAATCTTCCACTGCAAAAGTATCAGACAGCCTTTCCAACATTTGCAACTCTTCCGACGCCGCCGGATAGCCCAACGTCAAAGACAAGGTAAACCGATCCATCTGCGCCTCCGGTAGCGGAAAAGTGCCTTGATATTCGATCGGGTTTTGAGTAGCAATCACAAAAAACGGCGTTGGAACATTCCGAGAAACGCCGTCTACCGTCACCTGCTTTTCTTCCATCACTTCCAGCAAAGCAGACTGAGTTCGCGGCGTCGCCCGATTGATTTCATCGGCCAGCAAAACATTCGCAAAAACTGGGCCCGGCAAAAACTCAAAGTTGCCGCTGCTGGGATTCCAAATATTAGTACCCGTGATATCCGTTGGTAACAAATCGGGAGTACACTGAATGCGCTGAAACTTCCCGTCGATCGATCGCGCCAAAGACTTCGCTAACAGCGTTTTTCCCACACCCGGCACGTCTTCTAGCAGCGCGTGCCCGCCCGAAAGCACGGCTACGAGCACCAAGCGAATAGCATCGGCTTTGCCGACAATTGTCTTGCCTAGATTTTGTTTTAGCCGCTCAATATTTTCTCTCATATCCCTGATTTTTAAGTAGAAGTCATTAGTCATTAGTCATTAGTCATTAGTCATCAGTCATCAGTCATTAGTCATTAGTCATCAGTCATTAGTCATTAGTCATCAGTCATTAGTCATCAGTCATTAGTCATCAGTCATTAGTCATTAGTCATCA
>RDYN01000034.1:0-3025 GCA_004293365.1 Oscillatoriales cyanobacterium | reverse complement strand
TTAGTCATCAGTCATTAGTCATTAGTCATCAGTCATTAGTCATCAGTCATTAGTCATCAGTCATTAGTCATTAGTCATCAGTCATTAGTCATTAGTCATTAGGAAGAAGAAATACACAGCCAGCTTTTGAGCGTTCCGCATTTTACGTTAATTACGTTGATTTACTTTGCTAATTGCTGGTTGTTAATTGCTGGTTCTTTGATTCCTAGTTCCTCTCAGCTAGGACTTCGTTTGTGTAGTATTGATATCAATCGTCCCAGTAAAATTGTACATAATGAATTGACAATTTGGACGGGCTAGAAGCCCATCCCACATTTTTTTGTTGTGGGATGGGCTTTGAGCAGCGTCCAAAAATTTGATTAACAAATATTTTGGCAATATATCTATTAACCATTAGCAGCTAACACCTTTCTAGCAACATCACAATCTACCTCAATTTGATTTTTGAGAGCATCTAGAGAAGCGAATTTTTGTTCGGGTCGCAAAAATTCTATCAAACTTGCGCTCAAAATTTGACCGTACAAATCCCCAGACCAATCTAACAGGTGAACTTCTACGGTGAGTTGCAGACCGTTTACCGTCGGGCGGCGGCCAACATTCATCACTCCATTTATGAATGATAAATTTGACGATCGATCGCGAATTAGAGATTGGGGATTTTCCCACTTATAGGAAGAACTTTCATCTTTTTTGATGATTGGGCCTCCATCCTTCACCGAGACTCGCACCGCGTACACGCCAAAACACGGCAAAAATTTTTCTGGTGGCAGTTCGATATTAGCAGTCGGAAATCCGATCGTCCTGCCAAGCCGCTGTCCGCCCACCACAGGCCCCACTAAACTGTAAGGCCGCCCCAGCAATTTATTCGCTCTTGTGAGGTCGCCGGATGCTAAACCTTCGCGGATGGCGGAACTGCTGATCCGATCGCCCTCATCGCCATTGTGCAGGGGTACCAGAGCAACATCAATACCGTAACCCGAGGCGATCGACTGCAAATCCACAGCCGTCCCAGCGCGTCCCCGTCCGAACCGAAAATCAACCCCCACGCTAATTCGACTCGCTTGCAGTTGCCGCACCAGAATTTCTTCGACAAACTCAGCAGCCGTTAAAGCCGCCAGTTCTCGATCGAACGGCAGCAGCACAAGTTGCTCGACACCCATTGCTGCGAGCAATTCTACCTTTTCTGCCAGAGGTGTCAGCAGTTTTTTGGGTTGACCTGTAAAAAATTCTTGCGGGTGCGGATCGAATGTCACCACAGTACCGTAAAGCCGATCGCCCGCAGCAGAATTACGACCAGAGAGGCTGTTGCCCTCGGCCTTTATTTGGACTATCGAACCATCAAAATTCAGGCGGTTTTGGGAGCTCTCAAGCAGTGCTGCTGAGTCGTTGTCCCATGTCGCCGGATGTTCGCTTTCCCAATTTTCATCTGTGCCAGCCTGTGAGTGCCAGCTTTGATCCGTTTCAGAAACCGTCGCAGAACTTGACCCACGCGATCGATTTAAAATTGGCTGCACAACTTGTCGGTGCCCTAGGTGCAAACCATCAAAGTTTCCCAAGGCAACGGAAGTTGGAGTCAGAGCAGCGGTAGAAGAAGAAGTTATCCACACGCTTAAGATTTTGACACACTTAGCCAGATTGCGATCGCCAGTCGATTTTAGATTTTAGATTTTAGATTTGACTCCACAGCATTGATGGTGTGGGAGTTAGAACTTCGATCTAAACTTTTTTGTTCTCTACAACTTAAGCCGGGGCTTGTATCCGTCTTTGAGAGAGGTCAGCCCTAAATTAGATTTTAGATTTCAGACCTGAAGATTTCCCAACCATCTGGCAATCTCCCATCCCTCAGACAGACACTTTAGGCGCTTGGGCCGACGCTTCAGACACATCGTTTTTGTTATGAGGAGGCAGCAACTGTAACGACAAACCTTCCCGCGCCATCAAACTGTTCGGGAACCTTTGAGCCACTTGCTCTCCCACCTTGTCTAAAAACTCGTCATTGTGCAGCGGATCGTGGTGAAAAATCACCAACTTTTTGACATTAGCAGCCTTTGCCACCTTCACGGCTTCCTGCCAAGTCGAATGTCCCCAGCCAACCCTGCTAGACTTTTCCGAATAATACTCCTCATCCGTATAAGTAGCATCGTAGATCAGCACCTCAGCATCGCGAGCCAAACGCAGCACATTTTCGTCCAAACGATCGGGAAAATGTTCCGTATCAGTCACGTAAGCAGCCGCATACCCCCGCCAGTTGACGCGGTAGCCGATAGCTTCCCCGGGGTGGTTCAACAAAGCAGTTTCCACCTTAATCTCTCCGATTTCCATGGGTTCACCCACTTCTATATCGTTAAATTTCAGGTCTGCCCCCATAATTTGCAGGGGCACCGGAAAATTAGGGTGGAGCATCTGGTCGTTGAGTCGCTGCTGGATAGTAGCTTGATTAGGAGTAGGAGCAACGGCCCCATAGATGTGAAAACAATTGCCCTTAATAAAAGCTGGTACAAAAAATGGGAACCCTTGAATGTGATCCCAGTGAGTGTGAGTAAAAAACATATGAGCTTCTACGGGCATCTGCGACAGGAGAGTTTGTCCCAAAACCCGCAATCCAGTACCGCCATCGAAAATTAGGCGGCTGTCACCCACTCGCATTTCTATACAGGGCGTGTTGCCCCCGTAACGTACTGTTTCAGCTCCGGGAGACGCTATACTACCTCTAACGCCCCAGAAGTGAACCGTAAATTGGTTTTGCATACTAGACATGGGTTTTCCTGCAAGAAGATTGTTCCGGCGAGCCATCGATAAGGTGTTTACAACATATTATTGACATACTCACCGCCCTTTAAGGGCGGTAATTCTTGACGCTTCATCGACTGATGCTACCGAAATAGTCTTACTCTGTCTCAGCGCCCGTTTATAGTCGTGGCAATGCCCTATCCCGACTTTATTTATATTTCTCGCTGCGTTGAAATCTCTGTCTTGTTCGGTGCCGCAATTGAGGCACAGCACCGAACGAATAGAGAGGTCTAAT
>RDYN01000174.1 GCA_004293365.1 Oscillatoriales cyanobacterium | reverse complement strand
TCGCGCTGCTGTAAGGTGGCTGTCATGGTTTTATGATTGCTTTATTTGGTTTTCAATGTTCGTGACGGCTTTGTGTTCCGCCATGTAAATTAATATAAACCTTTTATTTCGGTTTGTAAAGGGGTGTAACAACAGCTTAACTGATGAGAGTCATCAGGAAAGCTGATGAAACGATAGAGAGGCGAAAAGATTGCGTCGCTTCGCCCGCAGCTTCACCCTAACGGGGAACAGGAGCTACTGGAGGTGGAGCAACTGGAGAAGGTGGAGCAACTGGAGCGATCGCAGGTGCAGGGGCCGCACTGCGAGCAGGTGCAGAACTGAACTGTTGCAGTTGCTGCGGGGTGAGCGATCGCAAAATTCTCAGTCCGAGAGTGTTTCGGGAGATGCTTAAAGCGTAGTTTGGCTCTAAATACGGGCGGAACTTTGATTTGTTGTTCAAGTAGCTTTCCATGAAGGCTAGGCTGAGTCCGTTGAGGTAGCGGCGGGCTAAGGCGGGTTCGGGCCCGATCGCCTGTGCTGGTGGCAAAAAGACGCTTTGAGGGGATTGGTCGATCGTCGAAAAGTGAGTCCCGTTGTTCATCAGTACCAGATATTTGTTGGGCGATGTCAGCCAGGTGAAGGGTTGAATTTGTTCGAGCAATGCCGGGGCCACGGTATCGGCGCTACCTGCGATTACCATGACTGGGATTTGGATTTTGCTGAGGTTTGTTTCTCCGAGAATGCTGCTGGCGATCGGGTTGATGGCGATCGCAGCTTTGACGCGCGGATCGCTGAAATTGTACTGATTGCGATCTAGGCTGCGGGCGCGGCACTGCAACAGCAGCGAGAGGTTCCAAGTTTCGTTTTCCAGCTTGCAGTCTTTGTCTAGCTGTGCAAAGTTAATCTGGGCTCCCGCTAATGTTAAAGCCGTATAGCCTCCGAAAGATTGGCCGATGATGCCGACTCGCTGCAAGTCGAGCTGTCCTCGGTAGGCCGGATTGGTTGTCGAAAGTTTGGTTAAATAATCGAGCAGGTCTTTGATGTCGAGGGGGCGGTTGACAAATTCGGCTGGTTCTGCTACATCCTTGGCTCTGCCTGTTACTAGGTCTTGGATTTGTTGGGCGTTGCTGCCGGGGTGTTCGGGGACGGCGACGGCAAAGCCGTAAGAGGCTAGGTGTTTGGCTAAATACTCGTAGGAAATGCGATCGGAACCTAAACCGTGGGAAATTACTACGACAGGAGCCGGTTGCGGACTTTTGAGCGGGAGGTAAATGTCGATATTAAAGGTGCGATCGCGATTTGGACTCGTCAAAGTTACCGATGATTTTTTCCAATTGTAGGGGCCCTTTTCCTGGATCTGTAGCATTTCGGCGGGCGGTATCCCAGACTCCTCGGCTGCTTGTGTTTCCGACAACTTGGCGACTCCGGCGATCGTCCGATTGGAACGGTTGATCAGCGATGTCAGCTCGTTGGCGATACCCAAGCCGCGCGCAATGTCAATCCTGATGCCGTAAGTGGGGAATTTCCGCAGCACGTTGAGAATTGTCATGCCTTCAGGATCTGAGGCTGCTAAAATTAGGGCCGCTCGGATGGCATAAAATCCGGGCTGCCGAGCTTTGGTTTGAATTACTCGCCCCAAGCGTTCCAGCAGCACTTCTCCTTGCGGTGTGTAAAGGAATTGGGCGATCGTCACGTGGCTGATTTCTGCTTTGGCTTGCAGGCCGTTGCGAATCTCCGCTAGCTGTGCTGGTTTGGCGTACTGAGCGAAGCCGTCCAAGTTTGAGTCTATTTTGCCTTCTTTGGCGAAGAGTGTCAGGGATTCGATCGGCACTGAGACTTCTAGCGGCCCGTAAGTTACGTAGATTCGCTCTGCTCCCAAGGCCGGTGCTGCGGTGCAAACAGCCGTGAATGCAAACAATCCTAGGTATTTTGGGGCGATCGACCGCCTCGCGCGAATGGCCGCAGTGGAGAGACTCGGAAACAGACAGTTCATAACTTTAACACCTAGAACTTCTAATAATTAGTCGGTGAAACGATGTAAATAGTTTCACTAATATTTAATACCAAAAAATCGATCTTTATAATTGGGAAATTAGGTTATCGTGGGAAGTATATCCAAAAGAGCAATTTTCTGACCTAACAAGACTAGCTGAACTTTAAAATTCAACGCCGAGGGGTGAATGGAGTTGAGAGTTGAGAGTTGAGATTTGAGATTTGAGATTTACTCGGCAGATGAATCTGGAAGCTGAAACTTGGGTCTAAAATTTGGGGAGCATCTAGGACTTAAGCCGGCGCTTGTATCCGTCTTTGGGCGAGGGGTCAAACCTACTCTAATGCCCATTGATTATTGTTTCAGCTATCCCAGATATTTGCGATCGAGTTTGCAACTATAGCCTGAGTGAGAGAATTTATCATGTTCAATGCAACTGCCATCCTGATTGACGCTTTTGTGCAAGAGCTACAGGCCGGCTACCGCCGCACCTACGGCAAGTACAAGCCTGACTACCCTGAAATTATCGCCTGGGCGGGGACGATGGCTCTCGAAAACATCGCTAACTGCGATGCTCTTTACCACAATGTGGAACACACAATGCTCGTGGCCTTGGTGGGACAAGAGATTCTGCGGGGGAAACATATTCGCGAAGGGGGTGTGTCGCCGGAAGATTGGCTGCACTACCTGATCTCGCTGCTGTGCCACGATATCGGCTACGTGAAAGGTGTTTGCCGGCAAGACCAAGAATCTGTGGGACTCTACGCTACTGGTATAGATGGAGGCATGGTTTCTGTGGCGATCGGCGCCACTTCTGCTAGTCTAACTCCTTATCATGTCGATCGAGGAAAACTCGTAATTGACGAACGCTTCGGCGGCCACACATTAATTGATGCCGAACAAATCAAGCGCAATATTGAGTTGACACGCTTCCCAGTTCCTGCTAGCGAAACCCATCAAGACAGAAACAACTATTCTGGGCTCGCCAGGGCCGCCGATTTAATCGGTCAGTTGAGTGACCCAAATTACCTCCGCAAAATCAGCGCCCTATTCTACGAATTTGAGGAAGTCGGCACTAATAAAATCTTGGGCTACAAATCCCCGGGAGATTTGCGGCAAAATTACGCCAAGTTTTATTGGAACGGAGTTTTCCCCTACATTCCAGCAGCTTTGAACTACTTGGAATTGACCCAGGGCGGCAAACAGATTATTGCCAATCTCTACGCCAACGTATTTCAAGTCGAACACGCTGAACCGCTTGCTTTCACCAAGCCGAACTCTCAAGATTCGATCAAATCCCGCACCAACGGCAACTCGAAGGTTGAAAAAGATGGTGATAATCTTCAACCTTCCATATCCGGGGATAACAACAAAAAGTTTAGCGATTTTTCCGATCTAAATTTGTGAGATTGTTTTGGCATAATTTATGATTGATGGAGGCGAGTCATCATTAGAAAATTTTTATATTTTCTACTTGCTGGCTCGTTTTTGTTTGAGCTATAATACAATACGGTAGACTTAATTCGTAGGTGATCCGCGAAAAATTCCTAGCTGCTATCGACAATATAATAGCGACGCACCCGACCGCAATAGTTTTATAAATAAACACAACATTTATGATGCAACCAGAAATTCAGCAGCGAGTTAAACAATTGAGGCAGCAGCTACAGGAAGCTAGCTATGCTTATTATGTTCTTGATGCGCCGATTATGGCTGATGAGGTGTACGATCGCCTTTACCGAGAGTTGCAAGAGTTAGAATCAGATTATCCTGAATTGATTGCGGCCGAAAGTCCGACTCAGCGCGTGGGAGAAAAGCCGGCTACTCAATTTTTTAGCGTCAAGCACAATATTCCTCTCTACAGTTTGGAAAATGCTTTTAATCTTCAGGAATTGGCAAAATGGCAGGAACGCTGGCAGCGAATTGCACCCCCCCTAGCCCCCCCTTGTCAAGGGGGGGGACAAGATGAAATTTCACCGCCCCTTGATGGAATTGCACCCCCCCTAACCCCCCCTTGTCAAGGGGGGGAACAAGATGGAATTTCACCGCCCCTTGATGGAATTGCACCCCCCCTAACCCCCCCTTGTCAAGGGGGGGAACAAGATGGAATTTCACCGCCCCTTAGCAACGAGGAAAACAAAGAAATTACTCCCCCCCTTAGCAAGGGGGGGCAGGGGGGGGTTTCCTATGTTTGCGAGTTAAAAATTGACGGTTCTGCTTTAGCGTTAACCTATGAAAATGGGGTTTTGGTTCGCGGTGCAACGCGGGGAGATGGGATTGCGGGAGAGGACATCACTCAAAATGTTAAGACTATTCGCTCGATTCCTCTCAAGCTTAATTTAGATAATCCGCCGCCTGTGGTGGAAGTGCGGGGAGAGGCTTTTTTGTCTTTGGCTGTGTTTGAGGAAATTAATCGGGAACGGGAAAAGGCGGGGGAACAATTGTTTGCTAATCCTCGCAATGCTGCGGCGGGTACTCTGCGGCAGTTGGATTCTAAAATTGTGGACAAGCGACGGTTGGATTTCTTTGCTTATACTCTGCATTTAGATGAGGATAATGAGGAAAAGACGCAAGGGGAATCTTTGGAATTGTTGCGAAGAATCGGGTTTAAGGTGAATCCAAATCGCAAAATTTGCTCTTCGTTGGATGAGGTGCGGGAGTATTACGAATATTGGGATACTGAACGGCGAAATTTGCCTTACATGACTGATGGGGTTGTTGTTAAGATTAATTCGGTTGGGCTGCAACGACAATTGGGTTTTACTCAGAGGTTTCCGCGTTGGGCGATCGCCCTTAAGTATCCTGCGGCCGAAGTCCCTACAATTGTAGAAGCAATAACTGTGCAAGTCGGGAGAACCGGGGCTCTGACTCCCGTAGCGGAACTCAAACCGGTGCAGTTGGCTGGAACGACGGTTTCGCGGGCTTCTCTCCACAATAGCGATCGACTTTCCGAACTCAACCTCCACATAGGCGATACTGTAATTGTCAGAAAAGCTGGGGAAATTATACCAGAAGTTGTCCGAGTTTTACCGGAACTTCGTCCCGAAAATGCTCAACTTTTTCAAATGCCTAGCTGCTGTCCCGAATGTACGCAGCCTGTGGTTCGCGAAAAGGGGGAGGCCGTGACTCGCTGCATCAACACGTCTTGTCCGGCGATTTTGAGGGGTTCCCTGATTCATTTTTGCAGCCGGGATGCTTTGGATATTAACGGTGTTGGGGAAAAGTTGGTGCAGCAGATGGTTGATAGCAATCTGGTGCAGTCGGCGGCGGATTTGTTTGATTTGACTGCTGAGAGATTGATGGTTTTGGAACGCATGGGTAAAAAGTTAGCAGAAAAGTTGGTAAGTGCGATCGCCCGATCGAAAAATCAACCTTATGCGCGGGTACTTTACGGTTTGGGCATCCACCACGTCGGCAGTGTCAACGCTCAATTGCTGACAGAAAGGTTTGCCAATGTGGAAGAGTTAGCAGCGGTATCGGCGGCAGGAATTGAGGGAGTTTACGGCATCGGCCCGGAAATTGCACAAGCTGTTTATCAATGGTTTCGAGTTCCGGCAAATCAAAGTTTAATTGCACGGTTGCAAACTGCGGGATTGCAATTGCATTCAGAAGTAAAAAGTCATAATTTAGCAGACAAAAATTTACAAGTTGCAGGCAAAACTTTTGTGCTGACGGGAACTTTGCCGACTCTAAAACGAGATGAAGCTAAGGATTTGATTGTCAAAGCTGGAGGAAAAGTCACAGGTTCTGTGAGTGCTAAAACCGATTATGTGGTTGTGGGGGAAGATGCTGGTTCTAAGTTGGAGAAGGCTCAATCTTTGGGAATAGAACTGCTTTCGGAGGCTGAGTTATTGGAACTTTTGGAAACTTGAAAATTGGTGACTTTTCGTAAAATCCGGTCATCAGCCCGGTTCGTAGTGAGGACTTCAGTCCTCTGAATTTATGAGGAATGAAGTTGCATCAGCCCGGTTCGTAGTGAGGACTTCAGTCCTCTGAATT
>RDYN01000033.1:14695-79870 GCA_004293365.1 Oscillatoriales cyanobacterium | reverse complement strand
GGCAAATTGAGTAATCCGTCAAGATGAAAATCCATAAGCTTAGCCTCTAGCGTAAAGTTCCTATATTATACAGTTTTCACCGCAAACCCAGAAGAGCCATTTTTGGTCAATCAGAATGTATTCTCGAAAACTAGGAAGAGTCTTGTAAAATGTAAACTTGTCACCTCGATCGTAATTTTTAGTAGATTTTGATAAAACTTCCACAATCACTTCAGGGTTGGTAATCATATCTGTGTGATTGTTGTGATACTCAGGTATCCCAAAAATTACCATTACGTCGGGATAAGTGTAAAGTCGGACTTTTGGTACCCACAGACGCACGTCACCGATGAAGATGCGGTAATTCTGTTTTTTGAGAGCAAGACTCAAAGCAATGTACAAATTGCCAGCGATTTGATTGTGATTCGTAGATCCGCCTGTCATAGGAATAATTTCCCCGTCGAGATATTCGCTTTTGTACTCTGCTGTTTCTTCCCGTGCTAAATATTGCTCTTCTGTGCAGTAACGTTGCTCGGTTGTTTGCAAAGTGCCTGTCATCTTGATGTTCTCCCACAAGGATGTTGAACAAATATTTCTTTTGAGTGCGATCGCTCTCTTAAATGATAACCCGCATTTCCAAAAAAGCGATCGCCCTTATTCCACCTCACTTTCTTCTGGCTCATTTTCGGGCTCATCTTCCGCCGCAAAATCCACCTTCTCATAGACATCAGCCAGTGGCACTTCAACTTGAAAGAAATTAAAAACTAGCGCCGCATCTTCCTCATCGTACTGATGGTACGACCACCGCTTGTTAGCCAACTTACAATACTGTTCTACATAAACCTGAGATTGGTCAATCAGAATATACTCTTGAAATGCCGGCAGCGTTTGATAAAACTTAAATTTATCACTGCGATCGTAAGCTTTCGTAGATTTCGATAAAACTTCCACAATTACTTGCGGATTCATCACCGTATCCTGGCGATTATTGTAATACTCAGGTTTACCCGGAATTACCATCACATCGGGATAAGTATAAAATCGCTTTTTCGGCAGCCACAAACGCACGTCACCGAAGAAAACTCGATAGTCCTGTTTTTTGAGCCCAAGACTTAATGCAATATAAATATTGCCAGCGATTTGATTGTGATTTGTAGTTCCGCCTGTCATGGGAATAATTACTCCATCGCGATACTCACTTTTGTACTCTGCTGCTTCTTCCAGGGCGAGATATTCTTCGGGAGTGAAGTAGTCTTGTGCTGTTTGCTGTTCTGTTACTTGTAGAATAGCCGTCACGGTTTTTTCCCCAACTCAATTGATATCTTGCATCTAGTTTAACATTGCCCTAAATTGCGGGCGGGCAGGATGCCCACCCCACAACAAAAACCATTTTTTGTGGAAGAGGCATCTTGCCTGTTCTCGATAAGATTCCAACATCTGCGATCGCCCTTCAATAACAAGCGGGCGATCGCACTTCAATAACTCGCAACCAAAATTAGTCGATCGGATCGAAAACTAAAGTCAATCTCGCAGCCGGAAGCAGTTATTTGATCGCACGCAAATGACCCTCTGCATCAGACCAACTGCGAAAGCGACCAACAACGACCCTTTGCAGGTTCGGAAGCAAACGAACCAGGATCCACGGTCTGAGACGTTTCTTATACGGCATAATAGGTGTATCTCCTTTGTTAATTGGAGCCATAGCCAGTCCTTGCTTTCCATGGCGGGGGACTGGCTTTTGACTGTGTATTGATGGGATTAGAGGAATTATAACATAATAAGCCCAAATATGTGTCAATTATTTTGAATAAGAGGGCAACAACACGATCGGGAGCGTAAGCTTGTACCATTAAAAGCGTTAGTAAACCAACAAATATTTACATTGAGCAAGCGCGTTCACGTTACGTTTCCTGATTACGTATATGAAGCTTTGGATCGATGGGCTGACAAACAAGGCCGATCCACGGCTAACCTGATAGCCTTTCTCGTGGAAACGGCTTTATTGGAAGCCCAACAAAAGGGAGAAGTACCCCCTGGGCCGGAAGATCCCAAAAGTGACAAGTAAAGAGTTCCCTCGTGGGTTACATTGGTGGCAACTTAAGTTCAAACCCATCGACAGACTGCTGTTTAAGTATTAAACTTAGATCCCCCCCTAGCTCGCCTTAAGAAGCTATGCTTTATAAACATCTTTCTTGACAATCTTGAAAGCTTTGTACAGCAAAAATTTCAGGAGAAGTTGTGACACAAGCCTTGACAATTTAACAACTTTATTTATTGAAAGCAGCTTGCGTTTATTGAGAATTGGCAATCGAGGAATAAGGGTTTGATAGCCTCGCTCGCGCTCGCTCTCAAATGTTAAGAAAAATCCTTATAACGCAGAGCTTCTTAAGGGGGGAACCGGAATCTTCTCAAAGTCCCCCTTCTTAAGGGGGATTTAGGGGGAACTCCTCGGAGTAAACAGTTTTAACCCAGGCGTATTGCGGTATACATCCCATGTCTATCGCAACTCGCCCATATTTCAACTAATCCCCAAAACCCAAAAAACCCTCCCCAACAAGGAAGAGGGAGGGCGCACATAAAATAGAGTTAGAAATTCAGGCTTTTGCAAAATTAACAATAGGGAGTCACATCCACGCCGCACTCATCGGCCAAATAACACAAAGCACGAAAGCGCAGCCCAACCACTTGCTCGTAAAGCGGATTTAACTTGCACAGCGGCGGAATGTGAAATAAAGTGCGATCGCAAATTTTGACTTCCCGCTCAAACGGACACTGGCTGGGAATAAACATGCACAGAAACCGAGCTAACTTTTGACTTTTAATTGCAGTGTTATCAAGCCACTGTTTCAGCGGATGCAACAAGTCAAAGCGCGGCTTGTGGCCGTAAGGTTGAGGATTTGTAGCGACACTAACTGGGGTTTCTTCTTTGCCGTGCCATACCCAAATTGGCAGAATTCCATGGGGCACTGTATGCTCAAATACCTTCATATTTCTCTGTTCCTCTTTTACAACGAGGTGCCAAGAACTCTTTGTAGAGCTTGTGCGAGATTTTGTCTACAATAAGTACCTACAGCAGCTCGTTTTGCTTTACCGGATGAAACTTCTTGAATTAATGACTTAATCCGAGAAAAGTAGTTCCTGATTTTTTTCGAGAGACGGTGTGCGATCGCAAAAGTGTCCTCATTGCCAGCCCAAGGATTTATCTATGGGGTAAAAACTCTACCTTTTACATTCAAGCTTTAACCTTCAGTTAACTCTCCTTTTGTAGTTCCTCTACGATAATGGCGCATCGAGCTGAATTATTCCATACGTGAAAATGCGGAATTTTCAATCAAAGTTATAATAGTTTCAAATAAGCTCGGCTGCAAAAAAGTCTGAAACCCAGTGCCAAGAGTCGCTGCGCGCGCGCGAGCGCAGCTATCCCGAGCGTGAATCGGCAAAAAACTCATACAATTACAAATAACCGGCATTACCGCCCTCACAACCCATGAGCAACCCAGAAACCAAATCTATCGCCCGCGAATTGCAAAGCCACGCCGCCATTCTCGGCGGCTTCGTCTCCCTCCTCTGGATTATTGAGATTCTCGATGTCTTCGTATTTGGAGGCGCGCTGAATTCCTACGGAGTCCGCCCCCGCAGCATCGACGGACTTGAAGGCATCCTCTTCATGCCTTTTCTGCACGGCAGTTTTGCTCACTTAGCCGCCAATACCCTCCCGTTTCTGACATTTGGTTGGCTGATAATGCTGCGAGAAGTTAGCGACTTTTTTGTTGTCAGTGCTATCACTGTGCTAGTCAGCGGATTGGGAGTTTGGCTGACAGGCGCGCCCAATTCCGTACACATTGGTGCCAGCGGATTAATCTTTGGTTACTTCGGATTTTTGCTGTTGCGGGGCTATTTTGAACGCAGCTTTACATCTATTATGATATCTTTAATTGTCGGTTTCTTCTACGGCAGCTTAATTTGGGGAGTTTTGCCATCACAGCGCGGAGTTTCCTGGCAAGCGCATTTCTTTGGCTTTGTCGGCGGCGTATTAGCAGCTCAACTTTTGGGGCGGCAGAAACGGGAAGTATAGCATTCGGAAGTTCTGGCTTACTCGCAATGTACGGGATGTAACGGATGTAAAGGATAGAAGGAAGACTTGTCCGCATTTTAACCGCTCATTCTTCAACCCGCGTCGGCGGGTTTTGTCTGACAAGAAGCGGTTTCAACCGCCGTTTTATCTAATAATAATTCAACTTGCGCCGGCAAGCACACAGTAAAAACCGAACCGCCACCTAACTGGCTTTGAACTTGCATATCACCGCCCATCATCAAACAAAAGTGACGGCTAATAGTCAATCCCAAACCCGTGCCGCCGTACTTGCGCGTAGTTGAGGCGTCACCCTGCATAAAGGCTTGAAATAAATGCTGCATTTGTTCGGGAGGAATTCCAATGCCCGTATCAGCTACGCGGAAAATTATTAAATCGGAAGGTTCTGCTATTTCTTGAGTTGTTAAGCTGTCATGTTTGACTCTTTCAATGGACAGGGTAATAGTCCCGCCTTCCGTAAATTTTGCTGCATTGCTCAGCAGGTTGAGCAATATTTGACGAGTTTTGGTAATGTCAGCATACATCGTTCCCAAGTCCTTAGCACAATTAACTTCAAACTTATTAGAATTTTTCTCTACCAATGGTTCGACAGTCGAAACTACCTCGTCAATTAAATTAACCGGGTTGAAAGTTTCTAAATAAAGTTCCATCCGCCCCGCTTCAATCTTAGAAATATCGAGAATGTCGCTAATTAAAGATAGCAAGTGTTTGCCTGCTGTTTGAATTTTGTGCAAGTCGGGGATAAAATCTTCGCAGCCCAAATCCTCCGCGTCTTCTTTGAGCATCTCGCTGTAACCGATAATGGCGTTGAGGGGAGTCCGCAATTCGTGGCTCATATTGGCTAAGAATGAGCTTTTGGCTTGGTTGGCGGCTTGAGCGGTTTGAGCGACTTTTTGGAATTCTTCTGCTAATTTGCGCTGGGTAATGTCTTCAGCAATGCCGACGATGCGGTAAATTTCTCCTGTTTCGTTGCGGACTGGAAAAGCCCGATCGCGCACCCAGCAAACTGAACCGTCGGATCGCACTACCCGATACTCCTCATCATAATCCCCCTGCACCTGTTTTTCAAAGGCAGCCCTAACGCGATCGCGATCGTCCCGGTGAATAGCATCCCAAAAAGCCTCCGGATTTGACAGCAAACTCCGATAGCTTAAATTCCATATTTTCTCGCAAGCAGGGCTGACATAAATTATCTGCTGTTGATTCGGTTCTCTAATCCAAAATACCTCATGAATATTTTCTGCCAACTGGCGAAACCGTTCCTCGCTGGCGCGCAACTGATCCACAGCACGGTGAAACTCTGTCACGTCTTGAACTAGCGATGCCACCCCAATTATACAGCCGTCAGCATCAACCAAAGTCGTATTGTACCACTCGCAAAGAATAATTTTGCCGTCCTTTCTAAGGTTCTCATTAATGCTACTAATGCCTCCTTGATTAGTGAGCAAAGTTATAGATAGTTGCCTGACATACTCCTTGGCACTTTCAGGAACTATGAGATCGACTCCGTGGCGTCCAATTGCTTCCAAGCGGTTGTATCCAAAAATTCTTTCTGCTGACAAATTCCAATCTGCCACTGCAAAGTTGAGATCCCATTCGATCGCCCCCAAAGGAGTTTGATAGAGGTGAAAAGCGAGTTTTTCCTGAGATAGTTTCAGAGAGCCAATTAATTTAGTTTTATCAGCAATCGCAGCTTCCACCCGCTCTTCGAGAGTAGTAAACGACTCTTCCAATTGATCTGCCATCGTATTAAAAGAGCGAGCCAGGACACCCACCTCATCCTCCCGCTCTACAGACGCCATCAAGCGGGGATCTACCGCCACTGAATCCCATTCTCCCCGCGACAAAGCCTCCGCAGCCTTGCTCAGACGCTGAATCGGCATTACAATCCACCTCGAAGTCACACATCCTAGAGCCGTCGCCAGCACCAAAGCACCAAAACACAGCAAAATTGTGTAGCGAGTGTTGGCGTTAATCGCTTCCATAAAATCGGCTTCGGGAACCACCACCACAATCAACCAGTCGAGGCCCCTGCTGTCTGAGAAGGGCGTCACCTGTAAAAATTGTCGTTTTCCGTCGATCGTAAAATCTAGCTGGTAAGCGCTGTCAATCTTGCTCAACTTCCCAAAGCGTTCTTTCAAATAGCGGCCAGTCGATCGAATTAGAACATTCTGGCTGCTGACTGCGGCAATCCGTTTCGGAACGCCGTTGCTAATAATAAATGGCGCTTCGGGAGTAGAATTTGCCACCAATTCTCCCGACCTTTCTACAATAAAAGTCTGTCCTGATTTACCAATTTTGAGACTTTCCAAGAATTGATTGAGCTGGGAAAGTGTCAAGTCAGAACCCAGGATGCCAATCAGTTTGTTATCCTTGCCATAAACAGGTTGAGCCGCCGTAATCGCTAGTTTGGGAGTGTCAAAATAAGTATAAATTTTAGTCCATGTCGGCTTGCGAACCCGCACTGGAGCTATGTACCAAGGCCGGGTGCGGGGGTCGTAGTTAGGAGTAGTTTTTACTAACTTGGTTGATTCGCCGTCCAAGGACGGCGTGTAGCTGTGAAAGTTATAGCCAGTAGATTTATTAGAAATCCTAACTTGCAACTTGCCATCATCGAGGCGTTCAACTCCCGTAAAAGTTTTTTGTTCGGAGCCGAATTGAATGTAGCTAATTTTATCAAACGTTTGGAGTTGTTTGGAGAAGTAGTTGCGTAAACTAACTTCATCCTGCACGTTCAAAATGCCGAGACGGATGGCGTCGAGATTGAGCTGATTGATTTGGTGCGGCGTTTCGATATAACTATGAATGTGTTGCTGGATGCGCGATGTGACTTCGCCCCGCAGTTGCGCGGCAACATCGTTGACAGCTATGCGCCCGTTCCGCAGCGACAGCCACCCCGTCAGCCCTACCGCAGCGAAAGTCTGGATAGCAAAAGGCACTACAAGGACGATGCGAATTGGCACTTTGCGCGACGTTTTGAAAATCTGGTCTCTCAGATGTCTAATTGGCATGATGAAGCAGAACTATAACGAACCCACAGCATTTCAGTAGAGTACAACCTGATGAGCGCAGATTTTGAAGTTGAGCTCGTTTTCTGTGGCAATGTGCTGTTAAGAACTCATAATCTGCCGCTGGTAACTGAATTTTTAACGGCTGCCACCGCCATCTTAGCGCGATCGCGCGCTTTGTCAGGGCGATCGAGATTAATGCAGTAAGAAGAAGGAAGAAGTCCGATGGAAGTCGGAAGAAGGAAGAAGGAAGTCGGGAGAAGACATACTCAAGCTTGCTTGAGCGCGATCTGTATTTTATGTTTAATTAGGTGGATTTACTGATCGCTCGTGGACTGAATGTAAGCGCTGATACTATTTGAGATTTGAGATTTTAGATTGGGTAGTTTGCGAGCGCAGTCGCAGGGCCCAGAAACCGGGTTTTTTTCACAGCAACACTTCGCTGCATCCTGCAGATGCACTAAAAAACCAGGTTTCTGAGACTCCCAGCGCGATCGCAAGTTATAAATATTTACAATAAATTTAATTGATATCTCCACAAGCAGCTACTTTTGATAGAGCGCAAGTTAATTCCGGCTGGGTACAATAAGTATAGTAGGATGCAACTAGCGGAGGCATGGATGATGAACGCAGTTATTGCTACTCTTGGCACTGCTCTGGGACTGAGTTCAATTTTTATCGGTTTTACCCCGGCGGTTATAGCCCAACAAAGGCTACAACCAGCGCCCCAAAATTCAGAAACGACTTTATCAGGGGATTCCCTCAGGACTGTTGAGGACAGAAGTGTAGACTCGGACTACCAAGACTTGATTGGTAAATCAGAAACGGCTGCTAGAAGGCAGCGCAGCTTGGGGGATACATTTCGCCTCAAAATCAATCGCGAATTGGAATTTATCACTACTCCTTCCGATGCCGGGCGCCTGGGAAATCCCGTTCCTCTCAAACCCAACGACAGTGGCACAGGAGCTGGAGTTCAGCTTCAGCTAGGACTTTAGCAATTTTGAATTAATTAATTTGAAACAAACGAGCGATCGCACAGCCCGATTTTTGAGGCTCTAAGCTGTTGTGACTGCGATCGCTCGTTTCGATGAATTTTATCACAAGTTTTGTGCGGCTTCCATCACAGGAGAGTCTTGATTCTCAATCTACAATTGGGGCTATTAAACATCAGACGCATCCCAATTAGATACGTATCTTTACAATATCGCATAAAACTGGCGGTGAAGGTCATGGGAAAGGCTCAACTAATCGATTATTTGCGGGGAGAGTTGGCGATATCGAATTCTGCGATCGCCGTTGCTCTGAGACACGACGAACAAGATGCCGGCCAACTGCCGATGGTGCTGTGGCAGTACGGGTTAGTTACCCTCGAAGAGTTAGACCTGATTTTTGATTGGCTGGAAACTCAGTCGGCTTAAGAATTTAAAATTCCGAGTTTAAAAATATGGATATCTGATTCCAGATTTTTGAGAAATAAAGCTTGCACAAACGGTCGTCGAAAAGTATAGGGTTGAGTGTTGAGGTTGAGGTTGAGGTTCTGTTTGATTTTTTACCTTATGGGTAAGATCCAATATACGGTAGGGACACAGCACTGCTGTGTCCCTATTGTTCGGGCTTCAGACGCCCTAAAACAAGCCCCAGCAACTTTTAGGTGTGCCGGGGCTTGTCTGATTGAATTTGGTGGCGGGAAGTGGATTTGAACCACTGACCTTCGGGTTATGAGCCCGACGAGCTACCAGGCTGCTCTATCCCGCGTCGCTTTGTCTTTGTTTAGTCTTAAAAACTAAGCCCTGCAACCTCAAAGATTGCAGGGTTTGTTTCAAGTTGGTGGCGGGAAGTGGATTTGAACCACTGACCTTCGGGTTATGAGCCCGACGAGCTACCAGGCTGCTCTATCCCGCGTCGCTTTGTCTGCTCTCTAATATAAACATATCTTTCTGGAAATTGCAACCCCTCAATCAAAAAAACTTTTGAGGTTGTGGTAGGGGTTGCTGAAATTGGTGAAGAAGTATCGATCGCACTAAAGCATACAGACTTCGCCGACCACCTCCAAACGCTTAAACTCGCTGAGAGTCAGGTAAGTGTCCGAGAGAGTTTCCGCGATCGTCGCAGTAATCCAACCCAACTGCTTGAGCAAGTGAATCGCCACTGCAAACTGAGCGCGCTTGCCGCCATCAGTCACCTTAATTGCCAAGCCCATGCCTTCACCAACGCGGCCGATGCACTGCACCCCTTCGGCGCCGGACTTGCTCACCAATTCCCCTTGAGTCAAGCGCATCAGTTCCGTGTCAAATCTTCCCTCACCCGCAACCATCATCGGGTGGTGAGTCATAGCGCGCACAATCCGCTCCATATCCACATTGTCCCCAGAGGCTAACCGAGCGTACAAAGACGCCATTTGTCCCAACTGCAACAGATAGGTAGGAGCGCCGCAGTCGTCGCGAGCGCTGATAAACTCTTCGGCAGGCATTGCTAGCAAGTCAGCCACTTTGCCCAAAATAAGCTGCTGGACGGGATGTTTGCGCCGCAAATAAGTTTCCAGCGGCCAGTGGAGTTGCTGACAAACAGCCAGCATTCCGGCGTGTTTCCCGGAACAGTTGTATTGCAGGGCGCTCTTTTTGCCTTCGGGAATGGGGCATTGAAGTTTAGATGGATCTATGTCGCAGCGCCACAGAACGTTAAACACCTGTCGCGATTGCTCGATCGTACCTTGATGGGAACTGCAAATAATCGCTAAATCTCGATCGGTCAATTCGTAGCGTTCTAAAGATCCCGTCGCCGTCACAGCCAAAGCTTGAAAAGGTTTGAGTGAAGAACGGACAAATGTCGCGGTTTCCGAGTTACCGGCAACGGAAAGAACGCGGCCGCGTTTGTCGCAGACAGCGGCCTGGGCGCGGTGCTTCGATTCGGGAATACCTTCGCGCAGCAGTGTGACTTCGAGTTCTGGAGCTTGGGTTCGTTTTCCCCTTGTCATATCAATTTTAGATTTTAGATTTTAGATTTTAGATTGGGGTGAAGGAAGTTTTGAGACCCTATGTCGCAACGGGGCGGACACGGGGCACCGCCCCTACTCAAAACTTCCCTGTTACCACGAACGATTACACAAAACTCCAAATTACTCCCCCGGCAACCAGCAATACTGTCAAACCATAAAATGTCTGCCGCAGACGCCTGAGAATTGGTTCTAGTTCGTAGTTTACTATCAGTTGGTCTTGAGCTAAAACTTCGGGAGTTTTAGGCCAAGATTGACAATCGTACCAGCCAGACTCTTCGTAGACGACTGTGGGATTTGCAAGGCGCGATCGCACGTAGAACCAACCCAAGTAAAGCCGCAGCAAAGCTAATCCTAGAATAAAACCGGCACCAGCGGCAGCGCACAGGGCAAACTGAACTGGATACTTGAGGGGAGCAAAGCTGGCTGCTGCTAAGGGCCCGGATACCAAGCAACTCCAACCCCATACCCAAGCGAGTTTTGTCAGATATGCGGGCCAATCGAGAGTTACCCAGCTAAAAAACCAGGATTCTGTAAGTTCTTGATATTCATTAACCGGGCGCTGTTCTTCTGGAACAGGACAAATAGAAATAGAAGCGTTTTTCACATCAGCATTCCTCTCGGCGCGGTGGAAAATTCAATTCGTTCGGCGTGTCCCCAGAAGGCTTCTAAATTGTAAAATTCGCGCTCTTGAGGTTTCATGATGTGGATAATCGCGTCGCCGTAGTCCATGACAACCCAACTGGCGTCTGATAGGCCTTGTGTACGCACAGGCAAGCGTCCCCATTCTTCTTCTACTTCGTCTGCGATCGCTTGGGAGATGGCTCGTACCTGGACGTTAGAAAATCCGGTGAAGATTGCAAAGTAGTCAGCAAGATAGGATACTTCTGCCACGCTCAGCAATACAATATCAACTGCTTTGCGGTCATCGGCTGCTTGTGCAGCGGTCATTATCAGGCTGCGGGCTTCGTCTGGGGTGGTGGCGTCCGTTACTGTGGACTGGGCCTTGGAGTATTCGAGTTGGGTTAGATCTGACATTAAGTGTTTAAGTTCCTAATTGATACGGTAAGGGGAATTGGTGCGCTATTGGCTTGCGGTTGTTGGCACTTCGATCGGGGAAATAGGAGTTAAATTCAAGCCAAAAGTAAGTACAGGATTGCTGGTAAATTTTACTTTTAACTTTTGATTTGTTCGATCGACTTGGATGTCGAATTTCCTATTTCGCGCGATTGGGCGCGGGCCATTTGCAGCGCCCAATTGCGGGTAAGTACGGTGCGGGGGTGGATGTAGCAGCGAGTTTCTACCAAATATTTGAGAGAATCATCGCTAGTTTGCCACACGGCTGCATAAAGATTTTGGCAGCTTGTTTCGCGCAGTGCTGCTAGTTCGGCTGTGTTGCCGCGGCTCGGTTCTATAGTATCTGCTACAAATACGGTACAACTGAGCTGGCTCATGTTTGGTCGGCCGAGGGTGTGATTGGCGATTGCGTCCAAAATTTCTCGATCGACCACCCCGAATTCGTCTCTAGCGACGATCGCGCTCGCGTCTGCGTGCAGCAAATGCGGGTGTGCTTCCAACACTGAGTCTAACTCTAAACCTTCGTTCTGAGCCATTTGTAGCAGCATTTGGGGTTTGAAGTATTTTGCTGCGTCGTGCAGAAGTCCTGCGGATCGGGCTTTTGCTTCGTCGAGGCCGTAACGGCGGGCCAAGTCTCCTGCTGTCTGTTCGACTCCGAGGATGTGTGTGATGCGGGCGGCAGGAACGCGCTGTGTGAGCCAAGCTAGGACTTTTTCGCGATCGAGTGCAAGTGTCAAATATTAACTCCCAAATTGTAGGATCTATTATTTTAGCGTTTTGTTTTAATAGAGTGCGGTGTCGGGCACGCAGGGGTGTGGTGATATCTGGGATGATTGGGGTGAAGGGGGCGATCGGTTCTACCTAAACCATTCAAAAATCTGTTAGAAAAGCAACTAAATATGAACAACGAATTTACTTCGAGCAAATCTCAAACTGATTGGGAACGCCTAGATGCCATGACTGATGAAGATATTGATTTCTCTGATTGCCCTGAAATTACGCCTGAAATGTTCGCTAAAGCAGTAGTTCGGCGAGGCTTGGCCAACCCTAAGACTAAAGCTCAAGTTACCTTACGCATTGACAGTGATGTTTAGGAGTGGTTTAAATCTCAAGGTCGTGGTTATCAAACCCAGATCAACGCCTTACTCAGAGAATATATGAAAACCCATCAATAGTGAAACACTAATTTTAGGATATATCTATACCTTCCAATCGCAGGAAATGTACTCGTCCTGAAAGCTCACCAGCCACAATTGTTAAACCATCTGGAGCAACAGCAACAGAAAGTACACTAGACTCTACAGAAAAACTTGCAACTATTTTGCCAGTTTGTATATGCCAAACTTTAATAGTGTCATCTGCTGAGATGGCAAATTCTCCAGATGGAGTAACAACCACTGCATCAGCAGAATTATTATGAATAAAAAACTTTTTTAATTCTATCCCTTGGGCGATGTCCCAAAGTCTTAGAGAATTATCGCTTGATGCTGAAATTAGTTGTTGGCTGTTGGGAGTAACGGCTATACTCATAATTGACTTGCCACTATCGTGTCCATTCCATTCGTTTAATAACTCTATAACCTTAATTTTATGACCAGACTTAAAATCCCAAACAACTAATAAATTTCCCACTGTTCCAGCAATAATATACTTGCCGTCAGGGGTAATCGCAACTGAAGTAATCGGCCTTAAATCTGGATCGTATAACTCTCTAAAAATATTTTGAGACTCTAAATTCCAAATAATTATGCTATTGTATACTCCTGAGACAATGTACTTGGAATCAGGAGTAATAGCTACTGTTTCAACTTCTCTTTCTGCCCTGCAATTTCCAAATAGTTTTTTTGTATTATGCAAGTTCCAAATTTGAACCCCTTTATAGCTTCCTTCACCTGACACAAAAGTTGATACAAATTTTTGACCATCTGGGGTAACAGCGATTGATTTTATTCCGTTGTAGCCCCCTCCGAGAGTTTTGAGGGGTTTTTGAGAATCAATATCCCAAATGATTATAGTACCGTTTCCGTCACCTGAAATAGCTTGTTTTCCATCTGGGGTAATAGCTACTGCCTGAACAGAACTATTGTGCTTTGTGATGGATTTGATTTTGGATTTTTTTTGTATTAATGTTAAGTCCCAAATTTTAATAGTTTTGTGCGCTCCGGTAACTACCTGTTTACTATCGGGAGTAATAGCCAATGCTGTTACATATTGACCGTAATGAGCCTCAAAAGATCCCCTTGGGATACCTGTTCTTAAATCCAAGATTTTTATTTGATTTCGATCTTTAGAAGCTGCAACAACTTTAGTTTTATCTGGAGTAATAGCAACATGAGTAATATAAGTGCCAAGCCAAGTTTCATCTGTAAGGTTTTTCAAAACTTCACCTGTCGATATATCGCAAACTTCAAATGGATTATCTCGTTCTCTTACTCGTGTTGATACCAGGATTTTTTTCTCATCTCCTGTAAAACTAAAACCATAATTACTAATAGCTATAGCATAAAGATATCCCTCAAAAGTTCTTATTTCTCTTAGTAACTGCCCATTTTTCAAATTCCAAATGATGAGTCTTTTGTCGTCGTCACCGGAAATCACTTTATCTCCATCTGGATGAATAGCTAAAACACTGACAGATTTTTGGTGTTCGATACAAGTACATAAGCACTCACCTGTTTGTAAGTCCCAAACTTTAAGAGTAGTATCCTGTGATGCTGAAACAATATTTTTACCATCAGGTGTAATCGCAATAGCTCTTATAGATGAATTATGACCTATCAAAGTATTTATATTTTTGCCAGTTTCAATATCCCAAATCTTGATGGTGCTATCAGTTGAACCTGAAACAATTTGCTTTCCATCTGATGTAATAACGACTGCATTAACTGACTTATGGCCTGTAATAGTCTTTAAAATAGTTCCTGTCTTCATATCCCAAACGATAAGACTCTTTGAACCTGAAACCATTTTTGTTCCGTCAGGAGTGATAGCAATTATTCCCTGGAACAAAAAATCATCATCTTCAAGAGAAAGAGTGCGTATTAAAATTTCGCCTGCTGGGGTTAAGCTGGGTGTTAATGGACGCAGCCAAGGTCTATCTTTAGACTTTTCTACTTGTTCGAGAAGTACATCTATTGTAAAAAAGTATGGAGGTTTTTGTTTGAAATAACGTTTTTTCATCAAATCACTAACTTGATAGGAAACACATGGATATATAAAAATCAGCTTGACTATCCAGTTAGTAGCTACTTCAACAAACTTATACCACCAATACAAAAATGGATAAAGGGAGAATCTTGAAGGCAATTTATCGTTAATAAATTGTAACGGACGAGTGAGGATATTGAATGTTAGCGACCAAGCAAATAACATTAATGTTTCAACAAATTCAGGTGGCTGTTTCCAATAACTAATCACTTTTATTAACAGAATTTGTGTCCAAGACTTCGACTTAAATTCAGACTCGTCTACACTCTTGTAAGGCATCAAATGCCCAAGCAGTTGACTAGGGAGTTGACTGGGATCATCAGTTAAAACATTGGCCGACATCCTAATCGCATCTTGAATTAATTTCAGATTTTCCTTGATCTCTTCAACAATCTCAATATCAGGTTGCAAAGCTAAGTCGTAATCTGTAATTAGTGCCTGTACTCCAAACTCTTTGTGAGAAATCTTAGCATCAATGAAATCAAAATTGGTTAACAAACTCTGCAATCGCTTTGCCTCTCTTGCATTCGCTAGATAAATTGGTATTTCCAAAGTATCTCGTCGCTGGGCAGGTGGCATATTGGCTAACCGTGCTTTTAAATTACTCATCTCCAAGCAATCCCTTCCATAAATAATCTGACTTTTGTTTATTAATTTTTGGAATCGAAACCCGTGCAGCCTCTATAGTTTCATGCTTATGTAAAAATCTCCAAAAATCAGGGTGATAGATGCTGTAGCAAACTTCACCTTCAATAGTACGCTTGTGTAAAAATTGTAGCCATGCTTTTAAGACCTCCTGTACTTTCAAAGGAGTTTCGCCAATATACCCAGAGATTAGCTGGCATGAAATTGGCTGACGGCTTTCTGCCAAATGATACATAACATTAATTTTGACGTTTGAACGCGGTATATCATTCATCCCCATTTTCTGCCAGTGGAATTGATAGTATTGCTGCAAGCCTAGAGGTAAACTATCGAGGTTCAAGTCTGGATATATATCCTCCTCAATTCCATACAAAACATAGTACAAATACATGAAATTGTTTTCACTTCTAGCTGCAATTTCGTCAATGAAATTTTGTTCTGTCAGGTTCTGGCTTTGAATCCATTGACGTAGCTTATCACTACCGTCAACTCGATTTCTAATATAGGTGCAGACATCTTCATGACTTTGAGATTGATAGTCCATAAAGTTAAATATTTGTTGTGCTGCATCAGTCACTAATTGTACATCAACACCACGTCTAACTGTTGTGACAAAATAAATCCCGCTTGGTAAATAGCGCGGAAAGTAAAGAATATTGGCATTTTTGTTTGTTTGACTGGACTGGTCAACTTCATCTAAGGCATCAACCGCAATCACCACGGGTTTACCGTTTCTCTTTATGGCAACTTCATCTAACAACTTTTTGAGAAAAACACCGTCGCTCTTGGCATCGGCAGGTAAAGGCAAAGAATAGGATAGTTGATACTGTTTGATTAGTTGTTTGCAGACACTTTCTAAGAATTGGTCGGCGCGATTCTCGCCGTCATTTTCTACATTAAAATGAGCCACGCACCCAGTATCCTGCACATATTTCGCCAGAATCGTACTTTTCCCAATTCCCGGATCGCCGATGATAGTGAAATAGCCGCTTGTTTTGCTATTAATAAATTTTGCTATTTCGGTGAATACATATTCACGCCCGACGAAATCTTTGGTTTTCTGCTCGATTATCGTTTGAAAAGGATGAGCAAAAGGAGCTCGCGCTTGCCGATCATCATCTAGCTTAGGTTCAGCGTCTTCAGACAAATCAACTGTTGTAGCAAATCTCGGCCAATAAATTCGATCAACAAGGTCGCGCTCATCTACACGCAAGGCACTGGCAACGCTCTTGATAGAATCAACACGCACTCGGTTACACTTGAACATTCGCTCAATCGTATCTTTACTAACCCCTGCGACAGTTATAAGGACTGGTTGAGTCCATTTTTTTGACGCTTTGTCCTTAGCCTGTTCAATTTTCTCAGCATCGTCTAGAGTAACGGAATTCCGATTTTTACGGTGCTGACCAATAACTTCAGTTTTTACACCTGCCAGTCTTGCCAGGTGTGGATCGGACATTTTATCCACTTCTCTTGCTATATCTTTCATCCTGTTCTTCAGCAGTTCCACGCCTTCTAGGGTTAACGGCACGTTAATGTTGCTGGATGTTGGACTCACAGACTGTACTCCAGTTCATACTAAATTCTCTTAAAGATAGCAAATTTTTCTCTACTACTCCTGTTTCGGGGTTTCCAAGGCTTTCTCTGTTATTCATGTCTGCTACCGATCGACGCAACTGCGTATTTGTGACTGATAGCAGTAGTGTAGGGCGATCGCTCAAATCGTGGCAAGGGGGCAAAAGGGGGCAAAAGGGGCAGAAAAAAGACCCCCCTTTTGCCCTCTGTCATATTTTTGTCACCCGTGTCAGAGTACAGATGTCCCAGCGAGAAAAGAGAAATGCACGAACTAAATCACCCTTATGAAACTTCTGCCAACCCTAATATTTGGTTGAAAAAGAGCAAAACATGGTTCAAAAAGTCGAAAGATTTGATCTTGACTAGCCCCAAAGAACTCCACGGCTCTAATTACGTTACTGAAGAAGTCACACAAGCTTCGACAGTTACAGCAACAGCGATGAACGTCAGCAACACGATTGACGGCGTGAGTATATTCCCCTTGCTGTTGTACTCCTGCAAAGACATGGGACTTTTAGGATTCATTTTCGCCCTTGCCCTTGCTCTTGCTATGACCAAATTTACCAACGGTATGGGCAAAGCAGTTGCTACCCGCAAACCGGGAAACCGAATTTGGTCTGCCTGTGCCACCGTGCCGATGTTGGCAATGAATGTATTGATGTCGGGAACCTCTTTAGTCGCACCTGAATTATCGCTCAACCAAAGTCATTTAGCCGAGTTAAGAGCAAAAGAATTGGTCGCCGAACAAGAAATTAAGGTTAACGACGTTCAGCCGGATTTAAGAGCGGTTAAAGATGCAGAAGCCAAATGTAAAGAGTTTCAAGAAAAGGCTGCGACTTATCCTGAAGGCAGCACCGCACGGAATGACTACTTTATCAAAGCTAACGGTTTGTATCAAGAACAAAACCGCGACTGGAAATCGGTGTTGGCTCAAGAAGGTCAAGCTAAAGTACCCTTCTGCCCCTTAGCTAAGCTTTTAACAGAAGATGCTTTCAAAGTCTCTCAAGTCGCTAAAGCTGACTGGGAAAAGCAAAAAGCTCAGGTCGTAAAATCGGCTAGCTATACAGCAGGAGTCAAGCAAATCATGCCCGCTCTTTACCAACAGCACTTCGACGCTAACGGTCAGTTAATTTCTGGGACAGAAGCGACTCGCTTAGCGATACAAAGTACGACTTCAAAACTGATGACAGGAAATTGGAATAGTCTCGGCTTTTCACTTTTCTTTTTCGCGACATCAGTTATTACATCTGCGGGGGCTTGCGCGTTGGCGATCGCTCATTCGTACCGTGAAGACATTAAAATGTCGTTTGACGAGTCTCTCCAAATGGAACTTGATGAATTTTTGGAAGATAGCTAAATGCAAAGTGTACCCTATTCACCCTGGGGTACGCAACAACCAAATACCGAAAAAACAGTCACTCAACACTCACAAGTAATTGTTATGACAGCAAAAAATCCCAATGACACTCAACCTGAAAATGTGATTGACTTTCGAGGTCATTCCAGAACCGATCCTCAAAACAAGTACATTGATACCAGCAAAGCCGATCAATACCGGAGCACTGGTAAATGTGACGATCCCAAATTAAAACAGGTTGTTAAACTTCTCCGTTCAGGCAAGGAAGTGATATCCCCGTCAAGAGCTAAAAGGTTAACTCAGGCTCTTACTCAGAATGTAGAAATTGTTGAAAAAGCAGCCTATTCTTTAGGGTACAATCTCCAGCTTGTAGGGCTTTACCTGCAAGAGCAGCCAGAGCCGATCCAAGATGACTATATCAAAGCGATCGAACAAAGGCTGGAGTTAGAGCAAAAAGACCTCGCTCAGGGAATTTATCGCCTCTTTAACATTGCAAAAAAACATCCTCAACCCACAACAGGTAAACTAACTCCCGAACAAAACGCTGATAACCTACGTTACCAAAAGCTAGTGAATGACATCGATTATATTCGGAGGTTTTTGGTCGAACAAGCCCACATATCAGTTGTCTTTTTTGAGCAAAGTCCTCATCCTAAAGCTTACCTGCGTCGCAGCTTAAATTATCTCGACTTTTTGCCAAGATATTGTGGAGAATTAGCTGCTCGTACCCGCCGAAACATTTTTGATAAGGTTCCGGGAACCCAATCTGATGATTTAGAAGCGTAATAGCTTCACTAAAAAAAACGAAGATAGAGAAACCCTGTTTCTTACATAAACTGGGTTTCTAAACTTGGAAAGAGTTTGACGTTGAATTAACTTGACAGACAGAATCGGAGAAAAATTATGCTACTCAAATGGTTAAAAAGCTTTCGCACAATTGTAGGTAATGATAGTGCCACGCTTCCTCCTCAACCTCCTAAATTGCGTAAAATTATCGAGACAGAATTTTATCGAGACTACAACTACGGTCGGAGAGATTTTCGCAACTTAATTTTTGAGAAGGTTAATTTGCAACAAATTAATCTGCGAGGAATTGATTTCCGGGGGTCTGATTTTCGGATGGTCGAGTTACATAATGCAGTACAACTAAAAGGTGCTGACTTAAGTGGGGTAACACTCAGTGGAATGAATTTACAGGGGATAGATATGAGTAACGCTAATTTATACGAAGCTGTACTTGTAGGAACTGACTTGAGAGGCGCAAATCTAAATGGAGTAAACTTCGGCAAAGCTAATTTGAGCTATGCCAATTTATACCATGCTTTCTTAGTAGGAGCAGAATTGCCCGATGCTCAATTATACGCTGCTGACTTGAGCAAGGCTGATTTAAAAGGAGCAAATCTTAGCCGTGCTAATTTGAGTCGAGCAAACTTGACTTGGGCTGACCTTAGCAATACGAATGTGGGTGAAGCTGACCTGACAATGGCAAATTTAAGTTATGCTGATTTGGAAGGTTCTAACCCCCAATTTGCTCATACTCTGTTCACGACTTTGACAGGTGTGCGCCTACCTGAAGGTATTTTTTTTGTCAAGCACAAAGCTTAGCCATTTTCTTGTAGGTTGGATTGATCCCGATCGCCCTTGATTCCCTCAATCATCAAATTCGGGCGATCGCCCTTTGTCCCCCAATCCCCTCCCAGTCAAGGTTTCCCTCACAAGTCCGGTTGAATTAGGATCGATCGCAATTGAGCCCGCAACTGCTCTAATTCTTGTTCAGCGCGATTGGCCCTTTGTTCTTGTACATCAGCCCTTTCAGCCCCCGCCAACAACAAATTCCCTTTACTATCCCACCAGCGCAACCAAGGTAACTCCATATTTTGATACCTTCCCTGCCAAATTCCCAATTCAACACCCAACGGTTCAATCGGATAATGACCGCGTTCATTTGCAGCAACCAATCGATAGCTATTGTTCATCAGAGCATAAACTTCAACACTCGCCTTACTCACTTCATAAATGGCATAAAATCCCGCATGAATCACATTTTCATAAATCCAGAATTTACCAGGCTTAGTTTCCTGTTGACCAGTTCGCAATAAAGGCGTTCTGTCCCGTTCCTCCGCCCCATTCCCCGATACAAACTCCAACACAATTAACGGTGATACAAATTCTTGCCACATCACATAAGAACGGCGCGATTGACCATCAAGCGTTGGCGGCACATTCGGCACATAAAACCAGTCGGGTGCTTCCGCGCCCCGTTCTAGCGGCTCAGTTAACCGCCAATAAATGCCGCTATCTTGACCGATACAATAGTTTGCATCTGGATGAATTCTTTCGAGGACGGGAGTAATGGAATCGGTTAACAGAATGCTTTGGGGATGTTCTTGAAAATTTTTCACAAAAGTACCGTCGGATTCTGGTAGCTGAGTGTGGTCTGGCCAGCCTGTAGGGTTGTTTTCTACATCTAGGGTGAATTTCATAGTATTTTGGGAATTGGGAATTGGTAATGGGTAATTGGTAAGCTCTAATCTAACTTAAATACCCCCTTGATTCTTTAGTCCGCTCTTAATTTTTGAGTCCGCGTCGGCGGACGAAAGTTTGACTAGAGACGCGGTTTCAACCGCCTACTTATTTCGACTAGAGACCCGGTTTCAACCGCCTACTTTGGCAGAGGTTGCAAGATTTTCTCAGCATGACTCGCCGCCACCGCCGCAAATAAAGCCTCATAATGATTCAAAGCTTCCTCAAATCCGTAATTCTCCACAGCATACTTTCTACCTTGCTCCCCCAACGCATCCACCCGATCGCAATTTAAGAACAAATCCTCAACAGCATCAGCCAAAGCCTGCGGATCTTCCGGCGCTACCACAACCCCGCCGCCGCTTTGCTGCACTGCTTTATGCGCCGTACCAGTTTCGGGAACCGACGCCAAAATTGCCCGGCCGCTCGCCAGCAGCACTTGAATTTTTGAAGGCATATTAAAGTTAGTTACCCGGCGCTTTTGTACGACTAAACTAACATCCGCAGCAGCTAACATTTCGGGCAATTTTTCTCGCGGTTCAAACGACAGTAACATTACATTAGTAGCTTTGTAAGTTTCGCAATCTTTTTGCAAGCGCGTCAGTGCTGTTGATTCCCCCACAATTAAAAAAGCAATTTCGGGTATGTGTTTCAAACGGGCTGCTGCTTTGACAACTGTTTGTAAGCCTTGGGTAAGGGCAATATTTCCAGCATAAAGAACCACAAACTTGCCATTTAGTTTGTGGGCTTCGCGAAAAGGGTTATTTTCTTTTGGTAAAGGGCGGATGAAATTCACATCAACCCAATTCGGAACGCAAACTATTTTTTCCGGGGGTACTCCCTGAGAGTGCAATTTGCTGACAAAACCGCTGTCGATGACGCTGACTTGGCTGGCTGTGCTGTAGGCTAATTTTTCTAGGGCGTCAGCAATCTTAATTAGCATTCCGTTTTTTTTCACCAAGCCGACGCGCACGGCTGCTTCTGAGACGATATCCTGAACATTGAGGACGATCGGGATATTGCGAATCCAGCCGTAAAAGGCCACTGGGACGCAAATCGGTAAAGGTGGCATTGTGGAGAAAATCACGTCGGGACGCCAGCCTCTGAATGCTTGGACGGCGCTGGATACGACAAAACTACCGTCTAGCAAAAGTCGGTCTAGCAGGCTGGGGTGAGGGCCGTTGACGCGCAGGTAGCTGCGCTGAATAGTGACGCCGTTGTGTTCTTCGGTGAGGTAAAATTTGCCCCGATATTGCGGATAAATTCGCCGCTGGGGATAGTTGGGCATTCCGGTGACGACTCGAACTTGGTGCCCTCGCTTGACTAGGCCTTGGGCTAGTTCTGTCATCAAGGGGGCAATGCCGATCGGCTCTGGATAGTAGTTATAGGAATAAATTAGAATACGCATAATATATTTATTTTGAAGCAAATAGTCCTGCCGCTCCTCTACTCCATCGTCCACCCGGTGATTTGCAGAGGATGTGGTTGGGTGTCAGGGAGCATCGCAGGGGCGGCGCCCGGCCCTGCCGACGATCGCCAGAAGCCGCCCAGGGGAGGGCCCGCATCGCGCCCTTAGATAAGGTTTTTACGCATTACCAGGCAGTTGGAGCGATCGTCGGTACGGATATAGTGCAGCTCGTCGGTGAGCTTGTACATAAACACCAGTCCCCTTTCTCCTTCTCTATCCAACGGATCGCGCTGCTCTTGCAGGATCGAGCGCAGCTTTGATTCCAGGTTGAAGGGTTGACCTCTGTCCCAAATCCTAATTTCTAAGTAGTCTGCAAACACTTTTACGTCAATGTCGATCGGCGTCTCGGGGGGCAAGTTCTGGTGAGCATGGCGGACAGCATTTGTAAACCCTTCATTAACAATCAGGCTGCACTGCCACCACAAGTCCTGTGGTATCAGCGGCAGAACAATATTCTCCAACCATTCCGAAACTTGTGTCAGAGCGTTCAGGTCTGTTGTAACCTGAAGGTCAAACTCGGCAATTGGTTGCTCGTCTTTCATTTTTCTTCTCCCTGGTCGCCCCCCACCACCGCTGTAGCCAGCGCAGGTTGGAGAGGAAAAGGAGGGCAAGGTCTTGGCAACATATTAGTTTAGTCAAGCTTGAATTGAAGAAGCCCGTTTTGCCTCAAGGTGAGCATTCCTTTCGCACCATTTACTCGATCGCGAAAATGAGAGACTTCCGATACTGTAACCCGCTTCGGTAGGACGTTTAAATCGGAAAATTTCCCGACTCAGCAGCTTGCGATGAGTTATTTCAGCTTCGACCGTGTTAGCAGTCGGTACTTTTCTCAACACACCTGAGTTCTTGTCGTCCTCGAAAACCCTGCTGGAGTCATTCGAGTACGACCTCGAACTCGCCAATTGCTAATTAATGCTCCGATCGCAGAGCTGGTAAATAGATGCACATTTTCTGTGTGAATTTTAACACTTAATACTAACGTAAGTATCGCGATCGATCGCCTACTTGACTAAGTATCAAGTTCGAGTTCCGGCTGTCGAGAAATCAACAGCAACTAAAATTTCAGCAATCGGTTGTTGACCGCTCTACATAGCGCCACTATTTTTGTTAAACAGCACAGTTATGGTTTTAACAATTAGTTTCAGGTCATACATCAGGCTCCAGTCTTGTTGGTATTTTAAATCTAAACGGATGACATCTTCAAAATCGCGGACTTTAGAGCGACCGTTGACTTGCCATTCGCCTGTCATTCCAGGTTTGACATCAAAACGCTGCCACTGAGGGACTTCGTAGCGCTCAACTTCGTCTGGAGTAGGCGGTCTAGTGCCGACTAGACTCATTTCGCCTTTGAGCACGTTCCAAAACTGTGGCAGTTCGTCGAGACTCGTTTTCCGCAAGATGCGTCCGACTTTGGTAATCCGCGGGTCGTTGTCATTTTTGAAAAATGCGCCAGAAGCTTGGTTTTTAATTTCGGCTTTCATGGCTTCGGCATTAGTACACATCGATCGAAATTTCCAAATCCGAAATCTTCTGCCCATCCAGCCGCAGCGGGTTTGTGCAAACAATATCGGGCCCGGATCGTTAATCGTGATGGCTGCCGCTATGGGTACAAACAAAATTCCTGTAATTATCAAACCGACGATCGCCCCAACGACATCTATCACCCGTTTCACCAACGACTGCACCGAGGGATGCGTCATCGGTAGCTGATTGTCGGAGGGGTGTGTCTCTATGGGAGTTGACGTTGCAGAAGGCTGCTCGATTGTCAGCACTTGATCTAGGCTGGTGAGAGCAAATACTGCCATCACCTGTGGCTTGAGGCTTCGGAGCACCAAGTCGCTGCCGCGCTGTTTGGCAAATTTCAGATTGCTGACTAAAGCACCGATCCCGCTACTGTCAATGAATGTCGTCTGACTGAAGTCTAGGACAATTTTGCTGGGAACGGTGTTTTCAGAGAAAAGTTGCTGGCAGGTTGTCTTGAAGTTTACGGCTTCAAGTACGCTCAAGCGCACGGGTATGTGAACCGAGGGAATCTCGTCCAAGTATGTAACCCGAAAATCTGTCTCTGGGGTTTGGCTGACCATGAAGTCCTAGTTTCAAATTTCAAGCTGATGTCTTTAGCCTATTGTGTCCTAGCCGCTCCACGTTTACCAAATATTGTTCCGATCTAAAGCCCAGCTTTATACAAACTTTACAAAAACCCGTAAAAATGTGGCCGCCGAGCCTCGCCATATCACAGGTCAGGGTAGACTCAAGTCTACCGGTCATCAACCCGTCCAAGTTTTGGCGGAAAAATTTTGAACCCATCAGCTACCCAACTGTCCGGGCTGGAAGTATCTGTCAAATCTGAATCAAGATTTTTGTGGATTCAGAGCGATTAATTTTGTCGTTAAGAATTTTCGAGCCTGTCTTGCAGGGGGAAAGTTACCGCAGCGAACAGCTAAAAGTTAACGGTTAACTGTGTAACAGGAATGTCAACAGTTAACCGTTAACTTGAAAACTCCGCACCAGAAGTCAGAGGAGTAGGTCAAGAATTGTAGACGTTTTCTGACTGGGAGGTTTCGCGGCTGATGGGTTGGACTTTGGCTTTGGCTTTGGCTGCGTTGCGTTTCAGGGCCTGGAGACGAGCTTCGTATTTAGCCCGTTGAGTTTTTTTGGAGGTTTGCTCGATTAAGGTTTTTAAGGCACTACCGAGGCTTTTATAAGCGTTTGGCAGAGTGTAGCCGAAGCGAGTGGCGAGGGTGAGAGCTTTTTCGTCAGCGTCTACTGCTTCTTTTAAACTTTTGTCTCCGTTGTTTTTTTGGTAAAGTCTCCAGCCGGAGACGCCGCACAAAGATAGGGCCAGTACCAGCAGCAAGCCGTCTTGCACCCAAAGTTCGCCGACGGCGCCGCCTAAACCGATCGCCAGAGCCGCCATTTCCCAACCGTCTCTGGGGATGGTGTCGTTTTGGATGCGGGCGACTTCATGCCAAAATAGGAGGTTGCGCTGATCCATTGCTAGCTGTTCCCAGCGGATCAGGTCTATCTGTATTTCTACCTGGTCTTTGCCTATCTCTTCGCTACGGATTAGGGTGGGATTAACTTCTATTGTTTTTTCTACTGTTACCCAACTTTGGAGTTCTGGGGGCAGTATATTTTTCAAGCGCCGGATCTCACTCATCTCGGCTCTTGCTGTAGAGGTTGCATAGGATGTCATAGCTCCGGCCTATTGATTTTCCAAAGGTTAATATGTGTCTATTTCTGGAGTTTGACTTCTCCCCTGCCTAAACGCGAGGGGATTCTAAACGGATACTGCTACGTGGGCTGAAGCCACACTTCACACGCTTCAATATTTTCCGGTTAGCTGACCAGTGTCTCTGTTTCTGGGGGCGAGTCAAAGCGCCCCTACTCACCTCAGAACAGCTACTTTGCAGTGCTGCCATTGGGTCTACGTTCGAGTCGATCGTGGTTTCGCAATGCATCAACACTTTCGCCAGTTCGGTACGCTCCCCATCCTGCATTGCTTGGCTGTGCCATAGTCTTTCTCAGGCATAAATGCTGAGGGTGTCTTACTGCCCGGTATCTCACCGTTCTAGGATTGGTTCTACACGTAGTTGATACGCCTACTTCCCACAGATTAATTATATCTTATTGGCAGCCTTCAAACGGCTGCTGCGTTTCATACCCTGCGGAAAAGACCGGGGTTCTCACGCGAAGCGTTATAGCAAACCTTGAATCCAAATATAGCCTCGTGGCGGGGGTCGATCGACCTTTTGGCAATTTTACTAGATTTTAGTCGTTGTGGGCGATCGATTTCTTCCGACTATTTCATCAACGGTTGAATTTCCTGCCGCAATTTCGACCAAGCCGCCAAAACATCCGGCTTAGAAGTAATCCCTTTTTGCACCAAAACCACCCCGTCCAATACTTCAGCAATTCCGTAAGAACCGTTCCGCAGAGCTTCGTCTGTAAAACGCACTGCCCCCCGAACCCTACCTCGGTCAACCTCAGCTTTCAAATTATTTTGCTTCAACTGCCACAAATCTAACAGCGCATAATCAATATCAACAACTTCTCCCCCTTCATCTTTCATCTGCATCACCTCTAAACGAATCAGGTTCCGGCGGCCCGAAAGGTGAGAAACTATATAACCGCTAGTAGAAACACTAGCATCTTGGGGAATCAAACTCAAGACTTTTTTGACATTAGCTGCATGGCCCAGTTGAGCCGACAAAGATTGATAAACCCAAGGTTGGAAAGAATAAGGAGAAATAGAATACAAAGCTTTACTCGGATTAGAAGTGTAGGTAAGTACGATCGACAAAGCAATGCACCCAATCCAGAAGCGATGGAACCTTGGTTTAAATTTATCTTGATTTTGCGACCACCACAGGATTGTACCGTAAAACAACCCCGGAATTATCGCAAATGTGTAGCGGGTGTTGATAGAAGTAGCCGACTTATTAACAACTTGCAGCAACAGAACCAGTAAAGGAAAAATAGTCATTAACCAGGCACTAGGAGTAATCGCAGGCACAAATCCTAGCGGCAACCAATGACCTAAAACATATAAAATCCGCCTGCTTGCATCCTTAAAAAATACTTCAATAATTATCTGAGGTTGAGTGATAATTGCCCACAACAGTTCTAGTGTTGACGGATTCTCTGTTTTGACAAATTTACTAAAGTAACTTGCTATGTACAAGCGGGAATTGTCAACCGAAAACCTCGGCATAATTGTATTAGTTATAAACACCACATAGCTAAAACTGAGCGCGCACAAAGCTATACCCGCCCGGGGATAGCGACGGCTAACAATTAAATACGCTCCGATGCCAAACAAGCTAATTCCAGCATCTTCACGAGTTCCTAATGTTAAAACTGCGAACAGCCAAAACAGCGGCCAGCGCTGCTTTTCTAAAGCTAGGAGCAAACTAAACATAAATAGAGGAATCTGGCAGTGCTCGTAAAAATTTCCCAGCGTCGGGCCGATGACACCATTTGCTCCGTAATAGCTAGCAACTATCATTACTGACATCGGAACAGATAGATAGTGTCTTGCTAAGAAATACAGCACTATTCCGGCGGCAGCAATTAAAGCTACTTGTAGAACAATCAGGGTGACAGGAGATGGAAACAAAGCATAAATCGGCAGCCAAATCAGAAAATCGATGACAAAGTGTTGCCCTAAATGGATGTAAGATGGGTATGACAGTTGTCGGTCTATCAACGAGGCGCTAGATGCAGCGGAGGACATTGAACTTTGAAAAAGATTGCCGTGTACGCTGTTCCAAAATACTTGGTTAAATAGACCGTGATCGTAGGTAGATAAAAAGCTTTCGTAGCGGATGATGCTAAAAGTTAAAACTATTATAAAAAATATAGTTGCTAGGATTGTAGCTTGACGCAATCCTGTTTGACTGTTCCAGGAATCAATAGGTTTGAATTTCATGGTTTTTACTGAACCCGATATTTTTTCTCACGTTGACTGAAGTTGTGTTTGAATTCGGCAATAGAAATAAATTTACCTTGAGTTTGCAGAATTGTCAGGTATTTTTCGAGTTTGTCAACCATTTTGTTACCTGAGTCTTTTTTGACGTAACCGGGTAATTTAAACTGGGAAATATCTGTGAATTCCCACGGGTGAAAATAGATGTTGAGATACGAGTCTGTTTCTAGCGTTAGCTTGGTGGCCAATTGTATCATTGACAGAGGAAAGTTTTTAAAGCTCAACCAAAATAAGGGAAATCTGATCAGAGGAGTCACTGAAATGGGAAGGTTGAGCAGTTTATTCGTATAATATGCTGTTCTGGGTTTAGATAGATTATTGTATCTGCCTGGGATGTAGGTTGGATTCATTGACGAGTTGTATTCGTACCCTGCTTTCTCTATTTCTATATCGTCCACTGGCTGAAGTCTTGCCATTCTGAATCCGGTGACTTGAGTATTGGTTATTTGTTCTAGGGTTAGCTTAGATTTTTGCAAATCTTCGACGCAAAATCGAGAGTGGTAAAAGCCGTGGGAGGCGATTTCGTGTTTTTTTGAGAGTTCTTTAATTGTGTCTCGGTGGTGAAGTGCAAAGTTGGCTGTCACAAAAAATGTGGCTTTAATCTCTAATCTGTCGAGAAGTGCTATAATATTTGACAATCCTCGGCTAGATATTTCAAATTTAATTTCCTCTTCCAGGTGTTGACCGTATTCTTCGGGGATGTCAAATTCTTCTATATCAAAACTCAACAATATTGATTTATTCATAGTAGCCTGCGCGGTCGTTGCATCTAATCTTAAATAAGCAGCTCAGCATTTTTAGGGAATCTTTCAGTATATTGACTTGAGAAAGTTTGTAGAGGTGTTCTTGTGAAACTCTGGCGGGTATCTCACCAATTGTATATCCTTTCTTTTTGGCTAAGAAAAGCAGTTCTGCATCAAACGAAAACCCAGTAAGTGTTTGTCTTTTAAATATTTCTTGGGCTGGTATTTTCTTGAAGCCTTTGAGTCCTGCTTGCATATCTTTATATTTTAAATTGAGGATGACTCTGGAAATAAAGTTAAATATTTTGCCTGCTATTTTTCTGAGTAAGGTAAGATTTCGGAAGTTTTCTCGATCGAGATTTCGGCAACCAATTACGACATCAAATTTTTCTAATTTTTCTACTAAGGGTTCGAGATGTTCGAGGGAGTATGCTAAGTCGCCATCCATGAAGCAAATGCAGTCAGCGTCTGCATCTTCGCATCCTTTTTTGACGGCATACCCTTTGCCTTGACGGTTGCTGTAAGAAATTAGTTTGATGTGATGTGTGGGGAAAGTTTGGAGTTTATTTTCTGTAATTTGCAGTGTATTGTCGGTCGAGCCGTCATTAACAATGATAAAATTGTAAGCGTGATTTTTTTGAGAAAATTCTAAAATTCTGTCAAAGGTTTGCTCTATGCAATTTGTTTCGTTGTAAACAGGCAGAATTACTGCGATTTTCATCATGGTTGTTCGATCGCGCTTTCGCAGAAATATGCTACCACCTCGGGCGGGAAATCACAAGCCAAGAAAATCACCGGGAAAATATTGTGGCAACAAATAAACATTGTCAAGTTTGAAGGGGGGCTGCGGGAAAAGTGCGATCGCCATAAATTGTATCATGTTAGACTTGACCTAGCTCATCTTTGCGGAAGATACGGGCGATCGACAATCCAGACACTCCCAACACCTGAACTCGAAAAACCGTCATACTGCTACCTGAACCACATACCTCATCAAGTCGTAATTGTCAATGCTAAATTATTTAGTCAACAAATGGCCGGAGTATTTTAAACCCGGTATGACGCCCCGAAAAAAACGTATTATTAGATTTTTACTAGCATTCCTCCTAACTTTCATCACCTATCAAACAATCCTAGAAATTATCACAGTAGAAATTCCGATTTTCGGCTTTCACGATATAGTTGACCTTCAGAATCCCCAGGAAATACCGCCGCAGCGGCGAGACTTTCCCGGCGACTACAGCCAGCAAAACTTGGAACCTTTTTTAGATGACTTAGTTAGGCAGAACTATTGGTTTTTGTCAACCCAAGAACTTTACGAGTATTTCATCGCCAATCCCAAAAAGCCCCTACCGAGTGAATATCGCGATCGCAAAAAAGTTATGATTTCCTTTGACGATGGAAACAAAAGCATTTATACGCACTTACTGCCGATTTTAGAAAGACTCGAAAATAAATACGGCAAAAAAACCAAAGTAGTTGTATTTGTCAACTCCGGCTTCTTAGGTCGTCAAGACTCACTCATAAAAAAGGTAACTTGTCAAGACTTAAGAGACGGAATGCAAAAAGGTTTTTATGATATTCAATCCCACGGACTGAACCACGAAAATCTCACCAAAATTTCTATGACAGCATTAGACAGAGAACTATCTCAAGACCAAATTATACTCAGAAAATGCACCAAAGACATAGATCCAAATCAAATCGTGGCTTCTCACATAGCCTACCCCTTTGGCGCCGTCAACAAAGAAGTTGACAAATACCTCGTCAAATACTTCTCATCAGGATACTTGTACGACAGTCTCAAATTAAAATTGCGGTTTTTTCCACCCAATAAATACCGGATTTCGAGATTAACAGTCAACAAAAAACACTCCGCAGAAAGACTCAGCAGCCTAGCATCAGGAAGCTGGCTACACAAACTAATTGGCAAAAAATAAGCTATAGCCTTTCTCAGAAAGATGAGGTACGTAGTTGGGCTGAAGCCCTCTTAATTTAAAAGTTATAGAAGCTGTCAGTTATACCTCATCTCTTTGAGAAAGGCTATATACAGCTTTTATAGTTATTCAATGAAGAATTGGTAAGTGCATTGGAACACACAACATCAGAGTCACAAAATAGCATCAAAAACCAAAAACCCTTAGCAATTGCTGCCCTTTCCCAACGCGCCGACGCCCTGGATGCCCTGCGCGGAATAGCAGTATTAGCAATGGTTTTATCAGGTACAATAGCCCGCAAAACCTTACCAGCGTGGATGTATCACGCCCAATTACCACCACCAGACCATATTTTCAATAACCAACTGCCAGGATTAACCTGGGTTGACTTAGTTTTCCCCTTCTTTTTGTTTGCAATGGGCGCCGCCATACCCCTAGCTTTGTCGCGTCGCATCGCCAAAGGAGGGGATTTAAAAAAAGTAATATTCTCTATTTTGCAAAGAGGCTTTTTATTAGCATCATTTGCCATATTTCTCCAGCATATTCGCCCCGGCACAATTAATCCTAACGAACCCAGTCTTCAAAAGTGGTGGTTGGCTTTGGGCGGTTTTTTTCTATTATTTTTAATGTACGTTCGCTGGCCCCAAAAATGGTCAACTCGGCTGTGGCGAGGGATGACAATTGCTGGTTGGAGTGCCGGGATTACCTTCATCTCTCATATCAAATATCCCGATGGTAGGGGGATTTCTTTTGAACGCAATGATATTATCTTGATGGTACTGGCAAATGTGGCGGTTTTCGGATCGATAATTTGGCTGTTTACTCGTTCAAATGTGTGGTTGCGAGTCGGATTTTTGGGCTTGCTATTGGCGGCGCGCCTGTCTTCTCATGATGCTGGTTGGATTAAGTCTGTTTGGCTGTACTCTCCTGCACCTTGGCTGTTTCAATTTGATTATTTAAAGTATTTGTTTGTAGTGATTCCCGGTACAATTGTTGGAGATTTACTTGCAAGGTGGATAGAGTATCGTTCGCCGGAAGAGGCGAGTTATGCTAGCTGGAAGAGTTGGCGCTATTTTAGCATTATGATTTTGATGTTTGCTATCAATTTAGTTTTGTTAGTTGGACTGCAAGCTAGATTGGTGTGGCAGGCGACTTTAGTGACGGTGGTACTGTGTTTGTGCGGTTTTCTTTTGTTAAAAAACCCTCGGAATGTCACAGAAAATGTCTTGAACCGCCTTTACAAATGGGGGTTTTATTGGCTGGTTCTGGGTTTGCTGTTTGAGCCTTATGAGGGTGGAATTAAGAAAGATTCGGCGACGATGAGTTACTTTTTTGTAACTACTGGAATGGCAATTTTTTTGTTAATAGGATTGACGATAATTATCGATGTTTTTCAGAAGAGATGGTTTTTGCAGTTGTTTATTGATAACGGGGTGAATCCGATGATTGGCTATGCGGGATTTGCCAATATTATCTGGCCAATTCTGGTGTTAAATGAATGGGAACCGGTGATTATTGAGATGACTTCCACCGATCCGTTTATGGGTTTTTTGAGGGGTTTTGGATATACGGCAATTTTGGCGTTAATTGTGGTGGTGTTTACGAGGTTGAAACTATTTTTGAGGACGTGAGTTAATTAAAGGGCGAGTTTATCTTCAGCTATTGTAGCGGAATGATTTAACCGCAGAGAACACAGAGGACGCAGAGGGAGAGAATGGATCGTGACTTACGCACGGGGTTCATAAACCTGGTTTTTGGTCTCCCATGCGTAACTTCTAGGAAAGTGACTTTAAAATGCCACTTTCTAATTGATAAATCGCTGCCATAATTCCAGTTTCAGGATTGGTTAACAGGGATTTTTTGACATCTTTCAAGTAACTTACAAGGTGTTCGCGCAAAATTGGTCTTTCTATTGTGACTGTATGATTGTAATCCCACAAATCCCACATGATAATCCCGACACCGACAATCGGGTCGATTAAACCTACTCCTAGCTGACTTGCAACTGTACCGCCTGTTTTTGTTGCTATTTTGGCGGCGGCTTTGCTGGCAACTTTTGCTGTAACTTTGCTGCCGACTTTGGTTGCTACTCCCAATATTAATGGTTTAGCAATTAAGTAACCGCTGCCGCCAACTAATACTTTTAATGATAAATTTGAGACGTTTCCTTTGTCGCTAATTGTGGTGGCAATGTCGTTCAGATATTTGTCCCACTGTACTTGTGGGATGTTATAGTTGTTTTGAACTACTTTGACATTTTTGCTGACTTCGGCTATGTACAAGTTAGCAGTATCTTGAGTGATTAATTGAAATTTCAATTGAGCATTTTTGGGAACCAGCACGCGGTTAGCAAATTCTCTTTGGAAGTCTTCTGTTAATTTTTCGGAAACAGCGCGAGATGCTGCTGTCATGTCAAATCGGTTGAGTACGGCGGATTTGACGAAGTTGAAAGGTACTGTAAACTCCATCTTTTTTTGGTTGAAGTAATCGAAGTACCAATCGAGGAAGCTGTTGTCTACTCGTGCTATTACTTCGGTTTCCCATTTGTCCAATTCTTTTGATGCGAAAGTCTCGGCTGTTGTATTGGCTTTTTGAATGGCGTTTTTAATGTCTTGGTTGACTTTGCTGAAGTCGTGGGGCGGGGAGACTACAACGGTTGTGGTTGCGGTATTTGTTAGCGACTGGGATATGAGAAAGTTGCCTAGTAGGGGAATGATGACTACTAGAATTACAACTGTCCAAATCATCGGTGTGACGGTTTTGATAAACTGGGTGATGACTTTGAGGCGCTGTGTTTTCTGTGAATAGGTAATTTTTTCCTTGTCCTGATTCATGGCGGTTGCTCAATTGATGAGAGGCTAGTTTTGATTATAGACGGCGCTTCCTGAATTGTGTTACGTCGGTGTGGGCTGGGATTCTGCAAAGGTTGGGGGAAAGGGCGATCGCCCCACTCTCTTATTATAGCAAGCAGTTTTTCTAAGCGGAATCAAATACCAAGTCCTGTCTTATTGTTAATTTTATTTTGTCAAAACAGGTTGTTAAGTCTCTTTTTTGAAGTGTCTGGTTCTGTAATTTCATGTTATACTACAAAATTGACGTGCAATATAATCCTCAAAATTAAACAGAGAATTCCTATGAAACCAACTGTTCAAGAAATTTACTGCGATGAATCTGGTTTTAGTGGTAACAATCTTCTTGACCAAGAGTCAAGTTTCTTCGCTTATGCAAGTGTAGCAATTGACCATGAAGAAGCTACCGAATATGTAGATAATATAATCAAAAAATATAAGATACAAGGTGGTGAATTAAAAGGTCGAAACCTTCTTAAATCTCCAAATGGTAAAAAGGTAATAGCTGAGGTATTAAAAGATTTTAATAATCGCATAAAAGTAGCTGTTTATCATAAAAAATTTAACTTATCTTGCAAATTTTATGAATATATATTTGAGCCAGCTTTAGCACAAAAAAATTCTCTATTTTATCAGATAAAATTTCACAGATTTATCAGCAACCTTTTATATGTATACTTTGTATCTCAGAGCGCGGATGCTGAAAAAATATTTAGCGATTTTCAGAAGCTTATGAGAGATTTGGAGGACACAGAACTTAACTATCTTTTTGATTCTTTAAAAACACCTGATATTTTACCATTCGACGACATAAAGACTTTCTGTATTCATCATAGAGATACTATTAATCAAGAATTAAACTCTTTACGAGGAACTCATACAGGTAAGTGGATTTTAGAGCTTTCGAGCTCGGCTTTGTTTTCTATTCTGTGTGACTGGGGAAAAGAGTTTAACCAACTTAAAGTTTTTTGTGATGTTAGTAAACCACTCAAAGGAGACAAAGAAGTGTTCGATGGTTGGATTGGGAGAGAGGATAAGATTTATATTGACTTTTTTCAAGGAGTAGAAGAACCCATTACATTTAATCTATCCCAAGAAGTTCAATTTGTGGAATCTCATAAATTTCCTGGCATACAAATAGCTGATGTTGCTGCGGCTGCTTGTGCCTGTGCTTTTAGAGAAGGTAACAACGAAAAAACAGAGAGCTGGATAGAGCATATACCTGGTATTATGGGTGGCCACTCAGTGATTCCTGATTTGAGTTACATCGACCCAAATACATTGGATGCCACCAGAAATTTGATATTGTTAAGATATTTGGCGGAGAAAAGTATCAACAAACAGCCATTGCTTGATGGAATAGAAGAGTTTTTATCGGCGGTTACTCATGATTTAAGTCTCAATCCGAGCAATCGGATAGCTACTATTGCCGAGAATTGTCGAAGCGACGCACCCTACTTTAACTTTTAGCAGGTAAAGGAATCTCATCGCCACACTCATAAGCAGTCTCTATCCACAATTCCCTAGCTTCCTCAATGTTCTCCATCGCTTCCGACAAAGTTTCACCCTGAGACATACAGCCCGGAAGGTCTTTTATTATCGCTGTATAACCTTCAGATTCTGGGTAAAAACTGATAGGATATTTCAGACCCAAGTAATAATCTAGAGATTTAAAATTGACTTTCATCATCAATAACTTAAGCCACTTGCTCAATATTTAGTCGCCCTTCAACCCGCTCATATTCATCTTCAAGCAGCCAAAGTCTTGCTTCCTCATAGCTAGAACAAGCAAAAACAATCTTATAGTCTTCAGTCGGGTCGAAAATGCAAAAATTATTTTTATCATCACCGAGCAACATCAAAACATAAGGAGGAACAGAGGTAGGATCAACCCATATTTCTGTAAACTGCCAGTTATTTGCTAGGTTGGGTACGGGGGATGACATGATATTTATCTCCTATCACTTTAATTTCACCGTAATGTAAAGGAATTTTGCTGCCATCACTCTCAATTCTATAACCGATTGGGCTGGCAAAGTAGAGTCCATATCGTTCGTGATTGCGAATAATGCCTGTGAATTCCCCATTTTCTATTATGGCTTGTGCCACCCTAATCATTGTAGCTTCATTGTTAAATACATGAGCAGCTCCCCCTCGCTGCAATAACCTTTGCATTTGTAGTGTATCTGGGAGATGCTTGGCAATGTGTCTATTGTCTATAGTTAGTTCGCGGTTAATACCACTCATTTAATCTGAAAATTTCAGTAATTTTTTAATAAAAACCCGGTTTCTCCAAGAAACCGGGTTTTTAATTCAAGGCTAAAAGTAATTAAACCTTAGCTTCTTTCTTTACCAAATCACCCCAGCCTAAATCCTTCAAGGAATTATTCCGGCGCAGGGGACGAGTCACCAATTCCAAAATATCCCGCGCGTTTCCAAAGCCGTGAATCTGAGCGAAAGTAAACTCAACTGACCATTTAGTATTAATCCCGCGCGCTTCCAATGGATTAGCGTGAGCCATACCAGTAATTACCAAGTCAATATTCTGCTCGTAAATCCGCTGCAACTGATTGTAATTGTCTGGTTTTTCGACAATCCGAGGTGTAGGAACTCCCATCTCGTGACAAGTTTTTTCTAACAGCGCTAACTCGGCTGCTTGATAGCGCTTGTCCATGTAAGGAATGCCGATTTCCGGGCAAGTCATGCCACAGCGGATCAAGAAACGCGCTAAAGAAATTTCTAACAAGTTGTCTCCCATAAAGAAGACTGATTTGCCGCGAATTATTTGCAGGTAATCTTCTAAACCAGCCCAGATTTGGGCTTCTCTTTCGTCTAAACCTTTGGGTTCGATGCCCAAAACTGAGCAAATCTTCTCAATCCAAGCGCGAGTGCCGTCTGGCCCGATCGGGAATGGAGCACCAATTAGCTTACACTTACGGCGGCGCATCAACGTAGAAGCCGTGCGTGACAAGAACGGATTCATGCCAGATACATAATAGCCTTCTTCCAAGACAGGCAATTCTGTGTAGCGTTTGGAAGGCAGCCAGCCGGAAACTTTGATTCCTTGCTTCTTCAATTCTAAGGTTAGCTGTGTGACAACTGGGTCGGGCAAGGAACCGAAAAGTACCAGGGGTGTGTGCTTGACATATTCGGATTCTTCTGCTGCTACTTCTTCTTTTTTCTTGCCGAAGTTCAGCAGTTGAGAGATGGCGTTTCTTTCCTGTTTCTGAGCTTCTACAACAGGAGCTTTGTCAGGACATTTGGCGGCCATTGCTGCTAAAACGGTATCTTCGCCTTGGGTGAAAGCGTAGTCTAGGCCGTTAGCGCGGGCTGTGACGATGGGGATGCCGATTTCGGCTTCGAGCTTGGGTGCTAGGCCTTCCAAGTCCATTTTGATGATTTCGGTGGTGCAGGTGCCGATCCAGACGATTACGCTGGGATTGCGATCGCGCTTAATCTGCAAGCACAGCCGCTTCAACTCATCAAAATCGTTTAATTGAGCGGAAATATCGCCTTCTTCCAACTCAGCCATTGCATAGCGCGGTTCGGCAAAAATCATCACGCCCATGGCGTTTTGCAAGAAGTAGCCGCAAGTTTTGGTACCGATGACTAGGAAAAAGCTATCTTCAATTTTTTGATAAAGCCAAGCTACGCAGCTAATCGGACAAAATGTGTGATAATTACCAGTTTCGCATTCAAAGTTTAAAGCTTCTGGTTCGGTAGTCGTAATTGCAGTCATATTTCAAATGTTCTCCATTTAAATTGTTTTTCGTCTTGAACTTTCCCAGGCTAGGCTAGCGAGGAAATAGCTGTATTTGGCGATCGCGCGATCGCAGAACAATAATAGAAATACCTGGTTTTGGCGTAATTCCTTTGAAAAATAGATGCAGCAAACTGAATATTTTCGCAGCAGCAGCATCTAAAATTCAAGCTCTAAAATTCTACGCGAGGGCTTATAATCCCTCACAACAGGGATTTAGTGTTTTTTAACTCGCTAAGCTAAAAACCATTTTGGTGGTTGTGAGTTTGAGTTAATTAAAATTTAACAACTCGCAACTCACAACTCACAAATAGGCGGGAAAATTCCAGACTGGGATAGACGCTGGCGATCGCAACAACCTTACTTAAAATCCGACAAAAAGCCCGAAATCTCTTCATCCTCATCATCAGAATCCAAATCGCCGAGACCTAGAGCATCTAAATCATCTTCATCAGGATCTCCGGTAGTTGCTTCCCCCAAATCGTCAAGTCCGAGATCGTCGAGGTCATCGTCATCAGATACAGAGAAATCGTCAAGACCGTCTTCGTCCAAGTCGCCCAGATCCATATCTAGGTCATCTGAGGTCGTTTCCCCAAACGGATCGGGTATTGCTTCAGCGACAAACTCTGCATCTTCTTCCCCAAACGGATCGGATATTCCCGCTTCGAGATCCCCAGAGGTCAAAGTCCCAAATTCTGAGGCTTCTTCTTCCTCATCGTCGAGGTCGAGACCGCCCAAAGCCGAGGCTTCATCTTCCTCGTCATCGAGGTCGAGACCGCCCAAAGCCGAGGCTTCATCTTCCTCGTCATCAAGGTCGAGACCGCCCAAAGCCGAGGCTTCATCTTCCTCGTCATCAAGGTCGAGACCGCCCAAAGCCGAGGCTTCATCTTCCTCATCATCAAGGTCGAGACCGCCCAAAGCTGACGCTTCATCTTCCTCGTCGTCGCCCATATCGAAGTCTGATATGGCGTCTTCCTCATCCTCGCCCATATCGAAGCCAGATATGCCGTCTTCCTCATCCTCGCTCATATCAAAGTCTGATATGGAGTCTTCCTCATCGTCCCCGAGAGCGAGACCGTCCAAAGCCGAGGCTTCTTCTTCCTCATCCTCGTCCATGTCGAAGTCGGAGACAGATTCTTCCTCATCCTCGTCCATGCCGAAGTCGGAGATAGATTCTGCCTCGTCCTCGTCCATGTCGAAGTCGGAGACTGCTTCTGCCTCGTCCTCGTCCATGTCGAAGTCGGAGACTGCTTCTTCCTCATCCGGTCTCAGTGCGTTAGCAGCAGCAGCCAGACCTGCGACTCCGGCGACTCCGGCGACTACTCCGGCTGCTGTTAAGGCCGCACCGCCTAATTTATTAGATTTGGCCGTTTCGGGTGCAGCAGTTGCAGCAGTTGCCGTTTCGGGTGCGGCTGCGGGTGCAGCAGTTGCCGTTTCGGGTGCGGCTGCGGGTGCAGCAGTTGCAGTTGGAGCGGCTGCGGGTGCAGCAGTTGCAGTTGGAGCGGCTGCGGGTGCAGCAGTTGCAGTTGGAGCGGCTGCGGGTGCAGCAGTTGCAGTTGGAGGTTGACCGGCCATTTGTGGCACGGTACTTGAAGGCATACCCAGTGCTATGTCCGGGTCAAAATTTAGACCCAAGACTTCGATCAGGCTGTCTGCATCCGGCTTGAGTTTTGAGAAGGGCAGCATTAATTGCTGGAGTTCCGGCTCCAGGGCAGCCGCAATTCCCAGGATGAGGTAAGAAACAGGCCTTTTCCCGCCGTCGGGTGTGGCGACCGTGTTGTCAGCCGTCATGTGCAGGAGCAGCCAAGTCCGATTTGCCTGGTAGTAGTCCAACCACTTCTGTTTGAGAGCAACTGAAAAAGTATCAAAAAAAGCCATAACCTCTTTATCCTCATCCTGATCGCTAGACCTATTAAACCATCATCAGGTCTAGCTCATCTTCCTCCTTCTTGACCACTGGTTGCACAGGATTTAGATAAAAATCTGACAACAAGGAGAATAATTCGCGATCGGGCGTGTCGTTGGGCACTACTCCTTCTGGCATTGCCAAAATCTGGTCGGCGATGTTGAGGTAGTAATCGCAGACGTAGTTCAGGGATGGGTCAGACTCGGCCATCTCAAACAATGTTTTGCCTTTGACGCGAGAAACGCGGATGTCTTCAATTAGCGGCAGCACTTCCAGCACTGGCATCGGTACGGTGTCGATGTACTTGTCGATCAAATCGCGCTTGGAGGTGCGGTTGCCAATTAAACCGGCGAGGCGCAACGGGTGAGTGCGGGCTTTTTCGCGGACTGAGGCGGCGATGCGGTTGGCTGCGAATAATGCGTCGAATCCGTTGTCGGTGACAATCATGCAGTAGTCGGCGTAGTTCAATGGGGCTGCAAAACCGCCGCACACTACGTCGCCGAGTACGTCGAACAGGATGACATCGTATTCCTCGAAGGCATTTAGTTCTTTGAGCAGTTTAACGGTCTCTCCGACTACGTAGCCACCGCAACCAGCTCCTGCGGGCGGGCCGCCTGCTTCTACGCAGTCAACGCCGCCGTAGCCTTTGTAGATGACATCTTCGGGCCAAACGTCTTCGTAGTGATAGTCCTTTTCTTGAAGGGTGTCAATAATTGTGGGGATTAAAAAGCCTGTCAGGGTAAATGTGCTGTCGTGCTTTGGATCGCAACCGATTTGCAAAACTTTTTTGCCGCGTTTGGCTAGGGCAACGGAGATGTTGCAGCTTGTTGTCGATTTGCCAATTCCACCTTTTCCGTAAACTGCGAGTTTCACTCTTTGTTCTCCTATAGGTTTCTATCAAAACATCGGGCTGGGGTTTCACGCTTTGATGTTGCGATCGCCCAAATGCAATAGCCTTTACTCCAATGCCCTTACTGCAATGCCATTTTTGTCAATTTGGGAGTCGGCGGTGCGTTACCTCGTTGAAAGCATTATTAGCTAACTTGCGAGGAAAAGAAAGGGGGCATCTAAATAAAAATGCTAGTAAATTGGTTTATTTTGCATCTTTGGGCATCTTAGCTGTTTTTGGGATTTACAAATCTATTTTTAGAATTATTTTACATTTTTACTAAATTTTAGAATACTTTCTTAATATAAAGAGGTACAAAAACAAAACAAAATTTAACTTCTCAAACAATCTCGGCTTTTGGCTCTGAGGCTAGGATGCAGGCAGTGGATGGCTTGTGCGGGTAACTGGAACGGGCACTAAGGCGCTGTTGGATCGGCAAAACCGGAGAGTGAGTTCGATTAATTCGGCCTGGGGGTGGCAAACTTAGACGATTTTAGGTTTTGGATTTGGGATTTTAGATTGGGAGATATTGATTTTGCCCGGGTTTCTGGTGTTATGTAAAAAATTGTGAATTTTTTGGAATTGAACCGCGATCGGCGAGAGCGAGAATCTCCGAGTGTCCGATGGGGATCGCGGGGCAGATTTGGAGAATATTTATTATTTTTTAATGATTAATGAATAAACTGTTTTGCATTTAAATTGAATGTTCGGAACGATGCTCAGAGCAACGTCCCACGTATCCGTTCAATAAATCGGGGTAGACTACCGTGTTAGGAACGATTTTACGATGTTTGAGGCTCGTCAGTGAGTGATTTCCCCCGATTTATTGAGCGCATACCATTCCACAATATTTTTATTGATTTTTGACGCACAATTTAAATATAAAACAGCTTAATGACTAATGACTAATGACTGATGACTGATGACTGATGACTAATGACTGATGACTAATGACTGATGACTGATGACTGATGACTAATGACTGATGACTGATGACTGATGACTAATGACTAATGACTGATGACTAATGACTGATGACTGATGACTGATGACTAATGACTTCTGACGATCGGAATTTCGATCGCAAATTCAGTACCCAGCCCAACTTCCGAAACGCAGTTTAGTCGTCCCCCGTGCTTTTCCACAACTAAATGGTAAGAAATCGACAGTCCCAAGCCCGTCCCCTTCCCGACTGGTTTCGTTGTAAAAAACGGGTCAAATAATTGGCGGCGAATGTCATCCGGTATTCCCCCGCCGTTGTCGGAAATGCGGATCGCCACAAAACCGCCAGCAACAACTTCAGTGCGAATTGTAATAGCGGGAAGAGTCGGAAAACTAGCAATTGACGGCAGTGAATTTTTCCCATTTCCCTTTCCCCATTGGCCCTTCTGGATTGCTTCATCCAAAGCATCAATACCATTGCCGAGAATATTCATAAACACTTGATTGAGCTGACCGGGACAGCACTCGATGCGTGGCAAATCGCCGTATTCCTTAATAATTTGAATACCTGGATGTCCGCCTTGAGCTTTGAGCCGATGCTGCAAAATCAACAAAGTGCTTTCGAGTCCTTCGTGAATGTCAACGAGTTTGATATTGGATTGATCCGATCGCGAAAAATTTCGCATTGACAGGACTATTTGGCGGATGCGATCGGTGCCAACTTGCATCGAAGACACGATCTTAGATAAGTCTTCCACCAAAAAATCGATTTCCATATCTGCTGCTGCTTCCCGAATTTCCGAGACTGGTTCGGGATAGTGCTGCTGGTAAAGTTCCAACAGTTGAGTCAATTCTTTAATGTAATGACTGGTGTGGGAAAGATTGCCGTAGATAAAATTAACCGGATTGTTAATTTCGTGTGCAATGCCGGCAATCATTTGTCCCAAAGAAGACATTTTTTCGGTGTGGACTAATTGAGTTTGAGTTTGCTGCAACTTCCGCACTGTTTCCTCCAATTGCTCCGCTTGATTTTTTAAGCAGGTTTGCTTTTTCCGCAGCACTTCTTCTACTCGCTGGCGCTTGATAATATCCCGTCTCAATAATTCATTTGATTCTAAAAGTTGGGCGGTGCGTTCTTCTACTTGTTTTTTTAAGTCGTCGTGAGCTTGGTGCAGGGCTTCTTGGGCCCGCTGCCGCTCTAAAATTTCTTGCTGTAAAAGTTCGTTGGTTTTGTGCAATTGGGCGGCTCTGTCGTCTACGGCTTGCTGCAAAAGCTCGATCGTCCCGTACATTTCAGATTGGTTAAAAACTTGCGGCAAACTTGTCATGGAGATAACGCCCAAAAGCTCTCCCTGACTGCCAGTTACTACCAAACGGCGCACGGAGTGCCGCTGCATTTCCTGGTGGGCGCAAAAGAGGGAATCGCCGGGAGATATGCAAAATAAAGGCCAACTCATGGCATCAGCCGCTGAGATTTCCGAGAGGTTTAATTCGAGGGCGTGAAACTGCACGATGTCGCGCTCGGTGACAATGCCGATCGGGATTTGATACTTTTCTATTGGTACGATCCGCTGTGGATGCTGAATTTGGTCTTCGACAATGACGACGCAACGGGATCGATTTTTGACCATGAGCTGGGCTAATTCGAGGGCTGAGGCAGTCTTTGGGGCACAAATGACTTCTTTTGTCATGACATCTCCCGCACAGCGCAAATTTGCTAGCAAGTTCACTGGTTGTAGGGCTTCGTGAATGGCTTCGCGGGTGATGATTCCGAGAAGTCGCGATTCCTCATCGATTACGGGTAAGTGCCGGATCGAGTGCTGGCGCAAGGTGAACATTGCTGTGAAGATATCTTGAGACTCGGATTGTTTGAGGGTAATGGGCGATCGAGTCATTACGTCAGCAATTGTCAGTCCGATCGCACAAGCTTCGATGGTAGTTAGCTTGACGATATCCCGTTCTGTGAAAATGCCGATCGGGCGATCGTCCTCCACGACTATGACACAACTGCGCTTGGCCGTGTTCTTAAGACTCTTTTGTTTTTCGCTACAAAGCTGACAGGAGACGCGCATCGGGTTCATGAGAGCCAATACTTCGGCGATCGGCGTTTCTGGAGCCACTGTGAGGGGATGGCGGTCGATCGATCGATCTAAAGGTGACGAGTAAATCGGCAGGCTGTTGGCTTCTACAGGGGGTTCTGACGGTTTAATTGCTAGCTGCGGGGCTGAATCTAGGAAATGCTGTAATTGTTCTTCTTGTAGCATGGTTGATTATTAATTTTACTTAATGAATTGTTACAATTTTGCAGACATGGGTTGGCAGACTTAGCATTAGTTAAGGGGTGTCCCCCGAGAAACGGATACAAGCCCCTGAGACTCGCCTTGTGGAGAGTCCCAAATTTTAGACTCTTGTTCAAACTCCCAGATTGAATGCTGCAAGTAAATCTAAAATCTAAAATCTAAAATCGACTCACAGATGCTCGATCGCCTGAAATCTCACTGCTAAAAAACCCCTTATTTTATTTTTAATTCTTAATTCCTATGTCGTGGACGCCCTTAAATCATCGAATTCATCACTTGCCGCTCATCCTTGCGGGCCCGATTTTGCGCCGCACCCAAAGTGGGGCCGTGACAGTTTGGCTGGCTCTGAAAGCACCCCGCCAAGTCGAACTCAAGGTTTTTTCGACCCAGGGCGGCACCGGAGAAATTGTCGGTATGCCCTTGCTGGAAGGTGCGAACTTTACCGTGCAGCTCGGCAAATACCTGCACGTAGTTGCGGTGACTGCTAAACCGATCGACAGCAATCTCTTGACATCCGGGCAAATTTATGCTTATGACATTGAGTTTGCGGGGGGTGGCGAGTCGCCGTCGGTGGGAGTCCCAGAAAATGAGAAAGAAAATCTCCTTTCTTGTCTGTGGCCGACTGCTGCTGATTTGTCAGTTTTGGGGCCGCAGACGATCGGTTATTTCGCTCACGGGTTGCCTACTTTTGCCCTGCCACCGCAGGATTTAAACTATTTGCGTATAGCGCACGGCTCTTGTCGCAAGCCCCACGGAGACGGCAGAGATGCGCTGCCAATCTTGGATAATTCGATCGAACAGTTTGCAGGAATGGCAAATTTCCGCCCCCACCAACTGTTTTTAACGGGCGACCAAATTTACGGCGACGACGTTGCCGATGCGATGCTGTGGGCCTTGACTGATGCTGGCGATACACTGTTGGGCTGGGAAGAGAATCTGCCCCTGATGGATGATGCCCAAATAAAAAAGAATTTGTGTACCAGTATACCTAAGAAGTCGCCAAATAAAAATGTAATTCGCGCTGAAAGGGAAATTTTTAGAGAGACGCCAATTCAGAAAGCGTCTGATGCTGAGTCTGAATACAAAAAACCAATTGAGTTGCAGCCGGGGACTCGCAGCGATATTGCTAGAGATTTTGGCGGCTTTACGGCGATGTTGGTGAATAAACCGGATAAGGCTAAAAGTCACTTGTTTGGTTTGGGCGAATATTGCGCGATGTATTTGTTAGTTTGGTCTCCTGTGCTTTGGTGCGATAGTTTTCCCAAGGGTAAGGATATTTGTCCAGATTCTAAGGAGGCAAAAGTTTGGGATAGAGAAGTTGTTGAACTTGACGGTTTTTGTCGCAATTTGTGGAGGGTGAGGCGGGCGCTGGCAAATATTCCGACTTATATGATTTGCGATGACCATGATGTTAGCGATGATTGCTTTTTGAATCGAGAGTGGTGTTACCGGGTGCTGGGTAAGCCGCTGGGCCGCCGCGTGGTGCAAAATGCTTTGCTGGCTTATGCTGTGTTTCAGGCTTGGGGAAATACGCCCGCACAGTTCGAGGATGGAAGAGTAGGAGATAAGTTATTAAGGGCTACTGAAAAGTGGTCGAATTCTGCGGGGACTGATGTTGCTGTTTGGGAGGAGGCGGCTTCGTATTTGGGGATTCCGGCGGTTGATATTGACACAGGTTTGCCGAAATTTAAGTTGGATGATGATGTTTTGATTTTGGATCGGGATGGCGGGGGTGTGAGTGAGGTTTTGAGTTGGCATTTTACGGTGAGAAGTTTTAAGCATGAGGTGATTGTGCTGGATACGCGGACTTGGCGGGGCTATCCGACAGAAAGCGCGATCGATCCGCCAATGCTTTTGACTCACAAGGGTTTTGAGGAGCAAATTCAGCAGCCTTTGCGGGAGACTGAGTTGCTGAATAAATCTGGGGAATTTGCGATCGAGGCGACGCTGGTTGTGGTGCCGACTAATTTGGTGGGTTTGTGGATTATTGATGCGGTGCAAAGGCGGGATGTGGAACAGGGGAAGGTTTTTAATACTGATGCGGGGGATGCTTGGAATTTTCATGAGTTGGCTTTTGTGAAGCTGTTGTCGGAGTTTTTTAAGCAGCGCGATCGGGTGATTGTTTTGACGGGGGATATTCACTATGCTGCTGCTGTGCGGCTGAGTTATTGGTCTGATTGTCATTTTGGCGATTCTCGCCCTGAGATTGAGCATTTGTCGTCTGTATCTCAGGTGAATGGAGAGTTGAAAATTGCTAGTCAAAGATTGTCTGTTTTGGCACAGTTAACGGCTAGTGCTTTTATTAATGAGGAGTGGACAACTCATGTAATTCATACTAAGATTAAGTCGCTGTTTCCCGAGCGATCGCACGAATGTTTGGGATGGAATGAGCCGCGGTCGTTGGTGAAGATTCCGAGACGTGGCAGGAAGAAGGCTGTGGCTGCTGTTGTGAGGGATAGGCAATCTTTGCCTGATTGGGGTTATCGAGTTGATTGGATGAAGCGGCAAAAATCTCGGGTGTTTTTGCAGCATGAAAGTGGTGAGTCGTCAAGTATATTACCTAAAAATAAACTGTTGTTACTGTTGCGTCGTTTGTGGAATTTGATAGCGCTGTTGTGGCGGAATCGGTGGCTGCAAGAGGGTGATGAGATTGTGGGTTATGGCAATATGGCGATCGTCAGTTTTCAGTGGCCGGCTGATGGTGATGGGGAGAAGGCGGTGATCCAGAATGTTTATTGGCGGCCGCTTTGGGCACCGGATAGTGTGGTTTACAGTCAATATTTTGTGCCGCTGGGATTGGATGAATCTAGGGTTGATTGATGTGGTGTTTGTCGGTGGTTGAGACGGCGGTTGAAACCGCGTCTACACAGACGAAACCTGACGGGAGCAGGTTGAAGAGTCGTAGCGTAGCGGGGCTCCATCCATCGCCCGTTTGCCTCCAAGTCGTAGCGTAGCGGGGCTCCATCCATCGCTCTTTTTTAAGGTAAGTAACCCAAGGTAAATAATACGATATTTTCTAATTGTACCAGTATCTCTGGATTTAGTTCACCAATTTTATTTCGCAATCTTGTTTTATCCAAAACTCGCATTTGATGGCGCAATGCAACAGAATCTTGAGGTAATTCTCCCTCACCGCCGGGAATCAACACACAGGAAGGAAGAGAGGCACGGCGCAGATTAGTTGTGAGAGGAATACTGATAACAGTAGTCGTGTACCTCGAAATAGTATCGTTCTGAAAAACGATTGTGGGACGTACACCAGCCTGTTCGGAACCTTGTGTCGGATCTAAGTCGGCAATCCAGATTTCACCTCGCCTGGTTGTCATGCCAAATCCTCATGTTTGAGAAGTTCTGCATATTCGCTGATTCCCAGTTCTGCAAGTTGTCGGTCTTCTTCGGCAAATTCGCTGTAGAGTGCAGCTAAGTTGGTTTCATCGATCGCAGGAATGGCAACTAATCTGGCACGGAATTTCAGAAAGGCAATAAATTCAAATACTTGTTTGAGTTGTTCTCGATCGAGCTTTTCTAAGTCTTGTTGGATTAACTCTTTCATGACACTTACTTTTGTTGTCAAGTTTTCTGTATTATAGCCCGATCGCCCATCCACCCAAAAACCCGTAGCGTAGCGGGGCTCCATCCATCGCCCATCCACAAAAAACCCGATCGCCCGTTTCCCAAAAGTCGATCGCCCATCCACAAAAAACCCGTAGCGTAGCGGGGCTCCATCCATCGCCCATCCACAAAAAACCCGATCGCCCCCATCCACAAAAAACCCGATCGCACATTTCTCTCAAATTCGATCGCCCTGAAACCGACTGAAAATTTGTCTGCTTTGTGGCACAGTCCGCCGGGGGTTCAAACCCCCGTCTCATAGCGCAAGTCGGTTGAAACCGACTGAAGATTCGCCTCAAAGGAACGTACATCACCTAACTCTTCAGTCCTCTTTGAGAGGACTTTCGCTATGAGACAGGGGTTTAAACCCCTGGCGGACTCGGCGACGAACCAACTAACCCCGAGTGCGCGGACTAACTAACGGACTAACAAATCAAATTCGATCGCCCATCCACCCAAAAACCAGATCGCCCATCCACAAAAAAAACCGACCGCGGGGCCCCAGAAACCGGGTTTTTTCCGAAATACTTGGCTACAACCCACAGATTCGGGCAAAAACCCGGTTTCTTTGGTGGGAGGCCAAACCCGGTTTCTTTGGTGGGAGGCCAGGCCCCAGAAACCGGGTTTTTTCCGAAATACTTGGCTACAACCCACAGATTCGGGCAAAAACCCGGTTTCTTGGATTATCGATCGCCACTAACTCCCTCCAATCGCAGGAAATGCACCCGGCCCGATCTATCGCCCGCTACAACTGTCACTCCATCAAGCGCGATCGCACAGCAATTGAACTCATGTTCTCCGCTGAAACTAGCAACCTCTTTGCCGATAAGCAGATCCCAGACTTTGAGGGTGTTATCCGATGAACCGGAAACCGCTATTTTGCCGTTAGGGGCGATTGCGACTGCATTTACCAACCAAGTATGACCGATGAGAGTTTTCAGTTTGATGCCTTTGTCAAGATCCCAGAGTTTCAAGGTTTTATCTCCTGAAGCTGAAACCGCTTCTTTGCCGTTGGGGGCGATCGCCACTGCTCTTACCCAGTTACTATGACCGATGAGAGTTTTGAGTTGTCTGCCTGTCTCGGTGTCCCAGATTTTCAGGCTATGATTCGAGAATGCGGAAATCGCTATTTTGCCATCGGGTGCGATCGCCACTGCATATACATCGGAACTATAACCAGTGAGAGTTTTGAGTTGTCTGCCTGTCTCGGTGTCCCAGATTTTCAAGGTATGATCCCAAAAAACGGAAATCGCTGTTTTTTCGTCGAGTGCGATCGCCACTGCATTTACCCAGTCGCTATGAACCGTGAGAGTTTTCAGTTCTGAGCCTGTCTCGGTGTCCCAGATTTTTAGGGTACGATCCGAGGATGCAGAAATCGCTGTTTTTCCGTCGCGCCCGATGGCTACTGCATTTACAGAGTCACTATGACCCGTGAGAGTTTTGAGTTGTCTCCCTGTCTCGGTGTCCCATATTTTCAGTGTACGATCCGAAGATGCGGAAATCGCTGTTTTTCCGTCGCGTGCGATCGCCACTGCTCTTACCCAGTTACTATGACCGATGAGAGTTTTGAGTTGTCTCCCTGTCTCGGTATCCCACATTTTCAGGGTGTTATCATTTGAAGCGGAAATCGCTGTTTTTCCGTCGTGTGCGATCGCCAGTGCTAGTACCTCACGACTATGACCCGTGAGAGTTTTCAGTTCTGAGGCTGTCTCCGTGTCCCAAATTTTGAGGGTACGATCCCAGGATGCGGAAATCGCTGTTTTTCCGTTGGGTGCGATCGCCACTGCTCTTACCGAGTCACTATGACCGGTGAGAGTTTTGAGTTCCGAGCCTGTCTCGGTGTCCCAGATTTTCAGGGTTTTATCATCAGAAGCGGAAATCGCTGTTTTACCATCGGGCGCGATCGCCACTGCATTTACGTAACTATGACCGGTGAGAGTTTTGAGTTCCGAGCCTGTCTCGGTGTCCCAGATTTTCAGGGTTTTATCGTATGAAGCGGAAATCGCTGTTTTACCATCGGGCGCGATCGCCACTGCTGTTACCGACCCAGTATGACCGACAAGCGTCCGCAATGCCCCTTCATTTGCCCGCTCTAAATTAGCCTTCAAAGGCCGCAGCCAAGGACTATCTTTCCACTGCTTTGCCATCTCCAGCAACCCCTGAATCTGTGGCCTTTCAAAATAGAGTAACCTCCCCAACAATTGCCCAGCCAATTGCGTTTCATCCCTATCCAAAACGTGCGCCGACTTCCGAATTGCCCCTTGAATCAATTTCAGTGTTTCCGCTTGCTCCTCTGACAGCAAAACATCAGAAACTCTCGCTAAATTGTAATCCTCAATTAACGCTTGAACCCCGATCGCATCCAACTTCGCCTCAATAAAATCAAAATCCGTCAACAACTGATGCAGCCTTTCCCCTTGAACGCTCTCCACCAAATGCCCCGGCAGAGTTTCCAAAGCATAAAGCCGCTTTTCCGGCGACATTTTCCCCAAGTTTTGTTTAAACTTACTCATCGCCGTACAAATCCTCCCACAAATTATCAGAAATCGCCGTTTCGATATCCCGCAGCGACACCCCAGCTATCTGCACCACATCTTTGCGGTGCAGAAATCTTTGGAAACTCGCGTGATAGATACTGTAATCAGGAGAACGATCGCCGCTGCGCCGCAAAAACTGCTCCCAATCTTCCAGAACTTCCTGCACGTCTAAGGCATCTTCCTCAGCAAAATCCACCAAAATATCGCAAGAAACCGGCTTGCGAGTTTTAGTCAACAAATAAATAACCTTCAACTTCCGGCGGCGCAATTCTTTATCCTTAACCGCCATTTCCATCCGCGCCCAGTGCTTCTCATAATATCCTTCCAACTCCACAGGCAAATTGTTCAAAGTCACATCGCTGTACTTGCCGCTGTCGATATCATTCAGCACGTAACGGAGGTACATAAAATTATTCTGACTTTTTGCAGCCACCGCCGCCACAAACTGTTCCCGGCTCAAATTTTGACGGTTAATCCAATCCTGAATAGACGAACTATTGCTCGTGCGTTTTTCAATATAAGCCTTGACATCTTCCAGACTTTCTGAACTGAACTGCATCAAATCAAAAACCCGATGATTCGCGGGCATTGGCAGAGATTCCGGCCGCTTGGAAACAATAAAATAAACGTTATCGGGCAAAGCATCCGGCAAATAGAGGACATTGCTACCCCGCCCCTGCAAACTCAAATCCACTTCATCCAGCGCATCCACCACAAAAATCAACTTTTTGCCGTTCAACTTAGCGCTAACTTCCCCCAATAACCGCCCTAAAAAATTGCAATCTCTTGTCGCATTCTCCGGCAATTTTGGATGATTGAGTTTAAAGCCTTGAATTAACTGAGTGCAGGCATTTTCCAGGAATTGTTCGGCGCGGACAATGCCTTGAGATTGCGAGTTAAAATGGGCAACGCAGCGGCGCTTCAGCAGCAGCACGCACATTGCCATAATCGAACTTTTCCCGACACCCGGATCGGCTTCTAAAACAAAGTAACCTTTGGGATTTTGCTGCAAGAAGCGGCTGATTTCTTCAAATACAAATTTCCGGCCGGTAAAGTCTTGAACTTTATCATTAATAATCGTCTCGCACTCGTAGGGAAGTGGCAATCTGGGCGCGGAAGTATCAACTAATCTTTGCAACAAATCCTGGATTTGCCCTAAATCGGATCGGATGCCAAATTCGATCGCCTCCAGCCGCACCATGACTTGACAAATCTGCTGCTGACTGGCTACCGCCTCCAATTTATCGAGGATTTCGCCATTTTGCAGCCCCAAATCTTTGAGCTCGACCAAAGCAACTTGGTGCAGGTTCAACACCATCGCCGCAAACTTCTGCCCGCCAGTCTCCGCATCCTGTTTCAGCACTTCGCGAAACGCTTGCGGGAAAGTTGCGTGCAGTTTTTGCGCCGCAAACTGCACGATTTCACCATCGAAGGATTTGCCCTCAATCGCCGCGAATCCGCTGACAAAAATTCCCCAATCTTCCGCAGTCAATCCCGTAACTTCATCAAAATTATCAGCAGAAAAAATCTTAGTAAGTTGGTCTTCGGAAATCTTTAAAACACTTGACGAATCGGTAATTTCTGTGTTAATATTGAGCCAATATGTAATACTTTTCTCGGCTAATTCGTTGAGTGCTTTTTTATGGTCGGGCAAATGCTTGGATTTGGCAAGTTCTATTAATTCAGTCGATCGCGCCACGGACTTGAGAATATAGCCGATCGCCTCACCCGCCGCCCGAGTTAAATCGTGATTGTCCAGGATATGCTTATTCTTAGCCAAGCGATCGACTATATGGTTGCCTAGTTCCGCAGACACCATATCGCCAGCCAAACTAGCAGCAATCGTCGCTAAGGCAGAAACACCCACAACTGCGATCGGGCCGCCCATCATCGCGGCAGCAGCTTCAGATCCCGGCCCGCCGAGCACACTAGAAAGAACCTGGCCGACAGTCATCACCGCGCTGCATCCAACCAACCTAGTTTTAATATTTGCTAAATCTATCTGTGGCATAGAATTAAATATTTTTCTCACTTTGGCGTAGTTTAGCGCGGCGAGAGAATTGCTACAAGGTAGAAATGTGCAAAAAGGTCGTGGTGTCAACAAACGGGTTAAACCCTCAGTCCGGCGGGGGTTCAAACCCCCGCCTCAAAGCGAAAGTCCTTTTTAGAGGACTCAAGAACTCATTAGTCCTATGCAAGAGGACTTTCGCTATTAGCCAGGGGTTGAAACCCCTGGCGGCCTTTTCGGCTAAGCAGTCTTTCCCGCTAAGTTGTAAATTTCACCCAACTACAAAACAGCAGCAACTGTTGCCATCAGCAACCCTTGAAACAATTTCATCCCATCAGTTTCCCCCAACATCGGATCGGATGCCCTCTCAGGATGCGGCATCATTCCTAACACATTTCCCTGACGATTGCAAATCCCGGCAATATTATTTAACGAACCGTTGGGATTCCCCGCAGCGCTAATTTCTCCGGCACTCGTACAGTAGCGAAACAGCACTCGATCGCCATCTTCTAACTCGGCCAAAGTATCCGCATCGGCATAATAGTTTCCTTCACCGTGAGCAATGGGAAGATCGATGATTTCACCAGAAGTATAGGCGGAAGTCCAAGGAGTGTTACCGCGTTCGACTTTCAACGAAGTGCGATCGCAAATAAAATGCAATCCCGCATTCCGCACCAGGGCACCGGGGAGCAAACCAGCTTCAGTCAGCACCTGAAAACCGTTGCAGATGCCGAGTACAAGCTTTCCTTGTTTCGCGTGTTCCGCCGTAGCCTGCATCGCTGGAGAAAAACGGGCGATCGCACCGCACCGCAAATAATCTCCATAACTGAAACCGCCGGGAACTACAATGATGTCAATATCCGAAATATCGGTATCTTCGTGCCAAATCATCCGCGTCGGTTGGTGCAGTAACCCTTGAGTTACCCACACCACATCGCGATCGCAATTTGAACCCGGAAAAACAATAACTCCAAATTTCATAAGCAGATGTTGAAGGAAGAGGGAAGAGGGAAGAAGGAAGAAGGAAGAGGTGTCAACTTAAGACTTAAATCCTCTGTTTCTTTTGTTTGTATCGAAGCCTAGATCCCCCTAAATCCCCCTTAAGAAGGGGGACTTTGAGTGTTCCGAGTTTCTTTCTTTTTAAGACAGACTTTAAAAACTCTTGTCCCCCCCTTAAGAAGGGGGGTTAGGGGGGATCGAATTTATATCTTTAACAGACACTCTGAACGCTCTTGTCTCCCCCTTAATAAGGGGGGTTAGGGGTATCCAATTTATACCTGTAAGAGAGACTCTGAACGCTCTTGTCCCCCCCTTATTAAGGGGGGTTAGGGGGGATCGCACTTAAGCCCCTATTGTCTCAACAGGTACAGCAATTTCAGTCAAATCAAAGCGATAATTCTCAATAACTGGATTCGCTAAAAGTTGGTCGCAAACGCGATCGAGTTGTTCGCGGGCCTGGGCCTCATCAGCAGCAGTCAGCGTCAATTCAACGTACTTTCCGATCCGCACGCGCTCCACATTGTCGTAGCCCATGTGTTGCAAACCAGACTGTACGGCAGTGCCGGCGGGATCTAAAACCGAAGGGCGGAGGGTAACATAGATTTGGGCAAGATATTTCTGAGTCACGGGAAATGTTGCGGTAGGTGATGTGCAAGTTAGCGCCATTGTATTCTACAACCAGGCTGCGCGCGATCGCCATTTGCACAGCCCCCAAGTAAGATAGCCTAGAAATAGGGACAAATGTGATTCCAGCAGACTACACAAAAAAATTATGAGAACCAACCGCACCCGCAGTCAGGAGCGTATTTTAAACTTGCTCAAGACCTTAAATCGATCGCTCTCAGCGCAAGATATCTACCTAGAACTGCGTAACAGCGACCAAAGCATGGGCTTAGCAACAGTTTACCGCTCCCTCGACGGTTTAAAGCGGGAGGGCTTCGTTCACGTCAGAACCCTTGCTAGCGGTGAGTCTCTCTACGGTGCCGCCCACCAAGACCAACATCACCTCACTTGTCTCGAATGCGGTGCGTCTATTACGATCGACGAATGCCCCGTCCACCACTTAGAAGGCCAACTGCAACAATCTCACTCTTTCAAGATTTATTATCACACATTGGAATTTTTCGGATTGTGCGATCGGTGTACTCTCGCTCAAGAATCTTAGAGAAGGAAGAAGGAATAAGGAAGTTCGGCAACGGATTCTGTAACGGATGTAACGGATGTAACAGATGGAAGTCCGATGTCCGTCGTTCGAGGGAAGTCGGAAGAAGGAAGAAGGAAGAAGATACTTACTCGGCGATTGAAATCGCTGCTATACAAACGATTTCAATCGCCGTTTCTTTCTTTCTTTCTTTTTGTGCAGTTGCGATTTCAACCGCCCTTTCTATTTGTTCACCTCATTATTATTCGCTTCCCCAACGATCGATCGCAATCCTTCCATCGTAGCCGGGATACTGCGCGGATCCATAAACATCACCTTGCTGCTGTCGCTGCTGCCAATTTTTAAGCCCATATCCAGATAGTTTTGAGCTAACAAAAACTGTAAAGCTTCCCGCGCATTGGCGTCATTTTGCAGAGTTTTGCCGATAATTTGCAAAGCCTCAGAAGTAGCTTGAGCTTTCAAAACCTGACTTTGGCGTTCTGCTTGCGCTTTTAGGACGATCGCCTTTTGTTGAGCTTCCGCCTCCAAAATAGTCGCTTTTTGCCGTGCTTCCGCATCCAAAACCTGCGCTTCCGCCTTACCTTTGGCGCTGTTAACTGCTGACTCGCGTTCGCCTTCGGATGTCAGAATTGCAGCTCGTTTTCGGCGATCGGCTGCCATCTGCAATTCCATCGATTCCTGTACAGTTTTAGAAGGGATAATATCGCGCAATTCCACCCGCGTTACTTTCACTCCCCAAGGATCGGTCACAATATCTAAATCTCTGAGCAAGATTTCATTAATTTGAGAACGGGCTGTAAACGTTTGTTCGAGGTCGAGTTGACCCATTTCGGCGCGAATTTGAGTCAGCACCATATTCACCATTGCTGACTGAAGATTTTCGACTTTGTAACAGGCTTTTTCCAAGTCCACAATCCGCCAGTAAACCACAGCATCTACGGTGAAGGAAACGTTATCGCGCGTGATACAAGCTTGCGGCGGAATATCTAAGACTTTTTCGCGAATTGTTTGTTCGTAAACTACGCGATCGAGAAACGGTGTGACAAAATTCAAACCTGGTTCGAGTTTCTTGCCGCTGTATTTTCCTAAAGTTTCCACCAGCGCTTCATTTCCCTGATTGATAATCTTGACGGAACCTGCGATGGCCGATCCGCCCAGTGCCAAAAATACGAGTAAAAAAAGTTGTTCCACGGTCGTCTCCTATAAATAATGTTGACTGTTGACTGTTTCTTGATTGTTAACTGTAGTTTGGGACGCACTCCCAACAAATAAACGGGTTTCTTAACTCTCCCAAGAAGGTTTTCAGCAAGTATGGGCTAATAAACCCGGTTTCTGGTCTCCAGTCCAAGACTAAACTGTTAACTAATGACTGATATCATGTCCGCTAAATTACCTGTCATCAAAACGGTTTGATCGTTCGGACTTTAGTCCGCATAATCCAGAGGACTAAAGTCCGAACGATCAAACCAATTTGATTACGATTGTGGCTGCAGACCTGATATGATGACTAATGACTAATCACTAACTACTAATTTTCTGCGAGCGATTTCGCATTTTGTTTAAGAATGCAATAAATTTTCGGGTAAAACTATCAGAGTAGTGCCTTTCCTGCCGACGACAATGACATTTTGGTTGGGGGGGATGGCGGTAGAAGTGTCTTCGCAGCGAGCTTGCCAAGAATTCCCCTCATAAATCACTCGCCCCGATTCTCCTGGGAGAATTTCTGTTAAAGTTTTAGCTTCGTCAGAATCTGCGATCGCCCATGCCTTGCCTTTTGGTATCAATCGCCGGGACAGCAGCACAAAAACTGTCGAAAATACCATCCACAGGAATATTTGTAAATTAACGTAAGGTAAAACTAGAGAGCATCCAGCGACGGCGAAGGCACTCAGTCCCAGGATAAAAGCAACAAAAGCAGTGGGGAGAAATAGCTCTGCCAAACAGAGCAAAGCCCCAACTAGCAACCAAAGGAGCGTGGGAGTCCAGAACATAAAAAGAATTGGTGATACTATAAAATATCTTAGATTTGAAATTTGAGATGTAACAATTGCGAACAACTGAGTTTGCAAGGGTTTGCGAGTTGCTAGCCCTTGGAGAGCGAAAAATCGTGTCGCAGTAACAGGTTGAGCCTGCAACCACCGGGCTGCAAGTTCGATCGCACTCAAACTCAGAGTTTTAGCTAGGCAGACGGGAATCCCCATACCATACCGCCTCGGTTGGTATGGGATAACAGGCCAGTGAAGGGACGATTCCACCCGCCACAAGACACGAAGCATTCTGGTAGTGAGCGATCGCGGGTGGATGTTGTCGCCCACAAATTCCTTGCTTTTGGCAATGTTCTTTGCTATCGTAGTCTTAGAGCAATTCTACAAGCAATCTAAGTATCTGATTAAAAGCTGTCGTGTTAAAAGCTGTCAAAATCCGCATCTATCCAACTGTTGCCCAGCAAGCTCACCTTGCTCAGGCTTTCGGTTGTGTGCGCTGGGTCTGGAATCAGTCTTTGGCTACGATGAGTGCCACCTACCAAGAAACAGGCAGGGGCGTTACGGCAATGACAATGAAGAAGTTCATACCTTTATGGAAAGCTGAATATAAATGGTTGTCTGAGTGTTACTCACAATGCCTTCAACAGTCAGTTTTAAATCTAGGTGTGGCTTTTGGCAACTTCTTTGATGGTCGAGCAATGTATCCGACATTCAAGAAACGCCAAGGAAAACAGTCAATCCAGTATCCTCAAAATGTCACAGTCTTGAGCGATCGCGAGATTAAGTTTCCGGGTAAGTTGGGTACTGTCATAGCGAAGGTTCATCGAGATATTGAGGGTAAAGTCAAAACTGTGACTGTCTCCAAAAATTCTGATGGTAGATACTTTGCTTCGATGCTGGTAGATGATGGGATTGAATGTCCAGAACCTAGTTCTGAGGGCAAACTAATCGGTCTAGATCTAGGCCTAACTGATTTTGCTGTTACATCTGACGGCTCGAAGTATCAGCATCCTAGAGCGACAAAGAAATATGAGAAGAATCTAGCCCGCAAGCAAAAAAAGCTAGCCCGTAAAAAGGACAAAACAACTAAGAACCGGCGCAAAGCAAAGCTTGCGGTAGCCAAGGTTCATTCTAAAATTAAAAGAGTCCGCGAAGATTTTTTACACAAACTATCGCGCAAGATAGTAGACGAAAACCAAGTCATAGTAGTAGAAAATCTGGCAGTAAGAAACCTGGTCAAAAACCACTGCCTAGCTTCATCAATCTCTGATGCTGGCTGGGGGATGTTCTGTACTATGCTCAAGTACAAAGCCGAAATGGTGGGTAAAATTTATCTAGAAATAGGTAGATTCTTTGCCTCAACTCATCTTTGCTCTAATACTTTGAAACTACTGCCCTCAATGGATCTATCAGTGCGTGCATTTGATTGCCCTCACTGCGGCCAAAGACACGACAGAGACATTAACGCGGCGATAAATATCAAAAATGAAGGTTTGCGATTATTGGCGTTGGGAACCAGCGTTATTGCTCCTGAAGGCTATGTAAGACCAAAGCAGTATGGACGCAAGTCTACTACTGTAGCGGCTGTGGTTGTTGAAGGGAGAAGCCCCCGTCATAGCGGTACTCCGCTTGACGGTGGGTAGTTCACTAGCTTAAATTACAATTTTAGCCGGTGTCCACCGGCAGCAACTACAATTTCTCGTGCCCCAAAGGCAGTTAAGAAATTGATAGGGGCTAAAATCAGTTTATTCTCAAGTTCCTGAATTTGAGCGTGGCAATCATATATCTTCAGAATGTTTTTACACAAACTATTTCGATATGATCAGTAGTTTCTCCGAACCGATTTATTGCCCGAATCTGAGCTGTCCCGAACCGCGCAATAGCTTTGGCAGCCAGAAGTGTGCAGCTTGCGAAACCGATTTAATTTATCGCTATTTGTGGGCGGTGGGCCCCGCAGTCGATGAAGTGCCGACGGGTAAGGTAATCGCCGATCGATATTTTGTCATTGCACCCCAAATCTGGCTCGACAGTCGTCCGTCTATCCCTCCGGGCGTCCCCGAACAACTGCCGGATAGGATTATGCCTTACCTGCATTTGTATCCCCAGCGGCTGCATACCCCCGAAGTATACGGCTTTTGTTCCCTGGGGGAAGCAGCAGAAGCCACAGAGGTGCTGTTGTTGGAAAATGTGCCGGTCAATAATTTCGGTAGCCTTTATCCTTCTATTCTACAAGCTTGGGCTCAGACAAGTGCCGCGCGCCAAGTTTACTGGCTGTGGCAAATGCTCCAACTGTGGACGCCGCTTTCGGAACAGGGAGTCGCTGCGAGTTTGCTGGTACCGGAAAATTTGCGCGTGGAAGGTTGGCGGGTGCGTCTTTTAGAACTGCATCGGGGTAATTTTGTACCGACGCTGAAGGATTTGGGAGATGTGTGGTCTGGTTTGGTGGAATCGGCAAGGCCTGAGGTACAGTCGAAACTATCCGAGATTTGTGTATTTATGCGCCGCAGCAGCATGAATTTAGATGCGATCGCCCTGGAACTCAACGATTTACTATTAGAACAAGCTGCAAAATTGCCCCTGCATTTAGAAGTAGTCGGCATCACCGATACCGGGCCGCAGCGCACCCACAATGAAGATAGTTGCTATCCGACTGCTGCTGATTTTCAATCGCTCAAAACAGGCGGAAACGACAAACTAATTCCTTACTTGACAATGGTTTGCGACGGCGTTGGAGGCCACGAAGGAGGAGAAGTTGCCAGTCAATTAGCCGTGCAGTCACTGAAAGCTTTAATCCAAAATTTGCTCGCCGAAATCGCCGAACAAGAAGAGTTAATGGCCCCAGTAATGGTCATCAAACAACTTGAAGAAATAGTGAAAGTTGTGAATAATGTGATTTCTGCTCAAAATAACGAGCAGGGAAAAGAGTTGCGCGAGCGCATGGGAACCACTTTGATAATGGCCCTCCAGTTGCCTCAAAAAGTGAAAGTTTCCCAGGATGTACCGGCGAATAACAGTCACGAACTTTATCTAGTTAATGTTGGAGACAGCCGCGCCTATTGGATTGGCAACAATTACTGTCAGCGGCTGACTGTGGACGACGATGTGGCCTCAAGGGAAGTACACCTAGGACACAGTTTATACTGGGAGACTCAATTGCGATCGGATGCCGGAGCCCTGACTCAAGCCTTGGGCACGCGGGACGGCGATTTCCTGCGCCCGACGATTCAGCGATTTATTGTCGAAGAGGAAGGCTTGCTGCTGCTGTGCTCCGACGGTTTGAGCGACAACGACTGGGTAGAGCAATCTTGGCAAAATTACGGCCCCGAGGTACTTGAGGGCAAAATGTCCTTGGAAGCCGCTGCTGTCTCTTGGGTTCGCCTCGCCAACGAGAAAAATGGTTACGATAACACTTCTGTGGTGGTGACTCACTGTCGGATGTCGCCGGAGAAAGTGGTACTGTTCGATACGGCGTCGGCACCCTCGGTGTCGCCGTCGATATCGCTACCCATGTCACCCTCGGTGTCGCTGCCGGTGCCACCCTCGGTGTCAGGTTCGGCATCCCTCCAGAAGACGGGGAGGATGCCAGAATCTCAGCTTTCTGAATCCTCCAAACAGTTGCTTTACCCGGAAACTGCCCCCGCCTCGGAACCAGTTCAAAAACAGAAGCCCAATCGCTTGGGGCCAATGTTGGGACTGTTGGTGCTGATGCTAGTCTTCGCGGGTTTAGGTTTGTGGGTGCGCGGCCTCCAAAACCCGAACCCCGAGCCGGAACAACTGCCGCCACCGCCGGAAACTACCGCCCCAACTCCTGCGGATATTCCCTCCCCGGGTGCCGATATTCCCTCAAACGGTGCCGAGAGTCCCTCGCCCTCCCCAGAATCAACTCCTGCCGAGATTCCCGCGCCCTCCCCAGAATCAACTCCTCCAGAAATTCCCGCGCCCGGGGCCGAGATTCCCTCGCCATCACCCCAGTAAAGGAGAGCGAATTCAGCAGGAGGTTTCAACAAATACAGATACTTTCCGGGGGCACGGCGACTCGAACGCTGTCGCCAATTTTGTGCCGCTGCAAGTCATCTCTGTGCAAGTTTTGTCGGCGAAGGGCGATCGAGCTTTTAGCAGTCAGGCGCACCGTATAGCGCGTGTCAGTGCCAATATAAATCGCCTCTTCAACTACTCCCGGCCAGCTATGTTCAGCCTCATAATTAGCCGGATAAATAGCAGCTTTTTCCGGCCGCAACACCAGAGTAACAACTTTCCCAGCGGGCAAATTTTCTGATGTTGCAACTAACACGGGCAACTGCTGGTCAACCAACACGATTATTTTACCCTGTTGCTTTTCTACTACTCGCCCGGTTAAAAAATTGCTGTCCCCAATAAAATCAGCCACAAACCGCGTTTTAGGATATTCATAAATATCAACAGGCGTCCCGACTTGTTGCAGTTTTCCTCCCTCCATCACTGCAATTCTGTCCGACATTGTGAGAGCTTCTTCTTGGTCGTGAGTTACATAAATAAACGTAATCCCCAATTGGCGCTGCATCTTTTTTAATTCTAATTGCATCTCTTTACGCAACTTCAAATCCAGCGCTCCTAGGGGTTCATCCAACAGCAAAACAGAAGGCTCTTTGACCAACGCCCTCGCCAGCGCTACTCGCTGCTGCTGTCCCCCTGACAGTTGGCGGGGATAGCGTTTTTCTACATCCGTTAACTGTACTAATCCTAAAGCTCCCGCCACGCGATCGCGAATTGTTTGCGGAGGCAAATTCTCCATTTCCAACCCAAATGCAGCATTTTGTGCTACAGTCATGTGCGGAAATAAAGCATAATTTTGAAATACCGTATTCACAGGGCGGTGAAATGGCGGGCGATTTTGCATCGGTTGGCCGTGAATGTAAATTTCGCCCGCTGTGGGAGTTTCAAAACCCGCTATCATTCGCAAAGTTGTAGTTTTGCCGCAGCCGGAAGGCCCCAGCAAAGAAAAGAATTCGCGATCGCCAATTTGCAGGTTAATGTTGTCTACAGCCAAGAAATCTTGACTGCGAGCGCTTTTAAATACTTTGGAAACGTCTAAAATTTCGACGGCGTGCATTATTATCTATCCTAGTAGGGTGCGGAACGCGATTAGTTTATTGTTATGCATTTTAATTTAATTTTGGGGCGGCGTCGGAGCAACAGCCCACAAGTTATTGTAGGGTGCGCCAGGGCTGAATATGACGACCATCTACTGAATAATTTTGTCCCTGACGCACCCTACAGTTAGTTACTGAATAATTTTCTCCCTGACGCACCCTACAGTTAGTTACTTACTATATAACCACGCTCAGAGGGCTGAAGCCCAACAACGTACCTCATCTTTCGCTTGAAAGACTATAATCAAACTCTTTCTTGTGGGGCGATGCTCTGAGCATCACCCCAAATATGCAATTTAAATGTGAAACAGCTTACTTTCCAGCTCCTGCTTTAACTTCCGTCGAAGCTCCATCGTACAATGCGGTTGCTTTGCCAACATCTTGCAAGAATTTCATCTTACCAAAAATCTCAGCCGGCGGATAAATTTGGGGATTATTCAAATCTTTCGGGTCAATTAAACCTTTGTCTATTGCTGCTTTATTTGGCGAGCCATAGTGGGTAAAATTGGAAATTTTAGCACCTACTTCAGGCTGCAAAATGAAGTTAATAAATTTATGGGCTAACTCTTTGTGAGCCGCATCTTTGGGAATTGCCATGTTGTCAGAAAAAATGATTGTTCCTTCTTTGGGAATAGCGTAGCGGAGATTGAGATTCTCTTTCATCACCTGAAAAATATCACCGCTCCATTCCATTGTCAGATTAACTTCTCCTTGATCTAGCAGAGTTTGACCCGTGTCGGGGACAAAAGCGGCAATGATATTTTTATTTTTAATCAGCAAGTCGCGGGCTTTGTTAATTTCTTCGGGATTAGTTGTATTGGGGTCAAATCCTAAATACATTAAAACTGCGGCAAAAGTGTATCGGGCATCATCTTGCCATGCTATTTTTCCCGTATATTTAGGATCGAACATCGCCCCCCAACTGTTAATTTCGCCCTTGGTTGCTTTGATGTTGTAGCCAATGCCCATTGTTCCCCACTGATAAGGCAACGAATATTTATTGCCAGGGTCAAATGTTTGGTTGATAAATCTCGAATCCAGATTTGTTTGGTTAGGAATTTTTGGCAAATCTAACGGCTCAATTATATTATCTGCTGCCATGATTTTCACCATGTAATCAGCGGGAAATATTACATCGTAACCTGGATTTCCCTGTTTTAGTTTGGCATAGAGTGCGTCGCTGTTCTCGAAAGTGTCGTATTGAATTTTAACATTGTTCTCTTTCTCGAATTGGGCGATCGCTTCTGGAGCGACATAAGTTGCATAATTGTAAATGCTGAGCACTTGCTGCGGGTTGCTACCTATGCGGTTACAGCCGAAAACCACCGTTGCACTCATCACAAACAAAAGTAAGAAAGTCAGCAGGCGTTTCATGGGTTTTGTTAGTTGTACGCGACATTAATTATGACACAAAAAGCAATTGTTTCAACTTTTTTGAACTCTTAGCGATGATACAACCAGCAACAAGGAAGCCAACAACATCAAAGTTGAGATCGCATTAATTGCTGGCGTCACTGCAAATTTTATCATGCCGTAAACCAATAGCGGCAGAGTCATGGAACCGACGCCGGTGGTAAAGAATGTCACGACAAAATCGTCCAGCGACAAAGTAAAAGCCAGCAGTGCTGCGCTGAAAATACCTGGCCAAATTAGAGGGAAAGTAATCCGCCAAAAAGTCCAACCTTCGTTAGCGCCCAAGTCAAAGGCTGCTTGTTCTAATTGAGGATCGAGTTCGGCTAAACGCGCCCTGACGGTAATCGTTACGAATGAAATATTAAAGACAACGTGACCGATAATTACTGTAGGTAAGCCGAGATTGAGGCGGATTCCCGTGAGATTTTCTACGATCCGAAATGCGAGGGTAAAGAAAACTAGCAGCGAAATGCCGATCGTAATTTCGGGCATAATCACCGGCAAAAACAGCAAAGCTTCCACTGCTTTGCGTCCCGGAAAATGAAAGCGTTCCAGCGCTAGCGCGAGCATGGTACCGAAAATAGTCGCTACAACCGTCGAAATAGCTGCAATTAGCAAGCTATTGCTAAGTGCTGGCAAAATTCCGGCGCTGCTGCTGGTAGCAATCGTCGCACCTGCATTGCTAAACAAGCTGCTGTACCAATCGAGGGTAAAACCGCGCCAAACTGCGTTAAATTTGGAAGCATTGAAGGAGTAAATAATTAAGATGAGAATTGGCAAGTAGAGAAAGGCAAATGCTAGGGCTGCTTGTACCCAAAGCCACTTTTTGGCGATCGCCCGAACAAATAAATCTAGTTTTGTTTTAGTCATCAGTCAATAGTCATTGGTCATTGGTCATTAGTCATTATTAGTAGGGTGCGCAGTGCGCACCTCGGTGCGCAGTGCGCACCCTACTAAACGTGGGGTGCGCTGCGGGCACCGCTTATTGAGTTTCGTCGGAGACGCGGAAGTAAATTAAAACAGGAACTAATATGATTACCGTCAATAGCATAGAAAGCGCCGAACCAAAAGGCCAATCCCGAGATTTCATGAACTGATTTTGAATCAAATTTCCCACCATGATTGTTTTAGATCCGCCCAATATATCGGGTGTAATAAAAGCGCCGACTGCGGGAACAAACACGAGGATAGAACCCGCAACAATGCCGCGAGTTGTCAGCGGCAAAAATACGCGCCAAAAAGTCCGAATATCATTTGCACCTAAATCTTGAGCGGCTTCTATTAATGAAAAGTTGAAGCGTTCTATGCTAGAATATAAAGGCAGAACCATGAAAGGTAAATAGCCGTAAATCAGACCGATCGCCACAGCGAAAGGCGTAAACAGCAAGTTTAACGGTTCGGTAATTATTTGCAGGTTTTGCAGGGCTATGTTCACTACTCCTTCGCTTCGCAGCAGAATGATCCAGGCGTAGGTTCTCACTAAAAAGTTAGTCCAAAATGGAATAATTATCAGCAAAAGCAAGGCATTTCGCCAGCGGGGAGGACGGGTGGCGATGAAAAATGCTAGGGGATAGCCGACTAACAAGCAAGCGGTGGTTGTGAGAAAAGCTAAAAAGAGCGATCGACCAATTACCCCTAAAAAAACCCAGCTAAACAAACGCTGGTAGTTACTGAGAGTAAATACCCAAGTAACGCCGCCGTAGGTACCGCGCTCTAAGAAACTGTACAACAGTACAATTAGCACCGGCAGAATGAAGAAAACGATCAGCCATGCGCTGGCGGGAAATAATAACAGCAACAGGTTATACAGTTTTCTATGTTCGCTGTTCGATTTTCGATTGGGAAAGAGCGATTTCATCAGGGTGTTTGGCTACCCGTGCGTATAGGACTAATAATCCCACACATTTTATATCAAATCCGCAGGTCAAGCCGCAGCATTTATCTAGGGGTAGAATTTGGGCTTTTGCTTTCGGGCGAGGGTAATTGGCGGTTTAAGTCAACATTCAAGTTTTCGCGGCGGAATTGGAAGCGGAAAACGACTTTGCGATCGCCCGCTGCATTTTGAGTCGGATTCGCGTCTAATTCTCCCCGTCCCGAAACTAATACTTTCTGCTGCAATTCGGCTTTTTTAGGAAAATTAACCTCATCGGAAAACATATAATTAGAAACAGCTAAAGCCCTACGCAAACTCAGTTCCAAATTTTTTGGATCGGAACCTGCGGAACTTGTATGTCCTTCGATGACAACGCGAGAAATTTGTTTTTCAAACTGTTTGTTAGCAAAAAGCACTTGGCTGTAAATGGGAATGAAGGCTTGGAGAAACTTTTTTCCTTCGGGTTTGAGGACGGAACTGTTATTATCAAACAAAATGCGATCGCGAATGCTGACATCTCCGGTTCCGGGGTCAACAGTAAAAATATCTTTGTCTCCAATTTTTCCTTCTAAAGCATTGACAATAATTTGTGGCAGTCCTTCAAAAGCCTTTTGATATTGCTGCAATTCCTGCCGCAGTTTTTCCACCTGAAGGATTTTCTCATCGAGCCTTTTCGCCTTTTCGCTGAGTTGAATTTGGACGGTGATGAACAGGAGGGCGAATAACATCAGCAAGCCGGACATTAAATCGCCGATCGAGAGCAGTACGCTGGAGTCTTCCTCTTCTTCTATTTCCGGTGCATTGTCTAAATCTGATAAATTTCTCATTTTTGTAATTTAATTAGTTTGTAGTGAGGACTAAAGTCCTCTCTCATTAGAAGGACTAAAGTCCTTACTACGAAGGTTTGTAGTGAGGACTTTAGTCCTCAACCTATTGCTAAATATTGTCCCAAGTGCGACCATAGTCTCTAACTGGATATTGAGTCCACAAATGATGCACCCATTCCCGTCCATAATATTGTAAATACCAGTGAATACTACTTTGAGCGTAATCATAAGGAGACTTTACCCATAGGTGTTTGACAGGATTGTTGTGGATATAATTCAGCGTTGTATAGTAATGGCGTTCCGAACGAATAGCTCTATCACTGTAACTATACCAAACTGTTCGACCACCTGTAGCTCCATCTTCAAGATTCCATTGACGAGAGGTTGCGCCATGAACCGAATGAAATAATTTACTTAAATCGTTAAAGTCCGCAACCTGCACCAAAAGATGATAGTGATTGGGCAATACAACCCATGCCAGTATTTCCATACCTTTAGTTACAAATGCCTCAAATAGCCGATCTAGAAGTTGCTGGCGGCGGGATGTATCTACCATGTAATACTTATGTTCGTAACAAGTGGCTGTCAGCAGGTAAAAAGTGCGATCGCGTATTAGATGTGGTGGTCTATGGGGTGGGTAGCCTTTGGCTAAGCGTTGTCTAACTAATTCAGCACGTTGTTCTGGTGTTAGCATCCGGTACTCGTACATGATATTTTGATTTTAAATTTTGTAGTAAGGACTTGAGCGATCATTATAAATATAATTATCCCTGGTTCGTAGTGTGGACTTCATTCCTTCTTTTTGCGGACTAAAGTCCACACTACCAACCTTTATCTGAGGTTCGTAGTGAGGACTTCAGTCCTTCTTTTTGCGGACTAAAGTCCACACTAC
>RDYN01000033.1:0-14624 GCA_004293365.1 Oscillatoriales cyanobacterium | reverse complement strand
TCCTTCTTTTTGCGGACTAAAGTCCACACTACCAACCTTTATCTGAGGTTCGTAGTGTGGACTTCAGTCCTTCTTTTTGCGGACTAAAGTCCACACTACAAACCTCACTATTAATAGCTTATTTTTTCGTCCCCAGATTATCAGCCGCCGCCACCAAATAATGAGCAACCTGCATCAAACCGTCCGAACTTTCTTGCAATCCACTGCACACTTTCGCCATCGAAGTATCCGCTTCTTCAAAAAACTTGTGCTGCGATGACGTAGTTATTTCCAAATAGCCAACTAATTGATTGTTGCCCAACTCCAGCGCGCGATGGAACTGATTAGTCATGTTTTGATAGGCACTTTCCACCCGTTGCACTTGTTCTTGTTCCGCTTGCAAAGCTGCATTTAATTGATTCACCAAATTTGTATAGGTAGTTTGCAATCTTTCCCCTTCTGTATTGAACTGATTTGCCATTTTTTCATAAACGCTTTCTACCCGCAGCACTTCTTGTCCGGTTATCTTTGCCAGTTCCTGCAACTGTGCCAAACGCTGGCTGGAATTCAAGCCCACAGAATTAGCAAACTGACTGACTTCGGCGGCTGTTGTCAAAATTTGGCTCATGCTTTGGTCAACTTGCTGCGACATCAATTTGCGTTTCTCCGATTCTTCCTGGAAAACTTTCTGCAAGCCGAGTACAACCTGCGCTAAACCTTTTTGCTGTTTGCCTAATGTTCCTTCTAGTAAATTGTTTTGTTGGGTAAAAAATTGCTGGAGAGAGGCTTGATACGTTACCCGAAAGTTGTCTAATTCTTCCTGGACAGTGACGCGGGTGTTTTGCAGCATGGAGTCAACATTCTGCAAGCTACCTACCAGATTTTCTCGGGCTTTATCCATCAATCCAGAAGCTTCATCGCCTACTACTTTGAGGGTGTCAGACTGAGTTTGAAAAGCGGAGTGGGTGGCATTTAAAATATTTGTCATCCGGGTTTCTACGCCTTGCAGCATTTCTCTTTCTTGTTCTGCTTGAGTGTGCAGAGATGCTTGCAAGTTGTCCTGAATTCCTCTAAATGTATCGGCGGCTTCTTGGGCGCTTTCTTGGAAGGCTGTTCTTTGGGCTTTCATGCCTTCAATGCTTTCTCCAACTCCCGATCGTATTTCGGTAGCCATTTCCTGCAAAACGCTGTGGGTGTCGGTTTGAAACTGTCCTAAAATTTGCTGCAAGTTGTTGGCAAATTCTTGCAACTGTACTAATGTATCTTGCTGAAAAGTTTGAATTGTTAGGATTGATTGTGCTAAACTAGAAGAGATTCCGCCCAATTCGTTTTTGAGTTCTCTGACAGCTTCGGATGCTTCTTGAGTTAACTGGGCACTTTGATCCAACCGCCCGACTACGGGTTGGATTACTTCGGTGCGGAGTCCTGAAAGCAGGTTGTTTAGTATCTCTTCGCCTTGGTCGGATTTAATCTGTTGGAGTACGGATAATTCTTGGCGGATGTCTTGGAAAACTGGGGTCATTGCTAAACCGATTTGCTGTCCGAGATCCTGGGAGTTCACATTGCTTTGCGCTTCGACGATTTGAGCAAATCCGGTTCTCATTGTCTCGATCGCCAATTCGATCGCACTTTCAGTATCGCCGCCGCTGGAATTGGCGCGGGAAAACAGTTGTTCCGGCGTTTGTAATTTCGCGATTTTATCTAATTTGTTCCGCAAATTGGATTGGTTAGCAACGCGCGCGCGATCGCCCCAAGCCAACACGATCGTAAACAAGCTAGAAGATCCCAAACCCATCAGAGAAGTCGAAAATGCTGTTTTCATCCCATCCAGCAACGTGCTAATCGAGGGTAGCAATTGTTTGGTATCTTCCAGCGAACCCAAGTTAACATTCTGCAAGCCGGTTTGAATGCCGTAAAATGTGCCTAAAACCCCGAGGGCTACTAAGACGCTGGGCACAAACCGCCACTGACTCCGAGGTGCCGATCGCCCTAAAATTCCCGGATACTGAAATAAGAGAAACCGCCCGGATTTTACCTGAGCCCTGTAAGCCTCGCCACCGGCGATTGTGTCGCCCGCCAAGTGATCGCTAAACCAGTCTAGCAGAATTTTCCAAGTGTCTGGTGCTGTTTCCGGCTGCTGTAGATCGATCGCCCCTGAGGTACCGCTTTCTAACTTCGAGCTCAAATAGTTGACAGCCTCAAAAGTCGATCGGCTTTTCGCGCCCACATAGCGCTGGTACCGCTTCACAGAAGTGTACTCGCCCCAAACAGCCGCGCACAGCAAAATTAGCGCCGCCCAGTGAAAAATGCTGTTCTGCCAAATTACCCCAAAAACAGAAGTCAAATAATTAATCAATTGCATATTGACAACCCGTTCAGTTTGTGTGTTTTACTTTAATCTCAATTCTGGGAAAAACTCACCTTAACGTTTTAATATAACAGATACCACGTCAAAAAAACCTCGTCTAACCTTCAGATTATTTATCTCATATAGCGATTCTCAAATAACTAGGACGGGCTCTCCTGCCCGTTCCACAAAAAACATTTTTTCTTGTGGAAAAGGCCGTAGAGCCTGTTACAAAATTTTATTAAAAGGATTTTTGCAAGAGGTCTAATGAGTTCCCGGGAGCGCGAGGAATTAGCAATTAACGATTACCAATTACCAATTACCAATTACCAATTACCCATTCCCGGACATACCTCATCTAAATGAGAAAGGTTATATCTAACTTTATTTGATAAATTATGTCATGATTAATAAAGAATCAAGAGGTACGCAATGTCAGCAGAATCGCCAACCCCAAAAATAGTCGTAGTCGGTGCCGGATGGGCCGGTTTAGGCGCCACCTATCACCTAGCCCAACAAGGCTATGACGTAACTTTATTAGAAGCAGGCCCTCAGCCGGGAGGCTTAGTCGCCGGGTGGAAAACCGCCGGCGGGCGTTCCGTAGAAGCAGGCATTCACGGCTTCTGGTATCCCTACAAAAACATCTTTTCGTTAGTCAAGGAATTAGGACTAGATCCCTTCACGCCTTGGACTCGTTCTTGTCAGTATTCCCCCGCCGGCTTGGAAGTAGAATCTCCCATTTTTCAGGACGAGCCGCGACTCCCCACACCGTTAGGAACCTTCCTCTACACGCGATTTAAAAGGCTGCCATTAGTCGATCGGCTTTCAGCCTTACCTTTACTCTACGCCGTCCTAGATTTCGACAACTCCGACGAAGCTTGGCGCAGGTACGATCGCGTTACAGCGCGCGAATTGTTCAAACAGTTTGGCGTATCTGCGAGGCTCTACCGCGATGCTTTCGAGCCGATGTTATTAGTAGGTTTATTTGCACCCGGAGAACAGTGTTCTGCCGCCGCAGCTTTGGGAATGCTTTATTATTTTATTCTAGCACACCAACCGGATTTTGATGTAGTTTGGTGTCGCGGCACAGTGGGAGAAAAAATCTTTCGCCCTTGGGTAGAACGCCTGGAAAAAATCGGCGCTAAAGTATTGACAAAGCGGCGAGTTACTGATGTAATAGTTGACAGCAACAACCGAGCGACGGGCGTTGTCTGCGGCGACGAAACCTTCGATGCAGATGCAGTTATTTTTGCAGTTGGCGTCACCGGAATGCAAAAAATTATCAGCAGCAGCCCCGCTTTGCAAAGCCGCCAAGAGTTTCGGGATGTGATGAATTTGGGCGCTGTTGACGTGTTAGCTGTTCGCCTGTGGTTTGACAGGAAAATTGACATTCCGCTGCCTTCAAATGCCTGTTTTGGATTTAGTTCGACTACGGGATGGACGTTTTTTGATTTGAATGCTTTGCACGATGAGTTCCGCTCGGAACCGGGAACAGTTGTGGAAGCTGACTTTTATCACGCCAATCAATTAATTCCCCTGAAAGATGAGGAAATAGTTGCCCTTGTTCAGCGGGATTTAGCGACTTGCATTCCGGCTTTTCGGGAGGCAAAAGTAATCGACAGCAGCGCGATTCGTTTGTCGCGGGCGGTGACGCATTTTGCACCGGGTAGTTATCAGTATTTGTTGCCTGCGGTCACAAGTTATGATAATGTATTTATGAGCGGTGATTGGGTTGTTACCCGTCACGGTTCTTGGTCGCAGGAAAAGGCTTGTGTTACTGGTTTGGAGGCTGCAAATTTGGTGGTTTCGCGCTTCGGAATTGGCAAGAAAGCTGCAATTATTCCGGTGGAGGCTGATGAACCGCACATTCAAATCGGCAGACAGATTAATCAGTTTGCTCGCAGTTTGACTAAAGCTGTTATTCCCGATTTTTGGCTGCCATAGTTAGAAGGAAGAACGAAGAATGAATTTCTTGCTTTAAGCGGTAAGGTGCGCATTGCGCACCCTACATATAGGCTAATGACTATTACCAATAAGGCCGGCTTTTCCAAAAAACTCCCACGGTAATTCCTATTAGTGCAGCTTCCGATAAACTTACTAAAAAAGCAGGTATCGGCAGGAATGACTTTAACAGCAAACCCAGTAAGGTGCGCAATGCGCACCCTACATATAGGCTAATGACTATTACCAATAAGGCCGGCCCTTCCAAAAAACTCCCACCGTAATTCCTATTAGTGCAGCTTCGGATAAACTTGCTAATAAAGCAGGTAGGGGCAAAAATGACTTTAACACCAAACCCAAGAGCACGCACAAAACTAAAACCCACAAATTAGTCCGGTTGAGCAAAAATTGCTGCTGCCAATACTCTAAAAAGTACACTGCTAAAGCTCCCATTCCCACTGCTGTGGCAAAAGGTATCAATATTCCGAGGGAAGAACCGTAGAGAAGCGTCAGGATGTTGCGGATTACCCGCGATTGCGTGAAACCCCAGGCTAAAAATAGTTCCACTCCAATGACGATGGAGTTGACGAGGGCGGCAATTTGCAGCATTTCTCGCCAGGGTAAAAGTTTTAAGCGGCGCAGAAAATTGCTCATAATCGGCAAATTTGGTAGGTTGCTTTGATTTTATAACAGTTTGGCTCGGGCGATCGACATTTGATGCGAGTTTGTAAAGTAAAATGAAGACAGAGGGCAGTCTCTTGACAAATTCACCCAGAGCACCTGCCTGCTAGTTGTTGGAACCCTGAAAGGAAAAGAGTTATGGTGGAGAACACTGTCGATTGTGCTGTAGCTTGCGTCAACGGCTGCGTTTTGGGCGACAAGTGCCCGAAGCGGGAATACGCAGAAGTAACTTCCAACTTTATTGAAAATACTTCTCTCGACAAAATGCTAGAAATGGCAGAGGAAGCGCTGAGAAGGAAACGGACGGAACCTCCCAAATGGGTAATCCCTGATTTTCCAGAATAGAATTACCGCTCTTTTGAAACAGCATCGCCCATTTGAAAGGGCGATGCTTTTTGTTGTTGGGAGTATCTCATTAAATGCGGAATTTATAGGTTAATTATTTACATTTTTAGACGGATTTTTTACCTCACAAACCTGCTTTTTTATGGCTTATATGGCGTCCCAACACCAATGATTAGTGGCCTCCTATTTGGGAACCTGAGGCCGCCATTTCTCGCACTTTTTGTCTAATTGGAAGTTCGATCGCAAATTCCGTTCCTTGGCCCGGTGTGGAACAACACCGCAAACTGCCGCCGTGCTTGTCTGTGACAATGTGCCAGCTAATTGACAAGCCGATTCCCGTACCTTTTCCCACAGGCTTTGTTGTAAAAAACGGGTCAAAAATACGATCGCACAACTCCTCGCTAATTCCCGGCCCGCTGTCATAAATTTGAATACTTGCCGTGTTCGAGTTGCTGACTTTCGTACAAATCCGAATCTGGTAGGGATTTGCTTGAATTTCCTCGAAAGTTTTTTCACTGGATGATTCTTCGATCGCATCGATCGCATTAGCTAAAATATTCATAAATACCTGATTGATCTCCCCGCCGCAGCACTCTACATTTTTTAAATCCGAGTCATACTCCCTAATCACCTCAATCGCGGGACGGTTCGCCTTAAATTTCAGGCGATTTTGCAAAATCATCAGGGTGCTGTCAATACCTTCATGAATATTAATCGGCTGCATTTCCCGCCCTTCTTGCCTCGAAAAATACCGCAGAGACAGAATTATATCGCGAATGCGATCGCCGCCTACCTGCATCGAATTTAGCATTTTTATCAAATCTTCCTTGATAAATTCTAGCTCCACCGCTTCGGCTGTTGATGCTATTTCCCGCGGGGGTTCGGGATAGTGCTGCTGGTAAAGATTGAGCACCTTGAGCAAATCTTCAGTATAATCGCTAACATAATTGAGATTGCCGCAGATAAAATTCACCGGATTGTTAATTTCGTGGGCGATTCCCGCCACCATTTGCCCCAAAGCCGACATTTTTTCGCTCTGAATTAACAGCGACTGAGCCTGCTGGAGTTCGTGCAGGGACTTCTGCAAATTCTCCTGTGTTTGCTGCCTCTGGTTCACCTCTTCCTGGAGTTGCTGGTTGGCTTGAGAAAGTTCAACAGTGCGCTCCTCTACCCGTTTTTCCAACTCAGAAGCCAGTTGTTCTAGGTTAATTTGAGCTTGTTTGCGATCGACAATTTCACGCTGCATTTGGGCATTTTGTTCCTGAAGTTTTTGATTCAGCTTGCGGATGCTCAAATGCGCTTTAGCGCGAGCTAAAACTTCTTGATTTTGAATCGGCTTAGTAACGTAATCAACCGCCCCCAGACTAAATCCTTTCACCTTATCTTCCGTCTCATCCAGCGCTGTCATGAAAATCACCGGAATCTCCTTTGTCAAATCGCCAGCCTTCAAAAGCCGGCAAGTTTCAAACCCGTCAATTCCAGGCATCAGCACGTCCAGCAATATCAAATCCGGCAGCGAGTATTCAGCTTTTTTGAGAGCGCTCTCCCCCGTCCGCGCCACCAACACTTTAAACCCCGATTCCGTCAAAAAATTAAACAGCACTGCCAAATTATTTTGGTTATCATCGACGATCAAGATAACGCTTTCTTCCCAAGGTAAGATGCTCATGTTTTCATTAATTCCTATATTTTTCTACGAATTCTAAAATCTTTGCTTCTTCAAAATTTTTAGCTAATTGATTCAGATGGCTGACAAAAGAGACATATCTTGCATCAATTTTTGCCAATTTTTCTGCTTGTTTTTGAATTCCTCCTAAGTCACCCATCATCGCTAATTCAAAAAGTACAGCTATTTCCTCTGCCGGAGGAGGGATAATTTTTTCATCCTGAATTTGAGATTGGTTATGGGAATCTGAATATTCATAATTTTCGTCCTGCAACTTCTCATAAATCCATTCTAACTCTAAATGAACTTGCAAGCAATTTAAAAGTTCCTCAGCCCGGATCGGCTTGGGGAGAAAAGCATTGCATCCTGCTGCTAAACTTCCTTGCTTTTCCACTTCCATAATGCTAGCAGAAGTGCCGATTGCGACCACATTTTTTAAGGCCGGCAACTTGCGAATTTGCCGCATTGCTTCAAATCCGTCCATCACCGGCATTACCAAATCAATCAAGATACAATCCGGTTGAAATTCCAGGGATTTATTCAAACAATCTTGACCGTCAGCAGCCTCAATTATTTCAAAACCCAACGGTTCTAACAGGTGAATTAAAACCGAGCGATTTTCCCACTGATCGTCCGCCACCAGAAGTTTTTTGTTAGTACCCTTGAAACCTTTGATCAATTTTTCGGAATACTTTTTCTTGGTTTCTGGGCTGTCAACTGCTAGCAAATCTAACTCAAACCAGAAAATGCTACCTCTGCCTAAAGTGCTTTCTACTTTCAATTCGCTGCCCATAATCTCGACTAATTGGCGGCTAATCGCCAATCCCAAGCCTGTTCCTTCAGTATGGCGGCGGGTATTTCCCACCTGTTCAAAAGGTGCAAATATCTTTGGCAATTCATCAGCAGCAATCCCAATTCCTGTATCTTCAACTTGAAACCGAATCCTCACCTTCGTAGTAAGGACTTCAGTCCTTCCTCCATCAAGGTTCGTAGTAAGGACTTCAGTCCTCTTTCCATCGCTTGCACAATCCACTACTGAAACCTTAAATGTTACCCCACCCCTTTCGGTAAACTTAACAGCATTGCCAATTAAATTAATCAAAATTTGGCGCAACTTCTTTTCATCGGCAGAGATTGCAGTGGGAAGAGACGAAAGATATTCGCAATTAAAAGCTATGTTTTTTTTTCCTGCCCGAATGCTACAAATAGCATTAATGCATTGAAGAAAATCGGGAAAATCAAATTCTGTAGGCAGGATTTCCATTCTCCTAGCCTCGATTTTAGAAAGGTCTAAAATATCCTCGATCAAAGCGAGCAAGTGTTCGCCGCAGCGGTGAATAACACCAATTCCATTTTGTTGTTGCGAGGTCAAATCTTTGTCGCGTTTGAAGATTTGAGTGTAACCTAAAATGCCGTTGAGGGGTGTTCGCAATTCGTGGCTCATGTTAGCTAAAAATTCGCTTTTGGCGCGGCTGGCATCTCGGGCGGCGGCTTCGGCTTTTTGGCGTTCTTGAATTTCTTCGGAAAGCAGCGAGTTTTTTTCGTGTAATTCTTGGGTGCGTTCTTTTACTTTTGCTTCCAGGGTAAAGTTGTATTCTTCTAGTTGTTTGTTGGCGGTTTCTAAGTTGGCGTAAAGGCGGGCATTTTCGAGGGCGATCGCAGCTTGGGAAGAAAGCAGTTTCAAAACTTCCAAGCGATCGGGTGTAAAAGCGCCGGTTGTTAAGTTATTTTCCAAATACAGGATAGCGGTTAATTTGCCTTGATAGACGATCGCCGCGCACAACACCGATTTGGGCTGGTGTTCGGCGATGTAGGGGTCATTGTTGAAAATAGCCTCGCTGCGGGCATCGTGGAGGACGATATCTTCGAGAGTGCGATCGACAAAATTGATTAGCGATCGCGGATACGCAAAATCCAAGCCCGCGCCTGAGAGCACCCGCACATCGCCGCCAGCTTCTCCCGCAGCTTCGATCGCAAATTCACCGTTTTTTGGCGCGATCAGAAACCCAGTTTGGGCCCCGGCATTTTCCAGCAAAATTTTCATCAATTTTGCCAGCAAAGAATCGAGGACAATTTCGCCGGAAATGGCAAGAGATGCTTTGATTACTGTAGCGAAATCCAGAGAGTTTTGACGGCCATTAGCGGTGGCAGAAGTTACAGTGAGAGTAGGGTGATTGCTGCTCAAAGAAGTGTCAATTTCCGGCATCCGTACTATCAATTGCGGATATCGTTCCTCCAAATCAGCAACCTTAGCATTCGCACCCCAGCGGATGTAGCCGTAATAAGCATCAGTCATGTAAACCTTAGCCACCTTCTCCCGCCCCGCCAACAGATAAAACTCAGCAGCTAATTCATTCGCCAAAGCCTCTTCCTGAATGTATCCCTGTTCGCGGGAATGTTGGATTGCGCGATCGTAATAATCTATTGCTTTATCTTTTTCCCCCAACACCCGGGCTTTCTCGGCCTCCACCAACTCGTATTTATGCTGGTAATTCATCGGTGCGTGAAAAGCCCAATCCTGCATCTTTTCCTGATTTGCTTCCACCTGTCGCAAATATTCTTCTTGTTGTTGAGTATCCGCCGTTGGATATACAGCTAATAGAGACAGCGAATAGTAAAAATTGTGTAGGGCAACATACATCAACCCCATTATTGATTGAATGTATTCAACTGCTAGCAAAATGTTAGCAACAGCCCCCGCGCCATCTTTCAACAAATAAAGCAGAATTCCTTTAGCTATATACAAATGAAAAAACGTCCAACCATTATTGGCAGCTTGCAACTGCGGCACCAAACTTACTTCATCAATTGCTTGTCCAATCAGCAGATACTTGTCAGTTGCCAAACCTTGCAAATTTAAATTGAGTTGCCTTTCTACATTTATTTCCAGTGCAATATATGGATTGCCAATTTCTTCGCTCAAATTTACGTATGATAATTGCTTGTTAAATAACGATTCTAGTTGCCCTCCCGTCAAAAATAGATAGATGCAATAATTACTCATACAATAACCAACATAGTCTAAAGATCCAAATTCAAGTCCATTGTGCAACGCATCTTGCAACGGAGTCAAACTTTCTTTGGCGTGTTCTTTCCACGGTCTAATAAAAGAGTTAAACATATTGTAAATGGGGCATATAAGTGGCTTGCCATTGAATATATCTAACAATTTCACAGCCAATTGCCCAGCGCGATATCCTTTTTCAATCTCTCCTACTGCACACAGTATCGTGCCGTACCAAACATAGGATAAAGCAGCGATGGCTGAATAACCCCGTTGAATGCAGAGATTAACTTGACAAACAACAATCTGAACACCAATCTCTGGTTTTACACCTAAAGCAGGAATAGTAATAGATTGAAGCAACTTTATTACTGCTATTAGCTCCGGCTCGGTCATTTTGGGCAATGTTTCTAAATCTTTAAACTCTGGCATTATTAACTCATTTTCAGCAAAATCTTGGATCTTTTTTAGAGAGAAACCCATCACAGCCAAAGCTTCCAATCCAGTATCCAAAGCTCGGGACATTTGCATGGTATTTATATACATTTGGATCTTAATCTCGTATACCTTTACCGCATCTAACTGAGTAGTAGCTTGCTGCAAGATTAACTCGCCCAGAATTTCGGATCGCTGTAAATTGGTATTAAGATATTCGGCTTCCATTGCCTCTGTATGTAGAGCCAGCGTCAAGTGATAATGACTCTGCCAACTTGACGGAACTTGACTTGACTCCTCACCAGTGCGAGAGAGAGAGTTGAGGAGTTCAATTCCCCGATTAAAATACCTGAGAGAAACTTCAAAAGCAGCCGCAGCCTTCGCTTTTTCACCTGCTATGAGATTGAGTTCAGCTAACTCGCATTTTTCCGGTTCAGATGTCAATAAGTCGATCCCGAAATTCAGTTGATTTACCAGTGCAAAAATATTATCTTTCCGTGCTTCCGGTGCAGTATTTCGCAGCAGCAGTTGACCGATTGTCAGGTGAGTTTCTTGTTTCTGCTCTTGGGGGATCAGAGAATAAGCCGCTTGCTGCACTTTGTCGTGCAAAAACTTGTAATCAACCTTAACATCTTGAAGCCCAGCCGACTCCGTTTCTGCTCCTTCAAAAACCAGCGGAATTTTGTAATCGCTGCTCAGAGGCAAAATTAGACCCGCCTGAAGCGTATCCCAAAGGTTTAATGCTGTTTCCTTCTGAGATTTTTCGCTGACAATTGCCAGGACTTCTAAATTAAACTGGTTGCCAATACAGGCGGCTAATTTTAATGCTGACTGCGCCGCAGCGGGCAACTTCCTAATATTTCGAGCGATTAACTCTACGACATTGCAGTCAGTAATCCCGATTGCTTGTATGTACCCGATATCCCACTGCCACGCACTGGATGAAAAATCGTAGACTAAGAGATTTTCTTGATAAAGAGTTCTGAGCAACTGAGTTAAAAAGAACGGATTACCTTGAGTTTTGTTAAAAAGCAGCTCTGCGAGCAGCTCGATTTTTTCTGTAATTTGAGCATCCAAAGTATCCGCAATTAATTCTTTGACATGACTTAAATTTAAGGGTGCGAGAATGATGTTGCTAACAATTGGCTGGGTTTTTACTTGTGTTTTGGCGATATTTTCAATTGTGACAATCAGCGGATGGGCGGCGCTGACTTCGTTATCTCGATAGGCTCCAATTATCAGCAAATATTTGCTATCTGAATCAGTCACCAGCAGTTCGATTAATTTCAGCGATGCCGAATCAGCCCACTGCAAATCGTCGAGAAAAATCACCAGCGGGTGCGACTGGGCGGTAAACACGCTAATGAATTGTTTGAAGACGCGGTTAAATCGGTTTTGCGATTCTGTAGGCCCTAATTGCGGTACTTCCGGCTGTTTCCCGATAATTAATTCGACTTCGGGAATCACGTCTGTAACAACTTTACCGCTGGTTCCCAAAGCGGCTAGCATTTTTTGTTTCCAAGTCTCGATAGATGCTGTACTTTCAGTTAGCAACTGCCGAATTAATGACTGGAATGCTTGAATCAGGGAAGCATAAGGAATATTGCGTTTAAATTGGTCGAATTTGCCGCTGATAAAATAGCCGCGCTGCCGGACAATGGGTTTCTGAACTTCGTTTACTAAGCAGGATTTGCCGATGCCGGAGTAACCGGAAACGAGGATTAATTCGACCCCCCCTGCCCCCCTTGCTAAGGGGGGGGAAGAAAGCTCCGAAAGCGCCCTCTGAGCAACGGGAATTCGCTCCGAAAGCCCCCCCTTACCAAGGGGAATTCCCTCCGAAAGCCCCCCCTTACCAAGGGGAATTCCCTCCGAAAGCCCCCCCTTACCAAGGGGAATTCCCTCCGAAAGCCCCCCCTTAACAAGGGGAATTCCCTCCGAAAGCCCCCCCTTAACAAGGGGGGGTTGGGGGGGTTCTACACTACTAATACGCTCAAAAGCGCTGAGTAAAGCGGCGACTTCAGTTTCTCTACCGTAGAGTTTTTGGGGGATGAGGAGTTGACCGGCCCGATCGGCATTTCCGGCAGTAAAATCAGATATATTGCCCGACGCTTGCAGCATCGCCAGACAAGCTTCGAGGTCAAACCTCAGCCCATCAGCACTTTGATACCTATCTTCCGCCGTCTTCGCCAACAACTTCATCACGATCGCAGAAATCGCTTCGGGAATTTCCGGCTTCAAACTGTGGGGCGCGGGTGCGATTCTAGCGATGTGACAGTGAACTAATTCTAAAGAGTCGATCGCATTAAACGGCAATTCACCAGTCAGCATCTCGTAAAAAGTGACACCAAGCGAATAGAAATCGCTGCGGTAGTCCATCGCCCGATTCATTCTACCAGTTTGTTCCGGCGATATATAAGCTAACGTACCTTCGAGCAAACTGGGATAGCTGGGAGTTGCGTTTTCTCGAACCAAGCGCGAGGAGATGCTGAAATCAGTAATTTTGACCCGATAGGTTTCTGGATTGATGATGATATTGTGCGGTTTAATATCTTTGTGAATTATTTGGTTTTGATGAATTTTACCCAAACTTTGGGCTAGCTGCACGGCAATTTTGAGGAATTGTGTTAAGTTGAGTTTGGTCGCTGTTAAAAATTTAGATAAAGCCAAGCCGCCAAAGTCTTCTAATGTCAGCGCCACACCATTATTATGAGTTTCTAGGCGGTAAGAATTGACAATATCTTCTATATTTATCAGATTTTTTCTGATTTTATATTCGTGTCTCAAGCGGGTAATCTCTTCGAGAGTTGGATACTCGCTTTTCAAGGTTTTGACAATGACTGGCAGGTTTTCTTTTTCCCAGATTCCCCGATAAATCACAGTATTGACACCAGAGTAAATTTGTTCGGTGATTTGATAGCCTGTTAGCAAAATCATAGTTTAATCAATTTGAATTTAAAGGGTTGACTGCTAATTTCCAGGAGTTGTGCTGTATGCGGAAGTCGATCGCGTGTGTTAGAGGGGTCATGGGCGCGGGCGATCCTCTCCGAGGGCTTCGCTAACGGCAAAACTCCCGAAATATACTCAACCATAGTACAAAACTGACAGTTGTGTCATTGGCTATTTAGCTTATGTTTAATCAGTTGTGCGCTACGTAATATTGCTTAGCTTTAATCTACTAATTTGTACTGCGACCGGAGCGATCGTACTTAAGTATTTATCGTAAATCTCAATCATTGCGAGTCAAACCCTGAAGGCTAACTTGCAAAACCGACAAACCCAAAATCAGCAAAAACAACACCAGGGCGATCGTACAAGCATAACCAATTTCCAAATCCTTAAAAGCCCGTTCGTAAAGATAATAAACAACAGTCTTAGAACTATTGCGAGGCCCGCCCTGAGTCATAATATAAACTTCCTCAAAAACCTTAGTAGCAGAAATCGCCGAAATCACCGCCACCAAAACCAAATAAGGCTTCATCAGCGGCACAGTAATATCCCAGTGTTTCCGCAAACCATCCGAACTGTCAATCGCAGCCGCCTCGTAAAGTTCTGCCGGGATAGATTGCAGCCCAGCCAAATAAATTACCATGTAATAACCCAAGCCTTTCCAGACAGTAACTGCCATCACGCTAAAGATTGCCACCTTCGGATTGGCCAGCCAAGAAACCGGAGGTAAACCCAACAATTCTCCGAACTGATTCAGCAATCCAGTTTCAGCAAACAGCCACTTCCAAGCAATCCCGGCGACAACCATCGAAATCACCGCAGGCGTGTAATATGCGGCCCGGAACCAGTTCATCCCGCGCAGCTTTTGATTGCACAAAATTGCCATTCCCAACGGTATAACAACCAATACAGGCACAACACAGATCAGATACAGCAGCGTATTGGTCAAAGTTTGCCAAAAAGTGCGATCGGCCCACAACCTCTCAAAATTCTTCAAACCCACCCACTGCGGCATTTGAGTTAAATCGTATTCGTAATTAGTAAAACTCAAATAAAAAGCTTGCAAAGCCGGCCACAAAACAGTCAAAGTCAAAATAAACAAAGCCGGAAACAAAAACAAATAAGGCGTCGAATAGCGTCGGAAAAAATTCAAATACATAATTGGTAATTGGTAATTAGTCTAGGTTCGTAGTGAGGACTTCAGTCCTTCTTTTTGGGGACTAAAGTCCTCACTACAAACCTTCGTCAACAAGCCGCCTTTATAGGTTCGTAGTGAGGAC
>RDYN01000032.1 GCA_004293365.1 Oscillatoriales cyanobacterium | reverse complement strand
AACCTCCAAAGAGTAAAGGAAGGAGCAAAAAAGATAGCTTGGGGCCTTCCGAGCCGCTCGGTCAACAACTGTCTCTCAACTTGTTCCTCACAGCTTCTTAACAATCTATTGTGTGCCGCGAGGCTCTTCAAATACGCGATTACTTTCCATTTCCAACAAGCAGGTACAAACCAATGACTCTCATTAAAATTTCTATCCCCGTCTACAAAAGAAACCAATGGCAAAACCTTGAGAAACAATACTTCGGACAGTTTTAGATGCGATCTGTTTGACTTTGCCCCACTCGTTGCAGAAAATGCGTAAAAAATGGCATGGCTTACTACGTAAGGCTTACAGGGCCGTTAAAAAACTGTCCGAAGTATTGGAGAAAGACGGAGAAATCGAAGTTAGCAGCGACGTAGATAACCTTTCCTATGGTTACAAGGAATTGAAAGATCGGATTGATGAATTGATACTGACCCTCGACGCCGAAACTCGTTTAGCAAAGGAGGTCTACGCGCTAGAACTTGAAATAGAAAACAAAGCTTACAGACTAAAAGAACTTCTCCGAGATATTGAGAAAGCCACCAAACATTACGAAAGTTTGAAGCTCTTCTTAGAAAGACTGGGGATTGATCCGTTCGCACAGAGACTGACTTTTGACAATAGATTCTTGCTACAAGATGCGTCATTGCATGAAATTGAAGCGGTCAACAACCAGTCGGAATTTTAAATATGTACATTGACTTCTCCGACGATTGGGGCGAGCCTTCAGAAGCGGAATTTCAGCCGCTTCTCGACTTCGAGAATGAAATTCTCCTCGAAGCACCGCACAACGATATTTCAAACAAGGGGTCATGCTTTACACTGTGCAGCGCTACCGCTTGTATAAACAGAAGTACAAGGACTTTCGCGACTACTGCAAGCTCGCTTTAGGCCGATCGCATTTCTACTGCAAAAAGATTATCCAAGCGGCTCAAGTCTGCCTGGAACTCATCAAATCAAAATTCAAGATTCTTCCCACATCGGTATCTCAAGCTTTGCCGCTGGTGAAGTTTGCAAAAGTGGACGAGTACGGAGAGTCTCAACTGCAGGACAAATGGCAAACCGTCCTTGACGGGTTCCCGGCTCAGTCAATCACTGCCGCCAAGATTGCCGAAACTCTTGACGAAAATCCAGAGGACAGAGCCAAGCAAGTCCGCATCGGCGGACAAGCCTACCAACTGCTGCAAAAGAAGGCAATAGAAGCCGGATTGACAGTTTCCCAGTACCTAGAAAAGCTAATTAGCGGTAGTGGGGAACCGCCCGAGGAACAACCCCTTGAGGGTGAAGGCGAGGGAACGGAACTGACGCCCGAAAAAGAAGAGATTTGCGATCGGGCGGAAGCCTACATTAAATCTAAATCTAAAAAGAGAGGATTTGCCATCAGAGTGCGATCGAAAAGCTATCAAATCAGTGACAAAAATAGATCCGACACCTTGTCGGACTCATCCTAACTACTTTTTTAATCATGCACAATACTTTTACTTACAGGCATTCCGACTTGCCCTCAATTCGACCTGAAGTCAAAGCCGAAATTGTTGGATTAGACGTACATATCGCGGATTTGATTTTAAAAAGCCAGGGGAATTACCGCGAACTACAGGAGCTAGCAGAGATGCTAGAGAATTCTCTAGACAGTTGTGAACTGAATTTAAACTCCATTCGGATCATTCCAGACGATAGCTCAGTACCCGCAGTTAACACGATGGCAAATTTGCCTATTGGGGAGCAATCCGTTATTTTTTCAACTGCGCTATTTAGCAACCTATTGCTGGTGGCCTTACAAGATCTAACAGGCGCTAAAATGCACAGTCTGGTTTCTGATGTGTCAAATCGAGTCGTGAAAGAAATGGAGAAAATTAGCGACGAGCAAATTACTGCATCTCTTGCAAGATTTATGGAAGGGCAAAGCGAATACCCCGAATGCAATGCTTTCTTTGTCGATATATCAACCGAAAGCTAGGAACAAAAACAAGTGGCTAAATTACACTTTAACCACTTGGCATCCAAGCTATCTTGACCAATTAATCTGCCAGCATACCATGAAAACACAGACAGAAAATCATATTGCCACGTGCGTAAAACTTGCCAAAGAACGGTTTGGAGAATTTGTCGAGACTGAAACTCAAGAAGTCTTTCTCATTATCAAAGAAGCCAAATCCCGGGGACTGTTACAAAAACAGCCACCTGACCGATGCTTAAATCCATACATTAACGCCGCAAACCGCATCTTAGAAACTTTTGGAACTGAAACATTTTTTCCGACACTTTCAAAAGACCTCACTCACATTTACGCCTACGTCGCGCTAGTTGCAACTAACACGATCAGAATCACCGCCGCCTGACGAGTGCCGCCAGACTCAGCGGCCGAAATTCCCCTCAAAAAGGGGGAGTCGCGGGACGAGTCGAAAGATGAGTGGCGCTTTAAAGATGAAATTAGCTCAACTGCTATGTTGTCTTCGTAAGCGCCAGCCCGCATCAAACAGGACAAAATAAACGAGCCTTAATCAGTGAAGTAAGCATTAATTTGCTTTTGGGAGATTCGTAGGCTCTTTTGTTCTTAACTCTTTTATTCTCCTAAACCATCAAATGAAATATTTAATCGTAGGCATTGACGTTAGTCGGTCTTCAATTGCTGCGTGCTTTATGCTGGAAAAACCCAGCATCCCCCGTGATGACTATTTCGTTGCCGATATCGAAGTGTTTCACTCGAACCTTGAAAATTTGAATAAATTAAGGACAAAAATTGAAAGCTTCAAAGCCGACAAAGTTGTCGCAATTTGCGAACCAACTGGGATAAACTACGCGAAACTGTGGATAAATAAGCTTAGTGACTGGGGAGTCGAAGTAAGAATGATTTCTAACAGCAAGCTGCCTAACTACAGAGCAGAGCTGATGGGAAAAGAAGGCAAGAGCGGGGCAAAGACTGATGACATTGATGCTTTTGCGATCGCTTGTTGGTATTTCGACAAAACAGAAGCCAGCTACCTCAAGATTCGCGATCCTCTAGTTGTTGAGATCAAGCAAATTTGCTTGCGGATCGAACACCTCAACCGATTGCAGTCCCCGATAGTGAACAGGATGAGGCAAGAACTAACGTGGCAATGCCCAGAAGTAGCTCTAGTGCGATCGGCAAAACTACAAGAAGAGTTAGCGCCGCTGCTGTGGGGGTGGCTGGCTGAACGGCGAAAGTCGAAAAAGTACGATCGCATTTTGGAGGCAACTGTCGGCTCCGGCATTGAGCCTCAAACTCGGTGGGCCGCCAAACAATACTGCGAAATTGAGGAGGAAATCTTCAAGCTCAAAAAGCAGTTGGTTCAACTGATTGATAATTCGCAGTTTGATGAATATCGGCGAATTTTTACCAAATTCGGTTTTGGCTACCAGCTTCAAGGCTATTTGCTGGGAGCAATTTATCCGATCGAAGATTTCTTGAAAGAGGGCCGACCGGAAGTAAAAATCAGAAAAAACCGCACCACTGGGAAAGAATCTAAGCTCAAGCTTTCAGAGCGCCGCTTCATGAGGGCTGTCGGCATGGGCGTGATTCGTGATGACAGCGGTCAGAACAAAAAGGGAAAGCAGTCCGGCAGTGCGCTGTGCAGAAAAGCCCTCTGGCAGTGGTGTTTCACACGGCTGGAAGTTAGCCGGAACAATCCACCTCTGAAATTTATTTACGGTCAGGGCGCTGACGCCGAGCAAATGTCCCCAGCGGAAAAGTTAAAACGGAGGAAAAAGGGTGGCACCCCAATGAAATTAGCCCGCCAGCGAGTCATCGCCCGCTGCGTCCGCGAGCTCTTCAAAGAACTGTGTGCGATTGCCAAAATCTAAAATCTAAAATCCAATTTAAAGACCCACAGGAGTAATCTACCCGTGGGTCTTTTAATTAGTAAAAACCTTGTTACAGTGAAGACAAAAGCGGCGCAGCAGCGACGAAACAGTTAAACTCACAGGTGATGGCACGCGCCTCCGCAGCGAGCAACAATCGCGGGCGTGGGAGCGTCTGCACAGCACGTAGCTGATGCTTCGCTGGCAATCAACTTTCCAAGATGCCCCTGCTCTATCTGCCGCCGCCGTTATTGACGCAATTGCGTGATTGAGATCCGGCTCGCTGCCACCTCAAACCATGATTTTTCGCGATCGGGCGTGATATTTGTGGGTTAGTTGGGCGCATAGCAGCTAGGATCGAGCTAACTCATGGTTACACTAAAGCTCGTCATGCGGCGTTGCCTCTCAAAACCCCAATTGAGTCTTATGGCGCACTACCGCTCCACTTTATGTTTGTTCACCTGCATTGCCTCTCTGGGCGCTGCCTTCATTCCCAGTGCGGATGGAAGGCAACAGATTGTCCATGCTTCCTACCAGGTTGTTTCCCAAGAAATTGCTCAGGCGGACTCTCCCCCGGACTCTAGCCAGGACTCCAATCCTCAAAACTCCTCTCCAGCGCCCGATAAAAACAAATCTAACCCGTCTAAAAAACAAAAATCAAATTCCAAAATCCCGAAACCAATCTCCAATATAATTGTCATTTTGTCACACCAGCGGGGGTTGTTAATGTTGGGTTTGGCAGCAGTTGTCGTCACGGCAGCGGCAGTAGCGATCATGCTGAAATTAGTTAGCAGTGGCGAGTCAAATAATTCTAAGCGAAGACGGGTTCGAGGCGATCGCCAAAACCAAAGAAACTCTCGATTCACCAATCCCGATGCTCAGAGAAACAGGCACTACATGGGACAGCAACAGGTTTCTTCTGGGGAACTCAAACCGATACCAGCATTGCCCTACCCTGTCAATTTCCCCAAGGGCTACAAGATCGAGAGCACCGATCGGTCTTTACCGTTTATCCTGGAATCTGGGCAATCTGAATCTGAAGATGCAGGGCTAGAGGGCGATCGAATTAATTCCGACACCGCGACAGACGAAAATCGCAACAACGGCTACAGCGACTCAGGTTTCAATACTCCCAAAACAACTAATCGAGCCGATGCCCTAGGGAATCGGAAGAAAGATATTTCCCTTCCCGAAACCGAAGGCAGACCTAAAGTTGATATTATTGAAACACTCATTGAAGATTTGCAGCACCTAAATCCGGCCTCTAGGCGCAAAGCAATTTGGGAACTCGGGCAACAAGGAGATTCCAGAGCCGTTGAACCGTTGCTGGATTTATTAGGCAATTCTGACTCTAAGCAGTACAGTTTAATTCTGGCAACTCTCTCGGAAATTGGCATTCGCACCCTCAAACCCATGAATAATGCCTGGTCAATTTCATTGCAAAATGAAAACCCGGAAGTGCGGAAAAATGCGATTCGCGACTTGACACGGATTTACGAATTGGTGAATCAAATCAGTCACTTGTTGCACCGCGCGACGGACGATCCAGATGCAGAAGTTCAGGAAACAGCTCGCTGGGCAATTAGTCAGTTGAATCGCATCCGTCCGCGTTCTGGGAGGGATGATTAATCGTAATTCCTCAACCGCCTTGATAAGAAGCCGAGAAAGACATTAGATCGAGGCATGGAAAAACTTCACAGAACTGTTCCTGATTTTATAGGCAATCCAGGCATTTTTTGCAAGTCAGATTGTTGAGAGAGTTAACCGTATCGATCTATAAAGAAAGAAAGAGCGCCCAAGCGCAACTACGTACCAGGTATGTAGTTGCGCTTGGGCGCTCTCTCATATATATATAGCACTTCTCAGAAAGATGAGGTACCAGTTTAGATTAAAGAATTGAAGAATTGAAGAATTTTAGATTGGGGGATTGGAGGATTGGAGGATTGGAGGATTGGGCGATTCGGGGATTTTGTAATTTTGTAATTTTGTAATTCTTAATGAATTGGTGAATACCTCATCTTTCCGAGAACCGCTATAAAGCAATACGGTTTACTGAGGAATGGCAAGGACAAAAGTGTTTGTAGTGACGACTTGAGTCTTATGATTTTTATAATGACTTTCCTTCCGAAAACCTCTATATGTAAAGTGTACAGTGCACTTTACATATAGAGGTTTTTCGTAAATTCTATGAAAGTGAATTCAACCCAACTTAGTGGGGTAACTTGCTTAGTCCGTACCAAGTTTTAGCACCGACAATTCCATCTTGCGGTATATTCTTGCTGATTTGGAACTGGCGCACTGCGACATCTGTCATCGTCCCAAAATATCCGTCAATAAAACCGAAATAGTATCCATTGATTTTCAGGACATTCTGAACAATTTTCACTGCATTACCAGAACTGCCATTCATCAAAGTCGGCCTATTCACAGGTGCACCAGAGTACAGTGCTTGCCAAGTTATAGAACCGACAATCCCATCTTCCATTAAGAAGACGCGGTGTTGATAGCCTCTGACTGCTTTTTGAACTTGGACGCCGAAGATACCGTCAATCGGGCCGAAATAATATCCCCAATGAGCTAGGAGAGTTTCTAGTTCTTTGACTGCTTGACCTGTGGAACCGATTTGTAATGTGGGTTTGTTGAGTCCTGTTGTCAGACCAACTGCAAAATTTGATTGGGCTGTAGTATCGGCGGCGATCGCCATTGTTTCATTGTTCATGCTTTTTTCTTCGGTGTACATAATGTGCTCCTTTCAATATTTAAGTTATGCTGTTTGATATTTCAGGTATAACTGGTGCGATTGATGGCTTCACAGTCACTTTTTCGAGTGTCACTCATTTGAGTGTCACTCAAATGAGTGACAAACCAAATCAAGAGGTTTGTAGTGAGGACTTTAGTCCTCATAAAAATTAGAGGACTGAAGTCCTTACTACAAACCAAATCAAGAGGTTTGTAGTGAGGACTTTAGTCCCGATCAAAATCAGAGGACTGAAGTCCTTACTACTAACCAATGGCCGATCGTTACAGCGAATGGGACGATCGCCCTCACTGTAATTCTCGCAAGGTAGGAATTAAATACTGTGTCAAAGTAAAGGCATCTACACCTAATTCTGTCCGTTCTTTAGCTGCGGCGATTCCGGCTTTTGCGTGCCACCACGCTGCTGTTGCTGCAACGGATTGCGTGGGCGATTTGCGGGCGATCGCACTTGCTAACAGTCCCCCTAACAAGCCTGTGAGAACGTCGCCGCTGCCGCCTCTGGCGAGGGCTGGGGTGCTTTCGGGATTGAGATAGGTAACGGTACGTGAAGCGTAGCTATCGGCTGGGGAATCGCCCTCATCCTTCCAACTTATGCAAACTCTGGCTCCTTTGAGCAATACCGTTGCACCGCAAAGCTGCGCTGCTGCTTGAGTGGCGGCAATTCGATCGCCCGTTGCGTCTGCTAATTTGGGAAACAAACGCTTGAATTCGCCCGGATGAGGCGTGATAATTGTGAGTGCTGAGCGTTCCGACAAAATCGGGACTGTGCCGAGTTGAGCGAGAATATTTAAACCGTCGGCATCGAGAACTAAAGGTCGATCGCACTCCAGTACAGATTCTACAGCGATCGCCGCTTCCAATGTCAGACCTGGCCCGGCGGCGATCGCATCGTAGGCGCTCAAATTAATTGCTACTGGCAACTCCCTAATTGCACCGCTTTGAGTTTCGGGACATCCTATAACTAAAGCCTCTGGCAAATGACTGCTCAACATCGGTTTAATCGACTCAGGAACGGCAATTGACAGCATTCCCACACCGCTAGCCCTTGCTCCCAAGGCGGCTAAAATTGAGGCTCCGCTGTAACGGCCCGAACCTGCAATAATTAATATGTTACCGTTGGTGTATTTGTGCGAAATTGGCGATCGGGGCAATGGCAAATGCTGAATTGCCGCTGCTTTAGTAATGCGTTGTATTGCGGGAAATTCGCCCAATATCGCTGCAATATCTGCGAGCGGAATATCAAAATCAATTAATTCTGACTTGCCAATATATTCTAAAGCTTGGTCTTGTAGAAAAGCCCTTTTCCACAACCCCAAACATAATGTATATTTTGCCCTGATTGCCGTACCCAAAACTGATCCAGTATCAGTATGAATTCCCGAGGGAATATCTATACTAAAAATGGGTATATTTAAATTATTTATTTCATCAATCGCGGCTGCTGTCTGGTTAGTGATTTCTCGTTCCAACCCAAAACCAAATAAACCATCAATCAGCAAATCGCAGTTGTTCAGCGATTCAACTTTCTCAACAAATGGAATATTTAAAGAACGCGCATAATCAGCGTGACTTTTGGTAAGTTCTTTGAGTTGAGAAAACGGGCAGTAAATAACTACAGAAAATCCTTGAAAGTGCAATTCGCGGGCCACAACCAAAGCATCGCCGCCGTTATGTCCCGGCCCAACCAAAACCCCAATAACTGGCAAGTGAGAATCAACAATCTTTGCCCCTTCACCCCTTTTCCTTCTATACTTGAAATCCGTTACATCCGTGTCAAAATCCGTTGCCGAACTTCCCTCTGACTTCAAAATCTCCTGAATGCGTCTAGCAATCAATCCGGCGACTTTTTCCATTAAAGCTGCTACGGGCATTCCAGCAGCAAAGATTCTGGTTTCTATTTGCCGCATTTGGTCGGCGGTGACAACAAATTTTTGAATAGTCATAAGTAGAAGGAAGAAGGAAGAAGGAAGAAGGAAGAAGGAAGAAGGAAGAAGGAAGAAGGAAGAAGGAAGAAAAAATACACAGCAAGCCTTTGATCGATCGGGATTTGAAGCTTAATTAGGTGGATTTTACTTATTAGTGCTAAAATTTCAGCTAACAGCAGTAGCAACTTGTAGTATTCTTGTGGTATAATCAATTAGCTCGATCGAACTTGCGTAACAGTAAAACAGTAAAATAGCAATTTATTTCCGAACCATGAACAAGATTGTCGTAGGCCTCTCCGGCGGGGTCGATAGTTCCGCAGCAGCCGCAATTTTACACCATCAGGGCTATGAAGTGGTGGGTTTAACGCTGTGGTTGATGAAAGGCAAAGGTCAGTGCTGCTCTGAGGGAATGGTCGATGCCGCTAAAATTTGCGAAAATTTGGGCGTTCCCCACCACATTGTTGACAGCCGCGAGGTCTTTCAGGCAAGTATTGTCGATTTTTTGGTGGACGGTTACAGTGCAGGAGTTACGCCTCTACCTTGTTCCCAGTGCAATAAAACTGTGAAGTTCGGGCCGATGCTCGAGTACGCTCGCGAAGAGCTGGGTATTGAAAAGATTGCTACGGGGCACTACGCTCGCGTTACCTATGATACTGCTACGGATCGCTATCAGTTGCTGCGGGCGATCGACCCTGCGAAAGATCAGTCTTATTTCTTGTACGATTTAACACAGGACTTGCTCGCCGGTACGGAGTTTCCTTTGGGAGAAATCACCAAGGCCCAAACTCGCAAAATTGCCGCAGAATTTGGCTTGAGCACGGCCGACAAGCCGGAAAGTCAGGATTTGTGTTTGGTGGAAAGTAACGGTTCGATGCGGGCTTTTCTCGACAAGTACATCGCGCCACAAAAGGGTGACATTGTAGATAAGTCCGGCCGCGTACTCGGACAGCACGACGGCGTACACCACTACACTATCGGCCAGCGGAAGGGACTCGGGATTGCTGCACCGGAACCGCTGTACGTGATTGAACTCGATGCTGGTGCTAATCGCGTCATTGTGGGCGATCGCCAGTTGGCCGTAGAATCTGAGTGTACAGTCCAGAAAGTAAATTGGGTTTCTGTGGCTCAACCGGCGGCTCCGATTCGGGCTTCCGTGCAGATTCGCTATCGATCGCAACCCGTCCCCGCTACAATTATTCCTGTGGAACCATCCGAAGCAGACGAAAAAGGCAGCGGTACCAGAGTCAAGGTAATTTTTGACGAACCCCAGTTGAGCATTACCCCCGGACAAGCCGCAGTTTGGTATGACTCAGACGTGCTGTTGGGCGGCGGGATTATTGAAAGAAAACAACTCCCAAATTGATGTCAGGCGAAGCATCGAAGCCCGCCCACAAGAAATCCCAATCAAATTTACTCTGTGTGGAACAGGCCAGAAAGCCTGTTTCTTGCTGTGTGGAACAGGCTTTCTGGCCTGTTTCTGGCTGTGTTGTGTGGAACAGGCTTTCTGGCCTGTTTCTGGCTGTATTGTGTGGAACAGGCTTTCTGGCCTGTTTCTTACTCTATGGAACAGACCTCTTGCCTGTTTCCGACGCTCAAATTCCCTTAACTAACTTTCTTTTCCAAGCGCAACACATTCCCCCTAGCATTCGTGCGATAAACCCAAGTTTGGCGGCCGTCAGAAAGCACAACCCGCCAACCTTCAACAATCATTTGGCCGCAAATTTCATCAGCTTTTACGATTCCCAAACAAGTATTCGGCCAACTTTGCCGGCTCGATTCAGTGACTTTCAACTTGTCAGCAGCAATCCCAGTCGAGCGCGACAAGTCTTGGCGAACTGCGGCTGCAACGGTTGCGGGGAATTGGTTCGGGGGATTTTGGCGCGTACCCTCGGCCAAATTGCCCGCTTCGGAAGTTAGACTATTTAGTGCCAATTCAGAATAATTGATTTTTTTGTCCCCTGCGGCTGCGGGCAATTGCTGCGCGGTTTGCTCCTCTTGGTTTTCCAACTGAGCGAGGGACTGTTTGAGGACGCCCGCGTTAGCCGCTGCGGTGTGGATTAGCGCCGGATACATTTCCCAGGCGAGAATTCCCGTCAGCAGCAAAGCCAAGATTAAAGGATTGGGCTGCTTTTCACCTCGGTTTTGATTGTTTTTAGAGTTATTTTCGGAGATTGGTTTCATAGTACGCCCTCTGCCTCACTTTACACTCTTGCGCGATCGCTCCTGAGCACTCAAATGCAGATACTGATATAGACACTGCTGCTGGTGCTGTTTGTTCCTTTGTGCAGAACCGACTTAACTGAGTCGGGCGGCACAAGTATTTTATACTCGCTGCTGCCACTTGTCTTTCAGGAAACTTGCACTACCCAGTTATTGCTTAATTTTGACTTTTAGTGCAGGAGTATTGATAAAAATTTATACCTAAGTAAATCTGCTGAAAAAAAACTGATTCTCGCAGAGAATCTCAGTATAAATGACTATTCATCATGCCCAAATTTCTCAAGGTTTTTTAGACAGGGGGAGACGAACTGAGCCAGTGAACTCGAAGGGATACTGCACAATCTGTGACAACAGGACGGGAACGTATTATAAATTAAGCAAGCTATGGCTGATTAATTATAGCATTCAGGTTTTCAAGAGCGATCGTCCCCGAAAATAATTTAGTAGCGATCGCTACTTTTTTAGTAAAATCTTGTTGAAATATATCGATTATGAACAGAAAATCCCTCGGAATCCATTTAATGAATCGGCTGAGCTATCCTCAAAAATTCACCTCGATCGGTTTTCTATTTGCGATGCCGTTAGCCTTGGTGATGTACCTGCTGATTTCCGAAATTAACACCAGAGTTGATTTTGCCCAAAAAGAAATCTACGGTAACGAATACCTGCGCCCGCTGCGACAGTTGAGGGAACACATACCGAAACTTCAACAGTTAAATTATCAGGGTTTCAATCCAAATTTAAGCAATCCAGATCCTCGGGCTAATTTAGAAGCTAAGATAGACGCGAACTTTGAATCTCTGGCCAATATCGATCGCCAGTTTGGACAAATCTTAGTTGCGAGCGAAAAGTTTAATAACATTTATCACACTTGGCAAAATTTTAAACTTCGCCGCCACCAGTGGAGTTTAGAGACCTACGATGTTGTCTATCATAAATTAGCTTTAGATATTAATAGATTGAGCGCTCACCTCGGCGACACTTCCAATCTAATATTAGACCCCGATTTAGATACCTATTATTTGATGGATGCTACTTTGCTGAAGCTTCCCGAAATGCAAAAAATATTGTCAGAGATTAGGCTAATTTCTCAAAAAAGTAGCGCGCGTTCCGATGCCACACCTGAGGAAAGAGCGAAACTGATTACCTTAGCGGGCAAATTGAGAGAACTCAATCAGAATTTAGCAATCAATATGGAGGTAGGATTTAGCAACAATCCTCACGGGAATCTGATCCCGAAATTAAGCCAGCCTTTGATAAATTTTAACTCAGTAGTAGAGCAACTAACTGGGCAACTAGATAAACTGATTAATCCCACGGCCGTAGTCGAATATTATGCCTATCTCGATGGCAGCGATCGAGTTCTGACTTCGAGTTTTGAACTGTGGGACGAATGTGTCAATGAATTAGACTTTCTCCTCCAAAAACGTATAGATAGTTTAGTTGCCAGAAAACAATTAATTTATGTTTTTGTCTTAATATTTTTAGGAATAGTTGTTTATTTATTTGTTTGTTTTTACCGGGCAGTTATGCAAACTGTCTTGGTGCTTGACGAAGCGTCAAAAAAGATGGCAAGTGGCAATATTGACCACAAAATTATTTTGGATAACCAAGATGAACTCGGGCAAGTTGTGGGTGCATTTAACAAGATTGCCGAGGCTTTGGTTGGTGCGAATCAAGAAATTACTGTTCTTAACGATCGCCTAAAAGCCGAAAATATGCGGATGAGCGCCGAACTAGAGGTCACTCGCAAAATTCAACAGATGCTGCTACCGAAAAACCGAGAACTGAAGGAAGTTATCGGCTTAGATATTGCAGGATTTATGGAAGCTGCTGATGAAGTAGGCGGCGACTATTACGATGTACTCCAGCACGAAGGTAGAGTAAAAATTGGCATTGGCGATGTTACGGGACACGGATTGGAGAGCGGTGTTTTAATGATTATGGTTCAAACAGCAGTGCGAACTTTGCTCGCCTACAACGAACCCGATCCTGTAAAATTTTTAACCGCTATTAACAGTGTAATTTACAATAATATGCAGCGAATGAAATGCGATAAAAACGTCAGCCTTGCTTTGCTAGACTATCACGAGGGAATGCTGAAGTTGAGCGGACAGCACGAAGAAATGATTGTAGTGCGGTGTAACGGTTCTGTCGAGCGGTTTGATACAATCGATTTGGGTTTCCCGATCGGGCTGGATGAAGATATTGCTGATTTTGTGGCCCAAACCCTTGTCCAGTTGCATTCAGGAGATGTGGTAGTGCTGTACACTGATGGGATTACGGAGGCTAAAAATATGAATAAAGTGCTTTATGGTTTAGATAGGTTAATTAAGGTAATAAAGATTAATTGGCAGCGAACGGCTACTGAAATCAGGCACGCTGTAATTGACGACGTGCGATCGCACATCGGCAAACAAAAAGTTTTTGATGACATCACATTGCTGGTTCTCAAGCAAAAATAGGGAATGGGGAATTGGGAATGGGGAATTGGGAATGGGGAATGGGGCATGGGCCCGCGCAGGTCATGGGCCCGCGCAGGTCATGGGCCCGCGCAGGTCATGGGGCATTGGTAGCAACTCGCCAATAACCAATAACCAATAACAACAGTCAACCAACAAATAACAACCAACAACCAACAAATAACAACCAACAAATAACAACTAACAAATAACAACCAACAAGTAACAATTAACAAGTAACAATTAACAAGTAACAATTAACAAATAAGATGATTCAGACTTTCGGCGATTTCCTAGAGCCGACTCCCAGCCACGAATACTTAATAATTGGATTTTCTCCGAGTTCGATCCCCCTCAAGCAGCGGTGGCGGAACAACGGTTTGTCTGCGGATTTTCTGGCTGACTACTTGACGACTTTTTTTCCTGGAAACGAAGAGGATCCCTCGACAATTGACAGACAAGCTGAAATTAAAAGCGCTGTTAGCTACATTGCTAATGAGTTATTAGAGAATGCGATGAAGTTTAATGATGAGACATCGGAACACCCGATCAACATTAAACTGCAATTAAAGAGCGACAAACTGATTTTCTCAGTTGCTAACACCATTCCTGTGCAATGTGTGAGCAAGTTTCAGGCTTACATTCAGCAGTTGCTGGAGTCCGATCCGAGCGATCTGTACATTGAGCGGTTGGAAAAAAATGCTCTTGACGAAAGCTTTACCGATTCTGGATTGGGCTTGCTAACCATGCTCAGCGATTATACCACCCAAATAGGCTGGAAGTTCCAGACGGTGCAAAAAGACCCGGAAGTAATTACCGTGACAACTATGGTGCAATTAAGAGTATAAGTATCGCTGGCGATCGATAATATCTAAGGGACTTTTTTTGCGGCAATGGAAATTAAAACAGAAGATTACGGGATCTGTTACGATCCATCAACGGCAACCGTGAGTTTTATAGGATCTCTAAGGTTGAGCGGGCCCCAAGAGTACGCGCCGATAGTGCAGTTGCTGGAGGAGGTCGCCGATTTGGCACAGGCAAAAATTACCCTCAATTTGCAACAGTTAGAATTTTTGAACAGTTCGGGCATCAATATGCTGTCGAAGTTTATTATCGAGGTCCGCAAAAAAGCTCGGGTGCAAATGGCGGTACAAGGTTCTCAACGTATACCTTGGCAAGGTAAATCTGTGAATAATTTCCAGCGCCTAATGCCGAGTTTGGAGTGGGAATTACTATAGACCTATGATGACTTTTAGGGTACGGACTGTCGATCAATTTTCTGTTAGTCGAGGCGCAAATTCTCGGGTTATGCTGGAAGAACAACCATCTAGAGAACAGCTACTTTTAGAGATAGAAAGATTGCGCCAGCAAGTGGAAGACTTGAAGGAGGAAAAAGCGGATCTGGAAATCTTGCTGGAAAATACTGCTGAACATTCCGATACGGTTGAATCTGAGTTGCGCTATCGGGCATTGGAGGCGGTGCGGGAAGGCGAAATCAAGCTAGCTCAATTTCTCGAAGCGATTCCGGTAGGCGTGGCCGTGCTCGATGCTCGAGGTAAACCTTACTACGTCAATCGTGCCGGACAGCAGTTACTCGGCCAAGGGGTGTTGCCGTTAAATGCTGTTGATGATTTGTCAAAAAGTTATAAATTTTATATCGCGGGAACTGATATTATTTACCCTGCCGAAAATTTGCCGATTGTCCGAGCCCTCAAGGGAGAAAGTTCGACGGCTGACGATCTGGAAATTCATCAATCCGACAAGAAAATTCCCCTTGAGACTTGGGGGACGCCAATTTTTGAGGGTGGCAAAGTTGCTTTTGCGATCGCAGTTTTTCAAGATATCACGGAACGCAAACAAGCTGAAGCCGACCGCCATAAGTTTATTAATAAACTATTTCAACTCAATCAAGATTTGGGGAAATCCCTTGATGCTGAATTAGAATTAACTGATGCCTACGGGCGATTTGTGCCACATCAATTTCTAAATTTGTTGGGATATGAAAGTATTATTGATGTCAATTTAGGCGACCAAGTGCAGCAGGAAATGTCGGTGCTGTTTGCGGACATCCGCGACTTCACGAGGCTTTCGGAAACTATGACGCCGCAAGAAAATTTTAATTTTATCAATGCTTACCTGTCGCGGATGGAGCCTGCTATTACTAGCAATCACGGGTTTATTGACAAATATATCGGCGATGCAATTATGGCTTTGTTTAGCGACTGTGCAGATGATGCAGTGAAAGCTGGTATTGCGATGCTAAATATCCTGAATGATTACAACAGATACCGTTTAAGTGTCGGCTACATCCCGATTCAAATTGGCCTAGGGATCAATTCTGGTTCTTTGATGCTGGGGACAGTTGGTGGCAAAAGCAGAATGGATAGCACTGTGATTAGTGATACTGTTAATTTGGCATCTCGGATTGAAGGATTGACCAAAGATTACGGCGTTCCTTTGTTAATTTCTCATCACACTTTGGAACGGTTGCGAAATCCGGCTGATTATAATATTCGGATTGTGGATAAAGTACAGGTCAAAGGAAAATCTCAATATGTCACAATATATGAGGTATTCGATGCCGATCCGCCGGAAATTCTCTCGGCTAAGCTAGAAAATTTGGCGGTATATACTGAAGCGATGTTACTTTGCGATCGCCATGAGTTCCGATCGGCGGGAAAATTGTTTGAAGAGTGTTTGCGGACAAATCCGAGCGATCGGGTAGCTCGGATTTACCTGAAACGCTGTCGGGATTGGCGATCGCTCCTCAGGGGAATTTAGTCATCAGTCATTAGTCAGCAGTCAGCAGTCATCAGTCAGCAGTCATCAGTCATGAGTCAGCAGTCATATCAAATCCGCTTACATCTGAATGATATTGAGCGATCGGGGCGATCGCACTGCACTCGTCCAAAATTATGATTCCTATGCCAGCGGAAGCGATCGGCTGCTGCTTGTATCGGTTTGGCGACATTGCATCTACCAAGAAACCGGTTTCTTATTTAACACTGCGTAAGTCCTGATAATATAAATACTAATTTGGAGTGTCAATAAAAGACGATGGAAATCAACAAGCGGCAGTCGAGAATATCTATAAAACCTTCAGTAATTAAAGTTATAGCTCTGTTCTGTCTGTGCTGCTTGTTAACTGCAAGCTGCGGACAGGGTGCCAGTCGATCGCCCAATTCGCCCAATTCGCCCAATTCGCCCAATTCGCCCAACAACGATCGCGTGACAATTGGCACAACCTTGAAATTGCGGACGATCGACCCCGCCGACGCTTACGAAACCATCTCAGGACAACTGCTGCGAAATTTGGGCGACACTCTCTACACCTACGAGTCGGGAACCACAAAGTTAATCCCCCACTTGGCGACAGCAATGCCAAAAGTGAGCAAAGACGGATTGACATATACAATCCCCTTGCGTCAAGGCGTAATTTTTCACGACGACACACCGTTTAACGCCGCAGCGATGGAATTTTCCTTGCAGCGATTTATCAAAAACGGCGGCCGTCCGGCTTTCTTGTTGGGCGATGCCATAGAATCGGTGAAAGCGACGGGCGAATACGAATTAACTTTTAAACTCAAAAAGCCCTTTGCTGCTTTTCCTTCCCTGCTGACATTTGCCGGTCTTTGTCCCATTTCTCCGAAAGCCTATGAGATAGGAGACGGTAAATTTAAACCCGATACGTTTGTGGGAACCGGGCGCTACAAGTTGGCGAAGTACGGTAGCGATTCTCTGAAGTTTGACGCCTTTGATCAGTATTGGGGGGACAAACCTGTCAATAAAGGGATTGACATTTTGCTGCTTTCGAGTTCTTCAAATTTGTTCAATACTTTTCGGACAGGTGCGATCGATGTAGCTTATTTATCCCTGGATGCAGACCAAGTTCGCAGCTTGGACGAGGGAGCCAAAAAAGGGAAATGGCAGGAAATCGCGGGGGAGAGCAGTACAGTTAGTTATATGACGCTGAATCTCAATTCTAAACCGCTGGATAAGTTAGAGGTGAGACAGGCGATCGCCGCGGCGATGGATCGGCCCCTGATTAACGATCGCGTCCTCCGAGGACAAGCCCAGCCTCTGTACAGCCTGATTCCCACAACCTTCGATGTTAACAAGCCAGTATTTAAAGAAATGTACGGCGACGCCAACATGGCAAAAGCTAAGGAATTGCTAACAAAAGCGGGATATTCGGCCACGAATCCGTTTATTTTTCAAATTTGGCATCCTACTGGTTCCACAAAGCGAGCTTTAGTGGCGAGCACGATCAAAGCCTTAGCCAAACTCAAAATGGACGGGATTATGCAGGTGGAAATTAACAGCGTCGAATCTCCGACTTTGTTTCAGAATATAGAGAAGGGGATTTATCCTGCGGTGTTAGTGGATTGGTACGCTGACTTTTTCGACGCTGACAATTACATTCAGCCGTTTTTGGATTGTGCAACGGGTTCGGCGGCCCGCGGGTGCGAGAAGGGTGCCAGTCAGGGGCAGGGTTCGTTTTATTATAGCGATCGGGTAAATCAACTGATCGCCAAGCAGCGCCAAGAAGCCAACCCTCAAACCCGCAAAGCTTTGTTTGCCGAAATTCAGGACATACTAGGTCAAGATGTACCTTTCATCCCCCTGTGGCAGGATAAGGACTATACTTTTGCTCAGAACAGTATCACGGGTGTCCGTTTAGAGCCGACGCAATCCTTTCCCTTTTGGTTCCTGAAAAAGCAATAATTGTTTACAATAATTATTAAGAGTTGAAACGTCCATAATCATATCATCTTTTGTGCACAATAGGGTGATGATTGTCACAGTTTATCGAAGAGACCGATCACCCCACTCTCTCGAAAAATGTTGGATATTATTAGTAGAGAGAGATATCGCTGAGGGTGAGTATATGAAATTTGGAATTTTAACAACAACAGGGCTGCTAATTGCGATCGGTTTTGCTTCGGGAGTCAAAGCAGAAAACGTATCACAAGTCAAGCAATTATTAGAAACTAAAAATTGCAGCGGCTGTGACTTGACAGGAGCGCAGCTTTCTGGTATCAATCTCAGCGGTGCGAATTTGAGCGGTGCAAATTTGACAGGTGCAAATTTGAGCGGTGCAAATTTAAACGAAGCAAATCTGAAGCAAGCCAATCTGAAACAAGCTAAATTGCCAGGTGCGAGTCTAATTGCGGCTAAAATGCACGGGGCCAATTTGGAGAGTGCTGATTTTACCCGCGCTAACCTGAGTCTAGCGGGTTTAGTGATTGCTAGTTTAAAAAATACCAACCTCACCAGTGCTAATTTAGTCGGCGCTAATTTAGAAAGTGCTAATTTGGCTGGTGCGAACCTGAGAAATGCTCGCCAGTCTGTAGCGAATCTAGCTAATGTCAGCCTCCGGGGCGGCAGTTTGTCGGGAATAGATGTGCTGGGGGTTAACTTGCGGGATGCAAATTTGACTGGTGCAAATTTGAACGGTGCAAATTTGAACGGTTCGGACTTGACTGGTGCTAATCTAAAGGATGCTAATATGGCAAACGTAGATTTGAAAAACGCTGCTTTGCCGTAGGACGATCGCCAATTGCTATATCAGACTATCGTGTTTAACAACCTTAATATAATCCTGTAGGGGCAATTTATGAAATTGCCCCTACAATTTTAATTGCCCGTAATTTTAATTTACCGTTAAGTCCCAGATGAAAGAGGACTGAAGTCCGAACGATCGAACCTAATTAGAATTATTTAACCGGACTCTATCTCAATCTTCGTCGTCAGCGTCTTGCGCGAAACGGATAATGTCATCATCTCCGAGATATTCGCCATTTTGGATCTCAATCATCACCAGGGGAATCACGCCGGGGTTTTCGACGCGGTGAGCGGTATTCATGGGAACGTAGGTTGACTGTTTCTGCATGAGAATGGTCTCTTTGTCATCGCAGATAACTTTAGCGGTACCGGAGACGACAACCCAGTGCTCGCTGCGGTGATAGTGCATTTGGGTGCGGATGTGGTGTCCCGGTTTGACTTCGATGCGATTTATCTTGTAGCGATCGCCCGCGTCTATGACTGTAACTTTACCCCAAAACCGACTTTGCGTGCGATCGTCCGTTTTTTCCATTGTGTCCACTGTTTCCACCATCCTGTTTATCTCGTTAACGGTATCTGTAAAAATATCTGTAGTTGAAAGTATATCAGGGACTGGGTAAGTCTGTAAGTGCGATCCTCTTCTGCAAGCTTCGCTAACGGGCTTTGGCTTAAATTTTTCTCCCAAAATCCAGCTTTACGAAATTAATCGCCATTCACGAGCATCCACAAACTGAGACAAATGCCCCACATTTGTGGTCGCAATCACGACTTCATTTCCCTGATTAGCTTCCAATATTGCTTGAGCAGCCAGAATCACATCACCGTCAAGTGCATTGGGTTCTGCTGTCGGCCTTCCTCTCTTTCGTGCATCCGCCCACAACTGAGCAGCTAGAAGCATTACCTCCGTAGTCAAAGGACGGTAGGGAATTTGCGATTTAAGTTCATCAAGTCGTCGAATACCTGCCGCCTTACCCGCACGAATTAATTCGCGCCGAACTTCATAGTCAGCAATTTCAGGAAGCATTACAATGTAACCTTTTAGCGGCAAAGATTGCAGCCAGAGCTTACCCTCTTGATATAAAGGAGAGGCGGCTTTGGGATTTGTAACAATTCCTAAAGGCCCAGAATCTAACAAAACTATTCTGCTCATGGACTATATATGCACCGAGTTTTCTTCTAGTGCCTTGCAGAGAACTTCAGCGGTTTCTGTTTGTTCCTGTTCATCTCCATCATCTACCCAAGACTGTAACAGCTTGCTCAGAGCTTCGTGCTGCTGTACGGGATCGATAGTTTCTGGTTGTTCGTTATCCTCATTTCCTTCCTTTAGCCCCGCTCGGATTAGTCGGGTCATAGCTTGATTTCTTCTGATACTTCTCTCCTTCGACAGTTTAGTAAAATCTACGTTTTCAGGTGTCTCGGCGGGTTCCGACAATCCTGGCTTAACTGTCACAGTTTCCAGAAATAACCTCATCATTTTCAGCAAATTCGGCCAATATTCTCTCGGAGTTTGCTGAATTACACTGAGAAACTCTACCATTTCATTGCCAATGCGAGGTTCTGGCGCTGAAGTTGCTGTCGCTGGACTTTCACCGATCAAAGCTTGTTCAGACATAATCACTGTTCTCCTTTCTCGGATATTTGAAGCGCGGCCCGGGGCGGGTTTATCAATATTCTCAATGTGAAGCCAGAGATTGTTGGTGAACCCGCCCCTACTTATATTGTAAATAAAAGGCGAGCAATTGCCTGCCCTTACTTCGAGCGAAATTCAATATCGCTACAAATATTCTAAAGTTTTTTTTTACCGCAGATGTCATATCATGTCCGCTCGATTACCATAACAAAAACCGTTCGATCGTTTGGACGAATAGTCGGTACTCCGGCTGCGGACTGAAGTCCGCACTACAAACCAATCTCCGCAGCGATCGATCCATCCATCGAAGATGATGTCAGCGGATGAACAGAGATGTACGCAGATAAAATTAATTCATCTGCGTACATCTGCGTTTATCTGCGGTTCAAAATAACCATCTCACTAAGCTGCGATGATTTTACTTGCTCAACACACCATCGGGAATTCCCAAAATATCCTCAATCCGAGGCATATCTTCCAAAGCAATCACTCGCCCTTCATCCTCAAAACCAGCAATTCGATCGAAATTCAAATATCGATACAAATCACCAGCAAAAGGATTGATTTTCTTCGCCACAATCTCGCGGTATTCTTCGACTGTGGGAATGCTCCCCAACAGCGAACAAACTGCGGCTAATTCGGCTGAACCGAGATAAACTTGCGCGTCTTTGCCCATGCGGTTGTTGAAGTTGCGAGTGGAAGTTGAAAACACTGTTGTGGCATCTTTAACCCGCGCTTGATTTCCCATACAAAGACTGCATCCCGGCATTTCTGTGCGCGCTCCAGCGGCTCCAAAAATGCTGTAATAACCTTCTTCTTTCAGTTGCTGTTCGTCCATGCGAGTTGGCGGACAAATCCACAGGCGGGTTTTCACTTCTCCCGCACCTTCCAATACCTTCGCAGTGGCGCGGTAGTGACCGATATTTGTCATGCAGGAACCGACAAATACTTCCTCTACCCGATCGCCCGCAACCTCACTCAACAATTTAACATTATCCGGGTCATTCGGCGCAGCCACAATCGGTTCAGTAATCTCGTTGAGATCGATTTCGATGATTTCAACGTACTCCGCATCAGCATCAGCTTCTAACAGCACCGGATTAGCCAGCCATTCCTCCATCTTCGCCACTCGGCGCATCATCGTCCGCGCATCTTCATAGCCCCGCGCCACCATGTTTTTCAGCAGCGCGACGTTAGAACGAATGTACTCAGAGACCGTCTCAGGGCTCAATTTAATCGTGCATCCGGCGCAAGAACGCTCGGCCGAGGCATCGGTCAATTCAAAAGCCTGTTCGACCTTCAAATCGGGCAAACCTTCAATCTCCATAATCCGCCCAGAAAAGACGTTTTTCTTATTCTGTTTGGAGACTGTCAGCAAACCTTTTTGAATCGCTACGTAGGGAATTGCATTCACAACATCCCGCAGCGTTACTCCCGGTTGCAATTCACCTTTGAACCGGACTAGAACCGATTCCGGCATATCCAAAGGCATGACGCCCAAAGCAGCAGCAAATGCTACTAATCCAGAACCCGCAGGAAAGGAAATTCCTAACGGGAAACGAGTGTGAGAATCGCCGCCGGTTCCCACTGTATCCGGCAACAACATCCGGTTCAGCCAAGAGTGAATAATTCCGTCTCCGGGACGCAAAGCTATGCCGCCCCGCTGTGCCATAAAATCGGGCAATTCGTGGTGAGTTTTGACATCGACTGGTTTCGGATAGGCGGCGGTGTGGCAGAAACTTTGAATTACCAAATCGGCGCTAAATCCCAAACAAGCGAGTTCTTTTAATTCGTCGCGAGTCATGGGCCCGGTGGTATCTTGGGAGCCGACTGTGGTCATGACTGGTTCGCAAGATGTGCCGGGACGAACGCCTGCTAAACCGCAAGCTTTTCCTACCATTTTTTGGGCTAAGGTGAAACCTTTTCCGGTATCGGCGGGAATAGTTGGACGGGTGAAAATTGTGCTGATTTCTAGTCCTAATGCTGCACGAACTTTGTCGGTTAAGGTGCGTCCGATTAATAGCGGAATTCGGCCGCCGGCGCGCACTTCGTCGAGGATTGTGTCGGGTTTGAGGGTGAAGGTGGAGATGATTTCTCCGGCTTCGTTGGTGATTTCGCCTTTGTAGGGATGGATGGTGATTACCATGCCGGTTTCCATTTTGGCGACATCGCATTCGATCGGCAATGCGCCGGAATCTTCAGCGGTATTGAAGAAAATCGGGGCGATCGCACTTCCTAGAATGTATCCGCCGCTGCGCTTGTTTGGAACAAAGGGAATATCGTTGCCGATGTGCCACAACACGGAGTTAATCGCCGATTTCCGCGAGGAACCGGTGCCGACAACATCGCCGACGTAGGCTACGGGATGACCTTTTTCCTTCAATTGGGCGATCGTTTCCAAGGCCCCTGGCATCTTGCTTTCGAGCATCGCCAAAGCGTGCAAAGGAATGTCCGGCCGCGTGGTAGCCTGAGGTGCGGGCGACAAGTCGTCGGTATTGGTTTCTCCGGGCACTTTGAAGACTGTAACGGTAATGGCTTCCGCGAGTTCTGGGCGGCCTGTAAACCACTCGGCATCAGCCCAAGAATCGACTACCTGCTTGGCGTAGGGATTGGTATCCGACAGGGCGAGAATGTCGTGAAAGGCGTCAAATACTAACAGCGTTTTGCTCAGAGCCCGGGCTGCGGTGGCGGGAATGGCGACTTCGGCAGTGGGATGGAGCAAATCGATTAAAGATTGGACGTTGTAACCGCCCATCATTGTCCCCAGCAGGTAAACTGCCCATTTGGGAGCAATTAGGGGGCTGTGGATTTCGCCTTTGGCGATGCCGGTGAGAAAACCTGCTTTGACGTAGGCGGCGCTGTCTACCCCAGGAGGTACGCGATCGCGCAATAATTCTATTAAGGCGGATTCTTCGCCGGGGGGCGGATTTTTCAGCAATTCGCAGAGTTCCGACGTTTGCTGGGCGTCTAGCGGCAGCGGTGGAATTCCCAATGCGGCTCTTTCGGCAGCGTGAAGGCGGTAAGATTCAAGCATTTTCCCTCTCTCCTCGGATAGTTTTGGGTAGTTGTTGGCAGATGGCATTACTTTTTAGATTAGGGGCTTCGGCTGCACATTTGGCAAAGTACCCCGCCATACATGAAAATTTAACGCAAGTTCAGAAACTGTACATTTTCCTACCAGAGACAGATGCGATCTCCACCGACAGTCCACCTAAAACTCGATCCGAGCAGTTTTGGACTGCTGAGTTGCGTTGTTCTGGTTAAGATTAATGTAGTGGGGTACTGTCGATCGTCCTCTGCATCTGAAATTGTCAGTCACCACAAGTGTAAAAAAAGTTACCTGCACAACGGATCAATTCAAAAATGGAAAGTTTTATCCCTGAAAACGGTGAAGACTGTCAGGGCTGTGCCGCCAAGCCAGACTTGTACGAAGAGTTGCAAGGAACCAAAGAATTGCTGCTGACGATCGCCAATTCGATGCCCATGCCCATGATCGTCAGCAGTCTGCCTGACGGCACAATTCTTTATAGCAACGATTTATGCCGTCAGGCTTTCGGCCTGAGAGCATTTGAGTCGATCGAGCGCCAACCGGCCTCCATGCTCTACAACAACCCCGCAGAGCGCCAGGAACTGCTCTCGGAGCTCGCCCGCAACGGACAAGTCCGCGAGACAGAAGTCCGCCTCAAAAAAGCTGACGGCACGCTGTTTTGGGCAACTGTATCGATGCGGTATTTGACATTGCTTTCAGAAAAAACTGTGCTGTCAGTGTTCTGCGACATTACCGAGCGCAAGCTAGCCGCCACCAAAGAGCAGGAATTGCTGGCGTCAATCCACTTGCGGGCCCGCCAGCAAGCAGCCGTTGCTTACTTGGGGCAGCAGGCGCTGGCTGAAACAGATTTGTCCGCGCTGATGGACAAAGCTGGGGTTTTAATTGCCCAAACCCTAGATGTCGAGTATTGCCAGTTTTTGGAACTGTTGCCCTCGGGCCATGCTTTTCTGCTGCGATCGGGGGTGGGCTGGCAGCCCGGACTTGTCGGTAACGCTACTGTTACCGCTTCTAGTCGATCGCAAGCAGGTTACACGTTGCTAGTCGGTGAACCGATAATCGTCGCAGATTTGCGGGTGGAAACCCGCTTTAGCGAGTCGCCGCTGCTGCACAACCACCAGGCTGTCAGCGGCGTCACTGCGATCGTTCCCGGCAATCGGGGACTGGTGAAAAGGAACTGGGGACAAGCAGAACCAGCGAAGACTGCTGAGTCGCCCGTCTGGGGAATTTTGGGGGTGCACACCAAGAGCGAGCGGGTTTTCAGTCAAGATGACGTTTATTTTGTAGAGGCGATCGCCAATCTGTTAGCTGCGGCGATCGATCGCATTCGATCGCAAGAGCGCTTGCAAATGATGGAACGGGCGATGGAGAGTACCAGCAACGGCATTGCGATCGCCGACGCCACAGTTGCAGATAATCCCATTATTTATGTCAATCCCAGTTTTGAGCGGATCACTGGTTATGGGAGAGACGAATTAATTGGGAAAAACTGCCGATTTTTACAGGGAACAAACACCAACTGCCCCGCCGCAAAAGAACTGCGAACTGCCATTCGAGAAGGGAAAGAATGCCAAGTTATCTTGCGTAACTTTCGGAAAGATGGAACACCTTTTTGGAACGAACTTTCGATTGCTCCCGTCTACAACTCCCGGCGACACTTAACTCACTTTATTGGAGTTCAAACCGATGTTACAGACCGCCAGCGCTCGGAAGAAGAATTATTTTTAAAGTCTCAAGATTTAGCCACCTTCAGTGCCAACCTCAAACACTTGCACCGGATTACAACTTATCACTATCAAAATTTTCAAGAACTGGTTGACGATTATCTAACAGCAGGCTGTTTAATTTTTGGACTCTCTATTGGTATTATTGCTCAAGTTGAAGGTCAATCTTTTATGATTCGATCCGTCAGAAGCGATATCAAATATTTCAAGAAAGGATTAAACTTAAATCTTAGCGATACTTACTGTGCAGCAGTAATCAAATCCAAAAAAACCATGGCGTGTTCTCACATTAAAGACATACTGAAAAGGGGCGATTATCAAGTTTATCAAGATTTGAACATAGAATCATACATTGGCACACCGATATTTGTCAGCGATAAAATTTATGGTACTTTGAGCTTTTGTGCACAAGAAGTCAGACAGAAAGATTTTGAATCGCAGGCCAGAGAAATCATAGAATTGATGGCTCAAAGTATCGGTAAATTTCTAGCGGTTCACAAAATGGAAGTCGAACGCCAGCAAGCCGAAAAAGAGCGCTGCGAGTTGATAGTATCTCTCCAAGAGAGTGAAGAACGCTATCGCCGTTTAGTAGAACTATCTCCCGAAGCGATCGCCGTTCACAGTCAAGGGAAAATTGCCTACATCAATGCAGCAGGCGCTAAACTCCTGGGTGCGAGCTCTCCAGCAGAGCTCATCGGCTTTCCGGTATTGAATTTCGTGCATCCAAACTATGTGGAAACAGCCAGAGAACGCATGAGGCAAGTAGAGGAAGAAAATCAGCCGATCGACCTTGCCGAACAAAAACTGATGCGGCTTGACGGACAAATCATAGACGTTGAAGTTGCCGGCATCCCCGCTATTTATCAAGGCTCCGCCGCCGCCCAAATTATTATCAGAGATGTCACCGAGCGCAAGCGAGTAGAACAGCAACTGCTGCACGGCGCCTTTCACGATTCGCTGACGGGTTTACCCAACCGCGTTTTGTTCATCGACAGGCTAGGAAAAGCGATCCGCCGTTCCAAACATTCCCCAGATTACAAATTTGCCGTTTTGTTCCTAGATTTAGACCGCTTCAAAATAGTTAATGATTCTTTAGGACACATTCTTGGGGATAAACTGCTAATTGCCCTAGGGCAGCGGCTTCAGGATTGCGTGCGCGTTTCCGATACCGTGGCGCGACTCGGTGGAGATGAATTTACCATCCTGCTAGACCGCATTCAGAGCTTCAGCGACGCCACCCTAGCAGCTAACAGGATACAAACAGAACTGAAGATTCCGTTTAACCTCGAAGGACACGAAGTATTTACCACCGCTAGCATTGGGATTGTTTTCAGTCGAGGTGACTTAGGAATAGTAGAAAGTGACGAGTTGAACGGCCAGCAGAGTGCTTTCTACAGCCATCCCGAAGAATTCCTGCGCGATGCTGATATTGCTATGTACCGCGCTAAAGCTTTGGGTAAAGCCCGCCACGAGGTGTTTAATTTGGCGATGCACGACCAAACTATCTCGCTCTTGCAGTTAGAAACAGACCTGCGGTTAGCTATTTTTGGCAAGGAGGAATTAGGTTCGAGTAAGGATGAATGTTCGCACTTTATTGTGCACTACCAACCGATTTTTTCGCTCGCCAGCGGTGCGATCGAGGGTTTTGAGGCTTTGGTGCGCTGGCAGCACCCGGTTCGGGGTCTAGTGCCGCCGTCTACTTTTATTCCTGTAGCCGAGGAAACAGGCTTGATCGTGCCTCTGGGAGCATGGGTGCTGCGCGAAGCTTGCCGGCAATTGCGCCTTTGGCAAGAAATGTTGATGGAAGAAGGAAGTTCGGCAGCGGATTTTGTAACGGATGTAACGGATGTAACGGATTTTACTGATATGGGGAAGGAGGAAAAGGGAAGAAGTCCGAGGGAAGAAGAAAGAGGAAAAAAGGAAGAAGTCCGAGGGAAGAAGGAAGAAGGAAGAGGGAAAAATTTCCCAATGCCCAATTCCCAATTCCCAATCTCCAATGCCCAATGCCCAATTCCCAATGCCCAATTCCCGATTCCCAATGCCCAATTCCCCATTCCCAATTCCCAATTACCAATTATCGATCCTGCACAATTAACAATGAGCGTCAATCTTTCTCCAAAACAGTTAGGAATGGCGAATTTGATTGAGCATATAGATGAAATATTGGCAGAAACTGGCTGCGCTCCGAGTTGTTTAAAATTGGAGATCACTGAAAGCGCGATCGTAGAAAATGTGGCTAAAGCAAATATTGTACTCGCCCAATTAAAAGGTAGAAATATTCGATTGTCGATCGACGATTTTGGTACGGGCTATTCGTCTTTGAGTTACTTGCACCGCTTTCCGCTGGATACGCTGAAGATCGATCGATCTTTTGTCAGTCGCTTGGGGGCTGTGGAAAACGGCAACGGTGGGGGTCAGCCTTTGCAGATTGTGCGGGCGATCGTAACTTTGGCTCACAATTTGGGATTAAATGCGATCGCCGAAGGTGTGGAGACAGCCGAACAGTTAGCCCAGCTTCGGGCCCTCGACTGCGAATTAGCTCAGGGATATTGGTTTTCTAAACCTTTGGACAGTGGCGCAGTGACAGAAATGCTGATAAATCTGGGCAATATCAAGTGTGGTTAAATAGTGTTCAATACCACCTTTAAAATAGCAATCGAATGAAAGACTTTCGTTATATCATCGAGCTTCTTAACTACTTTTGGGCAGAGCAATATCGCGAGACGGAGGCGCACCAAATAATCGGCTGTATTCAAGGAATCGGAATTACCCGATCGCATCAGTGATGAAAATGCCAGAATAGGGATGAAAGAATTCCGAAGAATCTGTATCCCGGCAGATGCGATCGCCCGATCGATTATATTTGCGATCGAGCAACCCGATGATGTCGGTGTCAGCGAGATAATTGTCCGCCCCACCGCTAGTCCTTACTGATTGTGAAGGATTGGATGCCAGCAAACGCAAAATACTCAACCAAAAAACCATAAAACAATGACAACTAAAAATGCCATCCAACCCCGTCAACTTGGCTACAGAGGCCCAACCGTTTTCCCGTTAGCCCTCGGATGTATGGGGATGTCTGGGCTATACGGTGCATCGGATGATGATGAAAGCATTGCTACGATCCGTGCTGCGATCGATCGCGGTATCACATTATTAGATACAGGCGACTTTTATAAATCTGGGCACAACGAGATGCTGATTGGTCGGGCGCTCAAAGACCGTCGCGATCGCGCTATGCTGTCTGTCAAATTCGGTGCTTTGCGATCGCCTGATGGCGGCTGGACTGGTGTAGATGGACGACCCGAATCGGTGAAAAACTTTGCAGCCTATAGCCTGAATCGCCTGGGAGTCGAGCATATTGACATCTACCGTCTGGCGCGACTCGATCCCAATGTGCCGATCGAGGATACCATTGGCGCGATCGCCGATCTGGTAAAAGCAGGCTACGTCCGCCATATCGGATTGTCGGAGGTAGGTGCAGAAACAATTCGTCGCGCCCATGCAGTTCATCCGATTTGTGACCTTCAGATCGAGTATTCTCTGATTAGCCGCGGCCCTGAAACTGAAATCTTTCCGGTGCTTGAAGAACTTGGCATCGGGGTGACAGCCTATGGCGTTCTCTCGCGGGGATTGCTCAGCGGTTCAATCCCCACCGCACCCAATGATTTCCGTGCCTTCTTGCCCCGATTCAGCGGTGAAAACCTGGTTCTGAACCAGCGTTTAGTTGAACAACTCAAGCAAATTGCTGCGGCTAAAAATGTTAGCCCGACCCAAATTGCTATTGCTTGGGTACTTGCCAAAAGTACAAAAATTGTACCAGTAATTGGTGCTCGCAAACGCACTCAATTGTCGGAATCTTTGGCAGCGGTTGAGGTGAACTTATCGTCAGAAGATTTGGCTCAGATTGAAGCGGTGATTTCTCCATCTGCGATCGCTGGCACGCGCTACGACGAACATCAGATGAAAATGCTCGATAGTGAAAGTGCATAGGCTTCATTCATTCGCCGCATCAGAAATCGCCCCAAGAGCAAGTTCAGTAAGCAATTATTATATCATGTCCAGCTCGATCGACAACTATAAAATTGGTTCGATCGTTCGGACTTCAGTCCTTCTTTCTGAGGACTGAAGTCCGAACGATCGAACCGTTGCAGATTGCGGGTAATTGACCGGACATCCGATTAGCAATTAGCTTTGAGCGGAATCTCGATCGCAAATTCTGCACCCTGTCCCGGCGCAGAAGTGCATTTCAGCGAGCCGTTGTGTCTGTCTGTAACAATTTGATAGCTAATTGACAAGCCCATCCCAGTGCCTTTTCCCACAGGTTTAGTGGTAAAAAATGGGTCAAAAAGTCGAGTGCCGACAGTCTCCGGTATTCCCGGCCCGTTGTCAGAAATCCGAATGAGCACTCGCTCTGGTTTTGGCATTTGGGTCCAGATGCGAATCAGGCTGGGATTTTCCCGCATTTGATCGGCAGAACGGCGCAGATCCCGTTCTTCCAAAGCATCCAAAGCATTGCTCAAGATGTTCATAAATACTTGATTTAACTGTCCGGCATAACATTCTACTAAGGGCAATTGAGCGTATTCTTTAATCACTTGAATCTCTGGATGATTGTGTTTGGCTTTGAGCCTGTGCTGCAAAATCATCAGAGTGCTATCTATTCCCTCGTGAATGTTGACTGCTTTCATTTCTGCTTCGTCCATGCGGGAGAAGGTGCGGAGAGATGCCACGATTTGCTGAATTCTGTCGGCACCGACTTTCATTGAGGTCAACAGTTTCGGCAAGTCATCCATCAGAAATTCGAGTTCAATCGCTTCGACTTCCTCTATAATTTCCGGGACGGGTTCGGGATAGTGGTTTTGGTAAAGTTCGATCAGGTGCAGCAAGTCTTGAGTATATTCGTTGGCGTGGCTGAGATTGCCGTAAATAAAGTTAACTGGGTTGTTGATTTCGTGGGCGACTCCTGCGACGAGTTGACCGAGAGATGACATTTTTTCGCTTTGAATTAACTGCGATTGAGCGCTGGTTAATTGCTGCAAGGTTTGCTCTAATTCGCGAGCTTTATTGCGAGTTTGGGCGTAGAGATCGGCTTGGTTGAGGGCGATCGCCAATTGAACTGTAATCGCTTGCAACAATTCGACTTCGCTGTCGCTCCAGGGCCGCACAGAATTGCTGTTGCAGCAGGTAATTGCGCTCATTACTCCGGAAAGTGCCTGCATGGGGATGGCTAATACAGATTGGTAGCCCATCCCTCGAATGGTTTGTTTCCAAGCAGGATCTGCGACTGTTTCGACATCATCCAGCCGCACTATTTCCATATGCAATATTTGTTCTCCAACGGGGCCAAAATCTGAAGCCCGATAGGGACCTGTTAAATCGGGAAGTTGGGGGTGGCGAGATTCTTTAATAATTTCCCAGAAAGGCTCCTCCCCGTCTTCGCGATACCAGGCAAAGTTGCAGCGATCGATCTTCAGGAAAGCGCGAATTTCCTTAACTGCGACTGTGACGATGCTGTCGAAGTCGAGGGAATTGCGGATTTGAGCGGTGAGACTGTTGATTAGTTTTTCTCGATCGGCTTGCTGTTTGAGTTGGGCTGACGATCGCGTCAAGGCAATTTCTGCTAATTTGCGATCGGTAATATCTTCAGTGACAGCTAATAGATATTGCGGTGTGCCATCAGCACCGAGTATTGCTGTTTTCTTGGTGTGAAATATCCGCGATTCTCCTTGGCCTGTTTGAATATCTTCTTCGGCGATTTCTACAATTTGCCCGCTGTTGAGCACTTCCCTGTCTTTGGCGGTGAAAACATCAGCTTGTTCTGTGGGGAAAAAGTCGTAATCATTTTTGCCGATAACTTCTGCTGCACGGAAACCGAGCAAATCTTCGGCAGCGGGGTTCCAGAGTACAAACCGCAATTCTTGGGCTTCCTTGGCAACTACTCCTACGGGTATGGTGTTGAGGACTGATTCCATAAACTTTTGAGCGCTTTGCAGTTCGGCTTCTGCAAGTTTTCGATCGCTAATATCTCGCACGTTGGCAATGATGCCCAGATTGCCGTTGAGATGAATTCTTGACACAGCAATTTCTGCATCAAAGGTTGAACGATCGTTGGGTCGCCTAGATTTCCATTCGATACGGGTGCTTTCGCCTGATAATACTTTTTCCCAAAGTTCTCTCATTAGTTGAATAGGATTGTCATCGCTTGAATAATCCTTTGTAATTGATGATTTGATTGCTTGTTCCCGACTAACTCCGTACATTTCTAACATTCGATCGTTGACATCAAGAATGTTGCCTTCTAGGTCTTGAATGAAGATAGCATCGTAGACATTGTTAAAGATAGTTCGCAGGTTTTGCTCGGAAACTTGCAGCGCTGCTTCTGCAAGTTTTCGATCGCCAATTTCTTGTTCTAACTGAGTGACGGCTTGGGAAAGTTCGGCGGTGCGATCGCTCACTCTGTCTTCCAACTCGGCTGCTGCTTGCCGCAGCGCTGCTTCAGCGGCTTTGCGATCGGTAATGTCAAGGGCTGTGCCGAACAATTTTAGCACCTTGCCGCTGGCATCGGTTTCGGCGCGGCCCAGTGCGTTGAGGTGCCGCAGGGTGCCGTCGGGACGGTAAATGCGGAAGTCAAAATCAAAGGGAGTACCTGCTTCAACTCCCCGCTGTACTTCGGTTCCCCACAATTCCAAATCTTCTGGATGGATTAGAGCCACTTGCTCTTCTCTGGTGGGCGCAACGGCCGCTGGTTCTAGCCCGAAGATGCGGAAAAGTTCTTCGGACCAAGTGACGGTTTCGGTGATTGCGTCGAGTTCCCAATTGCCCACGTGGGCGAGTCTCTGGGCTTCTTGAAGCTGCCGCTGGCTTTCGCGGATGGCGGTTTCGGCCACTTTGCGATCGGTAATGTCTAGGAGGACGCCACAAAATACGGTTTCGCCGTTTTCGCTGCGGGTGGGCATAGAGTCGCCCTGCCACCAGCGAATCTCACCGTCGGGCTTGACTAACCGCCCTTCGTAGTGCCACAGGGAGATATTTTCTACGGCTTCCTTGATGGAGGCGATGTAGCTTTCCAAGTCATCGGGGTGGACGCGGTTCGTGAATGTATTTAGATCTCCGATGACTGCTGCTGCTGCTGTGATGCCGGTGATATCGAAAATGCGATCGCTCATATAGTCAAAACTCCACACTCCCTCGCGGCTGCAAAATTGAAACAGAGCACCGGGGATGGTGGCGGCGATCGTCTGGAATTTGGCTTCGCTAGCAGTGAGGGCAGCCAAGGTGTGCCGCAGTTCGGCGGTGCGTTCTTCTACTCTGGTTTCCAGTTCTGCATTGGCCCGCTGCAATGCTTCTTCTGCCCGTTTGCGAGCAGTAATGTCGGTGGCTGTACCAGTGGTACCGATCGCATTTCCGTTTTCGTCGTACAGGGCGATAGCGTTGAACATCAAATGTTTGATGCTGCCGTCTTTGGCGATGTGGGTGCTTTCGTGCTGGAAAATTGATTCTCCATCAAGCAGGCGGGCGAAAACTGCTAAATCTTCCTGCATTTGTTCTGGTGTCATCAAGTCCGAGAAGGCCCTACCGAGCATTTCTGCTGGTTCGTAACCGTAGATATACTTAACTGCTGGGTTGACGAAGGTGAAGCGCCCCTCGGCATCCACCGACCAAATCATATCTTGGGAGGTTTCTACCAGGCGGCGGTATTGGGCTTCGCTGGCTTTGACGGCTTCTTCTGCTGCTTTGCGTTCCGTCATGTCCCGGGAGACGCCGACAGTCATGACAACTTTGCCCTCTTGGTTGCGGATGGGTGTTTTGACTGTGCTAAACAGCCGCACTTCTGAGTCGTGCCGCGTCGCCGGTTCTTCGGGAATTTGCAGAGTCTGTCCGGTTTCAAATACGAAAGCGTCATCTTTGATGTACGGTCGAATATTGTCGGACTCGGAAAAAGGTGCGTCTACGATGCCTTGCAGTTCCTCTTCAGTCATGCCGTAATAGTCGCGGAATGCTTGATTTGCCCAGACGATTTTCGATTCGGGGCCTTTGACCAATACCATATCGGCGATCGAATCGAGAATTTGGTGATATTTTTGCTCGCTGTCGCGGAGTTTCTGCTGCGCCGATGCGATTTCTGCTAATTGTTTCTGGGTTTGCGAGTGCAATTCGGCCTGATAAATTGCAACTGCTAAATGTTCTCCTACTTGTTTGGCAAATTCGATTTCGTCTTCCTGCCAATCGCGGGGTTGACCGCACTGATGAATGCACAGCAATCCCCATAAATGTTGTCCTTGCAGCAGGGGTACGACTAAGTTTGCTCGGATTTGAAATCGCTTGAGGATTCTGAGGTGACAGGGACTCAACCGGGCTTTGTAGATGTCGCTGACTGCTTGAACGTAACCTTTGGCGTAGTTGGCGGCAAATTGTTCGCCGAAGCAGTGATCGTGAACTTTTGCACCCAGGGAGGGGCTGAATTGGGGAAGCACGTCTTCTGAGACTACTTCGCCCTCGTTCCACTCGGATTCGGGGATGAAGCGGTAGACGGCGACTCGATCGGCATTTAGGAGTTGCCTGACTTCGGTGGCTGTGATTTTGAATATTGTTTCTAAGTCTAGGGATTGGCGAATTTTGCCAATCACTCCCATCAGCGCTTGCAACTTTTTGAACCAAGTTTGAGACTGCATTTCTCTTTCTAGGTGAGCTAGCTTTTGGCGCAAGTCGGTTACTTCTTGATACAGGTATTCATGAAACATAATGCTATTTTTTTAGTTATTTTGCGGTTTGGTATCGAGGTATATAGCATCCCCATAGCGCTCTGCAAGTTGAGCCTGGTAAATTCAAAAGACAAAGGACATATTTTCTGATTGCTCCTTCCACTTAGCAGCTATTGGCACTGAATTTCCGTACTTTTTCTAGATTCCTAAGTAAAGCGAGTCTCTTGACCCAGTATATTTACTGGGACGGCGGCGGAGGTATGATTGATTACTGCATTATTTCTCAATAATTGATAATTGTACTCAGTAAATATACGCATGAAGCCGGTTTATTAAGGTCATTAAGTAAGGAAAACTCCCAAACGGCAAACAGAAACCCGGTTTCTTCGCGGGAGTGCCCCCAGAGTCCTGACTAATTTTGACATTTTTTTTCGATCGCCTGCGGTGGCAATTGTCACTTTTTTATTATTATCGCAAACTCCCTCGATGTTTGCCTTAGTTTTGCGATCGAATATCCTGTTGAGAGTACCTCTATTAAAATTTGTTTAAATTGAGCCGATCGCCTTTTCTATCGTTTTCACTAATTATCGATTGATTAGTCCTAAGCTGTCGCCCAAATAAACAATGCAGATATCAGGCTCTTCAAGGCAGATGTATTTCAAGATAGAGCGTTGGCACGGATTGTAGCCGCCCAGTCTTGCGATCGCCGGGAGTTTGTGGTACTTTATATTTAAGCTATTCTGTATTTAAACTTTGTCTCAAAAATCAATAAAATTATTGTGGGACGTTGCTTTGATCTGCGTCCCGAATATCTAATTTAAAAGCACAACAGCTTACTAGCGATTACTTGCTTGCATCAGGAGTTTTCACTATCCTCCTTGCTTCTTCAATATTTTGTAAAACCACTTTTCCTGATTCGATTAAAGCAGCTTTCTCTGTATCGCTGAGTTCGAGTTCGACAACCTGTTCTACTCCCTGATATCCCAAGCGGCAGGGAACACCTAAAAAGATATCTTGCACGCCGTATTGACCGTCCAAATACACTGAGCAAGGCAACAGTCGCGACTGATTGAGTAAAATTGATTCTACCATTAAACAGGCGGAAGATGCGGGTGCAAAATAAGCACTAGCCGTCTTCATCAATCCTACTATTTCGGCGCCGCCGTGGCGAGTCCGCTGTACGATGCGATCGATCGCCCCAGCATCCATAAGTCGATCGATAGGAATGCCGTTAACAGTGGAATAGCGCGGCAAAGGAACCATTAAATCGCCGTGGGAACCGATGACTGTCGCACAGACTTCACCAATGGAAACTCCCAATTCCATTGCAATAAAAGTTTGAAAGCGGGCGGAGTCGAGAATTCCCCCCATCCCCATAACTCGGTGTTTTGGCAAATCCACAGCTTCCCAGGCTAGATATGTCATAATATCTAGGGGATTTGTGATGACAATTAAGATTGCTTCGGGGGAATGGGCGATCGCCCCTTTTGCAGCTTCAGTAACAATTCGAGCATTGATTTTAATTAAATCTTCGCGATTGATACCGGGTTTGCGCGGAATTCCGGCGGCAATGACGATGATATTTGAGTTAGCTGTATCTATATAATCATTTGTACCGACAATTTGGCGATCGTGGCGTTCGACTCCCCGGGCTTGCATCAAGTCCAAAGCAACCCCCTGCGGCCAACCTTCGACGATATCTAGCAATACTACATCTGCTAGATTTTTCTCGGCAATTCGTTGGGCTAAGGTGCTACCGACTTTGCCTGCACCAATAATTGAAACGCGGGTTGATGGGGGATTCATGGGATTTTAGATGCGAAATTTAAGATTTTAGATTTTAATAATGAGCTTAATTGCGATCGGGTGCACTGTATGTAATCTACGTTACCTTCGCTCAGGTATGTTGTTGCACTTGGGCGCTCTTATATATATATGAAAGAGCGCGCCCAAGCGCAACAACGTACCTAAAAGTTAGCAACTATCAGAAATAGTGTTAGTTACATCCACGACTGATTGTGATGTTTTGTGTCAGTGAGTTTACTTAAAATCTTCGAGTTGGTCTACGCGCAGCCAAATATTCGGGGTGGGGACTTTGCCGAATTTGACAAAGGCGTAGTCGCCGCGAACATCCATCACTTCGCCTTTGGTTTCAAATAGATAGGAGGAAAAGCGCCGATCGCTGGCTTGGGCTTCGAGGCTGTTTTCCAGTTTCTCGCGAATTGCGCGGACTGTGCTACCTTTTTTGATTGCCATAATTTGCTCTGTTTCGTTTATAAAAGTATACAAATTTTAATGCCGATTTGGCTTTAATACCAGTTAAAAGAGTCGGCGGTTGATTGAGTCGGCGGTTGAAACCGCCCCTACACAAACGATGTCTGCCTCCGCAGACTGAAGAGTCGGAAGCTGAGATTTGGTAGATCCGTGAAATCTGGTACAAAATCCGTTGCGGAATTGGTTATTTCTGACAGGCGGGGCAAAAATGAGTCGATCGCCCTGCTAATTTTATCCGTTCGATGGTTGTCGAGCAAGTGCGGCAGGGTTGACCGGCCCGATTGTACACCCAAGCAACGCCGCCGTAGTTGCCGTTGACGCCTTGGACGTTGAGAAAATTGCTGAAGGTGGTGCCGCCGGAGGCGATCGCCCGCTGTAAAACTTGAATAATAGCTGTATGAATGCGATCGATTTGCTCTCTTGTCAAATCGGCGCACAGAGTTGTCGGCATCACTCCCGACAAAAACAAAGTTTCGTCAGCGTAGATATTCCCCAAACCCGCTACCAGTGACTGGTCTAGCAATGCTGTTTTAATTGGTCGCGCCCGTCTGTGCAGCTTGGCTGCCAAATATTCTGTGGTAAATTCGTCGGAAAACGGTTCCGGGCCTAGGAGTTTCAGGCCGGTGACTGTACTGGAAACCTCGGTTTCTGCGGGGACGTACCACATTTGACCGAAGGTGCGTTGGTCTACAAAGCGTAATTCTTGGTTTCCTGCAAAGAACAGGCGGACTCGCGCGTGTTTTGGCAGGGGTTCGGATTCGTTTACCCACAGCAGTTGACCGGTCATCCGCAGGTGAACGCCCAACCAGCCGGCTTTGGAAGGCAGAAGGGAAGAACTGGGATTTTGGGTTGGAAAATTCCCAACTTTGTCCGTTTCCCTTTCTGCTTCTGTCAATTGCGATAGTTCTGCCAGGAGGTATTTGCCGCGCCTGTACCACCGTTCGATCGACTTTCCTTTGAGTTTTGTCAAAAAATCGGTTGCAGAGATTGAGCGGGCGATCGAGCTATGTAACAGCACGTCTCCGCCCAATATTTCGCGATCGAGGGTAAGTTGGTTCAAACCCCGGCAAATAGTTTCTACTTCTGGCAGTTCTGGCACAATTAGCGTTGCTCTGTTCCTTGATTTGGTGCACCTTCGACGCTGCCGGCAACTTCCGCACCGGGCTTGCTGCCGGTCGAAGTTTTGGGCTGGTTGGGGGCTGCTCCGCTGCCGGTTTTCCGAGTTTTCTCGTTGATCGTCGTTTGCTTGCCACCGGAGGCTGTGGTCGATGCTTTTGCTTTGGGGCCAGCGACTTCGACTAATTCGCTTTGGGCGAAGTTGTTGGTGTTGACGCCGGCATAATTGACGCTGCTAAAGCGAACGATAACTGGGTATTTAATGCCGCTTTGGTCTACCGTAGCAACGGTGCCCACTTCTTGATACCAGTAGGATTCTTTGCGGAGAATCCGGACTGTCGAACCGCGTTGAACCATGAGCTTTGTTTCCTTTGCGATGAATAAACGGATAAAGCCATTTTTTTTACTTTAGTCGATCGCGCGTCGCATTTAAAGTCTGTAACGAAATTATTGTGTTCGGCGCCGTCTTTTGGTTGTTGGTTTGTAAAGAAAAGTAAAGTTGTTTTGAGGGCGATCGCTGGAGGGGAAAAATAAATAAACAGATATTATCCGTTAAATACAAGCAGTGCGATCGGATCTATAAAAAACTTTACAAATAGGAGAGCGGGCCGGAGCGCCTACATAGTGCATTAATAGGATTTAGGCAGAGCCGTGGCAATCCCCCAGCAGGCCGCTCCGGCCCCAAGCGCTCTTGGAATTGCCACGGCTCTGCACGAGAAGGTTGCGTAAATCCTCATTCAGTCAAGTTATCCACCATCTAGTGTGTTAATGTTTGAATCCTCCATCTAATCATCTAGCGATTGATAGCACCAACTCGGACGGCGCAGGAGATTGAAGGTATCTAGGTATCGAACTCGATCGGGCGCTTCTACTGTAGCAATCGCTTCATGCAATAAGCCTTGAGGGTTATCTACGTCCCACAAAGGATGAACGATAATAACGGTTTTATCGCCCACTGCAAAACCCGGTAAAGCGCCGAACTGTTCCCCAGAACAATTAAACGAAGCACAAAATATATCGCGCAAAGCAGTTGCATTCAGCAGCCAATTTTCTAAGTCTGGAATAGAAAAATCTCCATCGAGCCCGCATTGAAAATTGCTGTCGGCTAAGGCTCTCAGCAAAGAAATTCCCAAACGCCAATCCAGCAAACCGTGATAGTTCATATTGCGGTACTGCTGCAAGCAATCGTAACAAGAAGAGTCGCATTTGTCGCGGTGTTCGGGTGACATAATTGCCTCAGCAAAGCTATTTTGAGAATTCAGAATTTTGTCTGTAAGGATATCTTCCCAGCGATGGGCTAACCAGTCGGTGAAGCCAGAACCGTTAGCAAGCCGATCGCTAATGACAATTTCTCCTACTTTTTTATCCTCTAATTCAACCTGTCGCAAACCGCTGATATCTAATTCTTCCGGATCGATGTCTAACTCCTGTGCCGCTACAGCACGAACCGTGAAAGCGGCGGAGTAGAAAGCAGCTTTGACAGCAGAACCGGGTGCAATAGGATCGAGGCACAATCCATCAGGTACAGTAACTGGCTTAATTCGCAGTACGCCAGTGGTTTTTGGGGCAATTATAGCGATCGCCTCTGACTCGCCCTGCGGTTTAAACCTCACCCCGTCAGGCTTATTCTGGAATCGCTCATCAATCCACTGATCGGGTAATAGTTTGTCACCGCGTCCAAATGTGGCATTTCCGATCGCTCCTTTGAATAGCTGTCCTCGATTGTCATTGACGCGGAAAACGCGGCCGGACTCTGAGAAAGCTATCTGAGTATTCGTGTTATTTACTAAGTTAAAATCTTGAGGTTGGGCCTCGGCGACGCTGCCTGCACCTGTAATTAACGCATCGTATTCCTCTTTAGCGTCAGCCCCAGGATTGATGCTGGTACGGAAAGCTAAAGGGACAGCCCACTGAAAAACTCGAAATCCCTGTTCCTCAGTTGCCGCGCATTTCGGACAGATTGTATCTTCAAACTTTGTATTAGAGGTTGCCGTATGTTGGCAGCGCTGACACCTCAACATCCATTTGCGATCGCTCACAGGTTCGCCCGCAGGAACTAACCCGTGTTTACCGTCTGAAATTAACGGTGCTGTAAACCCGATCGCGGTATAAATTCGCTTGTCTTTGGTTTTTTCGGAACCTGGTGCAAATTCCGCGACTGCTAAATCCAAATCTCGATCGATAGTAGAAACTTTCTGTTTTCTAGACGGTTCGTGATGGTACAAATCGCGCACTCTTGAAGGCATCCCGTACATCGGCAAAATCCCGCCCTCAGCGAGGCGTTCTGCCAGTCCATCTCCAGTCAATTCTAAGTTATTGGCGCACTCATTAATTTTATCAAACAAATCCTGACGCGCGTATTTTTCCAAGTGATCGCGATCGATACCTGCAACGCCGACTAGCAGAGAATTGATTACCTCAGTTACATCACAAGAAGTTCCCAACCAGCGGCGAACTTGTTCGCGCCGTTCTTCCGTTTCCTTCCAATTTTGAACTGTGCCAAATTCACCGTGACTGTCTGGCTTTTTTTCCACCTCCCAGCAGTTGACACCAGCAGCAATAAATGCACGTCTCAAACATTCTTTGGTTAGGAGGCGCTGGGCCATCTCAACCTGTGACATAGCAAGAAAAGGAACCGGCGGCGGATCGCCCGTAATTTTTTCAGGATGTCGGTAATAAAATTCATCGTGCGATCGACCGCGACAGAGAGTAAGTACAATAGCAAAAGCCTGACCCCGGCGACCTCCGCGACCCGCACGCTGCTGGTAATTAAAGCGCATCGGCGGCATATTTGCCATCACCACAGCCATTAAACTGCCAATATCAATTCCCACCTCCATTGTGGTTGTGACGCTCAAGATATCGATCGTATCTACTACTGGGATAAAATCTCTGTCTTGTTCGCCAAAATTCACGATGATGTTGCGGAAATGTCGCTGTCTCTCAGCCTGATCGTCAGTTTGGCCGGTCAACTCTTCGCAGTGCAACCGCAACGGTTGACGCTTATTTACAGCTTGGGTGGCGAAATAATTGCGATCGTACAAATCCCCGCATTTTCTATTAGGTTTCGCTGGTAAATGTGCCAAACAATTAGTACAAACACCTCCGGCGCGGTGCAGGTGATGGCGCTGGCAAAACCCGCACTGCCACACGGGGTCATCGGACACAGCAACTCGTACAGATAAATGCCGGGGATTCAGTATTAAGTGGTGGTGTTGACCCTGCGTGCAAATAGCTGACCATAATGCGGGCTTCAATTCCTGTTCGGAAATTCCGCAATTTTCGGCACACTTTTTAATATAATTCCGCAAATTTGCTCGCGCATCACCCCAGTCTTTCCAGTCATCCAGCGGATAATCTTGAGGTTTTCTTGGATATCTGTAAAAATCACCTAAGATTCGCAATACGCCATCGCAAATACTCTCAAATACTGAGCTTGAAACTCCGCATTGAATGGCTAGCTGTTCTAATTGATTTGGGAGTAAATTCAGGCGAATATAACCCAATCCCGATGCTTCAATCCCAAAGTAGAGGCGACTAAAAAGTGTGTCGCAGACCTCTGATTTTACTTTTTCTCGAAGTGTCGTGTCTCGCCTTGTTTGTGCTTCAGCGCACAAGTCTGGTTTCCACCCGGCGGTTGCAAAGTCAAATATTTTTGTCCAATGGTGGTACTTTCCCTCATAGGAAAATTCTTGGTAAAGAACATCGTTACCGGCAGGGTTAACGCCTAACTTTATCAATCGCTGGATCAGAAGTCCTGGGTCTTGCGGCTTTTCAAGACCTTCAAATAGCATTCTGAGAGGAACTGTCCGGGTATTGCCTATTTTTTTAATTTCACTGAGTAGCTTCTGGGCAGTATTTATTCGATTTTGTAACGGTTCTAAATCTTCAGAACCGAGACCTTGTGGCAATAGCCTATTAGCATCTTTAATTGCTTTTTGTATCTGGTCAACAGCGTTTGGGTGATGCTGGGCAAATTCAATAACTTCGGTACAGGTAGGCAAGTCGTGCTCTTGGAGATTTTGAAGTAGAATAGGACGGGCGATCGCCTCTTGTTTCAATTCATCAAAAATCGCCTCGCGCACTAAGTCACTATAGTGCGTCCTTTCAATTCCATTTGATATTGAAGCGGCATCCTCGCGACTGTCAGAAAACACTACCAATTTTCGAGAATTTTGCTTGTCAGGTAACTGATAAAAAAGTTATTTAGACAGAACTTGACTCACTTTAGAAAAACCTGTTCTGAAGTCGCGAATGGAAGATTTTCGATACAGTTTCTTACTATAGTCAGCACCGCAGCAAGCACAAACTGAAGGCAAGGCTTTAACTTTTTCATCATTTCCTGGTAGCAGGTTCGGTCGATAAAAAATATAACCTTCTACTGTCAATTCATCAGATGAATCTGGATTTCCCAAACGAACTATACCGCTGCGAGTATTTAGCGATGCCTTGTGCCAGCGACCTGACTCTGCTTTCTTAGACTGTCCCCAACCCTCTGAATATTCATCGATTTTTCTGGACGGCCAAAATATAGCAAATTCTTTGTAAGTCATCTGCTCAATAAATTGTCCAGATTTTCTGTCAGGAATTCCCTCAATATCTGGTTCGGTAGGCAAAAGTTCCCATCCGTCATTAAGCTTCTTTGTCAGCCTGTTTCCCCCAAAAAATACAGTTCTGCACTGTTCGCAATAAAGAAGTTTTAAAACTCGGTACTCGTCGTAAAGTATGGGAGGATTTTCGACAAATAGTTTGCCAACTAATCGATTTTTACTAATTTCATTTTCTTCGCACCCGTGATTCGGTTTAGTGCAAGCCCAAAGCCCCTCAATATTCCTGAAAAACCAGTGCAGCCGGAAAGATGGCAAAGATGTTTGGTTCGATAAACCGCGAGTGGCTAGAAGTCCTGTTACTGCAAGTTTGAGGTTTTCATCGGGTAAGTCATTGCCGAAAATCTGTTTAGCAAAATTTGCGATCGCCACTGCGCGAACTTTGCCGTCAACTTTACAAGCATTGACCATTCTAGCGCCAACTTGCGCGGTTTCAGATTCCACAATTTGGCGGCAAGCACTGTATGCAGCCGTTGACTGCAACGTTTCTGCATTGTTAATTTCTGGTACTGCTGCCAAGGCGATAAACGGTTCGCTCTCCAGAAATTCTTGACCTTCAATTGGTGGAATTTGTTCTAAATGACCCGGTATAATCTGTTGGGAATTCCATCCGGCACCAAAGAATTGATTCAAAAATTCTAAGCTTTTTGGATCGTCTGGTTCCAAAGATGCACTAGAAGCAAGAATCCGCAATTTTGGATGACCGGGATGCAGCCCCAAACGTTGCAGCAAAAGTCGCAGAAAATAAGCAACTTCTGTCCCAGAAGTACCGCGATATAAGTGCAATTCGTCAACAATTAAATGAAAGACGCTGCCATCTTTGTTTAACCATTCCTTTGTTTTTTCAAAAATATCTCGTTCGAGCTCGCGCATCAGCATGATACTGAGCATAGAATAGTTGGTGATTAAGATATCTGGCGGGGCATCTTTCATATCCCAGCGGCAGCGCATTTCTGCCCCATCTAGGCGCTGGAAAAAGAACCTCACATCTCGATCGCCCGTGCGATCGGCGTGTTCGCTAGCGCGATCGGCAGATTCCTGGACTTGCTGAATTTTTTCCAGCAATTCTTCTATTTTTTTCCCATTAGGTTTGCGATTTTTTGTGTATTCGTGGCCCGGTACGGGAGTAACGCCGTTGTACCTGCCAAAATAAACTCGATTGCCTTTTCTATTATCTTGAAACCAATCTCGCGCTGCTTGAGAATCTAAAGCGCGGCGCAGCCTGGTAAGCTGGTCTTCAACTAAAGCATTCATGGGATATAAAATCAAGGCGCGAACTGCTGCATCCCGCTGTTCGTGACTTCTCTGAGGAACGCGATAAGATTTCTTAAAACTGCGTCTTTTATTCACGAAGGGATTGCATTTGTTCTGCCATTCTTCATTTTTCCACCAATCGTTAAGGTGTTCTGGTGCGGCTTTAGGCTGCTGCCAATTTCTTGATTCTTGCGCGAGGTAAGCAAACAAAGGTAACAGAAAAGATTCGGTTTTTCCCGAACCTGTACCGGCCGTTACTACAGCATTGTTACCTGCTAATGCTTGCCGCAGCATTTCGATTTGGTGTTCGTAGAGTTCGTAATTGCCTACAAGTCCGCAGGACGCAAGTTGTTTAAAGTTTTGAATGGCAGTTTCATCCAATCCCGGTACATTTGAAACATCTAAATCATGGATGGTTTTACCTGATTTTTGATAGCTCGGCATTGGTTCTATCCAGGGTTCTTGATGGAATGCACCGGGTTGGCGCAGCAGTCTTTCCCGTTCTCGTTCAATTTCGGGAAATTGAGTTCCGAAAGCGGTTTTTACATAAAGTAGAAAGTTGTCGCGAATTGTATTAAAAGCGTTAATTGGCTCGTGCATAAATTACCTCACTATGTTATATCTAAAGATTGCTGCAAGAGTGTATGCCCTAATTTAGCTGCGGTTATTTCTGCTATTTGAGGGGGAATAGCGGAGAATAAATTGAATCCCTGAATTTGCGGCAGAACACGCGGCATTTTTTCATATTTTGCTGCACAACCAGAACAAAGAGTTAAGGCTCTTTCTAAAAGTCGCGGCAGGTTAGCGCTGGCGGGTACTGCCATAGTGAATCTGCGTTTGTCGTAGATAAGAACATTCCGCCGCAGTGCTTTTAGAACAGCGTACCTCCCCCAATCGAGGTCTATTTCCGCACACATTCCGTCTTGCCAAAGATAGTAAACTTTGATGTTTCGCGATGGGTGACTGTATTGGCTAAGGCGAATGGCGCGATCGGTTTCTTTTATGGATTGAAATTGTAAAGAAATCGGGTCAAAGGTTTTGCTTTGCCAGTTTAGTTCTGGTTCTTTAGACCATTCGAGGGTAGCTAAGTAATCGTCAATACTGGCGGCAAAATGCAGCAAAGACCAGGCTGAAGGCGTTTCGATAAAAGGTATTTTAAGCAAATTGCCGATCGCCCTCAATTCTCCTACATCCTCAGCTTGCAGGGCCACTCGCTTCGGTATCAGCCCTAATTCACTGGATTGTTCTGTGACTTCCAGCTTGATGTGATGTCCCACCGACTGACAAGCCTCTGATAATTGTGCGATCGTAACGGGCGATCGCGCTCCTGCTAAAATGGCTTGAGGAAAGCCAGCACAAGGCAACCGCACCAATACAGGCGGAGCTGCATAAACCTCGCTCTTGCTGCGATCGCCGCTAAAATCCCAGTCGCAATGACCCAAAGAATTCAGGGCGCGCATTGTTTCAAATCTCGGATATTTCAGGGATTTTTTCTCTGTATTTTCCTCAATCTCACCTGTTTTAAAACCCGACAATTGCTCGAAATATTTTTTAAAATTTTCCCAAGAAACTTTCCCTTGTGCCGAAATAACATAAAGCAGTTTCTCGCTCGTCTCAAACATATTTTGCCTCCTGTTGAAAATGGTTCCATAAAATTTTGAGTTCTGGTCGATCGGGCGGAGAAATTTTCTTGCGATCGTGCCACAATATTTCTTTCCACTCCCGCATTTTCTTGCGGTTTCTGCACTTGGATATTGCAGGTGCTGAATCGGATAAATTAGTGCCGCAGAACATTACTTGACCGCGATGCCTGCCTTTGGAAATAGCCCAAACAGGCTCCCAATCAGTCGGCAGCGATTCCCCTGGCCAAGTTGCTATTTGACCGGCTTCTTTACCTACAAATAAAATCCGCTGCTTTCCTTGTATTGGTAAAAAAGTGTTGAAGTTAAAGTCGGGGAAATCAACGTTCCGCACCAATGCACCTGCAACGCCCGCGCTCTCATTATCTGCGCGAGTCAGGCGATGCCCGAAGCGATCGAACTGTGGCGCAGAAATTTCGGATGGTAAAGAATAGTTTTCTATCAATAATAGAGAACAACGCCTGATAATATCCTCCCCATTCCGTGCTTCAATTAGCAACTTTGTTTCCGCTGGAATATCAGCAGGCAGTTCATAAAAACCTGTTGATTTCGTGCCATCTAATAGCTGATTGTTGCAATATACTTTGATTGATTCGCTGCCCGCTAGTAAAATTAATTTTGGCGGGGCAAACTTAAAGTATTTATTGCCTCTTTCCAGGCGGATTCCTCCATCTAACTCTAGCCGTAAATTAGTAGAAAAAGCTAAAATTGGGTATTTATCTTTGATTAGGTCGTCACTGCAAGCCGCCGCTGCTTTGAAGAAGTGCCATTCACCGGGCAAACCATCTGAAATCTGCAACTTTTCAAAGCCTTGACAGCTCAATTCTCCCCAGATTGTCAGCAATTCCAAACACTCTTGATGGGCAGCTAAATAAAATGGCTTTTGAGTGGGAATCTGCCGCACTTCGACGAAATTGGGCAATCCCTCAGTATCTCCACTAACGAATACTCGAATGGGCGATGCTGGCAGTTTCAAACACCATTTACCGTCAGCCGATCGCATTTTTACACCTCGCAACCAATCAAACTCTGAAGCAGCAACCGTTTTTGCGTCTGACTCAGATATCAAAGGTAAAGACCAAACGCCGCTATATTCGGAACAAGAAAACGAGCGAGAATTATCTTCTAAAAATAACAACAAATCGTCTTCGGGAAATTCGTGTTTTGTACTGCAACGCAAGCTTAGGGTAGCGCGTTTGGCAGTTGAATCGAGTTGGCAGCACAATCTCAACATTCCGTAAATCTGCTTTTTATCTGAAAGTTCAGCAGTTCCATCCCAATCGTGCAATTCATCAATAATCCATTCGAGCAATGCTTGACGAAGTTCTTCGCTGTCTCTGGTTTCTTTTAACAAGTCCAGCGTCCGTTTTCGCAGTTGTTTGCGCCCGTGTTTGGCTAACAAACGCGCGATCGCTTCCTCGGCTGGAGGTGAAGTAGGATCTAAGTCAGCAGCGGCAAAAATAGCAGGGAGGGCGCGCCGTTCTTCCTCAGTCAGAAGAGTTTGTGCAAGCGGCAGTCCAATGTGATTTCTCTTGCCAATACTGGTGCTGTTGAAGATACCCAATTCGCCAGATTTATCTCGATCAGACCACTTTTCTAAATCTTCCCATAGTTCCGACATCCGGTTAAATGAAGGATACTGCCCTGTAGTAGGTTCTTCGCCTAGTAATGTTCGCAAGCGCGGATAGTAGGAATGGGCGGCAAAAGTTCCTTCAATACCGGCTGCTAAGACAAATAGCGCTAAATAAGCGATATAAGGCGGATAGTCTAATTCTCGCTGCTGCCAATTATCCCGGCTTTGTAAGGCTTTCACGCACAAACCCTGCCTTGTCACCCCAGGAGGCCCCGTTTTGATAGCTGCAATAAAATCTGAGAAATCAGCACCGCTTTCTTGACCAATATCCGTTATTAGTTTCTCTGTGACATACAGGTGAACGGTACTCCCCGCCATTTCTGGTTTAAAGAAATGAAATGCTATTGAATTATTCCAGGTTAAATAATCCATCTTTATGTTTTATATAATTTGAGGGAAATTGGTAATTTTAAGTATTATAACCCTAGTTGTTAAGCAGGTGAGTATGGATAAACTTAATTATGTCAAAAGCGCAACTTGAGAGCGATTTTCAGATGCTATTATTACTTAAGTACAAGTAACAATAATACGGTTTATATGCGTGAAGTTACTGAGTTAAACTATGATGGAGCGAGAAACTTTCATAAATTAATGACAGATAAGATCGATCGACCTTACACAACAGTAATACTCGCGATCAGTGCCGACGGTAAAATTGCCGATGCAGTGCGATCGCCCGCGAGATTCGGTTCAGCCAACGACAAAGCCCACCTCGAACAACAAGTCGCAGCAAACGATGCCGTTTTGTTCGGCAACGGCACTTTACAAGCCTATGGAACGACGATGCGAGTGATTTCGCCGGAATTGCTCAAACAGCGGGAACTCGCAGGGAAGCCCCCACAACCCGTGCAAATTGTGTGTTCGCGATCGCGCCAATTTGACCCAAACTTGCGATTTTTCCAGCAACCGGTGCCTCGGTGGCTGCTAACTGGAAACGATGCAGATGTCAGCAACGGGCAAGATGCCCGTTCCACAATAGATGAATTGTCTTGTGGAACAGGCAAGATGCCTGTTCATAAAAGGCTTATTGACAATGATGCAATCGGTAAGTTCGATCGCACTTTAACCGCCAACACCATCGAGGGAGAGATTGATTGGATTGATGCGTTTCAACAGCTAGCCAGCTTGGGTATCAAACGGTTGGCGATTCTGGGAGGCGGAAAACTCGTCGCGTCTGTGGTGGCTGCGGGCTTGGTAGACGAACTTTGGCTGACGGTTTGTCCGTTAATTTTGGGCGGCGCGGATGCACCGACTCCTGTGGAGGGGAAAGGTTTTTTGGCGGATTTAGCGCCGAAATTGGAACTTTTGGCGGTTAAACAGGTGGGAGGTGAGGTGTTTTTGCATTATCGGGTCGATCGATCTAACTGAAGCTAAAACGTGCTCCCAGACTAGGGTTGGACGATTAAGGCCTCCGATCCCCCCTAGCCCCCCTTAGGTCGGGGGGGACAAGAGGTACTCAAAGTCAACCGCTACTCCCTCGGATAGTCGGGGGAACCGGAGGCGCGCTCAAAGTCCCCCTTCTTATCAAAGTCCCCCTTCTTAAGGGGGATTTAGGGGGATCTGGCCTCGGACAAAAGCGAGATTTTGTCAGCTTTCAAGATTCAGTTGACACCAATTGCCACTCAGCTTTCCCAGCGATCGAATAATTGTATTAACTTAAATGAATCCCCAGTGTTATAATTTTTTTGTGGCGAACCGGGGCAGTACCGGCGTTGGGTTTAAAAAGCTTCATGAAAGTTCGTGCAAGAACTAGCCACATTTGATGCTATCTGGTGATGGGGACAGCTTAAGCGCTGCCACAGCGAGCTATGAAAATT
>RDYN01000173.1 GCA_004293365.1 Oscillatoriales cyanobacterium | reverse complement strand
TCCAGGTGCTAATCCGGCGGGTGCTGGTATTGCCAACTGGGCGGGTATATTCAGGGAGTTATCGCTAAAGTTTAAGTTGAAGGCTCCTGCAAATTCAAATCCCGGTGGTAGCGGTAGGGACAAGTTTGGAAGGTTGACTGGGGCAATGCTCACTGCTGTGTCTTGCTTTAAGGCACCGGGGGCTATCATTACTGTTGATGTGCCGTCTGTTGAGCTGATGACATTCAATAAGGAAGGCTATCCCAAGTATTTCCAATAGATTCTTGACTGGGAAAGCGGTATTATTAACACTATCAACCGATTACAAATTAAGGGTTAAAGTTATGGAGGCTGAAGAATTACTTAGAAGATATGCTGATGGTGAAAGAGATTTTGAAGGTGTTGACTTGAGAAGGGTTGATCTATGTAATGCCAATTTGAGCGGTATTAATTTGAGAAATTCTTATATTGAAGAAAGTGGGCTGATACACATCAATTTGAGCGGTGCCAATTTAGAGGGTATTGATTTAAGGGATATTGTTTTGGAAAATGCCAACTTGAGTGCTGTGAATATGATCGAGGCTAACTTAAGTGAAGTCAATCTGATGTGTGCCAATATAACAGATGCAATTTTTAATGGTGCTTGCCTTTCTAATGTCCGCCTTCTCTACGCTAACCTATCGAGAAGTATATTCAGAAATACCAATATGAATGAAGTTGATTTTGATGGTACTAACTTGGCAGATGCTGATTTTAGAGATGCTAAAGATGCTTATCTTGATGATATGTACATCTTCGATCCCTACCTAAGATATGCTGCCGTTAAGCCTGTTAACCCGAATCTTATTGAGAGAGGAGGGGCTATTTTTTGTCGCACTATTATGCCTGATGGGAGTATCTGTAATGACGGTTGCAATCGAATCATATCGTGAAACCAGCCACCTATCCTATGGAGAACTACTAACAATAGGATCTATAATCGTAATAGAGATTTAGGAGGAGAGTTATGGATGCTAAAGAATTGCTCGAGAGGTACGCTGCTGGAGAAAAAGATTTTAGCGGAGTTGATTTGAGTGCTGTAAAGCTTGTCCGCGCCTACCTTCCCGAAATTAACTTGAGCAACGCCAACTTGAGAGGAGCTAACTTTGTCTGTGCTGAACTCAAAGGAGCCAATCTTAGTGGAGCCGATTTAAGTAGAGCTGCTTTGAGCGGAGCGACCTTGGAAAATGCCGATTTGAGTAGAGCAGATTTAACTGAAGCGAATTTAGCTGATTGTATTTTGGAGGGAGCAGATTTAACTGAAGCTGATTTGAGCAGAGCGAACCTTATCGAAGCTCCCCTTATTAATGCAAATTTGACCAGAGCTATACTGGATGATGCTTTATTAGGCAGCCCTTTGCTTGAAGGAGCCAATTTGACCGGGGTTGATTTGAGCAAGGCCAGAATGGATGTCTTTCCCTACGGATATGAGTTCTTAGACACCTAAATTACTCGTTGCGATCCACGAAGAAAGGAGGAGAAGGGAGAGGGAGGATTCATGCTTCAAAAAATGACTAGCCTTTCTAGTTGATTAGTTAACCCAGTAGTTCTCACGTAAAGTTCACTAAGACTCGTCATCTTTTTAGTTATTTCTAAGGGAGATTAATTGAAATTAATTCCTCAGTATTCAAAAGTGCAAATTAAATGCAGACAACTAGCATCAGACATTGGCAAAGTCTTGCCATATTGATAGTATAAACTGATATTCTAAATAGAGGGAGGAAAAAACATGAACGTTGAAGAACTATATAGGCGCTACGCTGCGGGAGAGAGGGATTTCCCTGGAGTTGATTTAAGTCGTGCTAACTTAAACGTTGCTGACGTGACATACGTCGAAGACCTAGAACCAGGTCAAAATGACTTGAGCGGTATCAATCTCAGCGGTGCTAACTTGACTGGAGCAAATCTGAGTCTTGTTAATCTCAGCGGTGCTAACTTAAGCGATGCTCAACTTGATGGGGCTAAGCTAGCTGAAGCTGACCTATCGGGGGTCAATCTTAGCAATGCTAATTTATATTATGCCGAATTATGCCGAATCGATCTGAGTGGAGCTGACTTAAGTGGGGCAATCTTGGATTGTACCGACTTAGACTATGCCAACTTAAGTAGAGCTAACCTCAGCGGGGCAAGTATAGTTGAAGCTATGTTGGAAGGGATTGACTTGAGCGGTGCTAATTTGAGCAATGCTCATTTCGCAGACAGCGCTCTTTGCAATGCTAATTTAACAGGGGCTTGCTTAAGAGATACCAAATTCTATGAGCCTTTGCTAGTGGGAGCTAATCTAACAAATGTAGACTTAAGTGAATCTTTCATCAATTTAGAGCTGGCTAACATTGACAGAATTAGGGGCGCAATTTTGTGTAATACAACTATGCCAGATGGCAGTATTAGGAATGACCATTGTCAGTAAATAAGTTTTCTGTATTAAAAATAGCGAGGAAGAATTGATTCCCCCTCGCTAGTTAAGCAGTTATTGCCAAGTGTTAGCTACTACCAAAACTTAGGTAACTACATTTGGAAAATCATCAACTGTCACTGGACCAATATAGGATCGGCTCTCCAATATATTTTCAATTTCATCTGGGAGGTTGGAGAGAAGGTCAAGACCTGTAAGTTCTTCAATCCTGTCAACAGTAGTTATGTTTTCCATATCAAACCACTGTATTCGCGTGTTTGTACCGGGATAAGGTGGAAAATTAGGTAGCGTGACAGCTATTACAGGTGTATTTGCTGTTACATCTGCTATACCTTGTCCAGGTTTTAGAGGTACAATCACTTTCCACATCAATTCAGGAACATTAATGTACTTTTGATTATTGAAGAAATTATTGAAGGGGTGATCGAATGGCAATTCGCCATTTAACGATCCATATCCACCCGCAATGTTATACAATTCCCAACCACGATTCAAAACAATTGTCCTACTAAAGGCTTCTAGCTGTCGCCATGCTCCTCTTTGATTCTGCCCTGGTTCTTGTGGCAGTAAGTTCGTTGTCAAGAAGGTAGCAAGCTGATCTTTCTGAGTTCTGTTACGCTGTTCTCTAGCAGTCAAGTGACCTCGGTCAAAACCACTACGTCCGTATTCCCCTCCCTCGGTTGTATCTAATTCACTGGGAAGTGCGCTATCTGACCTCCAAGGGAAAGAATCGTAAGGATCTAGACTATCATTATTTGGTGCTCCAAGATCGCCCAACCACGTTTTGTTGAGCTGCCAACTCACCCAATTAGAACCTTTGTTACTCTCATTATAAGAGAGCGAATACTGTGGCTTTTCAATCAGATAATTGTTGGCATTGTTCGCAGCATCAGGTCTAGCTTCTTGTCCGTTTAAAGTAGGATTACCAAACATGAGATGAGTGCTCTTAAAGAAAACATCATCAAGATAAACTGTATCATTCCCTTCCAACTCAAACTTAAGCTTAGCTGACTTGCCTCGCAGCACTTCAGGTACATCAACGTGGAAAGTTTCAAACCCTAAATTACCAGAACCAATGCGGTTAGTGTCAGTATCAGCATAGCCTATAGGATAAGCGTTTTCTGCTAAATCACCTGGATTAACTCGACCATCGGCTACTCTTAGGTCAATGTTACCTATGGGTTGATAATTTTCATAACCAGGTGCATCGCCTTGGATAGAAACGTTTAACTGCCCGCCGCTGAGTTCAGGTACATGAAGATTAAATCGCAAAGTTCCCCAGTCAGGCACGACAAAGCGATTGTGTGTGATGCTATCTCCCGATGTTAATTTCAAGGCATAGTTAGGTTCAGTAATGCCCACCTGTTCCAGGTAATTTAGTGATATGTTTCTATTCTGATTCCTGATGTTACGAGGTATGTTAAGTGCGGGAATATCTCTCCAATCAACTAACCTACTTGTCGGCGACGCAATATTTGACGTACCGCCGTGAAAAGACCAACCAGGAATCGCATCAGAAATCGCATTTCGGAACAAACTACGCGGATTAAAAACAGCATCAAAATTGCCACCAAAAAGAGTAGGAATCGCAAAATCTCCCCGCATCCTGCTTTCTGCTGTATTGTCAAAAGAAAGTGGCACGCGCTCGACATTATTAGTCGGTCGTAAATTAGCGATCGCACCCGTATTCGGATCTTTAGTCAACCCACCTCCAAGAACAGAATAGAACCAACCAGTACCAATACCCTCATTAGGAGCATTAGCAGCACCCAGAGAAAAGTTAGGTTGCCCGCTATATTTAGGCGTGTACCAGGGGTTGACACGAGGGTCTTGAGGAGTTCCACTGAAAGAAAAGTCTCTGTCAAATAGTTGCTCGTAATGCCCATCACCCCGACGCCGCGAGATCGGGTCAACAGGTTGCGTACTAGAAGAATTTTGGCGATACTCAGTTAGTCCTAGGTCAGCAGTCCCCGCATACCACGTCAGGACTCTCCCGTGCGTTCCCCCAGCGAGATCGTCTTTCGTAAACCCAGGTAAACTATTTTCATAACCATCAGCATTGCGTCGAGTACCCAAGAAAACCGTTTCGTCAGGCTTCCCTAGAAGTTCCCCCGCACTGTTTCTGGGAAATTTGAGACCTGCTCTAATCTCTGTTCGCAGAGCATCGGGCCCGCTCAAATTGGGAATGTCTCGACCCGCAGGTGTCAGCGTAGGAATTTGTGGAATGCCTTGGTCGAGCCTGGGCACCGTTTGGTAGTAGTTGTCCGCAAAAGTCACATTCTTCCAAACCTGAACCTTCGGTTCGCGGAAATCTGCAAATCCCGCTTCTCCTAGAAATGGTAACTGTACCGAAAAACTTGGTTGGTCAAAATCATGAGGATCTAATGTAGTCATCTGGAGGTCGCGAAACAGAGAATTCTCCTTCCCGCCAGCTAGAGGGAAGTAAGTCCCTACACGCTGAATGATTTCGCTATTGACCACAGTCCCCCGACTGAAGCCAACAAAGTGCAGTGGCGAATTGAAAATTGCCCCCTGAGAGCGAACAAAATTCCCTTGGCTGTCGAAGTTAGCACCACCTCCTAGCGACTGATCTAGCTGCACTAGCGAAGCAAAGAAACTATCTGCTGCTCCCTCCGTGAAGCCAGAATCGGGAATAGCTGACTCATTATTTTGAGACCAGTCAGGCAGAAGCACTAATGGTTTGTTGGCTTGGAGGTAGGGAGCTATATAGCTCGACAAAGCAGTGCGATAACTGGGAGCTGAAGAGTCAAAACCATTAGGAAAATAAGTTGAATTACTAAAAAAATCACTCTTGACTTGCCCATATTTATTGACCGGAACCCAGTCACCTGTGGGCGAGTCGTAGCGCATGAGCAATCCTTCACCCCCAGTAGTAGCAATGCTGTCAGCCATTTTGTAGAATTCGCTGGGAATCCCTGGTCCGGTAATGACCGGAGGCTTAAAACCGTGGGTCAGTACAGTGACGCTGCTGAAAGTGCTGTTGCCGCCCAGAGCAGGCGGTGGCGATGTTTTGAACTGCCCAACATCAAGATTTCGCTTTCCATCCTTGCTCAAAGCTTCAACAGCCCAATGATAAGTCTGACCAGCCGTCAGAGTCCGATTATCGGGCAGCGTGAACTGGGTATTGGTGTTTGAAGGGTCAAGGGGTAGACCACCAAGCCCCACCCAGCCTTGACCGGGCTTCCAAGTCGCTGTCAGGATGCGGTTGGGGTTATAGTCTAAAGTGCCGAACTGGGAGTTCCATTTTGCTAGCAAGTTTTGCTGCTGCTGTGGGCTGAGATTATTGAAGTTTGGATTTTGGATATTGGCGAGATCCTCCCACCTATCCTCTGGCAACAAACCCTCCCCTTTATCGAAGGTACTGACAAAAAGATTAACCTCTTTCACATCCTCCCAACCCGGAGCAAACTGCCATTGAAAAGTAGGAGTCAGGTCACTTGTAGTTGCACCAGGCCCCTTCAAATTCAGCCAGTCAGTCGGTGCAGAACTCAAATCCCGTAAATTACCTCCAGTACCGACTGGTGCGCGTTTTGTACCCAACGGCACCCCATAAGTAAACTGATTAGCAGGTCGGTTCTCCTGAAGAATCCCATAGTCAGCAGCAATACTAATTGCCGGATTTATATCATCAATAGGAACCCTTGTGAAATCAGCCGCAGTCACAGACCTCGCCGTAGTAGCATTGAAGAAAGGAGACTTAACACCCCTGTCAAGACTATCAATTTTGAATTGACCGGGATTGTCCAGAGTTTTAATCATTTCCTCAACATCGAAAGCATAAACGCTCCCGCTACCACTCAAAGAAGGATAAGAGCCATAAAGGTA
>RDYN01000031.1 GCA_004293365.1 Oscillatoriales cyanobacterium | reverse complement strand
GGCTAACACTGCATAATTTCAGCCCAAAAGCGTTTGGCTTCCAAGTTTTCACAACTGATAAAAAAATCCGACCCACATCTGCGGAATGTGGGTTATAAAATCTAAAATCTAAAATCTAAAATCTAAAATCTAAAATCTAAAATCTAAAATATTTAATGGTATTAGTGCCGGATTCGGGTTAGTGTCTATTCCGAATTCACAAATATTGGCAGAAGTCAAGCGCTTGTGGGTGAGGGGAAATTAGTATTGGGTAGGGAAAAGTCAACCGGGCGCACGGGAGGGGCTGTGCCGTTGGTCTTGGCTGTGGGAGGGTCTGCCTGGTACACTTGGATGCGATCGCGCCCTGCGTCTTTGGCTTGGTACAGCGCTGCGTCGGCTGCGTCAATCAATATCGAGGCTGGGGATTTAGATGCAGGAACCGTACTCGGTGCTGCGTCGGCTGCGTCGATCGCCATAGAGGCTTCGGATTCAGAGACAGGAACCATAGTCGCTATCCCCAGACTGACAGTGACGTAGTTGCTCACCTGAGAACCAGCGTGAGGAATCTGTAAAGCTGCGATTTTGAGCTGTATGTGTTCGGCTACCAGCTCGGCCCCTTCACTCGCCGTATTCGGCAAAATAACTGCAAATTCTTCGCCTCCGTAGCGAGCTACTAAATCGGCAGGGCGATTAATTGCTTGCCCGATCGCCTGGGCGACTTGCCACAAACACTCGTCTCCCTTTGGGTGTCCGTAGGTATCGTTGTAACTTTTAAAAGAATCTATATCGCACAAAATTAGGGACAGAGGAGTTTGTTCCCGCGCTTGTCGGCGCCACTCCCTGTCTAAATACTGATCGAACCGGCGGCGGTTTGCTAACTGCGTGAGTTCATCTAAAGTTGCTAAACGCTCTAACTTGAGGTTGGCTGCTTGCAACTGCTGGTAGAGTTCTGCTTGTTTGATCGCGATCGCCAACTGAGCGGCCAGATTCGACAGTAACTCGACTTCCAACTGCATCCACTGTCGGGGACTGCACTGGTGGGCCATCAGCAGTCCCCACAATTCCTCCCCTTGCACTAAAGGCACTACCAAATAAGCTCTCACCTCAAATTGCGCCAGCAAGTCAATTTGATATTGCGGTAAATCCGCGGCCGAGATATCGGCGATCGGCCGGATCGCCCGATGTTGGTAGGCTTCAAGATAGAACTCGTCAAAACAGAAATTTTCCAGGGTTTCTCCCAGCATCGGCCGACAGTTGAGTGCTACAGATTCCACCGTTACCGCCCCCGTGGCGGGTGCAGCGCAGTGACTGCCCGTACAGGGGTTAAAGCGGACGATCATCACTCGATCGGCAATCAGGAACTGGCGCACTTCTGTCACTGTCGTGCTGAGCACTTCGCCCAAATCCAGAGACTGGCGGATGTGCTGAGTAATCGTCGCCATCAGCAGTTCCCGTTCGTTTTGCTGTCGCAGCGCCTCTTCTGCCTGCTTGTACTCGGTAATATCTTGAGCAGTGCCGAAAATTTGTTTGGGCTCGCCCTCTGCTGTGCGGGCGAACACTTGATCGCGGCAGCGAAAGTGGCGCCATTCGCCCGATCGGTGTTGGAGCCGATAGTCCAACTCCAAAATATGCCCGTCTGCGGCTGAGGGAAATTTTTGCAGGTGGGCTCCGAGCCTCGGCAAATCTTCTGGATACACCAAACTCGAGTACAAAGCTGTTTGCATCTGTAAAATTTCTTGGGGAGTGTAGCCTAGCAGCTTAGAAGCTTGACCGTTGACGTAGACGTTGCGCTGTTCGGTCAAGTCGTAAATGTAGAGCAAATAAGGCGCCGCATCGGCAATCTGCTGGATGAAATGCTGGCTCTCGCGCAATTCTGCTTCCACCCGCTGGCGCACTTCCACTTCTTCCAAAGCTTGATCTCGCATCGTGCGGTAAGCTTGGATGCGGTGGGTGAGGTCGGTTACGTCTTGAATCACCAACAGGGCGTAAAACGATTGGCAGTTTGATGCCACAAAGCCGTAAGGCGAAATTGAAGTCTTAAAGTTTGAGGGCGATGCGGCACCAACAGCTTCTCCTTGTCCCACTATACCTTCGGGTTCCAACTCCACAGTCGATCGAACCAAGCCGGCAATATCCAGTTCGGCAACGCCCGGTGAGAGTGCAGGGACAGCCGTCACAGTAGTTTGCTGGATGCGCTGCTGGCCGTCTTGCCAAGTTGCCGGAATCAGGTGCTTGTGAATTTGAGAAGAAAAAATTGTTGGCGGGCCTCCTGCAAAGATTTGCTGGAAGCGGTTTGCGTACTTGAGCTGGCTCAGGTGAGGAAAATGAGTTGTGATCTTGGTTCCCAACATTTGGTCGCGGGGAATTTTCGTCCAGTCTTCGAGACAGGTATTCCAAAACAGCACCACAAAATCATCTCGCAGCAGGCAGGCGCCGACTGGTACGCTGTCGAGAACTCCAAACTTTTCCTCAATAGTTTTGCTCTCTTGGATCATAGACCCCCGGCAAGTTGATTGATCGCAGCCAACAAGGTGTCAAAAGAACTGACATTGAAAATGAGGATGATATCTCCTTGAATGTGAAGCTTTTCAATAATGAAACGGGTCTGGGCTAATAAAACAACTGTATCAGCAGCCAAACCGCCAGATGTCAGCAAAGTAGCGATCGTCCCTTCGGTGTAATTAGGAATGGAGTAGTTCAGGCGCTGCTGAAGTACGTTGCTGATGGCACCCATGACCCCATTGATTACAATATTTCCCACTTCACTCAGCGTACCAATTTTCACTGAATCTAGGTCGTGAGTTCCGACTTCTTCCCCTGTCAGCATCGTCACCAGCATGGCCGCGCTGTTGGTGGGAAAGACTAGCTGGGCTATACCGCCAAAGGAACCAGTAAATTTGAGCTGGACGGCGGCGATTTGTTCGCCGTTGAGGTGCTGCTCTAATTGTGCTTGCACGTCGGCGGGAGATAGGATTTGGAGGTAGGGGATTTGCAAGCGAATGGGAGATTCGATCATGTCGTTCAAAATCCCTGCTGCTTGACCGATCCCGATGTTGACGAGTTCCTGCAAAGCATCGAGCTGTCGAGCACTTAATTTCATGGGGCGCTCTCCTCGCTGGCACTGAGAGCTTTTTTGATCCACCCGATCAGTTCGTCTGAGTTGGGCATTTTGTGAATGACTGCCAGGGCTCCGAGTTCCATGCACTCGGATTTGGTGGTTGCTTGAATATCTGCGGTAATGACGATGACTGGAATTTTATATCCTCGTGAGCGCATGGCTTGCAGGACTTCCCGACCTTCCATTTCCGGCATCAGCAAATCTAAGAGCATACAGTTTGGGGTCCTCGATGCTTCCCAAGTCTCGTATCCTTCTGCTCGCAGGATTTTGCAGATTACCCTGCGAGTCAACCACGAATCTTCGACAACGAGAATTGATGTCACTACGTTCTCCTCCTTCAATTGTTTAGGACTGACCGGCGTTGCAGGCACTGCTTCGATCTAGACAGTAGTTTAAACTGTTGGGATCGCGTGCGATCGCTCGCAGTGCGTGAATTCCTGTTCTTAAAAACTAACTCATTAAGGTGTTCGATAGTCGAGTCTCTTTGATTGTGGGAAGAAAAAACCCGGTTTCTGAATGAAACCAGGTTTGCGGGATCTGTATTGCTCTTGACACCGGCCCTCAATTATAGATTACCAAACGCTTCCTGAGGGACTCTACTCGCTTTTTAGCAGTGGCATTGTCTGGATCGCAGGTGAGAGCTTGTTCGTACATTTCCAAGGCTTGAGCGGTTAATTTCTTGCGCTCGTAGGCGTGACCGAGATTGTTGAGAGATGTAACGTAGTCGGGCTGCAACTTCAGGGCTTCTTTGTACTGGCGGATCGCGATGTCGTACTGTTCTTGGCCGAAGTGGGCAAAACCTAGGGCGTTGTAAAGAAAGGCTAGATCTTCTTCGCCTTCTAAGTCTTTGGTTTTCAGGGCTTTTTGAAACAGTACGATCGCCTGGGAGTAAAGTTTCTTATCTACATAGATACTGCCTAACTCGTAGTATTCCTGTGCTGTTCCTTTTTCTGTGGTCAGCTTATTTTCTAAGCGTTCCAAAGACATTTCCAGCTTCCGAGTTTTGAAAATCTGGCGCACAACAAACCAGGAAGTGCTGCCGAGTATAGCCAGCAAAACTGACAGGTAAACAATCAGCAAATTACTATCCATGTTTTTTTTATTAGGTAGGTTGGTGGAAGGTTTTATTTATTTTAATCCGCTAGCAATCTGTGAAGTTTGCCTTGGCAACTATATAAAAAACACGAAATGGGCGATCGACCGGGACGATCGCAATTTCTGAAAAATCAAGAATCCAGAAGTAAGAACAAAGAAGGAAAATGAGTCTCAACCTCCTAAATTTATCAGGAGTTTTCCTTCTCTGGCAGATAGCTAAATCTTTCCTACTTCTGCTTTCTTCTGTCGGAAAACTATTCAAGCTTTCACGAACCGGCTCGATTGGCCATTTCCACGACTTTACCGAATGTTGCGGGGTCAACGATCGCCATTTGTGCCAGCATTTTGCGGTTGATTTCGATGTTGGCCTTCTTCATGTTGCCGATCAGCCTGCTGTAGCTCGTGCCGTGTTGGCGGGATGCAGCATTGATCCGAGCAATCCACAGGCGCCGGAAATCGCGTTTGCGTTTTTTGCGATCGCGATAACCGTTACGCAGGGCCTGCATCACCCGCTGGTTAGCTGTGCGGAACTGTTTGGACTGTGCGCCGCGGAAACCCTTGGCTAACTTGAGAATTTTTTTGCGGCGCGCTCTGGCGACATTACCGCGTTTTACCCGTGTCATCTTTAATTTCCGTTAAACTTTACAAGTATGGAAGCATTAACCGCACGTTATCATCATTGGTTTCGTCGATGACGACCAGCTTAGAGAGACGGCTTTTGCGAGCTGAACTTTTGTGTGAAAGCAAGTGGCTTTTGTAAGCTTTGCGGCGCACAATTTTACCGGTGCCGGTCGCTCTAAAGCGCTTTGCGGCTGCTTTGCGAGTTTTGAGTTTTGGCATGGACTGGTGTTATTTGGACACAAGCTTCAACATTATCACGTTTGTGGTACTTTCTGCAAGAGGGATTTGCGGGTTGCGATTTGGGGAGTTGGCGAGAGGCGTCGGTGCGGAGAGAATTTGACGATTTTTCGATTTAACGGGCTTGATATTACTTAACACGGCGCTACGGATACAACCTACATACAAGATGTAATATTAGCTTTATGATTTTGCAGGAGTGGTCGGATGAAGATTCATTATCTACAGCACGTTGCTTTTGAAGGGCTAGGCAGAATTGAACCGTGGGCGATCGCTCAAAATCACTCATTGTCAGCCACCAGATTCTATAATAACGAGCCTTTGCCTTCAGTTAAAGATATTGATTGGCTGATTGTCATGGGCGGGCCGATGAATATTTATGAAGACGATAAATACCCTTGGCTGACGGAGGAGAAACAGTTTATTGAGCAAGCCATTCAACAGGATAAAACAGTCATTGGCATCTGCCTGGGAGCGCAATTAATTGCCGATGTTTTAGGTACAAAAGTTTATGCGGGGCCGCAGAAAGAAATTGGTTGGTTTCCGATTAAAATGACCGATGAGGCTGAAAATTCTGCGGTTTTTAATTCACTGCCAAAGCAGCTTACAGTCTTTCATTGGCACGGCGATACATTTGACTTACCAAAAGGTGCGATTCGCCTAGCATACAGCGCAGGGTGTCAGAACCAGGCGTTTGTATATAACGAAAAAGTATTAGGTTTACAGTTTCACCTCGAATCAACCAAAGACACCGTGCAGCAAATTATTCAAAACTGTGCAGATGAATTGGTTGAGGGCAAGTATATTCAGAAACCAGAGGAAATGTTGCTAAGAGAGAGAGATTTCGCTGCAATCAACAATGCCATGAACACAATCTTAAACAATCTCTCAGCAGATTGAAAGCCTAATTAATTAATTACCAATCAACGGCACTGGATTAACCTATCTCTTTCATCATGCAGACAGCAAGAAAATGACTCATTTTGTTGTTATTTAATGTGCCGTTGCTCTCGGTACAAGCGGAGTGCGTGATTTCCGGCAGCAGTAGCCTGCAATTCTCTAATTACTGATGCCATATCGATCGGCAATTCCTCAATTTTAGCCACCAAAACCGGATGTTCGAGGGGCTGCAACACAGGAGCAGCTAAGGCGGCAAAAGTCAAGTCTGCCGCCGATAAATTATCGCCAGCTAAATAAGGGCGATCGTCTGCTAATCTTTGATTCACTATCTCGAAAACTTCCCGAATCCCTTGCAGCGAAAAAGCTGCTGACTCTGCTGTTATGCTGTAGAGTTGCCGCACTTTGGCGCTAATAAACGGAAAAGCTATTTCAAATCCCACTCGCTCAAACAGGGGCGCCCCCTTGCACCAAGCTTTTCGCATCGTTTTGCGATCGTTCAAGCGATAAAAATATGCCCAAGTACGAATATCTACCCCCAATCTCGTATCAAACAACTCTTCCAATTCTTCCACTTCTCGGCGCAATTCTGGTGCTTCTGGATACAAGCGAAAACCTGATGAACTTATGGTATCGAAATAATGCAAAATATCTGTTGAATCGGTAAAATTGCCAGATTTTGTAACTAAAACTGGAACGCTGGTACCTCCGTATTTGCGGGTAGCCGAGCGGTGAAAAGCAGGTACGTGTTTTTCTTCAATGTAGGGAATTTTTAGCAAGTCTAGCGCCCAGCGAACTTTTTCGCAGTAGTGGCTGATCGGAATAGTAATCAGGCGAAGGCGATCGGAATCGGCAACTGTTGAGTAATTCATAAAGCTAGTAAAAATTTGCGAGAATTGACGTTGTGAAATGTTGCGTAAGTCCTGAAAATTTCAATCTACAAACTTTTCCTTACGCCATTCTTGAAGAATTAAGCACGACCAAAATATAAAACCTAGCAGCAAACATCCCGTCAATTCTTCAAACCAAATAAAGATGTGCATTTTCAGTGAAAAAGCCGACATAGATTCAAAAAAGTAATGTGCAATTCCCCCTACACTCGTTAGCGCCCAAACACACAAGCAGGAATATGCCACCCAGAAATTACCCTTTGCATATTGAATGTAACCAATTACAGCAAATGGTACTAATATCAGCCAAGCAATCCAGACGTGCTGGGGGTGCATCCCGGCAGGTGCAGGGTAGTTGGTAAAAAAGATGAAATTGTCTGTGTAATGAAGGATGGTAGCAACTAGATTGATTGTGAGTCCAATTAGCAGCCAAGTCTGTTGCGGTTTATTTTCAACGTTCATTTTTGTTGTCTCCTCCAATGTCAAGTTATGAAGCTCTCTTACTGTTATTTAAAAATTCTCGTCCTTTTTCCTCTCCGTGGCGATAGAGTGACATAAGTCCTTCTGCTGTTGCGCTTGTGAAATCCACACCCAATATTTTGGGATCTAAATCTGGCTGAATAGTACGAATAGACGTATTTTTCCAAACATTAGGAAGTGGTTCTATTTGACAGATATCTCGATAGAGTAAACCTGGTTCGTTAGCAATGGCAATCACTTCCTTGTATCCAATATCAACCATTTCTAATGCTGGACACAAGCAGGTGTAGGAAGCATCGACATAAGGTTTGTCGGCAATCCAAGCGGGAATATCCCAACCATGGAGCATTCGTGTTGAAGCATAGGCAACTTCCTTAAAGTTAGAGGCATTCATGTGAAATCTGCTGCTATAATTAGCACTACCAAATAAAGCTAGACGCAAATTTTTATCGATCCAACTCTTGTCTTTTTTGGCAGTAGATACGAGCAGTTGTCGCCCTAGTCTCTTGGCTTTTGTACTTTGAGTTTCTGCCGTCGCTTCTGCTGTAATTACAGCACTGGTAGCAATAAACAGTTCGGGTGATTCTGTTTGGAATAGTTGCTCGCAAATTACAGGAGCAAAATCAGCAATGCTCTGGATAACTATTTGACTCATGCCGATGTTATCCTGTTTGAGTAGTTGCGCTAATTTTTGCCAATAGTTCGCACCCACATCTATTACTCTGCCAATGGCTGCCATACTACAGGGAATAACGGATGAAGATGCAGCCGCGTAAGCATTTGCTCGAAGTCCAGCTATTTCAAATGCGCTCAATACACCGTGTATGAATGCTCCTTTGAAACTTCCTGAATAACAGGCTATCGCTAAAGATTTATTCACCGATTTTGACATAAGTTTCTTCTAGCTTTCCCTGAGATGAATTGAGAGGGTACAGATTTAAGACCGAACGGTCTGTTTTGTTGAAAAAAAAATATCAGACTCTAAAGTTGATTGTCGAGATAGGCGTGCAAGTGAGCAATTGCTCTTTTGATGTGAATCGCATCTCCGTAAAGTTTGCTCATCATTATCGCTCCCTCCAACGTTGAAATCACAATAGTTGCGACTGCATCAGCTTCGACATTTTCTCGCACCTCACCTTTGGCAATTCCTTTGTCAATTATTTTGCAAATCAAGGCACGCCAACTGTCCATTGCTATTTGCGCCCGCTGGCGCAAGGCTGGATGAGCGTCATCGCTTTCAACTGCGGTATTTAACAGGGGACAGCCGCCAGGTATGGGAGGATTTTCGGCTAATTTATTAAATATTGATACCATAGCTTTTAGGCGATCGATCGCATTTTTGTTTCCTTTCAAAGCCCCGATATATTGTTTCCGCATACATTCGGTGGCAAAGTCAAAGGCTTGCAAGGCTAGTTCGTCTTTGCTCTGGAAGTGGTTGTAAATTCCTCCTTTTTGCAAGCCTGTAACGCGCATGATGTCAGACATAGAAGAACCCGAGTAGCCGTACTGATTGAACAGTGCTGCGGCTTCCCTGAGAATTTTTTCTCTGGTTTCTTGGGCTTTTGACATTTTGAGCGATACCGACAGACCGATAGGTCTTTTTTAGAGAATAGCAGAGTTACTTGTGAATTGCAACACCCACAGTCAAATTGGTTCGTAGTGAGGACTTTAGTCCGCATCATCAAAGGACTAAAGTCCTCACTACAAACCAATACGATCGCTCTCTGCGACGGCTATCTACACCAAAAGTCGAAATTTTTACGTTTAATCTCAAAAAAAAATAGGCTAGCCATATTTCACAGCGCCTATCTCAATCAATATTTTAATGGCTCCCCACAACGCCGTCTTACCTCAGCTTTTGACCTGGTATCATACCAGGTGGGCACCGTTGGCTCGGACTTAAAGTTTCTGGGTACAAGCCCAGTTTACTGCTGTCCAAACATCTTGATTCCCTAGAGTTAAGAGTTATAGATCAAAAAAACATTATTGGCAGTCACCAACGTCGCAGTAGAACCTTTATTTAATATACAGCAACTAACCAGATTTTGGCAAGCTTGAAGCAAGTTAAGTTGCATACCAGATGGATTCAATGGTTTGAGCGATCGCACTAGCCGATTTTCCTTCATTCTCCCCCAAGCCCGCGTCGAACAGGACAGTAACGTGACCCAGTTTTCTGCCCGGGCGCGATACTTTCTTACCATACCAATGTACAAAAGCGCCGCTAATTTGTGCCAGTTGTTTTCGTTTTGCTAAATAATCTGACTCCGCAGACTCGTAGCCGAGCAAATTTACCATGACAGCACTTGAACATTTCAGATCGCAATTACCTAAAGGCAGTTGACAAACTGCGCGCAAATGCTGTTCAAATTGTGAAGTTTTGCAAGCATTGATGGTAAAGTGTCCCGAGTTGTGGGTGCGGGGGGCAATTTCATTGACTAACAGCTTATTGTCGGCGGTTAAAAATAATTCAATGCCGAATACGCCGACAGCTTCTAAGCTATTGAGGAGAGTGCGGGCGATCGCACAAGCTTCGGTTTGCACCTCTAAACTAATATCGGCGGGGGCAATTACCACGCGGCAAACCTGATTTTGCTGTTGGGTTTCGACGATCGGGTAAATCGCCATTTCCCCAGTTGCCGATCGAGCTGCAATTACAGCCAACTCGCGATCGAACGGCACAAACTCTTCTACCAGCAAAGACTGGCCTTTAACTTTATCGCAAATTGACTCAAAACTCTCGCGATCCTTAACAATAAAAGTACCTTGGCCGTCGTAACCGTGGCGGCGAACTTTGACGACAAAGGGAAAGTCGAGGTGCAAATCCTGGCTGCAATCCCACGCCCAAAACTTGGGAGTTGGCAAACCCAACCCTTGCAAATAACAGCGCTGCACGTACTTATCCAACAAAGGAGAAAGCGACGACAAACTCGGTCTAAATAACACACCTTGGTGTTCGAGAATACGCAAACCATCCAAATCCACAAACTCATTTTCAAAAGTAATAACATCGCAGCCATCGGCCAAATGAGCCGTAGCCAAAACATCATCAACAGCCGCCAAAACAGCACCAGCAGCAACAGAAACTGCCGGGTCAGCAGCATCGGGAGTTTGCACGACCAATTCAATACCCAGCGCCCTAGCAGCATCCCCCATCATCGAAGCTAGCTGGCCGCCGCCGACAACGCCCACCCGCTTAAATTTGGCAGGCGAACTCGCAGTGGCTTCGGTGAATTTCATCTGAGTAATTTTCATTATGTTAACCAGACTATTTTATAGCAAAAAGTACCGCAATGAATATCCTGTTGGGGCGGGTTCACAAACAATATATAACAAGTACCAACAATCTCAATAAACCCGCCCGCCCCAACAGTAAATCGCAATCTACGTCTTAAGTAAAAATATTGAATCAAAGAATAACCGCAGCATCCTGGAGCTGGGAAAGTCTTCGATCGTGGCACTGGTTGACCCATTACCAAACAACGATCGCTCCCCACTCCTCCAGAAAAGTGCCACATCTAGCAATTCACGATTCGCCAACCATGGCATAATTGAGGGCACTGCAAAAAGCAGATAGACAGGTGCAAACACTGAAAATCAAACATTCAGACAACAAAATTTATAGGTGAGGATGCTGTGAAAGTTTTGGTTGTGGGGAACGGAGGTCGCGAACACGCGATCGCAAAAAAACTGCTAGAATCTACGCGGGTTAAACAAGTATTCTGCGTACCGGGCAACGGCGGCACAGCTACCACCAAAGGCTGTCAAAATCTGTCGCTCAACATCGACGACTTCCAAGGCATCGAACGCTTTGTGATGGTGAACAACATCGGACTCGTCATCGTCGGCCCCGAATTGCCCCTATCGCTAGGCATTGTTGACTACTTCCAACAGCGAAAACTGATGATTTTCGGCCCCAACAAAGCCGGCGCCCAAATTGAATCCAGCAAATCCTGGGCCAAAGAATTGATGCTGGAAGCAGGCATCCCAACACCCAAGGCTGCCGTATTTACAGGTGCAGAAGCAGCCAAAGCATATGTTGTGGAACAAGGAGTACCCATAGTCATCAAAGCAGACGGACTCGCATCAGGCAAAGGAGTCACCGTTGCCACCACCGTCAAAATGGCTCACAGCGCCATCAACACCATTTTTAGAGGCGAATTCGGTACCGAAAACCTCCGAGTCGTCGTCGAAGAATATGTAACGGGTCAAGAAGTCTCGATTCTCGCCCTCACCGACGGTATCACAGTAGAACCGCTGCTGGCTGCTCAAGACCACAAAGCCATTGGCGAAGGCGACAAGGGAGCCAATACCGGCGGTATGGGAGCCTACGCCCCAGCGCCAATTGTCACGCCCAAACTTATGGACAGGATTCAAGCAGAAATTCTTGAACCTACCCTCGCTGCACTCCAAAAACGCAACATCGATTACCGGGGCGTCCTCTACGCAGGTTTAATGATTACACCGAAAAGAGAACTTAATGTCTTAGAATTCAACTGTCGTTTTGGAGATCCCGAAACTCAAGCGGTTTTGTCGCTGTTGGAAACTCCCCTGGAAGATTTGGTGTTTGCTTGTTGTCAGCAGCGTCTCGGTGAATATTCCAACATTCGCTGGAAGTCGGGGGCTTCTGTTTGCGTAGTTTTGGCTTCTGGCGGCTATCCCGGAAATTATCAAAAAGGCAAAGTTATTACAGGTATCGAGGAAGCCGAAGCCAAAGGTGCAGAAGTGTTTCACGCCGGCACTCAGTTGAAGCAGCAGCAGTTGGTGAGCGAGGGCGGCCGCGTTTTGGGCGTCACGGCGGTGGCAGAAACTTTGGAACAAGCTATCTCTAAAGCTTATGCAGCAGTTGATTGCATCCAATTTGAAGGGGTTTACTGCCGCCGGGATATCGGCTTTCGGGCGCTGGCCCCTCAAAATGTCGAGCCAAGTGTTGAGCCAAGTGTTGAGCCTGGTGTCGAGCCTAGTGTCGAGTCCATTGTCGAGTCCGGTGTCGGGCCCAGTGTCGAACCAAGTGTCGAACCCAGTGTCGAACCAAGTGTCGAGTCCAGTGTCGATCGAAATTAGGAATTGCGGCCCGCTGGCCGCTGTTATCTGAAAGCTGGACACGCTGGGGATACTAGAACTCCCCCAGGCAGAAGATAGAATTTAAACCCCGGAGCATAAAGGTTTTAGCCGCCCAAAAGCAGAGCAATTTCAAGGTAGAAGTGCCACAATAAAGTTTGGCACATCTGCGGTGGCCGTAGCGGACAAGTCGTGGCAGAAAAATCGATCGACCAAAAACTCAATTAAGTAAAACTTAATTAAACTTAAAATACGGAGCGCTAAAAAGATTGCTGTGTATATATTCGGCCCTTCTTCCTGATGATAAATGACCTGTTTGACCTGTTTGACCTGTTTGACCTGTTTGACTTGGGAAGGCCTTCTTCCCAATGACCAATGCCCAATGACCAATGCCCAATGACCAATGCCCAATGACCAATGCCCAATGACCAATAACTTAATCTTGCTTTTAATATTGAACTGGTGAACTGCTCAAATGCTGGCCATACTAAACAAAATCGGAGAAATTATTGCCCGCTGGTGGTCGGATTTTACCCTCCAGACTCGCCTGATGGCCGGTGCTACCCTCGTAGTTTCGTTAATTATGAGCGGCCTGACTTTTTGGGCCGTGAATACTATTCAGCAGGACGCCAGACTTAACGATACTCGCTACGGCCGCGATCTCGGGCTGCTGTTGGCGGCAAATGTGGCGCCGTTGATTGCGAAAAACGATCGCTCCGAAGTAGCCCGTTTTTCCCGCCAATTTTACAGCAGCACCTCCAGCGTCCGCTATATGCTGTACGGCGACGAAGCAGGAGATATTTTCCTGGGGATACCCTTCTCGGAATCGGAGGTGCGTACTTCCCTGACACTGCGCCGCCAAATTAAACTCCCAGATAATTTTCTCGCCGACATTGAGGCGAGAAATTTAACTTCTTTACCTTTGGTGCGGCAGCATTTGACGCCTGACGGAGAAGTGACTGACGTATTTGTGCCGCTAATTCACGAGGACAAGTATTTAGGCGTTTTGGCGATCGGCATTAACCCCAATCCCGCAGCAGTTATCTCTTCAAATCTAACCAGGGATGTCACTTTAGCAGTATTTGTCACGATTTGGGTGATGGTGATTTTGGGCGCAGTATTTAATGCGCTGACAATTACTCACCCGATCAAACAATTAGTTTTCGGAGTCAAAAACATCGCCAGCGGGAATTTTAAGCAGCGCGTTGACCTGCCTTTGGGGGGAGAATTGGGCGAGTTGATCGGCAGTTTTAACGAGATGGCCGAGAAATTAGAAAGTTATGAAGAACAAAATATTGAAGAGTTGACAGCCCAAAAAGCGAAGTTAGAAACTTTGGTTTCAACTATTGCTGATGGGGCGCTGTTGCTGGATGCAAATTTGCAGGTGATTTTAGTCAATCCAACTGGGATACGGATTTTTGGATGGGAAGGTAAAAATGCGATCGGCATTAACGTCGTCAATATTTTACCTGCGGAAGTGCAGCGCGAGTTGGCAAGACCCCTGCACGAAATCGCTGCGGGCGATCGCGAAGGCGGCGAATTTCGGATTACTCTGAGCGAACCAGTCAACCGCACAATTCGGATTCTGCTAACCACCGTAATTCTGCACAAAGCCCCGGGTACCGAACCGCTGTGCAAAAGCTGCGTGCGCGAGGAGGAAAATACCTGTACCGAGTCGCAGCGCCCGATCGCGATCGAGTGTACATTCTACGAGCAAACCTCCAAGCATCAAGGTTCCGGACAGTACCGAGAAAGTCTCAAAGGCATTGCAATGACAGTGCAGGACATCACTCGCGAAGTCGAACTAAATGAGGCTAAAAGCAATTTTATCAGCAATGTTTCTCACGAACTGAGAACGCCTTTATTTAATATCAAATCTTTTATCGAGACTCTCCACGAGTACGGAGAAGACCTTCTAGAAAGCGAACGCCGGGAATTCCTAGAAATTGCCAATCGAGAAACCGATCGCCTCACCCGTTTAGTCAACGACGTGTTAGACTTGTCGCGACTGGAATCCTGCCGAATTTATCAATTAGACGCGGTTGACCTCCCGCAAGCAGTCGAACAAACCCTGCGGACTTATCAGTTAAATGCCAAGGATAAAGGCATCGAATTAGAGCAAGAAGTTGACCCCTGTTTGCCGCCAGCTTTAGGCCATTACGATTTGCTGCTCCAAGTATTTGCAAATTTAGTAGGAAATGCCTTAAAATTTACCGAGTCCGGGGGCAAGGTGGCAATTCGAGCCTATTTGCTAGATTCCGAGGCTCCCGCACGCAAAGACGGCGCATCAGGAACCCACACATTATCACCGAATACCAGCCATTTTCCGGTAGTGCGGATCGAAATTTCTGATACTGGGATTGGCATAGATCCCGAAGATCAGCAGGCAATCTTCGATCGCTTTTTCCGAGTAGAAAACCGAGTCCACACTCTAGAAGGAACGGGATTAGGTCTTTCGATTGTCAGAAACATTATTGACAAGCACCACACTAAAATTAATTTAGTTAGCGAAGTGAATGTGGGTACTACTTTCTGGTTTGACTTACCAGTTTATCAGCATAAACAATCACTAGATATGGAAAATGCTTGGACGGTGGAAGCACAGGCTGAGACTGAAACAAGTTCGACTGCGGCTAAAACTGTTTAATGGAAAATGAAGATTGAAATTCATGCTAATTAAGCTGCAACAGAAATTGTCTTAGTTTTAAGGGATGGTTCTGGGATGGATTGACCATCCTCCCGGAGCGTGTCAATATAAAGCTCTATAGCTTCTTTAATATTGTTCTCTGTTTCTTCAAGTGTCTTACCTGTAGAAATACAACCAGGCAAATCTGGAACATAAGCTGAATAGTTAGCGCCGGCCAATTCAAAGATTACAACATATTCTTTCATTATTCGTCCTCCAGTTGTGCTTGCTTCCAAATACTTTTGAGAGTTCCAATGGCGACTTCATCAGAAAAACTACCAGGTACAACTACGATACCGGATTTTTCAGGGTGCTTCAGGACTCGATGACTTCCTCGCATTCTTGCTTCATACCATCCATCCGCTTCTAATCGCTTGAGTACCTCACGAATTTTCATTACTTGTCCTTTCTATTTTAATTTGTTCTAATACTGACTATTTAGCCTAGTCAGAAACTATGTTTAAAATCTGCTTAAAATCATCCGCTGTTAAGCCGTACAAATGCAGCGTGGTTTTATTGTCATCAGACAAATTAGGTACGTAGTTGCGCTTCAGCGCTCTTGATAAATATATATATAAAGAGCGCTGAAGCGCAACTACATACCTTGCCCGATCGCACATTCCCCCAATTCCCGCAAATTCCCCTAATTTTCCCATCGTTTACTCGTTTCCAGATTGGGTCTGAAAACGAGTAAACGGGTAAATTTGTCAAGACTTAAGAAAGAGTTTTTCTAGCGCGTTCCGATCGCTCTTCTGCGGTATCCATAACATCCGCCATTTTATCCACCATTTCCCCGGGATAATTTTCGAGTACCCGAGTAGAAAGCGAAATTCGCCCGCGACTTTGATCGAGGTCAACCACCACAGCTTTCAGGGGTTGGCCGGGGGCAAAAACTTGTCCGAGGTTCTCAATATATTTTTGGCTGACTTGCTTGATGTGCAGCAAACCGCTAACTCCTTCCAAATCCACAAACACGCCAAAAGGCTTGATGCTGCTGACTGTTCCTTCCACTAACTGACCGATTTGCAACTGATTTAAGGCATTCGATTGAGTCGCCATCCGCTGGGAAAGTACCAGTTTTTCGCGTTCGCGATCGACCTCCAAGAAATTCACGGTCAAAGATTGACCAATTAGCGATTCTATGTTATCGCGTTGTGCCAAGTGCGATCGGGGAATAAAACCGCGCATTCCCTCAACATCCACCGTCACGCCGCCCTTATTCGCCCCAGAAACTCGTACCTGAAGCACCTTACCAGTTTCCTGCAAAGCAACCAAATCTTCCCAAGCTTGCTGAATTAGTAACTGTTTCAGAGACAGAGTAACTTGACCGTCTGCATCTTGTTCGCGGATAATCAAAAATTCCCTTTCCTCGTCGAGGGGAACCACTTCCGACAAATCCGTTACCGTTCTCAAAGCAGCCTCTTCGATCGGCAAAAAAGCCGAAGACTTACCGCCGATATCAACATACGCGCCATTGGAGTCATACTCGAACACTTTGCCGCGCACTACTTGTCCCTTTTGGAACTCGTAATTGTGCTGTTCGAGGGCTTTAGCAAAATCATCCATTGAAAAAGATGCTTTTGCGCTTTGAGAACCTGTAGATTTGGAATTCATGTCAGTTGTCAGTTGTTAGTTATCAGTTGTCGTCTGTTGAAGGAAGAAGGAAGATGTTCCCCCACATTGGTGTCAACTTAGCCCGAAAGACCGCCAGGGAATTAATTCCCTGGCTAATAGCGAAAGTCCTCGCTCAGAGGACTGAAGAACTCATCAGTCCTCTGAGCGAGGACTTCAGCTTTGAGGCAGGGACTTCAGTCCCTGCCGGACTGGGGGTTGCAGCTTAAGTTGACGCCAATGGTCCCCCACTCTCCCACTCTCCCCCTCTCCCCCTCTATCTCTCATCTCCAACTCTCTAAGCTGGTTGAAGTTCCTGTTGAAATAGCTGCTTTACCTGCACCCACGATTCGGCTGCTGCGGTAGCGTTGTAACTGCCGCGATGGTCGCAGAAGAAGCCATGATCGGCATTGTAGCGGAAAATTCGGTGAGGAATTCTGTGTTTTTGCAATTCTGCTGCAATTTGGTCAACTTGTTCTTTGGGAATGCTGGCGTCTTGAGTGCCGTAAAAGCCGTAGAGAGTGCCTTGAATGTCCGCTGTACGGGCGATCGTCGGAGTTCCGCCCCCGGGGGTTAGAGTAGCGATACCGGCGCCGTAGAACGACGCTGTAGCCTTGATTTCGGGCAAAGTAGCGGCGAGGTAGGCGACGTGTCCGCCAAAGCAGAAACCGATGCAGCCAAAACCTTGTTTTTTGACGGACGGTAAGGTTTTGAGGTAATCGATGGCGGCTTGGATGTCGCTCAGCAGTTGGGATGCGGTAGTTTGTTCTTTGTATTGTCTGCCGATTTTGATATCTTCGGGCGCGTAGCCGGTTTCAAAGCCGGGGGCTTGACGCTGATAAATGGCTGGGGCGATCGCCACATATCCTTCCTTTGCTATTCTTTCTGTAACATCGCGGATGTGCGAGTTAACGCCAAAAATTTCTTGAATCACGATAACTGCGGGAAATTGTCCTGCGGCGGCGGGTTGGGCCAAGTAAGTGGCGATTTGCAAATCTCCGTTGGGAACTGTGACGTTAGCTGTGCGAATTTCTGGGTTAGGCATAATGAGTTTTAGTACAATTATATTTCATATCATGCCTGCTCGATTACCATAACAAAAACGGTTCGTAGTGCGGACTTCAGTCCGCAAAAAGCTGCGGACTGAAGTCCGCACTACGAACCTTACTTATTGCGGTCTATCGATCGGACATGATATCATTTGTAAATGTTTTTTTACAACATCACATTTCCGGGAAATTGCTGTTTCAAAACAGGCATCACCGGACAAGGTTTTTGCTCTTGCAAATTCTCGGGTTTGTTCCAAGTAAAAGGCCCTTTGTTCGCCGCCGCCATCCACAGCAAACTTTTGGCTCGCGTCATCGCCACATACAGCAATCTAAACTCTTCTGCTGTTTTCAAATAACCTGCTTGTTCCCACGCTTCGCCGAGATTTGGTAAAGGATTTTTTTCGTGCAAACTTGCTCGAATTTGCGCTCTGGCTACCTCGGCTAAAGTGAAATCTCCTAAAAATCGGGTTTGTGGCAAAACTCGCAAACTTCCGGGGATTGTTTGGTCGTGCAGAAATGGTAAAAATACACAATCCCAATCTAATCCTTTAGCTTTGTGCATGGTAATTATTGTGAGTTGACCTTTGCTGGTGTAGCGTTCTTCTATTTTGTCATCTGCATCTACTGGTTCAAATCTTTCGGAACTGACAATTTCGCTCAGCACTCCCAAAATATTGCTCGTTGAATTGTTGCCGGCTGTTTGGATTGCTACTCGTTCTGCTAATTTGTCGGCGGTTGCTAATTCTGTTTGGTCGTATTGCAGCGCTAAGGCTAAAAATGAGATGATTTGGTAGGGTGGTAACTCTAAGCGTGCTTGCAGCAAACCGCAGCAAAAATAACGGCATTTGCGAACTGGGTCTGACTGCTTTGGGTCTAGGGGGCCTGGGTAGAGGAATTGTTCGGGGCTGGTGGCAAAGGTATTGTAGTCTTGTTTGGGGATGAGTTGCCGATCGCTCAAAATCTTTAAGGCTGCTTTCAGGTAGTCTGGTGAGTGCGGGCGATCGAGAAATTGCAGCAATGTTAATATTTCCCAAGGTACTTGAGAATGTCTGTCTCGTTCCCCGACATCCTCAATTTTAATCCCGTATTTGCGTAAATCGCAGCTCAATCCGTGTTTTTGCGGATTTTCTAGGACTTCTTTGATAAACTTGCCTTGTTTGTTTTCCCGCACCAAAATAGCCATTGACTTTAGATTTTCTACTGGCAATTTGGGGCGATTTTCTTCATCCCTCGATTCACTGCCAGATTGAATATTTTGCTCGTGACTTTCCCAGGCAAAATCCGCAGGTAAAAATTCCTCTACTAACTCAATTACCCGCTTGCCAATTAACTCAACTGTCTGGTAAATATCGCGGGGAGTATGCAATTCTAAGCCTCGACCTATGGGGGCAGGATTAGCATTTTGTTGGGGGTCATCGCTGGGAACTGGTTTGATAGTTTGGCTTCTAAAAGGCTGTTCGGTTCCCGCTAATTCCGAGCTATTTACCCATTGCAACATAAAATTAGCTGCATCGATAATTATCTGGCTGCTGCGGCCTGCACCGTCCATTGTCGCTAACTTATTTTCAACTTCGCATTCGTCACAGAATTGGTTAAAATAAATTGGATCTGCGGGAGTAAAGGTAGAATTAATTGCTTGATTTGGGTCGCCAACTCTGATAAAATTAGGAGGTGAATTAGGACTGTCGGGATCGATCGCCAATGTTTTCAAAAGCTCAGTCTGCAAAGGTGTGGAATCCTGGGCTTCGTCCTCGAACACGGCAAATACTTGCTTTTGCTCGATCGCCCTGGCGCCCGGATTTTCCAACACCCGCAAAGCTGCTAAAATCATCTCGTCATAATCGATGAATTCCCGGCTTCTCAACAAAGCCTGATATTTTTGATATAAACCGCCGGCTACGGCTAAAATTTCATAGCCATCGCCAGAATCAATATCGCCCATTTTTAATAACTCTTCCGGCGATAAACCCGAAGATTTTGCCTCGTGAATCACAGTTTTAGCTAACTGCGGCAAAATCTCTGTCCGCAAAACCGATTGTCGCCGCAATCTCTCCGTTTCTTCTCCATCAAATTGTTGTCCTTCCAACAAAACTTGATATCGGCGGGGATTTTCGGCAATCCAAAGTTCTACACAAGTGCGAATTAAGCGGTGACTTTGAGTTGGAGTGACTAACGTCGAATTTTCGAGATTTAAACCCGACAAATCGGGATGGCGCATCGCAATATTTAAAGCTAAACCGTGCAAAGTATGTACGGCAAAACCACCTTGGTATAAAGACAATTGTGCCAATCTTTCCCGAATTTTAGCTTTAATATTAGCAGCAGCCGATCGCGTAAATGTCACGACAATTAACTGGCGGCGGTTGTAAAGTCGGTTGCGGGCGATCGCAATTGCAGACGCAGCAGCCATTCCCGTAGACTTCCCGGCCCCTGGAACCGCCGAAACCGCAAGGGGGCCGCCCGCCCAATCCGCCATCTCGTGCTGGCCCGCACGCAAGCTGTCGCGAATTTTACCGCAAGCAGCCGCCAAAAGAGCTGCTGGATCTAACTCGGAGAAAGTGCTGTTCGGGCGATCGATCTCGGCAGTCGATCGGCTAAAATCAGTATCAAATTCATCAGTCATGCGATTTTAGATTTTAGATTTTAGATTTTAGATCGGAAAAATATTAGTCGCGATCGGCCGTTTCAAGCGGTATCAAAAACCGAGTTACTGAATTTCGCGCGAAAGTCCCAACCCTTAAGCATGATTGCACTGGCATTACATCCGCGTTCATCTGCGGTTAAACATAAAAAAATCTTCAACCTCTACCGTTTCAATTTTAGTATCAGCTAAACTAACACAATCTATCCGAGCTTAAATTAAAACCAGCATAAAATTCAATACCCAAACCTTTTTACAGGAAAAACCCCCCATGAAAACCCACCTCAAAACCAATTCCGCGCCACACCAGTTAAACCCAACCAACAACAGCGCAACTCGATTTGCAGTTGTAGCATTCTTAACTTTATCCTCAGCCATTGCTTTACCAAGCTGTGCAACTTCCTCCCCCACCGGCTCAGCAAACGGCTTTGCTTCATCCCGCAGCCCTGAAAAGCAAATTGTCGCATCTGCTCCCCAATCCGCACCCGCAGCCGGAAGCGCACCCGGAGGCGCAGCGTCAAAAGTTGCTGCTGACACCGCAAACAAACCAGCCACAGAAAATCCAGCAACTGCTCCCCAACTGATTAAAAAAGCCGAACTCAGTGTAGTTGTCAAATCTATTGACACCAGCACTAAATCTGTCACCGAGATTGTGAAAAAACAGCGAGGCGATATCTTGGCTTTCCAAAACCAAAAGCCACCGGATTCTAGCGTGCGCCAAACCGCAACTATGCAGATTCGGGTACCTCAAGAAAAGTTAGAAACTACTTTAAATGCTTTAGCAAAACTCGGAAGTGTCGAAAACCGAGGGCTTACGGCGGAGGATGTTAGCGATCAATTAGTTGACAGCGAGGCTAGACTGCGGAATCTCCGCAAATCCGAGGAAGTTGTGTTAAAAATTATGGAGCGATCCGGCTCTGTTGGCGATGTTCTGAAAGCTTCTCAACAGTTGAGTACGATTCGGGAGTCGATCGAGCGAATTGACGCTCAGTTAAAAAGTTTGCGAAATCAAGTAGCCTATTCGACTATTAGTTTAACTCTAGAAGCAGCAGTCTCTGCCCAGCAAGAGCCCCAACCTTCTCTCGGCTTGCGGGTGCAGGAAACTTGGGGACAAGCGACTCATTCTGTGGGCGAATTAACTTTAGGTTTGTTTGCTTTGGGCATTTGGCTTTTGGCTTATAGCCCTTATTTCCTAGTAATTGGGGCGGCGACTTATGGTATAATTCGATTTAAGAAACAGCATTCTGTTCCGAAAGTTCAAGAACCGAAACCGCCTAATTAGTTATTAGTCAGTAGTCAGTAGTCAGTAGTCAGTAGTCATTAGTCATTAGGTAGCGAGGCACCAAACGCCGAAATATTGCGATCGCACTTGATATGATTTCCAATACTTCTGGACGCAACAGGTACTTTTATGGGATTTAATCTTTAGGTACGTAGTTGCGCTTCAGCGCTCTTTTCCTATATATCAAGAAAGAGCGCTGAAGCGCAACTACGTACTTTTTTGATTTAATGTAACAGTTGCGCAATTCCTGCCCAAATTCAGAATCGCTAATGGTACAAGGTGCGTCTGTCAACTGCCAACTGTCAACTGCCAACTGTCAACAGTCAACTGCCAACTGACTAATCATCAATTTGCCATCCATCTTTGGTATAATCTTCATCCACAATCTTCTTCGGACGCATCACCAAAACAACTCGCCCCAAAATCGACAACTGCGGCGCTGTTTCAAACCACTGCAATTCTAAATTGCCCGCATTATCGGCGAGGAAATAACTGTCAGCTTCCCACTGTCTTTGGGCGCGATCGGCAATAATCAAAACTTCTTCAACTTTACCTTGCAGCGGTACCGGCAGTCGATCGCTCATTTCCAAAACCGCCACCGGATCTTCCGCGTTCAAAATTACCTGCCATCCGGGAATCGCCACCCAAGCTCCAGCTCCGGAAAATTTTACCATGCGGAACGGCCCGATTTCCTCCGGCAAAGGCACTGCCAGCAAATCTGACGTAGAAAGCGGCAATTTGCCTACAACCGGGACAATCCGAGGCAATTGTTCCTCGGTATCGAGCCTGTAAACCGGCAAGCGGGGCGCTTCCCGCCTTGCAACTACTGTAAAATCGACCAGCAACTGCTCGATTTGCGCTCTAGCGGTTTGGCTGCTAGCTAATTTTAAACCGCGAGCAATTAAGCGCGATCGCTCTTGCAAATCGCTTTTCTGTCTCGCCAACTGCCAGCACTGGTAAGCTACAGCATCCCCGGGAGCGTCTGTGAACCCCTGCGGCAGACTCCCGAAGTGCGAAAACTCCTTAATCGCTTTAGCAACTTGGCGGGAATCGTCAACATCCAAATTGTGGGCCAACATCAAAGCTGCCGCTCCGGCTCGCTCTGCTTGCGAGAGAATCCGAAATTCGTATAAAATATCACTTCCTTTCCGCAGAAAGTGCGATCGAACTTCTTCCGCAGCGCCAGCGTTGACCATGCTGGTGTAAACTTGGGCTGCGACGCTGACTTGATTTTGCTGAATTGGCTCAAAACCAGTTTGTTCAAAAATCTGCTGAGAATTGCAGCCCGCTTGCAGCAGCGCCGTGCAGGCTTGTCCCCACTCTACCCAGGTGCCTTCCTTGCGGCGGAGCGATCGAATTAACTGTTCGACATCCACAGCATTAGGCGAGGGTGCAGGTGTAGAAGGGGAAGAATCTTGCGGTGTATCAGTCATAATTGAATCAAAAACCAGCGTTGAGTTATGTGTAATTGGATACCAGCAATGCTCCTGTCGCCGCAGAGCGATAGATTGATAGTAAGGGAGTTATGAGACTATTGTTACAGAATAGTTGCTCGCCTAAATTTACAAAGGGGAGTTTATCGTATTGTTATGGATAATGCCATTCCAGAGCTAGATCAAATTAAACGCCAGCTCATGACCCTACACCGACCGAAAAAACCAAAAATGCTGGTAGTAGACGATGAACCAGACAATCTGGATTTACTCTACCGCACTTTCCGACGAGATTTTAACGTGCTCAAAGCTGAGAGCGGGATTCGCGCCTTAGAAGTCCTCGGCATAGAGGGCGAAGTCGCCGTCATCATTTCCGACCAGCGGATGCCAGAAATGAAGGGAACGGAGTTTCTCAGCAAAACTGTGCCCCAGTTTCCGAATACGGTCAGAATTATCTTGACTGGTTTTACGGATATTGAAGACTTGGTGGATGCGATTAACTCGGGACAGGTTTATAAGTATATCACCAAGCCTTGGGACCCGAACGAATTGAAAATGGTGGTGCAAAAGGCGGCCGAGACCTATGAAGTTCTCAAGCAGCGGACTGAGGAATTGCATCGCGCCCAAAATCAAATACAACTGTTAGCAACGATCATGCAAACGGCTGTGGATTATCCGAGTTTGGAAGCAACTTTAGACCCAATTGCTACTGCTGTGAGCGATAATTTTTTGGCGGACGCTTGCATTTTGCAACTGGTCGAAGGAACTGCTTTAATGCCGGCTCAAGGCACTCACACCAGCGGTAAAACTGTGGAAAATTGGCTGGCAGATGACCCTCTGGTTCTAGAGGCGATCGCCTCTGGAGCTATTCAGGGTGCTGTGAATATTGCCGGCGACGCAGCCCTAGCGAGTCTGCCGCACTATCAAAAATCGGGCATTCAAGCTCACCTGAGCGTTCCGGTGATTCACAAAGGTCGATCGATCGCCCTGATATCCCTCCAGTGGAAACAACCTTGTTCCCTGCGCCCCGACGAACTCACAACAGTTCACCTCGCAGCTCAACAAGTTGCTTTGGTCTTGACGAGTTTTTAGGGTGATTAGTCATCAGTCATCAGTCATTAGTCATCGGTCATTAGTCATCAGTCATCAGTCATTAGTCATTAGTCTGCTCTATGTTTTGAGTATAAAATGATCGCCAACCAATGATTCAAGACAAAGCAGCGCCGATAGCAAACAATAAAAAAAGGATTAATGGCTGGCGACAGCATGACATGAATGGACGGATTAATTAGATTTTACGGCTCTCAATTACCAATGACAAATTACCAACCACCAATTACTAATTACTAATCGCCAATCACAAATAACAAATAACAAATAACAAATAACAAATAACAAATGACTAATAACTCAGAAGAAATTAAAACTATATTTAATCGAATTGCACCAGTTTACAACCAATTGAACGACTGGTTGAGCTTTGGGCAGCACCGGATTTGGAAGCAAATGGCGGTGAAATGGAGCGGTGCGGGCCCGGGAAATACTTGTTTAGACTTGTGCTGCGGCAGCGGGGATCTAGCATTGCTGCTGGCCAAACAAGCAGGGCCTACCGGTTGCGTATTTGGAGTAGATTTTTCCGCCGAACAATTGGCTGTTGCTGCTAAGCGCGATCGACCTTTTCTCACTCCTTCTAGTCCCATTTCCTGGGTTGAAGCTGACGCCCTAAACTTGCCTTTTGCTGACAATTACTTCGACTGTGCCACCATGGGTTACGGCCTCCGCAACGTGACGGACATCCCCCGCAGCCTTCAGGAATTGCACCGCGTCCTCAAACCCGGTGCAAAAGCCGCTATTCTCGACCTCCACCGCCCCAGCAATTCCCTGATGCGGAGCTTTCAAGAGTTTTATCTAGACACTCTTGTAGTGCCCGTTGCTCAGCAATTTGGCATGACTCAAGAATATGCCTACATTAATCCTAGTTTAGAAAAATTCCCGATCGGTCCGCAGCAAGTCGATCTCGCCCGCCAAGCCGGATTTGCCACCGCCACCCACTATCCCATTGCCGGAGCTATGATGGGAGTATTAGTCATTAGTCATTAGTCATTAGTCATTAGTCATTAGTCATTAGTCATTAGTCATTAGTCATTAGTCATTAGTCATGGGGAATTGGGAATAGGGCATGGGGAATTGGCCAAACAGGCCAAACAGGGCATTGGTTATTAAAAAAATCATTAACAACAATACTTCGGACAGTTTTAGATGCGATCGAGTCTCCGAAACCCTTGCTGGCTATATGCTGGACTATTTTTTCAATGTTTGAATTTGGCCCACTCGTTGCAGAAAATGCGTAAAAAATGGCATGGCTTACTACGTAAGGCTTACAGGGCCGTTAAAAAACTGTCCGAAGTATTGAACAAGTAACCACTAACTATTACCCATTACCCATTACCCAATGCCCTGTTTGGCCTGTTTGGCCGATTTGCCCTATGCCCTATGCCCAATTCCCCATGCCCTATTCCCAATTCCCCAATAATTGATGAATCCGTCTGACATTTGGCTTTTGTTGGCCCCACCTGTAGTGGGAGGAATTATTGGCTATTTCACCAACGATATAGCCATCAAAATGCTGTTCCGCCCCTATCGAGCTATTTATATCAAAGGGCGGAAGTTGCCTTTCACTCCCGGCTTGATCCCCCGCAACCAAGAGCGCTTAGCTAAGCGAATTTCCGACACAATTATGGGCTCGCTGCTGACGCCGCAGGAACTGCAAAACTTAGCGCGCCGCCTCCTCCAAACCGAGCGGATGCAGTCGATAATTCTCTGGCTGTTGCAGTTGGCACTGGATCAGGTAAAAGCAGACACAGAGCAAAGAACTGCTAAAATTCTCGCTAACATTCTGCGAGATTTACTGGGGGAATCTGTGCCGCGAATTCTCAAAGTTTTGGCGCGCCGGGAAGATTTTTTAGAAGCTCAGCTAAATCAAATTTTTGACCAAGTTTTGCTGGAAATTCAGTTAAATGAAGCTCAGGCGGGCCAGTTGGCTGATTGGCTGTTGCAGGTAGTAATACCGCCGGAAGTGCTGCGGCAGGCTTTGATTGACTTTTTGACCGATCGCAATATTTCAATCATCGACGAAGGGTTTCGAGAAAAAACCAGCGGCACCTATTGGGTAGTAGCAAATTTGTTTGGTTTGCGTAACACTTTAACTCGGCTGCGGACTTTTTGTCTGGATGACAGACAAGTCACAAATCAGCGGTTAGCAGAATTAACTGTTTCTTTGGGAATTCGCGGGCGACTTCAGGAATGGCTGCAAAATTTGTCGATGCAAAACTTACCGGTTTCGACGGTGAGACAGTTGCGAAAAACAATGCGCGACAGCGTTCGCAGCTACGTTCAAGAGCGGGGTACGGACGTACTTGACGGGTTGAGCAAATCTATTGACTGGGAAAATATTTCGCGGTTGATTCTCAATCGATTGCAAACTTCAGCGGTGATGAGCGCTTCGCTAGAAATTGTTAGCAAAGAACTCGCTTTGGTGTTAGATCGCTATCTGGAGCGAGATTTAGAAAATATTGTAGCTCAGGCTATCCCGATTTTGAATATCGATCAGGTAATTATCGATCGAGTAAAAGGCACTTCTCCCGAAGATTTAGAGTTAGCAATTCAGGGAATTGTCAAAAGCGAGTTGCAGGGAATTGTCAATTTAGGAGGCATTTTGGGTGTTTTAGTCGGCTGTTTGCAAACAGTTGTGCTTTTGCTCCAGCGTTGATTTATCGCGGCAGTTATGAGATATTTGTTATAGGCAAAGAAAACCGGGCGGTTGAAACCGCATCTATACAAACACTCACCCGCCGACGCAGATTGAATACTGGACGATTATTGCGTTATTTTCTTCATTCCGCGCACCATCCGGAATTCGTTCGTGTAGACGCGGTTTCAACCGCCGTCCCATCTAATTTACTTATTTCTTAAATCTATGCCACTTCCAAATTCTGACGATCGCACCGCCCCAAAAAACCCCCGCAACCTCAGCCGCCAACAATACGAGCGTTTAACCGCAGAAATTGCCGCTCCCTACCGGCCTCTGCGACAGTTGGTCTACGTAGCTTGTGGCGCTTCCGGCTTGATCGGCGGCGTAGTTTTCCTCGCTAAAATTGCCTCGGGGCGAGAAATTGGCTCTGCTTTACCCAATTTTGCCCTTCAAGTCGGAGTCGTGGCTCTGATGGTGTTCTTGTTTCGCCTGGAGCAGCGCGCCGAAGCCCGATCGCCGAAGTCGAAGTAACAAAGGTTTACAAATCTACACAAAAAGATACCTGAGGCAAGGAAAAGTTATAATTATAAAGAAATTATTACGAAACCCTGGTTTGCGATCGATCCCTGTCATTATATGAAGGTGGGTTCAATTGGGGTCAGCAAATTTAAAGACCCTAATCATAAACCGCTTCTAACTCGTTCAATTGGGGTCAGCTTTCATAAAGACCCTAAATATATAAAACAAATTTAAGCCCAGCGCCAGCCTTCACTGATAGAAGAGCTGGCGCTGGGTATTTTGCTATGAGCGGGTGATTGCCAAATGTGTCAAAGTCTAATTAGACAAAAAAGTTGGAATATTTTACTATGAGCAGATCGTTTATTACAGGGCGGTGGACGTTATTTTTAGCAGCAGGTGCGGGAATTGTATTTTACAGCAGCGCTGCGGTGGCTGCCGAAAAGGTAGTGCTCAAATACAGTGCGATCCGAATGACTTTACCAGTCAGCGAATTAGAAATTTTTGCAGAAACTGGGAAAATGTCGCCCGGGTTAGAAATGCTGCTGGGAAATGCAAAAAAAGACCCGGAAGCGGTTCGCCGCAGTCTGATGAGACCGGTCAAAGTAAGTCAAAGCTTGTTGGATCGGACGCTCAACAGTAAAGTTGGGGAAATAATTCTTGATGAAGTGGCTCAGGTAATTCGCACTCCTTCTGGGAAAGCCAATCGAGAAGCTTTGCGCGAGGCTTTGGTGCTGTGTGCAAGTAATGATAGCGAGATTACGCTGCTGGAAGCGATGAAGAATTATCCGGCTCCAGAGGTTAATGTTGAGGGCGATCGCTTAGTTGAAGCTTACGGCAAACTTGTAGCTTTGTCTGAACAATTTGGCGGCGCTTCAGAACGGCTGCAAGAGATTTTGAACAAAATTCGCCTGCCTAGACTGTAGCGCATTTTGTCAAGGAGGGTTGATTTGTGCGATCGCACAATGTTTCTCAAGCTACATAAATTACAGCGCAGTCAGATTTGATTTGTGCAAAATTTGCCTGATTTTTACCCGACTCTAAAACAATGTAACTGCTGACCAGCTCCCAACCAGACGAGAATCAGTCATTCCCACTTCTCACATTTAAAACTGTAGAGCTAAGTTCTAAAAGAAGTCCCAGTATCAATGTTCGATAGCTTACAAAAAAATTAATAAAAAATCCGTATAAATACTTATTTATAAAAATTTTTGCAAAAAAATGCAGGCAAGACCTTTTACATCCTTCACAAACTGAAATATAAATGGGTGGACATTCGAGATTAGGTAGCTTAAGATAGAGGAATCCTATCAAAGTCAGGCGCTTACAGAAAAACAGCTCGTCTTTTAAGCTCATGGTATGACAGGTGTTATTAGCCAACGAATTCCCTAAAACTCTTGACTAAAAAAGTTAAAAAAACACAAGGTTAAGAAACAGGATTAATTCACAGCATCTCAAATCAAATAAGATCAAAATCTTCCGGGTCATCGAAAGTTTCAGCGTAGTTGATTTTCAATCCATTCACTCTATTTAGTTAGTTGGTAACACTACAAACATGAACAACAATCCTATTCGTTCAAAAGACCGTTTCTTAGTTTTCGGCTCTCCGGCGATCGAAGATGCTGAAATTCAAGAAGTGGTGTCAACCATGAAAACAGGTTGGTTGGGTACAGGCCCGAAAGTCATGACTTTTGAAAATGACTTCAAAGCTTACAAAGGTTCCCAGCACGCGATCGCAGTCAACTCCTGTACGGCGGCACTGCACTTGAGCATCCTCGCTGCTTCGTTAAAACCCGGGGATGAAGTTATTACTACTCCGATGACTTTTTGCGCTACAGTTAATGCGATCGTCCACGCCGGAGCCACACCGGTACTGGCAGATGTCGATCCGGTGACAATGAATATTGACCCGGCTCAAGTCGAAGCTAAAATAACTCCCAGAACTAAGGCAATTTTACCGGTTCACTTTGCCGGTCGTCCCTGCGATATGGATGCCCTGTGCTCGATTGCTAGCCGTCACAATTTGAAGTTGATTGAAGACTGCGCTCACGCGATCGAAACAGAGTACAAGGGAAAGAAAGCAGGCACATTTGGCGACTTCGGATGCTTCAGCTTTTATGTCACCAAAAACATCACTACGGGCGAAGGAGGCATGATTCTGGCTCGCGCTCAAGAAGACGCTGACAGGCTGAAAATTTTAGCGCTGCACGGTATGAGCAAAGATGCTTGGAAGCGCTTTGGCGACTCGGGTTACAAGCACTACCAAGTGGTGGAAGTCGGTTTTAAATACAATATGATGGATCTGCAAGCTGCGATCGGCATTCATCAACTCAAACAAGTCGCCCCCTATTGGCAGCGCCGGGAGCAAATTTGGCAGCGCTACAACGAAGCATTTGCGGATCTGCCGATTACTTTGCCCGCCAACCCCGAACCAGATACAATTCACGGTTATCACCTGTACACCATTCTGGTAGATGAAGCCAAAGCAGGAATCAGCCGCGACGATTTTCTCAACGCTATTAATGCTGAAAATATCGGTGTCGGCGTACATTACATGAGTCTGGCCGAACATCCTGTGTATCAAGAAATGTTTGGATGGCAGCCACAAGACTATCCGAATGCTCACAACATCGGAATGCAAACAATTAGCTTGCCAATTTCGGCAAAATTAACCGATGCAGATGTTGAAGATGTAATTGCTGGTGTTAAAAAGTGTTTGGCGATCGGCAAAACTCAGGATCGTATAGTGGCAACAGCAGCCTAAATTCCAGAAATAGGATGATTGCTTCGATCCTTGAGAGTTAATCATCCTACTCCTGATTCTTCACTCCTCATCTCAAATCAGGTTGCATCGAAATGATTAGCTTTCTTGGTAATTGGTGATTAGTATCTAAACCTACCTAAAACAACCCAATACCCCGAACCCCGCAGCACTTACAAAAGTCGGAGAGCCGACAGCGGACTCTCCTGGACTTTTGGTAAAAAAGGGGGGTTATACCAATTTAATGGGTCGTTGCACCTATCTCGATCCCCCTCGCATCCCCCTGGTTGTAGGGGGACGAAAGAGCGGAATCTTGTCCCCCCCTCCCACCAGGGGGGTTAGGGGGGATCGGATTCGGGAGCAGCCTCATAAAAAATTGGTATTACTGATATTTTTGTCACCAAGAATAAATTGAAAGCCTTATGCAGCAATGATTTGAATCTTAATGAGGCTGACTTGCGACCTCCCAATCAGGAGAACAAAACAGCGATATCGCTTTTTACATTTAATTAGGTTGACCTACTTAATTATCCTGACGCCGTTGAGTAATAGAGAAGATTCATGTTATAGCCAAATACGGTTCAGAACGGAACAATCTAGCTGCTAAAAAATGCCTGTATCTCCCGTAAATTCGTGAGATTAAATTTGTCTTAGAGCGTTAACCCAACCGTATTGTGTTATAGCCCTTCTCAACAACATGAGGGAGGCAAAGACATTGTTTTTTCAAGCTTTTACGACTTAATTACATACCTCCAGAAACCCAAAAACCGCTATATGTTAAAATTGACTGCCTTATTCCCCATACATTCCAACAACCGAGGAATCAGCGGCGTATTTTTTTCAGTGTGCAAAGAATGGCAAGGCCCTGAGCTGAAGGCTCGCATGGTTGTCCCGAGTTGCGATCGCGAGTGTCGTGGCCCCAATGTAGTTGAAGCAATTCCGTCATTTTTGAGAAAACTATATTACCGCAGTCCTAGTCTTCCCATAATCAAAACAGAGAAGCGTTTTCTCAAAGATCTCAAGGATTTTGATGTGGCCTACTTGTGGCCGGGTCTCTCCGTTGATATTGTCAAGAACGTTCACAAACATAGCAAGCCGATTTTTATGGAGGCAGTTAATAGCGATCAAGGCGCATCTAAGAGAATCCTTGACGATGCTTACTCTCGCTTGGGACTGGAACCTCAACACACCATTACCCCAAAAAGTATTCAGGATGAAAAGGAAAAACTCAAGGGAGTTGATTTTCTATTTTGCCCTAGTCCGATAGTAGCAAAATCGTTTCAAGAGGCCGGAGTTCCTGAAGAGAAACTACTTTTAACGACAGAAGGTTGGTCGCCGGAGCGTTTCCCCAATTATCAATCCCGCAAACCGCCCCAGGAGGAAGTTAACGTCCTTTTCTTGGGTTTTGCCTGCGTCCGCAAAGGAGTTCATCTGCTGTTGCGAGCCTGGGAGCTAGCCGGGATTAAGGGAAAGCTGACAATTTTTGGCGCAATGGAGCCTGCGATCGCTCAAAGTTGCAGTGATTTGCTGAAACGTCCAGATGTAGTTCACTTTGATTATGCTGTGGACTACAGTTCTGCCTATCGCGAAGCTGACTTTTTTGCCTTTCCCAGTCTTGAGGAAGGTAGCGCACTCGTCATCTATGAGGCAATGGGTCATGGTTTGCCCATTCTTGCTTCGCCGATGGGAGGAGGCGGTATTGTGCGCGATGGCATTGACGGCATAATTCTTGAACCCTACGATACTGACGCCTGGGTGGAGGGATTGCGAAAATTATCTAGTTCTCCTGATTTGCGGGCTAAGATGGGAGCCTCCGCCCGCCAGGGAGCTTTGGAGTTGACTTGGCCAAAAGTTGCTGCTAGGCGCAAAGAGCAGATTCTGCAAAAAATGAACATGAAATAAATATTTTCTAGCCCCGGCGGTGATGTCAAAGCAATGTGAACCTACATTGATTAGGCGACACGCCGGTTGCGCTGGCTTTTGCTACAACATGGCGCGTACCCTTTACTCTGGTTCGCTTGAGATAAATCTTATGTAGCAAAAATAATGTCCCCTGCAATTTGAACTCCGAAGTTGAGAGTTAACTCCAACAGCATATTGGAGGGGATAGGGGCGGAATTTGACGTTGAATTTCACAAACCATGACAATCTCTGGTCTTGCTAGGCTCAGTAAGCCAAAGTTTCTAAAGTTTCCCGCAGATAGGAGCGCACCTGCTGGTCGATGGTGGCATTTTGCTGCTGATTCTCAAAATTGAGTTCTAGCTGCCAGCGTTGAAATCCTGAACTTGCGCCGATCGCAGATTTGAGACTGCCCCATATTTCAGAATCTTCGCACAGATCGATCGGCTCTGCGGCTTGAGGTTCTTGTGCGAGCGGTAGATAATTCGCCATATTGCTATACCTCTGTTGGAATCCCTTGTAAAGATTGAAAGCTTACCTTGACTCTCTCTATTATAGATTCTTCTCTCCAAATAGCCAATCTAAAATATCCACAACTTGCGATTAAATATTAAATATTAATACTATTAATAATCTCTATCTGAGCCGGAGCATTACCTATTTTTTTTACAGCATACATCGGCCGAAAGTAAAGTAGCTTAAACTACAATTATGTCGCTCTTAATTTTTTATTTTACTTTTCGATCGACTGTTGGGGTAGGGATGTAGGGCCCTTGGTGTCCGCAGGTTCTGAGTTGACTGTACTGCTGGATGACGTATTCTTGATGCCTTCTGCTGGTGGCATTGACTCTGCGGGTGCAGCCGGAGTGACAGTTGTCTCGCCCGCAAAAGTCGGCAAAAGTCGATCGCACGGCCAAGGTGCGATCGTAAAATCCTGCCTAATTTTTTCTAAAACATAAGGCTTTGTCGCTGCCAATTTTGATTCCGGCGTCAGCAAAACAGCGATCGCACTAGCAGATACCTGCAAAAACAAATTGCTAGCTAAAAAAGCCGAAGCTGCCAACAACAATCCAGCCCACCGCCTGGAAGGAGGAAACGGAGCCACCGAAGCCGCGAGGGGAGCAAATCGATATAGCTGCCACAAAATTACTGCCAGCAAAACAGCGATAAAAACAGCGATTCCTTGATTTAATTTAGTTTTAAACCGAGTCAGCATCTGCTGCTGCACAGAAGTTAAATTCTGCGGTTTCACGGCCGCGACTAAAATACTAAAAATGTAAAAAGGGCGGAACCATTGCATCCACAACACAGGAGCAATACCTGCTACAGCCACTAAAAACACTTCTAACCAGACAGGGAGCATAGGAGAACCCACTGCGAGTCCGAGCAAGCACAGTCCGAGGAAAATCGGCAGTGCAGCCGCCCCAGAAAGGTGAATCCACAAGAAAGGATCTGACCAAAAAGAACGCACTTTAATTAATTATTAGTTATGAATTATAGCCGAGTCTCAAATAGATGAGGTACGACTGGGGATAGGGCATAGGGCATAGGGCATTGGGCATTGGGCATAGGGCATTGGGCAAACAGGGCACGCAAGCATACCTCACCATGCTTGAGAACCGCTATATGAGTTTTGAATTTGGAATTTTGAGATTTTGGGATGCACTATTCACTCTGAAACCGATGCGATGAGTAAATATTTAGGGGTCAAACCGAGGACTTACGAGCAGAAATCGGGTTTATTTGGGTAATTTTTATTTGAGCGAGCTAATTTTGAATTTTAAGCAAGGGTAAAAACGATTAGGAAGTTATTAATTCCTTCTTCCTTCTTCCTTCTTCCTTCTTCCTTCGGTCAAATGTCAACTGTCAGATGAGTTTGGGAGTATTGAGTGAAGAGAATAGTTGAGAGCGATCGGCAATGCAAGTTGCCTTCACTCAAAAATTCTCTTCCAACTCAACACTCACAACTCAAAACTATTGAGAGAGCGTGCGGCGCTTAGTAACCATCCGGTAGGCTTCAATAATATCGCCTTCGGCCCAGTCGCTAAACCCGCTCAAGGAAATACCGCATTCATAGCCAGTATTGACTTCCTTGGCATCTTCCTTCATCCGTTTGAGGGAGTCGAGGACACCTTCGTAAACGACACTGTTGCCACGGCGCACCCGCACCTTACAGTTGCGGATGACCTTGCCTTCGAGGACGTAACATCCAGCCACAGCCCCGCGACCGATCGCGAACACAGCACGGACTTCCACGCTTCCCAGAGGTTCTTCCACCAATTCAGGTTCCAGCAAGCCTTCCATCGCGCCTTGAATATCATCCAAGAGTTTGTAGATGATGCTGTATTCCCGCACGTCTACCCCCGCTTGGTCTGCCGCTTGGCGAGCGCCGCTGGCGAGAGTAGTATTGAACCCGATAATCACAGCATTACTGGCTGCGGCGAGGTCAATATCAGTTTCTGTGATTTCCCCAGGAGCAGATAGCAGCAGTCGGAGTTGAACTTCTTTTTGAGGAAGTTGAGTTAGAGCGCCGACAATTGCTTCGAGGGAGCCTTGGACATCTGCCTTCAAGATCAAGTTGAGTTCCTTGAGAACGCCTTCCTTAGCTTGTTGAGAGAAGCCGCTGAGGCTGATCCGGCCGCCTTGCAGCAGGCGTGAATCTCGTTGGGATGTAGCTCTGCCGCTGGCGATCGCCGCTGCTTCTTTTTCGTTTGCGAAGACATCAAACTCGTCTCCAGCGCGAGGAACTTCCCGCAAGCCCAGCACTTCCACCGCGAAGGATGGAGTTGCTTGTTCTACGCGATCGCCGCGATCGTCGATCATTGCCCGCACCTTACCCAGAGCCGAGCCTGCGACCACAATATCGCCCACTCGCAGAGTACCGTTTTGCACCAACAGAGTTGCCACAGGGCCCCTTGCCTTGTCGAGGTGAGCTTCAATCACAGTACCCTTAGCAGGTCGGTTCGGGTTGGCATTGAGGTCTTCCATTTCCGCGACTGTCAGGATCATTTCCAACAGCGTATCGAGGTTTTCGCCTCGGATAGCGCTGACTGGAACCATCGTGATATCGCCGCCCCAGTCATCTGCGACCAAGCCGTACTCAGTCAGCTCTTGCTTCACCCGTTCCGGCTGAGCGCCCTCCTTGTCAACTTTATTAATAGCCACGACAATTGGCACTTTCGCAGCTTTCGCGTGGCTGATAGCTTCAATTGTCTGGGGACGCACGCCGTCGTCCGCCGCCACCACCAAGATGGCGATGTCTGTCACCCGGGTTCCACGAGCCCGCATTGCTGTAAAGGCTTCGTGACCTGGAGTATCCAAAAATACCACCTGTTGGCTGTTGCCTTCGTGTACCACATCCACGTGGTAAGCACCGATATGCTGGGTAATCCCTCCAGCTTCTCCCTGAGCCACCTTTGTTTTGCGGATCGAGTCGAGCAAGGTAGTTTTGCCGTGATCCACGTGACCCATAATTGTTACCACTGGCGGACGGCGTTCGAGGTATTCCAAATCTGCTTCGTCCAGCATCTCGATCACTTTGAGGGCTGGAGCTACTTTTTCTGGGGTTTCTACCTCTACACCCATTTCTTCGGCTACCATTCTCACCGCTGGAATGTCCAGGGTTTCGGTAATGTTGACCGCAATGCCTTTAGAGAACAGCCTCTTAATAATTTCGGTTTCGGGAACAGCCAAAGTAACTGCTAGTTCTTGAACGGTCATCGGTCTGCTCAGCAGCAGCTTTTCTGGACGTTCTACCTTAGCTTCGGCTGTTTTACCGCGGTTGCCGCGTCCCCCGGAAGAACCAGAAGAGCTTTTATCGTGAGAGGGGCCCGGTCTCTTATTTTTGCCGCTGCTGCCGGGTGCGCCCGGAGCTGGTGTTGACTTTGGTGCTGCTTGTCCCTTTGCCTTAGCTGGGCGGGCTAAAGACAGGCTGACGGTGACTGGTGCTGGCAGATCCAAGCCATTTTCTAAGTCATCGTCATCCTCGTCTATGGGTTTGAGGCGACGATTTTTGGCCTTGGCTGCTTTGGCTGCTTTGGCTGCATCTGAGTTTTCGTCATCATCTTCTTCCCAAATGACCTGTGTCTTTTTGGCTGGCTTTGGCAGCGTCGGCTTGGGAAGGAGAAGAGTATCCAGCAACAACGACGTATCGTCTCCGTCATCGTCTGCGTCATCTCCGGTGGCTGAGATGTCACCGCCCCGGCTGCGAAGCCCGGCGGCTGACGTTGCGGGGGCAAGGCTCCGGCGCGGGCCGCCCTGCTGGGGTCGATCGGCAAGTGCTGTTTTCACTGGCCCACCAGCACCTGGGCGAGGTCTTTGAACGTCGCTACCTCCTGGGGCAGGTCTGCTGGGGCGGCTCGGTTTCGCCGGCGCTTCCAGAGTTTCTCCCTGTTCTGATTGGTCTTGCTCGGTTCTGGCAAGTTTCAGGACTGGCTTGTTTCCCAGAGTTTGTGGGTTGCGGCTAGCCGACTCGGACGCCGCTCTGACTGGTGGCGACGTGAGTTTTGCTCCGGGCGGCGCTGGAGGGGCGACCGGCGGGCGGAGTGTGCGTTCTGGAGCCTTTTCTGACGGCGGTTGAGGTGCCGCAGGTGCTTGAGCCTGGGAGCTTGTTTCCGGGGCGATCGCACCTACAGTTTCCGAGCTTGTTTCTGAAGCAGCCGCCGATCCAGCGACATTTGGCTTCGACAGCACAGGTCGATTGATATTTGGTTTAGCTGGAGGCTGGAGTTGTTGAGATGCGGGCGCTTTGGGAGGAGTGGCCGCGGTGGCCCCAGGCTGTTTTTTTTGCTCCTCGTTGCCCGCAGGCTGGGACGAAGCACCAGCCTGCCGTACTTTTGGACTGCGTATTTCTAAAATTTGCTGCTTTTTTTGTTGGTCGTTAGGATGAGGGCCAGGTTCTCTAGATGGCGCTGCTGCTCTTTCGGGGGGAGCTGGCTTGCCGGGGGAAGAGTGGCTGGCTACGTATTTTTCCGCCGTTTTGCGAATGCGCTCTGCTTCAGATTCTGTAATTGTGCTGCTGTGGCTCTTTACTGAAATATTGAGCCGCTCGCAAACTGCCAAGATGTCTTTATTATCCAAATTTAGTTCCCGTGATAATTCGTAAATTCTTACTTTGCCGTTGTTCATCCACTCTGCCCTCTTTTGTGCCAACCAGTTTTTACATTTTGATTTTTTGTTCTAATGACGACATCATTCGCTGTGATTGATTCAGTGTCAAGAATCGGGGTTTTGGTACTCGCTCAGCAATTTTATCTAAAAGATGCAATTCGCTGAAGTCTGCGGTTGGAGAATTCTCAAGTATTTTTGGGAAAGCCAGAATTGTCAAGTCTGAATTTTGGCAACTGCCACAAATCAATCTTTAAAGTTTGTCTTTCCACCTTGAGGATACCTCTGCTAGTACCCTACCCTTATCTAATCTGACACAAATCTTTCCAGACTGGTGGGCAGATCGGATTGGGGTTTGAGAGCTGGCGCTACCGGTAATTACTGGTAGGGCTGCCAAGAGGGTTTATACAGTCGAGGCCGAACTCTTGTCGGTTTGGTGCCCGATCGATTCCGAGTCAGATGTACAGTCAGATGTGGCTAAACGCTGCCAAAGTGTTTGGTACAGTTCGTCAGACACAGACGCTTTGAGCGATCGCCCAAGTCGATTTTTTTTCTGAGCTGCTTTGAGGCATTGGCTCGCCGGACAAAGGTAAGCGGAACGACCGAGGCCGCGATCTAATTGTACCTGATGAGAAGGATAGAGCCTGACTACTCGCCAAAAAGCTTCCTTAGGAGCTACTTTTCGACAACTTGCACAACACCGGTAGTTCGGTTTCATTTCTAGTGATTCGGGGAGAGTTGGGAGAGTGGGAGAGGGGGGAATAGGGGAATTTTCCTCCTTGTCTCCCGTACCAGAAACATAAAAGTGAATGTCGCAGTTTTTAGACTGTGGCTGCGGTTTCGTCCGTGGCTGGCTCGTCTTCCTCAAATTCTGCCGTTTCCTCGTCGCCGTCGTAGCCGGATGCTTCCTCTTCGTCGCCGTCGTAGCCGGATGCTTCCTCTTCGAGCCTGCTTGCTTCTGCAGCCAACTTGATGTCTTCGGCCTCGCGATCGTACTTAACAATATCTTTGATATCGATTTTCCAACCTGTGAGGCGGGCTGCAAGGCGGACGTTCTGACCTTCTTTACCAATGGCAAGACTCAGTTGGTCTTCCGCGACCAAAATGTGAGCGCGCCTGCCTTCTGGGGCAACCAAACGCACTTCATCTACTCTAGCTGGACTCAGAGCGTTAGCAATATAGGTTGCAGGATCTGGAGACCAGCGGATCACGTCTATTTTTTCCCCGCGCAATTCGTTGACTACTACCTGAATTCGCGATCCCCGCGCTCCGATGCAGGCTCCTACCGGGTCTACATCGCGATCGAGAGTATCTACTGCTATTTTAGTCCGGGGGCCGACGTGCCGGGAGGGCGGATTTGCCTCCCTAGCTACGGCGACAATCCTCACCACCCCATCTTCTATTTCTGGTACTTCGTTAGCAAACAGGTAAACCACCAAACCGGCGTCTGCTCTAGAAACAAGTAACTGCGGCCCTCTAGTAGAACCTTCGCCTACTTTTTTGAGATAAACCTTGAATGTAGCGTTCGCACGGTAATTGTCGTTGGGCAACTGTTCGCGTTTGGGGAGTTCGGCATCTACTTCCGGCTGACCGAAGCTGCTGGTAACTGCCAAAATTACCGACTGCCTCTCAAACCTCAGCACTCTTGCTTGAAGAACAGTTTCTTCTAAATCTTTAAACTCTTCTTGAATCATTTTGCGCTGTTGGTCGCGCAGTTTTTGAGCAAGGACTTGTTTGGTCTGGATGGCTGCCATCCGACCAAATTCTTTTTGATCTGGTGTTACATCTACGAGTACGATGCTCCCAGGCTGAGCTTCTGTGGCTACTTCTTGTACTTCAGAAAGTGCTATTTCGTGATCGGGATTGACGACTTCTTCGACAATAGTTTTGTTAGCTAAAACGCGAAAACCTTCTTGTTCTGCGTCTAATTCTACATCAAAATTGTCGAAGTATTCTTCGCTGAAGTGGTCGAGTTTTTGGGTGCGGCGGTAGCGTTCGTATCCTTTAAGCAGGGCTTCTCGCAATGCTGCTTGGACGGCGTGTTTGGGTAAATTTCGCTCTTTGCTAATACCTTCGATCATTTCTTTGAGTCCGCGCAGGGGAACCATTGACATATAAAACACTCCTTTTTTTGCTGTGGCAATACGTAACTGGTAATCGGAAATAGATGATTGGTAATTGACAGTCGGTAATTGTTGAAAAAAGTGATAACTGATGATTGATGAGTTACAAAGATAGCATTAGGGCATCTGGGTGCTGCAACAATTTATTGGTTGTTCTACTTCAACCCTGTGGCTAAAGATGTGATTCTTAAAAATTAACTCGCAGCGAAGCATTTTTAGCTTCCTGCGAGGCAATCTCAAAACTCAAATCGGGCAGACACGGGGGTACGGCCCCTACAACTCAAAAGTCAAAATTTCCCTTTTTTACTCCTTACCTTCGTCTAGTTCAACTTTGACAATCTGAGGGCGGGGAATTTTAACCTGTCGCCCTTTTTGATTGAGATAAACGGTTGTTTCATCCCTGCCCACAAGTAGTCCTTTCCACTCTTTGATTCGCGAGTCGGGTTCGGTGGCTGTGACTGTGACGGGGAAACCTTTAAAAGTAATGAATTCTCGATCGCTGGTGAGCGATCGGGATATTCCGGGACTGGAAATCTCTAGCACGTAAGCGTCGGGGATGATGTCGGATGCGTCTAACTCGACTTCCAGGGCTGTACTCATCCGCTCGCAGTCGGCTAAACCGGTGTCTTGCTGAAGGTTACGGATGTCTACCCGCAAGACGGGAGGATTTTGGTTGGTGTGAAACACTGCTCCCACTACTTCCAATCCCAGTGTTTCTGCAACGGGGGTAGCTAAGTCAATGATTTGTGGGATTAGGGGATGAGTCATATCGAATACTTAAACTAAAACTCCTGAACTCGGACACGGCAAGGAAAAATCAGGTGTTGAGATTGCTTTGCTTCGATCCGCCAAAAAAACGGAGACCAGCCCCGACAGGGCCCTCGGGATCTGCCCAAAATTTTAGACTCTAGTTCGAGCTCCCAGATTCACGGAGGTGCAAGTAAATCTCAAATCTAAAATCCTTCGACAGTTCAACCTCATGCCGAAGTCTCAAATCTCAAATCGACTGACCTGGTTTTTGACCGCTAGATATGAGTGTTTTACCGTTACATAAATCCCACCCAAAGTCACCCAAAATTTGACAATATTGGACTTTGAGCTTCGTTTACTTTCTACTTCAACCTGGCGGTGTCGGCACTCACCAGTCCATAGACTATCCCCGCCTAACTGACGGTTTTTGACAAATTAATTGCTGCGTTTAAATCGCGGTCAATAACAAATCCGCAATTACCGCATTCAAACACTCTCTCGCCCAAGGAGAGTGTTTCTTTTTTGCTTGAGCAATTAGAGCAAGTCCTGCTGGACGGGAACCAACGGTCAACTACTACTAACTTTGAACCGTACAACTCGCATTTGTAGGTTAACTGGCGGCGAAATTCAAAGAATCCCATATCAGCAACAGATGCAGCCAGTTTGTGATTCTTCATCATCCCGGATACATTCAAATCCTCTATGACAATTACACCGTGGTTTTTGGCAAGTAATGTCGTCAACTTGTGCAGTGTATCTTTACGGATATTGGCTATTTTTCTATGCAGTCTAGCTATCTTGACTTGTGCTTTATTCCCATTGCTTGAACCCATAATCTTATGGCGATTTAGCCATTGCAGTCTCGACAGTTTTGCTGCATATTTCTTGTAGGATTTTGCACCCAAAGCTACGGAACCTGTTGAGAGAGTGGCTAGTGATTTAATGCCGAGGTCAACTCCTATAATAGTTGTATTGCCTAACTCTTGCTGTTCTACATCAAATCTGAAACTGATAAACCACCTGTCGGCTTGACGGGATATCGTACAAGACTTGATTGATACTTGTGGGAGTCTTTCGTAAGTTTTGAGAATACCAATTACAGGAACTTGGATTTTGTTACTCCCCAAGATTTTGACAGTGCCTTCCAAGGTGAAAGAATCTCGCCGCCCTTTTTTCTTGAACTTAGGTACGCCAGCAGTCTTTTTAAAACACCGTTTCCAAGCTTCGCGCAATGCCATCAATGCGATCTGTGGTGTAGATTTAGAACACTCATAGTACCACTGATTTTCTGATTTTACCAAGGCTACTAACAGTTTATGGAGGTCAATAGCAGTGGGAAATTTGAGTTTTTCGTCTGGATTGGCTTTGTTGCGATCTAGAATATTCTTGGTCAGCCACAATCCCCAGTTCCAGGCATGACGTGCTACTCCACAGTGTTTAGCTAACATTACGCGCTGAGAGTTATTTAGTTTCAATTCGGTTTTGAATCCGAGTAGCATAGCAATTGTTTAATCCATTAATTACTGAAAACCGTACAGAAGCAGAACCTGCTTTGAAAAGCCTACCCACAATTGAGCAACAATGGGTGGGTTTGTTAAAGAATCAAGTTACAGTTTCTAGCCCTAAGCCGTTTGGCTGCGACTCATGCAACAAAAAAAGTGGGTTCGACCCACTCCTAGGTGAAACAGTTTCTTCCAAGAAGTTTGAGGGCTACTTCCGATCGAAGGGAGGCCTCGTTTCTCAGTTTAGCTCGATCGCCCGCCCAGTGACAAATCGCCTTCGGAACGAGCCCATTGGCGGAGCGGGGAATTAGCCTGCATAGGGCATGGGGCATGGGGCATGGGGCATCGGCCTGCATAGGGCATCAGGCATTGAGCATCAGGCATTGAGTATTAGTTCGCCAACTGTCAACTGTCACAGGTCAACTGTCAACTAACTAACGCGGGGCTATGCGTTGCAATTCTTTAGCTTGTTCTAAAATTTTCTCGAAGTCTTCTTCGCTCAACCGCTGGATGTAGTTGATTTTGAACTCTTCTAGGAAGTCGCACAGCAGCAGTTGTATTTCTTGCAAGGTTTGCTGCTGTTGCAGTTCGGCTCCTAAAGCTTGCCCGAAATGCTGGACTAGCTGGCTTGAGAGTTTGGTACCTACGGGGTCTTCGCTGGCGATTTTAAAGGCTTCGTAGGCGTCCTGGGGGCCGAGGGTGACTAATTTGGAGAGTTCTGCAACTAATTGCTCTGCTAGCTGTGCGGGCAGGTTTCCCAGTCCGGGTACTTGCTTCCATCCTTGATAGAGAGGGGATTGTTTGAGAAATAATTCTATGTTGTACCGCAGGAGGGCTTCTAAGTCTGGCTGGAGTTGGGGCAGGACTTTGTAGACGGTGATTTGGACTAGATGGGTGGCGATCGCTTCTATTTCATTGATATTGTTGATGTCTAGATAGCGTTGTTTTTGGGATTTAAATAGTTGACGGGCTAGTTCGCCTGTGGTAATCGATTGTTGCATCTGGTTGATGAGTTGAATTACTACTACTTCGGTCAATTCTTGGGCGAAGTTGGCGACGAAACCCCGGCTGATTTGGGTGCGTATGGGTTGGAGGTCGGGCATTTTGGCTTGGTGGATGCGAATTGTGACGGGCAATACTCGCAACAGGGGCCAGAAGGGAAGGAACAGAAAGATGTCGTACCACCGCCAGAGCATGGCCGATCGCCAACTGACGCTGCGGTGGCGGCGGCTGATGAAGTAGGTGCGGGCTAGAAATTCGATCGCGAATATGGCAATAAATGGCAGGTCGATTTGCCAGAAGTTGTCGGTAAATTCGCCGTTTTCTTCGATCGTGCGGTAATAGTTGGTGGCGATTAACGGCTTGATTTTGGCATCAAACCAGTTGATTTCTTGTTGCCAGCCTTGTTTGTTTAAATACTCTTGGCTCCAGAATGTTTGGAATGATTGTTTTGCTGATTGCTGCGGATTCGGGGCGCGATCGCGCATCCGGTCTTTAATTTTTTCTAAGGAACCACTTTTTGATGCTACTCGAAACGGATCTTCGTCGATCATTCTCGCGCTCAGAGTGTTTATTTCCTGCAATTTGGCTGCTACTTGAGGAGAGGGCAAGCCTGTTTGCACTACTTGATTTTTTAATTGTTCTAAGGTCTCTAGATATTTCTGGGTGTCTCGGTGGGGTTTAATTCCTTTAAATGGGTCGTATATTTGAGTGAGGACTGGTAGTTGTCGTTTGTAGAAATCTCGGGCGGGAACATAAGTTATATCAAATAATACTAGGCTGAAATTTCCTAGGGCGACCAGTGCAATGAACCGCTCGAACCAGGGTACTTTGGGTGATTCTTTGCGGAAGTTTTGAGTTTGAGATGGCTGTAGTTTTGGTGTCACTGGCAGTTCCTAATTAAGTAGAAGGAGCGAAATAAATGTAACTGGTAATAGCTGGAAAAAAGGAAACAGCTTAAACTGGCTAATTGTCGCGATCGCGATCGCGATCGAGCAAGCTATTATTTATTTTAACCTGGGGAGAGTTGGGGAGTTTTGGATTGTTGATTTTGCTGGGCTTGGTAAAATTTTATACTGGTAAAATATGAAGGTCGATGCCAGCGGACGATAGCTTCGCCGCGCCTACTTGAGGGCAGCCGCAGATCCCGTCAGCCTGATTATCTCTGTCAATAAAATTATATCTCAGGCGGAATCCTAAGTTTTTTTTCGGCGTTGCAGAGCCAACTGGGCTGGTAATAAATTACTATTTATGTTCAATCTGCTCGCTATTTGACCGCCCAAAAATGGATACTTGTGAACGACAATCGTTGTGAAGAGCCCAAAGTTTTAGACTCTTGTTCGGGATCGGGTGATTCGCGGAGCTGCAAGTGAATCTAAAATCTAAAATTATTCAATCTAAAATCTAAAATTGACTGACCGCTAAGTCAAATGTATTGCACCGATCGCAGTTTAAGGTTAGATTTGACTTCGAGTTTGAGGTCAAACCGTCTTGAGGGTTATACTTGCTCAGGGGCAGTCAGGCGAGAGCACCCAGTGAGCGCGAGGGTGGCTGTCGCCTCCGTAAGGTTCGGGGTCTCGCCTCAACAAAAACCAGCTCGCGATCGGACTCTTGAATAAAATGACACCCTGAATATAATTTTGTTCGCATTTTTTTTATATATGACATACTGCCTTAATCTCGATTGCCCAAAAGACAAGCGTCAGAACCCACCAGGCACAAAGTATTGTCTTAATTGTGGTTCAAAGCTGCTGTTAAAAGACCTTTATGCAGCAACTGAGCCGCTGCGCGACGGAGGATTTGGCAGGACTTTTAGAGCAGTCAATCATGGAAAATTTGAGGAACTTTGCGTTATAAAACAGTTGTCTCCGCCGCAGGAGTTTCAGCGTAAGCCAGCTCATTTTAAAAAGTATGTCCGACTGTTTGAACAAGAGGCAAGGCGGCTTTACGAACTGAAACACCCACAAATTCCTCAGCTAATTTCTTATTTTGAGGAAGATGGAAGATTGTATTTGGTGCAAGAGTTTATTGATGGCAATAATTTAAAGGATGAGTTAGAAAAGTACGGTGCTTATAGCGAGCTTAAAATTAGGGAACTGCTGTTAGATTTGTTGCCTTTGCTGAATTTTGTTCACGAGCGCAATGTGATTCACCGGGATATTAAGCCTGAGAATGTGATCCGCCGCAATCGCGATCGCAAGTTGGTACTGATAGATTTTGGGGTTTCCAAACAGGTAGTAACTGATGCTCCGACCAAAACGGGCACTAAGTTGGGAACTCCGGGTTATGCGGCGCTAGAACAGCGGCACGGTAGGGCTGTTCCTGCTAGCGACCTTTACAGTTTGGGGGTGACTTGCATTCGCTTGCTGACTTCTGTGATGCCTTATTTGGATATCTACGGGGACATTCACGATGACCTTTACGACCCGCTTGAAGGTCGCTGGCTTTGGAGGGAGGCTTTGCCGAAAGGAACAAAGATTAGCCAGGATTTAGGTCAGATTTTGGATAAGTTGATTCAGGAATATGTCAAAGACCGCTACAAATCTGCTCTGGAAGTTTTTGATATTTTAAAACCGGCTGCTGTTGTTGTCCCACCCGATTCTAAGTTGCCGCAAGCAACTGTTCTTAGTCCTTCTTTGCCGACTCAACCTGTGACTGAAAATCCGCTAATTGCGGTGAATTTAGAGTCGGAAAAAGGGATTGATTATTCTCAGTTGGAAAGGCTGCTGGCTGCTAAAAATTGGCGGGGTGCTGATGAGGAAACTTCTGTGAAAATGCTGGAAGTGATGCAGCAAGTTTCCAGGGGTTATTTGAGCGAGGAAGATATTAGGAAGTTTCCGGCTAAGGATTTGCAGACGATTGACCAACTTTGGGTGCGGTACAGTCACCGCAGGTTCGGTTTTTCTGTGCAAAAGGGTTTTTGGGTGAAGTCGGGGGGAAAGGCTGGTGTTTATGATGCTGATGTTTGGGAGAAGTTTGGCGATCGAGTGGGCTGGCGAGTTGACGGTCAGTGGGTATACTATTCTGAACTGAATTTTACTTCTAAGGCAAAGCCTGGACATTTGCCGGGAGGGACTGTTTTTGGGTGGGAAGGTGGGGTTTTGTGCGGTGTTTTGGGCTTGGGTGGGATCTGGTTTCTGCTGTCGCGGCGAGATTTGTAGGAAGAAGGAAGTTCGGCAACGGATTTTATAACGGATTTAACGGATTTAACGGATGGATTTTGAGGTTCGGGGGAAGAAAGTCCCGAAGGGAAGAAGGCCCGAAAGGGAAGAAAGGGGAAATAATGGCAAAGGTGGTAATTATTTAAAGAGTTAACAAATTTTTAGTTCATTTTTCAATAAGCTGTCCCCCATGGGAATTGCATATTTCAATCAATGGGTCAAAAGCATCAAATTCTTTCGCCGCCTTCGTTTTTCCCGGGACTTAGCTACAGGCGCTCGATCTAGGTAGCTACTGATTACAGTTTGGCGATATGTTCTGTAGAAATTAGGTAGAAAAATAACAGAAAATCAGATATAATTGCTAACCATTTTTTTTGTGATATGTTTTGAGTGAAGGGGAAGTTTACCAAGCTACAGACCAGTCCTTATCCCTAGAAAAGTATTAGGGCGGGCTTTGGCTGCAATTTATCAAGGAGATTTCTCTATTATGTTGCAAGAAAAACGTCTCAAGCCGTGGACTGTAGTTCGATCGCTTCCGAAGGTAGAAAAGGTGGTTGTGGGTCAGTTTCGCCCTGTGGTCTGATGCAGACGGTGACTTGCAAATTCTTAAGCGAATGGTTCCGGCAGATCGGTTGAATGTTGTGTTCGATGCCGTAGTTCCAGCGTAATGTCGCTGCTAAGGATCGTGAATTAAATAATTTACACATATTTGTGGGATGGGCGGGGGAGCCCGTCTCTAAAGGACGGGCTCCCCCGCCCATCCCACAATCACAATAAAAATTGTAAGTTATTTAATTATCATTCCTACATTGATAAGCGATCGATCGCCCGAACTGTGCGATCGCCTCTTTTTTTACATGAGAATTTACAGAAAATATTACATAAAAATTGCGATCGCACGCGCGGGCGATCGCAACTAAAATCATTGTCCTTAACTGCGGCGAATTTCTGTAACTTGGTCGGCAACATCCAAAATTGCTGGCGGCATCGAAGGCCCAGTCAAAATAATATCCAAATCGTGCGGCTTGCTGCCAATCAATGTCAGCACTTCTGCTTCGGGAATCAAGCCTAAATTCACCGCTAAACTCAACTCGTCGAGAATAACTAAGGCGTAACTGCCGGAGAGTACCGCATTTTGAACGTACTGCCACAATTGTGCGATCGATCGCGTTTCGATCTCATCTAAATCCGCATTCTCAATGCAGCGGGGCAAATCGCACCGCACCCAATCTAAATTTTGCCCGAGTCGCACGGGATGTTGATGCCCTTGATTGATTCCCCCTTTGAGGAACTGCACTGCCAACACCGGAGATCCCTGTCCTGCAATTCTCAGGGCCTGAGCCATAACATTTGTAAAAAAGCAGCGGTGCGGGCCTGTAAAAACTTGCACCAGCCCTTTAACTGTGTAGGGCAAGCTGTGGGTCAAATTGAGTTTAGGGGTTTGTAACTGAGCAACCATAGGGCAATATTTAATTAGTAACTAAGTCTTGACTGCTGCTCCGAGCTGCACGTGGCTGGAGCCTGCTTAACAATATATAGTGTACTTGGCCGATCGCAGATCCGATCGAACGCTAGATATACAAATTGTCAAAAGCTAGCGGCAGTAGCATTCGGAGCCGTCAATTAGATTTTGAACTCAAGCAAGCACTTGTGCAGAAGCCTGCTTTTTTAGCGAAATATAGCAGGGAAGCCGACAGTTATGAAGTTATAGATCCAAAAACCCGTGCGATGAGAGTCTTGGTGGCTCCAGGATTGTCAATAAAACGTACAGATCGCATAGAATTTGAATGTCGTGGCACTAGGAGCAGGCACTGTGAGATTGGTGATTCTGGGAGGGCCAGGAGCGGGAAAGGGCACTCAAGCACAACAATTGTGCGACAATTTGAGCATTCCTTTGCTTGCAGTAGGGGACATTCTGCGTGCCCAAATTGCAGGTGAGACAGACTTGGGCAAGTTGGCCGTGTCTTATGTGGAAAAAGGCGAGTTAGTTCCCGATGAAATTTTGATTCGATTTATCGGCCGCCGGCTGTTGCTGTGGGATGTGTTTAATGGCTGGGTGTTGGAGGGATATCCGCGAACGGCTTTTCAAGCTGAGGAATTGGATTTTTTATTAGAGGATTTGGCGCAGGAGCTAGATTGGGCAGTTTGGCTGAAGGTGCCGACTTCGGTGTTGCTGAGCCGATCGATCGAACGCGATCGATCGGACGATGAGCCCGAAATTTTGCAGCGCCGGCTCGATTTGTATGAGGAACGCACTATTCCGATTTTAGAGTATTACGAACATCGGAACAAGCTGTTAACTATCAATGGCGACCAATCCCCAGAACAAGTCCAGCAGGATATTCTCACTATTATCGAAGCTAATAGTTAGTAGTCAGTAGTCATTAGTCAGTAGTCATTAGTCAGTAGTCATTAGTCAGTAGTCATTAGAAAGAAGATTAATTCCCTGTTTGACCAATTCCCTGTTTGACCAATTCCCTCTTTGCCCCATGCTCCATGCCCGATGCCCGATGCCCAATTCCCAATTCCCATTACTTAAATATTATGTCTTTCCAGCGTCCCGACGGCAGACAACCAAATCAACTGCGTCCGATTAGTTTCGATCGCGAATTCAACAAATTTGCTAGCGGTTCCGTGCTAGCCAAAAGTGGCGATACTCAGGTACTTTGCAGCGTTACAATCAAGCCGGGAGTGCCGAGGTTTCTGGAGAATACCGGACAAGGCTGGCTGACGGCGGAGTATCGAATGTTACCGGGAGCTACGCCGCAGCGACAAGAGCGGGAATTTATGAAATTATCGGGACGGACTCAAGAGATTCAGCGGTTGATCGGGCGGAGTTTGCGATCGTGCTTGGATATGCAACTGTTGGGAGAACGAACAATTCTGGTGGATGCGGATGTTTTGCAAGCAGACGCGGGAACTCGCACAACTTCTATTAATGGCGCGTTTGTGGCTGTGGCTGATGCTTTGAATAAGTTGGTGCAAAAAGGTGATTTAGGGCGATCGCCCATTATTCGTCAAGTAGCAGCCGTATCTGTCGGACTTTTGGAAGCAGAGCCGTTTTTAGATTTGAATTATCTTGAAGATGTGGCGGCTGAAATTGATTGTAATGTGGTAATGAATGGAGATTTGGATATCATCGAAATTCAGGGAACTGCGGAAGAGGGAAGTTTTAGCCGCAGTCAGTTAAATCAAATTTTGGATTTGGCAGAAACAGGAATTCAGGAATTGTTGCAGGCTCAGCGGCAGGCTTTTTAACACAGATTGTTTTTATTCATCCCCATCGAACTCAGCTAAGATGCTACGAATCTCAATAGGACTAATATCTTCTCGGTCTGATTTAGCTTAACTTGTGAGTAATGAGAAAACACGATCGTTGAAATTACGTTATTTTCTTTACCGCGGAGGCGGACATCGTTTCTGTAGGCGCGGTTTCAACCGCCGCCTCGTCTTTTAATTTAGCATTTCGACCCAACTAACTGGTTTCCAGCGGCTGACGCTGGTAACGAGTAAATCCAAAATCTAAAATCCAAAATCTAAAATCTAAAATCGGTTGACGGCGGGCCCCCTATGCGGCTACGCTGTGAATTGAGAGGTTGCTTTGCTTGCACAGGAGGCAACCCGCGTCGCCCGAAAATCTAGTTGCACTCCCTCCGCTCCGCTCCGCCCAAAGCTGCGCTAACAGCTAAGGACAGCATAACCGCCAAACTGATACAAGCAGTGTGGAGGCTAACGGAGTATCTTAACATTCTCTGTGGCCGCCCTGCTATGCGTTGAATTGCGGGGCGGCTGGATTTTTGGGTTTTTCTAGAAAACCCAAAGTCAGGAGAAAAATAATATGTCACAGGAATTCGTGCCCGACGAAAACTTATCCGATTGTCCAAATTCGGATTCAACGGCGGTATCGGAACAGGATGTGCTGCTGGTAACGCTTGTGGGTTCGCCCCAGGGTGTGCGGGAAACGATTCTCACTTTGTACCGATTGGGATTTGCTGAGGTTGGTGATTGGAGTCCCGTACAACGCGCGGCAAATGCTGGCCAGGTGATGAGTGTCCTGATTCGTCGGAAAGTGCGATCTGATAGTACGTCGCCGGGAAGGTAAGCTGGGAGGTTGAGTCCTTCTGAGCAAATTTAGGACTTACGCGCGGGTGGCCAGAAACCGGGTTTTTTCGAGAAGACTCGTTGTGATTCGCAGATTTTGGGAAAAAACCCGGTTTCTTTGAGGACGCGCGCATGGGCCCAGAAACCGGGTTTTTTCGATAATTCTCGTTTTGATGCGTGGATGCGGGAAAAAACCCGGTTTCTTTGACGCGCGCATGAGCCCAGAAACCGGGTTTTTTCGATAATTCTTGGTTGTGATGCGTAGATTCGGCCAAAAACCCGGTTTCTTTAAACGTTTTTATTAAAACAGAGTGATAATACCGCTATTAGGAGTATCACTTAAAACTGCGATCGCATCATAGTTATCTCTTAGTAGCCGCTCGATATCCCGCGTCGAGCAATTTCCGCGCCGTATCCAAATTACCTTGGGAGGAAACCCCAACAATAGACTCAATTCGCTAAAATCTGCATCCTTGGTAACGATAATATAGTCATGTTGACGAGCATAATCCCAAACTTCGCGATCGGGTGCGGTAGGTAATCCAATTGCATCAACATGAGCAGAATCTGGATAAATATCAGCAAGAAGATTGATGAGACGGGGAGAGAGATTTTGGTCAAACAACAGTAGTTTCATCACCCAACAACTAACATAAACTGCTCTCGTTTAGCTGCGAAACTCAAGCAAGCTAAAATATCCTGTTGCGTGAGATAGGGAAAATCATCTAGGATTTCTTGAGAAGTCATCCCAGAAGCGAGATATTCCAACACGTCATAAACGGTAATTCTCATACCTCGAATACAAGGTTTACTACCTCGCTTACCCGGTTCGATCGTAATTATCTTAGCGATGTCTTGCTCTGACATGGCATTTTTCCTTTAGCTACTGTTGTCTATTCTAGCATCAACGCGCGGGTGGCCAGAAACCGGGTTTTTTCGAGAATTCTTGGTTGTGATGCGTAGATTTGGGCAAAAACCCGGTTTCTTTGAGACTGACGCGCGGGTG
>RDYN01000172.1 GCA_004293365.1 Oscillatoriales cyanobacterium | reverse complement strand
GTAAGGCTAACACTGCATAATTTCAGCCCAAAAGCGTTTGGCTTCCAAGTTTTCACAACTGATAAAAAAATCCGACCCACATCTGCGGAATGTGGGTTTGATGGCATGGAAATTGCGATCGGTTGAAGGTAATTCTGCTGATACCATTCTTCTATGAAGCTCCATGGAATGTATAGCCTTTCTCAAATAAGTGAGGTATGCCCTAATGCCCTAGGCCCGGCCCAGGCCTAGGCCCGGCCCAGGCCGGAGAGTACCTCATCTTTCTGAGAACCGCTATATCCTTTACCGGAAAGGATTTTAGACTTCCTATTTTGTGCAGCTTCATAGTGAATTAGTATGAGATTGAAACTTCATTCTACCTCTTGCTTGAATCGTTTTAATGAATTTTGGGACGGGCGAGACGCCCATCCCACAAGAAGAAAAAAAAATTTTGGGATGGGCTCTGCCGCCCATCTTATACCAATTTTCTAAAATCGTGCAACACTCTTCGACCCCCCTAGCCCCCCCGATGTTTTGGGGGGGGACAAGAATACTGTTGCATTCTTTTTTTCAATTGATATTACAAGAAGAAAAACAAATTGGGACGGGCGGGAGAGCCCGTTCTAGGTATTTTGGCACTGTGACGTTTGTCCGGGGATATGAGGTTGTTGCCGAGTTTAATCTGCCTTCAGTTTGTTTAAATTGACAGATTTAAGCGACTTGCATTTAGATGAAAGTAAGTTAAATTTCGGACTTCTGTGGTTGCGCTTCCGGGACAGTAACTTCTGCATCCGGCAGATTGAGAGCAACTTCTGCGGATTCTGCCAGAGATTCTACAGTTTCTAATGCCTCGGGAGTGCGCTTAGAAAATCCCCAGACAAACATTAGGGCGATAGAAGAAACTACCAGCCACTGGGGAGGTACTAAACTCTCGTTAATTACTTTAACCAGCAATCGCATTCCGACGAAACCGACTGTAATGTAGCCAGCATCTTCAAGGTGTACGAACTCATCGAGCCAGCGGATGAACAAGCCTGCCATAAATCGCAGGGTGATGATGCCAATTGTCGCGCCGGTCAACACCAGCCAAGTTTGGTCAGAAATTGCGATCGCAGTTGTAACGCTATCCAAAGAAAATGCTAAATCCGTCAGAGCTATTGCTGGAATTGCTTTCCACAAAGACGAAAATCTGGGGCCGTGATGTTCTCCATCAGAGTCAGCATCTGAGGCAAAGTGCTGGAAAACCAGCCACAGCAGATACAGGGCTCCGAGCAGTTCAAACTGCCAGAACTGGATCACCCAAGTCGCCGTTAAAATTAGTGCTATTCGCAGTACAAAAGCAATTATTAAACCGAGGTTGAGAGCTTGTTGCTGTAGCTTGGGCTCTTCCAAGCCTTTGGAAATAGATGCCAGGGCGATCGCGTTGTCAGCCGAAAGCACCGCCTCCAAAGCTACCAAAACCAACAATAATAAAAAGGTGTCAACTCCCAATTGGGGCGAAGCATCAAGAAATTGATCTAGCATTAATTATTTTGTGCACCTAACGATTTGCAAGGGTCGAGCTCAGTGCAAATCACCGGCTCTGTCTAAAATGAGTGTCACCTTCACTGATCGTAACCTAGTGCGGTAACTTTGTCGCGGGCGATCGCTCGTCACCGGCAGTTCGGAAACCGGCAATTGACGGGATTTTCAAGGGATTTAGGGGATTTATAGCGATCGATGTTGAGCCTAGAAGTCAAGCGTCAAGATTTTTCCTACTCGGACACTCTCCCCCACTCCCCACTCCTCCCGAACCGCACCGAATTACTTGTCGATTTGTAACAAAAGATTCCCAAAAGCGCCAATTTGTCTCAAATTAGTGAAAGCTCGTGCCCGTGAAATGGAGTTTTCCTCATATGTCTTTAACAGATACTCAAGTCTACGTAGCGCTCGTAATTGCTTTGATTCCTGGAATCTTGGCTTTCCGGCTGTCAACAGAACTGTACAAGTAGTTTCGAGACACAAGTAGCTAACCGCACCGCTGCCTGTCCGAGTAGTTAAATCTCGAAATTACAGACAATTGCTGTCATCGTGCAGTAGATTGTTTGTGGTCACGAAGACGAGACTGCAAGGGCAGGCATTTTTATTGGGAAATTCCGTCCTCAGGTGCCACCCAGTCTCAAAAATTTGGGCCCGCGAGCACCCTGACAAACAGGGGCGGGTGTGCGTTAAACTCAGAATTTTCTGTGGTCAGCTCTAAAAATTCAGTCTCAGGTATTTGAAAAAAAAATTATGCAAGCGATTCAACCTACCGTTACCCCACTACGTCCAGTCAAAACTCCCCCTCGGGTTACTCCTCGTCGCAGCAGCAGCCAGCGTTCCTACCCTCATCAAACCCTCGCCGCCGAAACAGGAGTCAAGTTAGCAGTTAACGTGGTTCTTTCAGTCTGTGCGACTTCTGCTTTGATTCAGCTTTGGCCCCACTACCGGGGAGTGCAAGAAAAGTTGCACGAAATCCAAGCTGAAGTGAATCTTACTCAAGCGCGAGTCGATAAGTCGCGATCGGACTTTAACCGCTATTTTGACCCCAGTCAGGCTAAAAGTGTGATGCAAGAGCAAAGCAATCGAGCCGATCCCCAGCAGCGAGGAGTGATTTTGCAGGAACCCGAAGCACCCGATTCCGAGGAATCCACCTTGCAACCTTAATCGTGAGATAGCAACCTTAACCTGAAGATTGTCGTAGGATGTGCACCGCGCACACAGAAGAAAGAAGAGCGGGTTGAAGAAGAGCGGGTTGAAGAAGAGCGGGTTAAGGAAGAGCGGGCGAATCGAATTCGCGCCGACACAGACGAAACCCGGATGGTGCGCGGGTTGAAGAAAGAAGAACGGGCGGTTGAAATTACCTTATTGTCTTCCGTCGGCGTCCGGCGGACATTGTTTGTGTAGCCGCGAATGACCTTCGCCGTCTTTGCTTATTGTGTTCTGTCCGCAGAGGCGGACATTGTTTGTCTAAACCTGGTTTCAACCGCCGTCTTGGCCATCACGGTTTTTTCTTTGAGCAGTTGCAGCGCAGCTTGATATTGCAAGTCTTCTTCGGTGCCAATTCGATCGCGCGCAATCGGTTCTAGCGGCACTGCGCGATCGGGCGAAATCCCCAATTTGTTAATATCCGTGTGGTTCGGCGTCTCGTACTTAGCCACAGTCACAGCCAACCCGGAACCGTCAGACAAATCAAACAGCGACTGAATCAGTCCTTTCCCGAAAGTCTTTTCGCCCACGAGTTGAGCTCTGCCGTTATCTTGCAGCGCACCAGCCAAAATTTCGCTAGCACTGGCCGTTCCCTTGTTTACCAAAACAATCAGCGGATCGCCAGTTAAGGCTTGTCCAGAAGCCTCAAAACTGCCGAGAATGCCTTGTCTGTTGACCGTGTAGACGATCGTCCCAGAATCGATCCACAGACGCGCAATTTCAATCCCAGCTTGCAACAGCCCGCCGGGGTTGTTCCGCAAGTCGAGAATGTAGGAGGCAGCGCCTTGTTTTTCCAAACGATCGATCGCGTGGGCGACTTCTTCGGTGGCGTTAGCGCTGAATTGACTCAGGCGAATGTAGCCCAGCGGTAAATTGTCCGGCCCGGACTGCAATTCGGCATAAACCGGATTGAGAGCAATGCGATCGCGCACCAGCTCAATATCCTCAGGAACCTCCCTTCCTTCGCGTCCCAAGGTCAAGGTAACAGGAGTGCCGATGCGGCCGCGCATTCGAGTTGCTGCTTCGTCCAGGCTCAATTCTGACGTGGGAGTGCCGTCAATTTTCAAAATGCGATCGAGCGGTTGAATGCCGGCTTTATCCGCCGGCGAACCCGCCAAAGGAGCCACTACTGTTAGGGTATTTGTCTGGGGGTCGATCCCAATTTGCAGCCCCACACCAGTCAATTCTCCCGAAGTGTTGACCTGCAAACTGCGGTACTGTTCCGGTTTCAGCAGTCGAGTGAAAGGATCGTCGAGATTTGCCAGCATCCCCTGAATCGCCGTGTAAGTCTGCTGTCTGTCGTTGAGCGGTTCCTTAACGGCTTTTTGGCGAATCGACCACCAGTTTTTCGAGTTGAAGCTGTCGTCCACATAAGAGCGGTTGACAATGCGCCAAGCTTCGCTCAAAAGCTGCTGTTCTGGAGTTAGCGCCGCCGCAGGCCCAGCCCACGCGCCGAGAACCAGGACGACTTGGAGGAAGAATAAAATTGCTGTCTGGAAAACTCGTCTGTGCATGATTTTTTTGTGTCAAAGATAGGCAAGTATGGCATTTCCTGTATTTTAAGTTTGTAAGCTTTTAAGCTTTTGTGCAGTCAACTGTCCCGGAGACATTCAGGATTCATCATTGCCCAGCCGCGAACAAAAAATTAGCTTATTGTAACATTTAATCGCAAACTTAGTGAAGTTTTATCATGAATATTAAATTTGACCTCCCAGGAACCCGCTGGCAGCCCAGGACTTGGGTCTGTAGCTCGGCTCTTGGCTGTATGCCAGCTTGGGGCGGATGTTGATGTGGCAGAAAATGCTATTTGAGACTCGGCTAAGGCCTCGCTATCGTGAAATTTGCACCGCAATTATGTTACATTTTTTATCACAGTCTGGAATTCGATCGCGCAACGCCAGCGAGTAGGGATCAGCTCAAGCTTGGTTTCCCAGTGCTCGCGGGCGATCGCACCATAGATTTCCTTTCGCGGGCTCCAAATTTAAAAATAGCCTCAGGCATTTGCGAGTTCAAGCCAACTGCTCGGCGCGGGGCGACCAAAAAACCTTGTGGCTGCTGAGAATGAACCTCAACCACAGCAATATTCTTTTAGGAATTCTGGCTCCATGTTTTCTAAACAAATCACCGAATCAAAAACCTACCAGTGGTTTGATGAACGCCTGGAAATTCAGGCGCTCGCAGACGACATCACTACAAAGTATGTACCTCCCCACGTCAACATCTTCTATTGCTTGGGCGGAATCACTCTAGTTTGTTTTCTAATCCAGTTTGCCACCGGCTTCGCCATGACTTTCTATTACCGTCCCACGGTAGCAGAAGCTTTTTCTTCAGTGCAATACCTGATGAATGAAGTCAACTTCGGCTGGCTGATCCGCTCCATTCACCGCTGGTCTGCCAGCATGATGGTACTGATGATGATTTTGCACACCTTCCGGGTTTACCTGACCGGCGGCTTCAAAAAGCCCCGCGAGTTAACCTGGGTGACTGGAGTCATCTTGGCAGTCCTCACAGTTTCTTTCGGTGTGACCGGCTACTCGCTACCTTGGGATCAAGTTGGTTACTGGGCCGTTAAAATCGTTTCCGGCGTACCCGAAGCCATCCCCTTTGTCGGTTCTTTGCTGGTTGAACTGCTGCGTGGCGGTGTCAGCGTCGGTCAAGGCACTTTGACTCGCTACTACAGCTTGCACACTTTTGTGTTGCCTTGGCTGATTATTGTCTTCATGCTGGCTCACTTCTTGATGATTCGCAAGCAAGGCATTTCTGGCCCGTTGTAAATTTTGAGTTGTGGGGGCAGTATTTTTTTTGCCCCCCTGCTGAATTTTGGGTTGAAAATTCAGAATTCATCTCTCATGATATTTATTACGGTCAATACGAAGTGCGATCGCCCCGCTGATTCGGACTAACGAATGCAGCGGAATGCCAAGCCCGGGTAAAACTAAAAGGAGAACACTCTCACTATGTCTATTATCAAAAAACCAGATTTGAGCGATCCAGAGCTACGCGCTAAGCTCGCTAAGGGCATGGGTCACAACTATTACGGCGAACCAGCTTGGCCCAATGACTTGCTGTACGTTTTCCCAATTGTGATCATGGGAACGATTTCTCTGTGCGTCGGTTTGGCCGTACTTGACCCAGCTTTGATTGGCGAACCAGCCAATCCCTTTGCTACTCCGCTGGAAATTCTGCCGGAATGGTATTTGTGGCCCGTGTTCCAACTTTTGCGCGTTTTGCCTAACAAATTGTTGGGTATTGCTTGCATGGCTGGTGTTCCCGTAGGCTTGATTTTGATTCCGTTCATCGAGAATGTTAACAAGTTCCAAAATCCGTTCCGCCGCCCTGTTGCTACTACAGTCTTCCTTTTTGGAACTGCGGTAACTCTGTGGTTGGGTATTGGTGCTATTTTCCCGATCGACAAATCTTTCACGCTGGGTCTGTTCTAAGATTTAAGCTTGTCTGATTTTGACGCCCGCGGGTTTCCTATAAAGTGCTGTTGTACTGCTGGGAAACTTTAGCGGGCGTCATTTTATTTTAGATTTTAGATTTTAGATTTTGGATTTTTTATTGGGATTGAGGATTCATCGATCTCAAAGTTATACCAATTTTAAAACCCACATTCCGCAGATGTGGGTCGGATTTTTTTATCAGTTGTGAAAACTTGGAAGCCAAACGCTTTTGGGCTGAAATTATGCAGTGTTAGCCTT
>RDYN01000210.1 GCA_004293365.1 Oscillatoriales cyanobacterium | reverse complement strand
AAATCAAACGCATAATTGCGGACTCGGTTGCGTTCGTTCAGAATCTTTGTGAGTTCTGGAAGAGTAACTCGCCAAGTATCTGGGTTCCTCCAATCCGTTGTGTGAGTTAGGCTGTCGAACTCTAGAGCCTAAAAAAAGTGCTATTGTTGATTGTGTAAATAGATACAGGATTTGAGTTATGGAAAAAGAAAGAATAACTGTAGAAGAATTGCTCAGGCGCTATGCTGCTGGTGAGAGAGGTTTTCAAAACATCATTTTGGAGTATGCTGATTTGAGCGGGGCTGAACTGCAAAATATCGACCTGACAGGCGCTCAATTTAACTATGTCAATTTGAGCCGACTCAATTTGCAGAGATGTAAATTGCTGTCGGCTCAGTTTTGGTATTGTAACTTTACGGATGCCAAAATTTATGATTCTGATTTAGAAAGCACTCGTTTTTTTGACTGCAATCTGAGAGGAGCTAATACTAGCGCGACGTGCAATCTAACCTGTGCTCGTTTCACCAGAGTTAACCTTCAAGGTGCTAAGCTCTATGGCTCTGGAGAAGATCCTTGTCGATTCTGGGACGTAATACGACCTGACGGAGTTTTTAGCCCTGGTTTTTCCTTTTATCCATAGCCTTACTCTGACGGAGTTGATAGAAATGACATGAAATTCTTACAAGTGCGCTGGAGAAACTGTGAGGAAAATTACCTCTACCAGAAATAAGCTTAGAACTAAGATATACGAAAATCTATACCTTAATTCTTAAGAGCCTACTGAAATATTTTATGGCAGATTTGACAGGAAATCAAACTTAAAGTCATAGTTGCGAAGTCTGTTCCGTTCGTTAAGAATATTTGTGAGTTCTGGAAGAGTAACTCTCCAAGTATCTGGGTTCCTCCAGGCTGCCGCATTGTCTATGTTACCTCGTAGCTTCAAAAAGGGAGAAAACACATCATTATTAAGCGGATTTGCAACCCCATCTAAGGATAAAGTCCAATCTGGTTCTGCTACGTTAGGTGTCATATATGCGAAAGTTTCAATGTTTGACGAAATAACTTCGGCTCCTGGTTGTTCCACAGCCATGATGGTTTTCCACGTCCATGTAGGGACGTGAATTTGTCGGTTTGACAAATTGCTAGGGATTGTATTTCCCTGATTGATCAACTCTCCATCTTGGACCATATTTAGCAGTTGGGGAACATTTGTTTTCTTTTGAGGATTTGGATTGTTACCAATAGCTCCAGCAAAAATGTAAAGCTCTTGCCCCTGACTAACCATAGGAGCTACGACTTTACTTTCTATATTAAACCAAGCTGAAGCATCCGTTGAAGAGTTGCTTCCTCGAACAAAAAATCGATTATTATCCATTGACTGGGCAATCAAATTAGTTGTTAAGTAGGTTGCCAACTCATCTTTGGGATGTCTCAATCTATCTCTGTTTGGTGACAAGTGACCTCGATCCATTCCCAAGCCAGTAAAGATATTTCCATCATAGCCACCAGCTAATAGATCTGGGTCGGTTATAAACTCAGGTCTTTTTATTAACCCATTGGGTAATTCTCCTGGTTGTGTAGGTGGTTCTGTCACCCATGTCTTGTCTACTTTCCAACCAACCCAGTTGGCAATTTTGGTAGCAGCATTGTAAGACACAACGTACTGTGGCTTTTCAAGCAGCAAGTTGTTTTGATATGTGCTGCTGTTGCCAGTCTGCCATCTAGCCGAAGTTGGATTGCCAAATTTGAGATGGTCGCTCTTGAAGAAAACATTATCTATGTAAACGGAATCACCGCCGTTTAAAGAAAAGGTTAT
>RDYN01000030.1 GCA_004293365.1 Oscillatoriales cyanobacterium | reverse complement strand
TTCGTAGTGAGGACTTCAGTCCTAAAAAAATCTAAGAAAAGGACTAAAGTCCCTACTACAAACCAGGTTCGTAGTGAGGACTTTAGTCCTAAAAAAATCAAGAAAAGGACTAAAGTCCCTACTACAAACCAGGTTCGTAGTGAGGACTTTAGTCCTAAAAAAATCTAAGAAAAGGACTAAAGTCCCTACTACAAACCAGGTTCGTAGTGAGGACTTTAGTCCTCAGGAAACACAAAAAAAAGGACTTCAGTCCTTACTACAAACAATAATGATTAAATCTGATTCTGGGGCGTTGGTTCGACGGCGCCCCAAAAATCTTATTTGGATGGCTTTACAGGCTTGATAACAGCCTCAGAAGGCTTAACAGGAACCTTGCCTTGTTTCGCCATAGCTTCGTAAATCATGGCTGCTACTTCCGCCCGAGTTGCTGTTCTATTCGGCTGCAAAAGTGTGGGCTTTGGATGGTTGACAACAATGCCAGCTTCCGTCGCTGCGGCTACTTTGTTGAGAGCCCATTTCGGCACTTTTTTCCTATCTGTATAAACTTGTAATGTTTGGTTGGGTTTTGCTGACGGTTTCAGGTTTAAACCGCTAGCTAAAGATGCTATTACTTCCACGCGGGGAACTTCTTTGTCGGGACGGAAGGCATTGTCTGGGTATCCTTTAAGATATCCTGTTTTGACGCTGTGGTCGATCGCCCCAGCGATCGGGCTATTGTCTTTTACGTCTTTAAAATCAACGGGTTTTCGCCGGGGTTCCTTGTCAGCTATTCGCTGAATCAAGCGCGCTAATTCTGCCCGCGTCATCGGTTCGTCGGGACGAAACTTGTTGTCGGCGAGCTCGGTAAAGATTTTACGATCGACTAAAGCGACAATAAACGGACGCGCCCAATATTTTTCAGGCACATCGGAGAGTTTAACGGGCCCAGCTTTTGGTTTAGCCGCTTTTGGTTTGGTAATGACTGGAGGGACAGTCTCGCGTTCAATTGGCGCTTGGGGAACAACAACCGTCCCCATGGGAGGAACTGCTGGTAAAACCGGCCCGATAGGTGCGATAGCTACGACATCCGGTTGCGAGGGAACGATCGTTCTAGCGGGCGATCGCACTTCAGGACTCGCCTCCGGTGGCGTTAATATTGTAGAGTTCCCAGGTGCAGCAGCAGGTTGAGAAAAAACGGCTGGAAATTGCCAACTTCTGGCATTCAATCGATCGGGATTTCTGCCTGTTACCCAAAAGAAAATTGCTCCCATCGTGCCGAAAGCAACCACGATCGCAATCAATTCATCAAATCCTAAAGGGTTTCTTTTCCCTGACGGAGGTTGTGAAGAAGACATACTTGTCACCTACATATCAATGTAGCAATTAAATCACATATTTTTTGAGTCTGCCGGAGTTTCAAACCCCCACTGTGAATTATAGATTTTTGGCTCACCAGCCGCTACAAAATTTATGTTGATTTAGCGTGACACGATCGCAGTTGCTGATGAAAGGCAATCTCATTCCTCAGCGCCTTCTGCCGCTTCCGAAAGAGCGACTCCGACTCGGTTGGCGGGAACTCCTGCCGCTACCAAAACTCGGACTGCGCCTGTTTTGATTTTGACCGGGCTGCGATCGCCTCAAAGTGCTGCCGCCGTAACCCGAACCAGTCGATCGATTGGCCCCTGGCTGTGCTGGGCGTCTTACTGGCACCTTCGATGCGGGCGATCGCAAGCGCCCCGTCGTCCTTAAAACTTGACGGTTTCTCACAGCCGGAGGCGGGGCTTGGTAGCGAGTTTGATATTGGTTCACAGCTTGCCGGTAAGTATTGCCGTACCCGCCATAGCCTGTCATAATTCCTGGCTGATAGAATGGCGGCACGTAATATCGCGGTGTAAATAGCAAACTGCCGATCGCCTGACCGGCCAAAGCCCCCGCAAACGGCGCCCAGAAGCCTGATTGCTGCCGAACTACCACTGTTTGGGGCTGACCTGTTTGAGGATTGTTAACAGTTTCGGTAACGTTGTGAACGTACTCAATTTTAAAATCTTCAGTCAAATGCAGCACAGGTTTATTGTTATCCAGACTGAGATAACTTTTCTTACCTGCCGAGATTTCTTCATCCGTCAACCGAGCCATTTGCAAATCGGTAGTGCGGTAAACCGGGGGACTGCCGGGGGGAGTATTCAGCAACATCAAACTGTATTCCCCATCAGCATCGTTGTAGGTAGCTTGCTGTACGGGATATTGGCCTTGACTCAAGTTATTATTATTGCTCGGCGCAGGACGCACTGTGTTAACATTCCGATTAGCCGCTGGATTATTATTGACACCAGGATTTACAGGAGTTTCTGTGCGAGGAGAACCGCAGGCGGTTGCCGTCCACAAAAAAGTTAAAGCCATTAAATAAATTGTCAGTTTTCGCAGCATCATAAATAATTGGGAATTGGGAATTCGGAAGAAAGCCAAACAGGGCATTGGTAGCCAATCACAAATAACTAATAACTAATAACTAATTACTCCCTCCTTAAAGGGGAATGAGTTCGGGGAAATTGACCAAAACTTGGTCGTTGGTGAGTTCGTCTCCCAACTGGGCCGGAGAAAAGTGAACTTGCACAGCTCGCAGCCTTTCCTGGTAATGTAAATTAATCAGCGCTTTTAAACCGACTTTCAAGGCGCTAATGTTAGCCAGGTCAGTTTCTAGGGCGGGAACTTCGCCTTCATAAGCAACTGTCAGCATCACCACGACATTTCTAGTTACCGGCAAAGACAAGGGGGAATTTTTGTCGTAAACAGATGTGCTGTATTGAGGCTCGCTCAGATAGCGATCGGCTGAATCAGTAAAAATTTCATCTACATAATCGCCTGCTTCGCCTTCATCCCAAAAAACATCGCCTTCATTGGCCGCTGCTTGCCAGTAGTTGTCATACTGCAACAGGTGATTGCAAATTTGAACCAGCCCTTCTCCTAACACTGCTACGTCGCCATCGGCATCAATTGCTTCTCTGGCGGTGCGGTTGAGAACTCCTAACAGCGGTGCAACTTCTTCGCCTGTTAGCTGAAGGAAGATGCGACAAACTGCAAATCGAGTTTTACCCGTAAATTGATTGAATCGATCGCGCCAAGCATTCATAATAACCTATAGTTTTTCATCTCTAGGGCTATATTTCCAACGATAGCAGGCGATTTGAACTCTTGCCGTCTAACCTCAGATTGAGATCGAGGGCCTACATGAGCGATCGCGTCGGTGAACTGTATCGCTTTGACTCATCTAAATTTAAAGTGTCGGTATGAGACTCGAATTGCCAGCATTGGCTCTCCTATCAGGAAAAGCATAAAGCATCTGCCACGATCTGCGGTTTCCTTATGGCATCAAAGATTTATCTAAGGAATGAGAATTAAATAACTTATAATTTGATGGTTCTTGTGGGATGGGCGGGAGAGCCCGTCTCTAAAGGACGGGCTCTCCCGCCCATCCCACTTTCTTTGTGTAAATTATTTAATTTGCGATCCTAATTCAAGTCTATTGAGTTAATTACTTGCAGAAACAACTGATATCATGTCCAGTCAATTACCATAAGAAAAACCGTTCGTAGTACGGACTTAAGTCCGCAACATTGAAGCGGACTTAAGTCCGCACTACGAACCAATCTTTTTGCATTTAATCGACAGGATATGACGCAGTAACCTGGTTCCAGCGAGGAAAATACACAGGTTGCAGCTTAGGATCGTGAATTAAATAATTTTCATTGTTCTTGTGGGATGGGCAAGAAGAACAATGAAAATTGCTGTGTTTATTTAATTCCCATCAAAAAACCTCCAATCTTGTAAAACTGGAGGCTTGGTTAGCGAATACTTGGGTTTGAGATAACTATTTGACGATCGCACTTTGGCCTTGTTCGATCGCACTTTCAGAACTCACATCGGCAACTTGCGCTACGGGCAAATCCAGCTCGCCGCCCGGGGCTTCCGGGTGTTCGCGAACGCCTGCAAACGCATCTGCAGGCTCAGCTACACCTGCATCTGCGATCGGCTCTTCAAAAACTTCAAAATTATCGCTCATCGCATCGCAAGCAGCAGAGGCCCGCTGACCGGCACGGTAGCTCATGTAGGCCGCACCTCCACCCAAAATCCCAGCCAAACCCAGGAAACCGAGAGCTGCTGTTTTGTAGGATTTCCACGGATTCATGCGATCCGAGCCGCCGGAACCTAGGAGCGTTGGCCCAGAAGCAGATTGAGCAGCCCCAGATTTTTTGTAGGAACAGGGAAAAGCAGATGCGGCGTCACCTATGGCGATGCTGCTCGCGATCGCGACGGTAGAAGCAATGCCAGCTAACACTTGAAATTTCTTCATGGTGCTGTGGATTTTGTAAAGGATAATTAAAAAATTAATGGTAACAGCTCTTTACAAATCTATCAACTTGGAGGGCCGCCCAAATCACAGATCGATCGCAACTGCCAACAAGTGCCAGATCGCAATTAAAATTTCAAACAGCTTGTTTAAAAACCTGAAATCCTTGTGTTGTAAAGGTTTTGATTAACAAATCGGTAGAACTTAAAGTCAAATTAGCCAACATTTCCATCGCGCCCAAATTAGAAAATCTGAAGTCAGACAATAGAAAATTTAATCACGGGGCTACCCACACTTGATGACAAACCACTTTTAAGGCTACTTTTGAAAAGACTTAGTTATTGGAAAAACTCTTATTTTTATGACAGACAGCGGGAATCAAGGCATTGAGCGATCGGCTCATCGATTGTTGGTGACAGGCGGAGCTGGATTTATCGGCTCGAATTTTGTGCATCACTGGTGCAGCAGCTATCCGGGCGATCGAGTAATCGTACTCGACGCTTTAACCTACGCCGGCAACCGACAAACCCTGGCAAGTCTCGAAGGAGGAGAAAATTTTCGGTTTGTCCAGGGCGATATTTGCGATCGTACCCTAGTCGATACCTTGCTCAAAGAAGAAAACATCAACACAGTCGCCCACTTTGCCGCAGAATCCCACGTAGACCGATCGATTATCGGGCCAGGCGCCTTCGTTCAAACCAACGTAGTCGGAACCTTCACACTCTTAGAAGCCTTCCGCAAGCACTGGGAAGCCATTGACGACTTGTCTGTGAAATCACAAATGCGCTTCCTCCACGTTTCCACCGACGAAGTTTACGGCAGTCTCGGCCCCGACGACCCAGCATTTACCGAAACCACCGCCTACTCCCCCAACAGTCCCTACTCAGCCTCCAAAGCCGGCAGCGACCACCTCGCCCGCGCCTATTTCCACACCTACGGCGTCCCGACAATCATCACCAACTGTTCCAACAATTACGGCCCCTATCACTTCCCCGAAAAGCTGATTCCATTAATGTGCATCAATATGCTACTGGGCAAACCGCTGCCAGTATACGGCGACGGTCAAAACGTGCGAGATTGGCTGTTCGTGCTCGACCACTGCCGCGCCTTAGATGCCGTTATCCACCGCGGCCAGCCCGGAGAAACCTACAATGTCGGCGGCAACAACGAGGTAAAAAATCTCGATTTAGTCAAAATGCTCTGCCAGCTAATGGACGAATTAGCTCCTGATTTGCCCGCGCGTCCTTGCGAACAACTGATCTCTTTTGTCAAAGACAGAGCAGGGCACGATCGGCGTTACGCTATAGATGCCAACAAAATTAAAACAGAATTAGGTTGGACTCCCTCAGTCACCGTTGAAGAAGGTTTGCGGCAGACCGTGGAATGGTACTTAGCCCATCGCGAGTGGTGGGAACCCCTACTTTCCGAGGAATATCAAACTTACTACAGCAAAATATACGCCAATTAGTCAGTGGCGTGCGATCGATCCCATCTAGCCTGTGAATCATTAACCGGGTTTTTTAACACTTATCAAGGTCTTCAACCAAGTATTTTAGTTAAAAAACCCGGTTTCTCCGTAATTTATGATTTGATTTAGTGCACTTTTATATCATAAATATTCACCCTTGTCAATCTTTGTGAAGATTTAGTTAAAACTCATCCGTCAAACATATATGCAACTGTTTGTAGCTGATAATTTCAATATAGGGCAATACGGTTCAGAAGACGGGCGCGGTTGAAACCGCGTCTTGTCAAGCAAAACCCGGATGGTGCGCGGGTTGAAGAACAAGCGATTAAAATTACGTTTTCTTCTTCAGTCCGCGCACCATCCGGACATCGTTTGACAAGACGCGGTTTCAACCGCCGTCTTATACCATTTTTTTAAAGATGTGCTCTGGATGAAGTCTTAGCGCCCCCGAAATCGCGGGGGGGTTGGGGGGGTAATATCTAGCGCTACTTTATGAAAATGGTATTATCTAAAAACAGAAAGCAGCAATGACCGAAATCAACTGGCTAAAACACATCCAAGAACCGAAATACTGGCTGTTAGGCATCGCCTCCGGTTTGATTGCCCTGCAACTGACTCTAACTTCCAGAACCAACGACACAGACCTATTCGGCACAATGTTACTGTTTTGGGGAGTTGTAGCATTTCTCATTTGGGAAAGGCACGAATCCCTAACCTTTGAAAGCGGAATTTTTGCCAGCTTCTTTGGCGCCTCATTAATTGCTTTCATCTTGCTCAAAAGTTCTTCAATATTTGGCTACGACTTTTTTATCAGGGCTGCGCCTTTCTTGATAGGAATAAGTCTGGCGTTGCTAGCTTCCGGAACAAAAGGACTGAAACAATATTGGCAGGAACTGCTAATTCTTGCCTATACAGCTATTCCTCCCGGATTGATCGGAGTATTTGTTGATGTAGCCCTATACACAGCAAAAGTTTCAACTTTCATCCTGCACTATATAGGATTTGAAGTTCAGCGCAAAGGAGTTTTTCTCATCCTAGAAAAGGGCAGCGTCGAGGTATATCACGGCTGTTCGGGGGTGAATGCAATTCTACAATTGTTAGGACTAGCGCTGGTTTTCTTGCTGATGTTTCCGACAACTGTGGGGCAGAAAATTGTAGTACCGCTCGTTGCAGTCCTGATTGCATTTGTAGTTAATGCCGCGCGAGTTGCTCTCATGGCAGTGCTAGTATCGCTATCTCAACCCGAAGCATTTAAATACTGGCACGAAGGAAATGGTTCGGTAGTCTTTTCGATGATTGCTGTATTGATTTTCGGTTTATTCTGCTGGTTTGCCATCTTAAAAAACGAACCACAAAATCAGGAACAATAAAATTGCTAATGGCTACTACCTATTGGAAACCAGTTAGAATTTCTCTTTTGGCTGTTACTCTTGCAGGGGTTCTATTAGTCACAGGCAAGTTGACATTCTATCCCTCGACTGGCAACAGTTTCGCAACCAAGTTTGAATTTCCCGAGTCAGTGCCTCTCGCAGACTGGAAACTACAAAAGAGCGCGCCACTGAAAATTAGCGATACTTCAGAAGTCAAGGCTGCCAGAAAGTATGAATATCAAAAAAGTAACATTGCTTTAGAAATAGAGATGCGCTATGTGGTAGGCACCATCGGGGATGTGGAAAGTATGATGAAGGGACATACTATTCTGAAGTCGTCTCCTGGTAAACTAACATTAGCAAACACTCAAGGCGCGGGGTTTCACGGAATTTTGCTGTTGCAAAATCGACTGTATTTGAGTTCCTGTATCAATCCTCGCGGCAGTCCTACAGTCACTTCCCAACAGTTTAGATACAATCGAAATACTCGCGATTGGCAGCCGAACCGCATTCTGTTTTGGCTGTTGGGTAGGGGAAATATTCAAGACAGGCGCTGTTTGTGGACTCAGATGTCTGTGCCTTTGGATAAAACAACTCCAGAAAATGCCCAAAAACTGCTAGAAAATGCTTGGGTTTCTTGGTATGGGTGGTGGCAGCCGCGATTTCCCGAACCTTAAGTGAAGTCAATAGGACTTGCCCGCGACTGGTCAGAAACCGGGTTTTTTACGAAAATTATTCGCAGTAGCCCGCAGATTAGGTAAAAAACCCGGTTTCTTTGCTCTTAGTGCGTAAGTCCCGATCGATAGAGATTGTTTTTGTTAACAACAACTGTGATGATTTTATGAATGACGTACAAGGCGAGCAAGGTTTTTCTATCTACAGACTGCGTTGGATTGGCTACGGTCTATTAATTCTATCTTTATTAGATACGATCGCAGTTTTGATACCAGCAAATTTCGGCAATCGCGTCTGGGAATTGCAGACAATTGGCGCAGTAGTGGAACGGGTGCCAGTTCCTCTTTTGGCAATGGCGCTGATATTTTTTGGCGAAGGATACGATCGCAGAAGTTTGGAAAACATTCTTTTGAAAGTTTTGTCTTGGGTGTGTCTGCTGCTGGCGGTGGTTTTTCTGTTGATGATGCCCTTGGGAATTTTTGGCACTATCTATGTCAACAACCAAAACGACAAGCAAATTACTACTCAAGCCAACCAACAATTAGCTCAGTTGCAGCAGGTGGAAGACAAGCTAAACAAGGGTACTCCTGAAGATTTAAAGAATTTGGCAGGGGAACTTAGCCGTTTGGGAGTGCAAGCGAATACGCAAAACCCGCAGGAATTGAAAAGCCAAATTCTTTCGAGAATTACTCCGGCTAAGGAACGGTTGCAGGCCCAAAGCGCCACGGTGCAGTCGAGTCAGCGCACGGGGTTATTTAAAAATGCTGTTAAGTGGCTGTTGGGCGCGCTGATTTCTAGCGTTTTGTTTTTCACGATCTGGCGCGGTACTGATTGGGCTAGGTAGTAAGTATTGGTGTCAAATTAAGTCTGAAACCATTGAATAATTTCGCTTTAATCTGAGTCCATATCCCCCTCGCATACCCCTTAAGAAGGGGGACTTCGATCGGATTCTTGTCCCCCCCTTTTGTAAGGGGGGTTAGGGGGGATATTTCTTAACTCAAGCCTATTGTATTATTTTAAGCTACCTGGTTTCTGCGTCCAGAACTGTTGAAATGTCGATCGCCCTTAGGCGATTTAATCACAGTATTTAGTCGATCGATCTTGAGTCATTACTGACTTATGGTCGATCGACCTTCTCTTCAACCCGTCTTAGTTAAAGTATATTTTCATACCACATCTCGTTACAAAAAGCAATGACCGAGGTCATGATTATTTGTTGAGGTCGATCGCCATCTTCTTCAGTCCGCCAGAGTATAATCAAATCAATCAGTTAAACGACATCTGCCTGCAGATAGATTTTGCAAAAAACTAGACGATAATCCCGTAAAGTTATGTAACATCGAGCTTCCAGCAGCCAGCGTGTCAGATGCTGCATGCACTCCCAGCTCGCAGAGAAACTATTTAAATTTAGGGTGCAATATCACAGCCAGTATCTAAAACCAAGCCAATAGCCTTCTTTCGAGGTGCAGGCTATTTTAAACCTTAAATATATCCCAACTAGATGCCCCAGAAAATTCACTTTATATCGGGACTTCCGAGATCTGGCTCAACCTTACTCGCGGCCATCCTGCGGCAAAACCCCCGGTTTCACGCTGCGATGACTAGCCCTGTGGGTGGTTTAGTCGATCGAATGTTAGAAGCCATGAGCGAAGACAATGAATTTTCTGTGTTCATTTCCGATGAACAAAAACGGGCGCTGATTATGGGAATTTTTTCTGCCTATTATCACCCGCAAGCAGAAAAAGAAGCGATCTTCGACACCAATCGCCTGTGGTGCAGCAAGTTACCATTAATTAGAGAACTATTTCCCGAAGCTAAAGTGATTTGCTGCGTCAGAAATATCGCCTGGATTATGGACAGCATCGAATTACTAATTCGGCGCAACGCCTTTGACATTTCGCGGTTATTTAACAATCCTGCCGAACGAGCTACAGTTTACAGCAGAACTGAAGCATTAAGTCAAGCATCGCGTTTAGTTGGTTATGCTTATAACGCCCTCAGAGAAGCATTCTACAGCGAACAAAGTGCATCTCTTCTACTTGTTGATTACGAAATATTAACCATAAAGCCTGCTAAAACGATGTCCCTAATTTATCAATTTTTGGGCGAATCACCTTTCGAGCATGATTTCGAGAATGTTCAATACCAAGAACCGGAATTCGATAACAGACTCCAAACAAAAGGATTGCATCAAGTGCGTTCTCAAGTTGAATTTAAACCGAGACAAACGATTTTACCGCCCGATTTGTTTGAGCGATTTGATGGCTTATCTTTTTGGACAGATTCAACAAATAGCCGTGCCAGCGCAATTGTAGCGAAAACTCAACAAACCGTAAAACCTTAGCCTCGATCCCCCCTAACCCCCCTTAAAAAGGGTGGGACTAGAGCGTTCAAAGTCCCCCTTCTTAAGGGAGATTTAGGGGGATCGAAACTTGAATGTAAACAATAGATATCAATGATTTCAGCAATTATGAACTTACCAACCGCGAACAAGCAAATCATTTTCGTAGACTCCTCTGTACAGGATTATCAAAGCCTGATTCAAGGCATAGATGCCGCTCAGATTTTCATTTAAAATGAAAATCTGAGCGGCATTGAGCAAATTACAAAAGCCTTGGCTAATCACAAAGAGATTGAAGCCGTGCATATTCTTTCACACGGGAGCGAAGGCAGTCTAAAACTAGGTTCGGACGTACTGAATGGAAATGATATAGAAAGTTTCAACACAGAGCTCAAACAGTGGGGAAATGCTCTGACAGAAAACGGAGATATCCTACTTTATGGATGCGATGCAGCCGCCACAGAAACTGGCAAGAATTTGGTCAAGCGATTGAGTGAAATCACAGGTGGAGATGTCGCAGCATCTAACGACTTGACGGGAAATGCTGCAAAAGGCGGTGACTGGGATTTAGAAATAGTAACTGGCCAGATAGAAGCCGCCGTACCGTTTAATCTGGAGGCGATGGCAGATTATGACTATACACTGGCTAACTTTAACGTCACAGTCGCAACCGATGATGGCAGCGGCACCGCAGCAGGCACTTTGAGCAAAGCAATTTTAGACGCGAATGCAGCAGCCGGAAATGACACCATTACCCTCGCCACAAATGTCACTGTTACGGGGGTAATGAAAACCCTAGTTAACAGCAACATTGATTTTATTGGCAATAACTTTAGTGTCAGCGGTGGGAATGCTTTTCGCCCCTTCTTTGTCAAGTCGGGAACTGTCAATTTCACTAATTTGACTATCACCAATGGACTGGCACAAGGGGGAAATAGTTTCCCTGGTGGTGGCGGCGCTGGCATGGGTGGCGGTTTGTTTATCTACGGTGGCACTGTGGGGTTGAATAACGTCACCTTTAATAACAATAGCGCGATCGGTGGCGCCAGCAGCAATGGCATCAACGGCGGCGGCGGCGGGATGTTTGGCAGCGGGGGCTTTGGCGGCGGTGGCCTGTTTGGCTCGGGCACAGGCCTCACTGGTGGCTACGGTGGCAATGGTGACTACGGCGGCTTTGGCGGCTTTGACGGCGGCGGCAGCGGGGGCTTTGGCGGCGGCGGGGGCTTTAGCAGCTATACCGGCGGCGGCGGGGGCTTTGGCGGCGGCGGCGGGGGCTTTGGCGGCGGCGGCGGCTTTGGCGGCGGCGGCGGCGGCTTTGGCGGCGGGGGCGGGGGCTTTGGCGGCGGCGGCGGCGGCGGCGCCGGCGGCGGGGGCGGGGGCGGGGGCTTTGGCGGCGGCAACGGCGGAGGCATCACCTCTGTCGGCGGTGGCGGTGCCGGTTTCGGGGGTGCCATCTTCATCCGCAGTGGCTCCTTAACCCTCAATAACGCCACTTTTACGAACAATACAGCCACAGGCGGCACGGGTTTCAATAGCGGTCAAGGCAAAGGTGGGGCAATTTTCGCCATGACATCCCTCACCAACAGCAATGGCAACGACCAAGGGATGCCAACTGTTTTGCCCACAGTCACCACATTGGGAGCAACCTTCACCAGCAACACCGCAGACAGCCAAGCTGGCACTCCTGGTGCTAACACCCCCACCAATGGTCAAGGAGTTAACCAAGATAATAACGATGTTTACGGCAGCATCAACACCGCCCCCGTCCTTGCCGATACCACCGTCACCCTCACCAACATCCTTGAAGACTCAGTAGCACCCACAGGCGCAGTCGGCACCCTCATTTCCGCCATTGCAGCCATCGGTACAGGTCAAAATAACATCACCGACCCCGACACTGGCGCAGTAGCAGGCGCAGCCATCACCGCCGCCGACACCACCAACGGCACTTGGTTCTACACCATCGACGGCGGCACAACTTGGAATGCCTTGGGCGCAGTATCCGCTACCAACGCCCGCCTACTCGCCGCCAATGCCAATACTCGCATTTACTTCCAACCAACTGCCAACTACTCCGGCACTATCCCCACCGCCCTCACCTTCCGCGCCTGGGATCGAATAACTGGTACTAACGGCAGCACCGCCAACACCAGTAACAACGGCGGCGGCAGTCCCTACAGCACCGCCACAGACACAGCCGCCATCACCGTTGACGACAACGACATCGCATATACCGTTACAGTAGATACTGCCACCTTCGCAGAAGGCAACTCGGGCAGTCAAACCAGAACCTACACCATCACTCGCACGGGTGCAACCACAGTCGCCAGCGCTGTCAATTATGCCATTACCGGCACGGCTGACAGCACCGACTACAACAACATCGGCGGCACATCCGGTGCCACCGCTGCAACAGGCACCATCAACTTTGCCGCCAACGAAACCAGCAAAACCATCACCTTAAACGTTAATGGCGACACAACACCAGAAAACGACGAAACCATCACCGTCACTCTTTCCAACCCCACGGCTGCAACAGGTTACGCTGCTACCATCACCGCTCCCACCAGTGCTACCACCACAATCAATAACGATGATTTACCCAGCGTTAACTTCGGCGCGGCTACCTACAGCACCACAGAAAACACCACCGCTAACACAGTAACCATCCCAGTCACCCTTTCAGCAGTTCCCCTGACTAATGTCACCGTACCCATTGTTATCAACGCCAGCAGCAGTGCGACACAGGGTGCTGGTGCAGATTACACACTCTCCACCACCTCTATTACCTTTCTGGCAAATACCACCATCCTCACCCAGGATGTAGTCGCCACCATCAACCCCGACAACATCCCAGAAAATGCCGAAACCGTAACCCTCGACTTTGGGACAATTACAGGCGCCACTGCCGGCACAACTACTCCTTCGACAACAGTCGCAATTGCGGCTAACGATGCAATTAGTTATGCAATTGCCACATCACCCACTACCTTAACCGAAGGAAATAGCGGTACTCAACCAGTCACATTTACCGTCACTCGCAGCGGTGGAATTGGGGTAGCAAGTACAGTTAACTATGCAATTGCTGGCACTGCTGATAGTTCCGACTACAGCAATATTGGCGGTACATCAGGTGCTACTGCTGCAACGGGAACCATTAGTTTTGCTGCGAATGAAACCAGTAAAACTATCACCTTAAATGTTTTGGGAGATACTGTTGTTGAACCTAACGAAACAATTATTGTCACTCTCTCCAATCCCAATTTAACCGCAGCACCGGAAAGCTCAACAATCACCGCAGCTACCGCAACCACAACCATTAACAACGATGACACGGCAACTCCAGAAATCCAAGTTTTAGACGGGACAACAGACATAGTTGATGGTACTACAAGTGCGATCGACTTTGGCAGTGCATTAATTGGTGCGACTCTCAACAAAACCTTTGCAACTGTCGCCGCCGGCGCTACTGCTAATTTGCAAGTTCAAGTCGATACAGCCACCGCCGGAAATAAAACAGGTACGCTGCAATTTGTCAATGATGATAGTAACGAAAATCCCTTTGATTTCGCGATTTCAGCGTTAGTCACAGCCACAGCCACAGCAACTCCAACTCCAACTCCAACTCCAACTCCAACACTAACCCCAACTCCAACTCCGACTCCAACTCCAACTCCAACTCCGACTCCAACTCCGACTCCAACTCCCACACTAACCCCAACTCCGATTCCAACTCTGACTCCAACTCCCACACTAACCCCAACTCCGATTCCAACTCTGACTCCGACTCCCACACTAACCCCAACTCCGATTCCAACTCCGACTCCGACTCCCACACCAACGCCTACATCTGTAACAACTCCAACGCCGGTTAACACTCCAGATACAAACTGCATTTGCGACAAAATTGAGTATCCCAATCTCAACCAACCAAACCAACAAATTGATAATATTATCAATGGTGGTGTTCGGCTAATTGGTACTCCCAAAAACGACTCATATTTTGGCATCAACAACCCTAATATCTTCGATGCTTTGACTGGCAACGACAATCTATTTGGTGGTGAATTTAATGATATCTTCAACGGCAATGAAGGCAACGATTTCATTGACGGCGACAAGGGAGACGATATCCTATTCGGTGGCAAAGGAAACGACATCATTATTGGCGGTGTGGGTCAAGATGTTATCTTTGGGAATAAGGGCAATGATTCAATAAACGGCAAAGAAGATGATGACTTAATCTTTGGCAATGAAGGCAATGACTTGATCGACGGCGGCAAAGGAAACGATTCCTTATTCGGCGGTAAAGCAAACGATGTAATTCTCGGCAGCGAAGGCAATGATACTCTCTTCGGACAACTTGGAGATGATACTTTGTGCGGCGGTGCAGCAGATGACCTACTTTATGGGGGTCAAGGCAATGATTTAATTGACGGTAGTAAGGGCAATGATTCGATTTATGGAGATTTAGGAAATGACACGCTTTTTGGTTGCGAAGGTAATGATATTTTGTTTGGAGGTTCAGGGAATAATAGTTTGATTGGCGGTTTGGGTAATGACATTTTTGTCATCGGATTGAATCGAGGATTTGATATTGTCTCTGATTTTGTGAAAGGTCAAGATTTCATCGGATTGTCGGGAGTTTTGAGTTTTAACCAGTTAGAAATTAGTCAGAACAATAACAATGCGCTGATTAAATTCAAAGGAAGTGGAGAAGTTATTGCTTCGCTAACTGGAGTCAGCGCCAGCCTAATTGGTGTTGGTGATTTCCGCACAATCTGAGCGTGATATCTTACCCGGATTATACCAAATCCGCCTGGTTAACCATCTCCGATTTTAGGGACACGGCAGTGCCGTGTCCCTACTAAGAACCGATTAATATAAAGAGGATCGCAGCTTCTAATCGGCGCTACTTTGAAATAGGAATTCTCTTATTTTGATACTTGATATAAATAACTTTTGTTTTAGCATCCTGTTCAAGATTGAGAACTCTTGAAGGTTTCTCGTGGTAATTATGGATTACAGGAGCTACGGCATAGCAATCACAAATGATACCGATCGTATCGCATTTTCCAACGACATAAAAATTATCGCCGTCCATTGCTTTACTCACGCCTAAATTGTATCTGTCCCAGCCAAACTTTGCACTGGTAGCGTGCTCGTACTCGCCAAAGAAAAGAACACTGAACCATGGGATTGCGGCAGCTAGCACAGACAACACAATTGCAGCCAAGGTAGCAAAGGAAAATATCTTCTGCTTTAGTTCCTCCAACAGACGAAATACAAGGATCGACACCAGCAACAAAATTATGACAGCTAGTGGTAGGTTTACATGACTATAAAAAAGCACGGCCCAGTAAAAAACAGTAATCTTGTCGCTTGGCCTATAGTCTAAATTGCCTTGCAAGCGACCTGGTTCCTGTCCTAAAAACCCCGATACGATGAGCAAAACTGCGATCGCTAGAGCACCGATACCGAGCAACATGGTCTTATTTTGGCTGTCAATTTTTTGTGTCATTTTTGAATTTTATAGTGGATTTTAGTAGATTTTACGGTTGGCAATCGATTGGCATAGTCGAACTTTGAGTATTGATATAAATAATTTGTGTTTTCACATCTCGTTCAAGGCTGGCAGTTGCCGAAGTTTCGTCATACTCTCCAGTGTCTAAACGGCTAACCCCGTAGCAATCACAGCGGATATTGAAGCGATCGCATTTGCCAATGACGACAAAAGAATCGCTACCAAGCGACGAGATCAAGCCTAAGTTGTATTTGTCGCCGTCAAACTCTGCACTGCTAACATGATGATAGCTGACAAATATCAGTGAAAAAGCACTATACACTGCGATCGTCAAAGCTACCAAAGACATCCCAATTGCAGCAGCGCTAGTAAAGGCTAGGGACTTTGTTTCCTTCGTTACTTCAGAATAATGCGAAAGAGGAATGAGTATCGACACCACCAGGAAAATTATGCCAGTCAGTAGTATACCTGTATAGTTGTAAAAAAGCACTGCCCAGTAAAAAAAAGGGATTTTGTGGGTTGGCACATCAGTTTCCCAAGTGGCTCGCAAGTTAGCTTGTTCATCTCCTAAAAAACCAGATATGCTAATCAATACTGCCAGCACCAGAGAACTAATACCGAGCAACATTCTCCAATTTTTCCAACCAGTTTTTTTTGTCACTTTTGAGTTTTACAGTAGATTGTAGAATTGGTTAAGAATTTAAATGCTGGCTGAGGGTATTTTCTAGTTTTTCGGCAATGCCTTCTACCCAGTTTTCATCTTGTTTGGTATAGCTGCGCGGCGCGTTAGCACCTAAAATTAAAACTCCTTGGCTGCCCAATGGCTGACAGATGACTCCTTGGGTATTTTCTGGCAAATAGTCGAATTCGATTTTGCCGGGATAGATGTTCAGATTTACTAAATAAACTGGTTTGTTTTTGTCGAGCACTCGCTGCAAAATTGGCCCGGGTTTGACTTGGGGATTGATGCCTAAGATGCCGCGCCTCAATAAAACTTTTCCTCGATATACAATGACGATCGCCCTTGTGGCGGTATTTGTCAACAGCAAGCGCGACGCCCAGGCTAATTCTAGCTTGACGGCATCGGGCAAATCCGGCGGAAACTCAAAACCTTCTTCGCCGACAAGCTGTACGGAATCGGGCGATCGCGCTTGCACCTGTTGCCACAGCAAACCTGTTAAAATCAGCAGGGCGCTGATAATTACTCCCAAAACGTCCGATCGAGTTTGAGAGTCTGTAATTTGAAGAGTCAGCAAGCGGTTGACCATCAGCAGCGTACCTGCTAACCCTCCCGCAACTAAGGGTAATTGCCGCAAAACTTTATTTGGATCGGATTTTGTCATTAGTCGTGACTTAGCATTAAGGTTCGTAGTGCGTCCTGGTGTCCGCTCTTATTCTGCGGACACCAGGACGCACTACGAACCGAATCGTTTTTGTTATGGTAATCGATCGGAGATGATATCATTAGTCATTTATTAGTCATTTAGGCCTGATGTACTCACTGACCAAGAAACCGGGTTTTTTACCGAGATTGAGGGTTTTAACCAAATATTTTGGTTGAAAAACCCGGTTTCTGGATACCCGTGCTTAAGTTTTATAATTAGTAGTTGGTAATTTAACAACTGCCAATTGCCAATTGCCAACTGTCAACTGTCCCAGGTCAACTGTCAACCAACTTCCCCAATTTCGACAATGCGCTGGAATAGATAGCCGGTGCCGCGGGCGGTGAGAATTAATTCGGGATTGCTGGGGTCGTCTTCCAACTTAGCCCTCAGCCGCGAGATGTGAACGTCCACTACGCGGGTGTCTACGTGGCGTTCTGGCGTGTATCCCCAAACTTCTTGCAAAATTTCCGATCGCGAAAAAGGCTCTCCAGAACGGCTGACAAGCAGCTCTAACAAGCTGAATTCCATGCCGGTGAGCCGAATTCGTTCGTCGCCTTTGTAAACTTGGCGCTTGTTGGTGTCAATCCTAATGTTGGTGACGTGGATGACTCCAGAACTGGGAATGCCTGACGCGCCGTTTTTGTCAACCCGGCGCAGGACTGAACGGATGCGGGCTTCGAGCTCTTTGGGAGAGAAGGGTTTGACGACGTAATCGTCGGCGCCCAATTCTAAACCGGTGATGCGATCGGCTACGTCTCCCAAAGCGGTTAGCATGATGATGGGTACGTCTGATTCTTTCCGCAACTCCTGACAGACGCCGTAACCGTCGAGCTTCGGCATCATCACGTCCAAAACTACTAAGTCGGGTTCGGTGTTGCGAAATGTTTCGAGAGCTTCTTCGCCGTCAGCAGCGGTGACGACATCGTAGCCAATCATGGAAAGGCGAGTCTCCAGAATGCGGCGGATACTGGCTTCGTCATCGACTACCAGAATTTTTTCTTTATGGTTTTCCAAGTTACCGAGCACTCCTTAAGTTACATTTCAGATAATGTTAATTTTTTGTACCCTATCATAGAAGATACAGATTGAATCATGTGTGCGATCGGTCTGAAAGCTTGATAATTGCTTTAACTCAGACTTTTCTAAATGTTAGGGTGACTATTTATGATAGTAAACAATGCCTAAACCTCGAATACAATATATTTGTCGGGAATGCGGCTATGATTCACCACAATATTTTGGCAGGTGTCCTAGCTGTCAGAAGTGGGATTCTTTTGACGAGCAGGTAGAGCAGTCTACTGCTGGTGTGCCACGGGGTGGTTTAACTGGGGTGACAACTAAGACAGTTGGCGGTTCGCCTCCTGATAAGTCGAAGGGTCAACCAAGGGTATCTTTTAGATTATCGCAGATTGCTGACCAAACTCAGTCTCGCTGGCCTTCTGGTTTCGGGGAGCTCGATCGAGTTTTGGGAGGCGGAATTGTTCCGGGCTCGCTGGTGTTGATTGGCGGGGAACCGGGAATCGGGAAATCGACGCTGCTGTTGCAGGTGGCGAATATGTTGGCGCGCAAGGATAGAATACTCTATGTGAGTGCGGAGGAGTCCGGTCAGCAGGTGAAGTTGCGATCGCAGCGTTTGGGCGTGGCCAATCCGGTCGATTTGTCAAGCAACGGCGGACATAAATCTGGCAGCAACGGGGAAGTTAAAACTGATTTGGAAGACAACTCAGCGGAGAATTTCTATTTACTTCCCGAGACGGATTTAGAAGTTGTTTTGCGGGAGTTGGAAGCGCTGAAACCGAATGTGGCGGTGATTGACAGCATCCAAACTATTTATTTTGCTAGTTTAACATCGGCTCCGGGTTCGGTGGCTCAGGTGCGGGAATGTACTTCGGCTTTGATGCAGGTGGCGAAAAGGGAAAATATTACTTTATTTATTGTCGGTCACGTTACGAAGGATGGAGCTTTGGCGGGGCCGAGGGTTTTGGAGCATTTGGTAGATACTGTACTTTATTTTGAGGGCGATCGCTTTGCTTCTCACCGGCTTTTGCGATCGATGAAAAACCGTTTTGGTGCGACTCACGAAATCGGTGTTTTTGAAATGGTAGCACACGGTTTGCGAGAAGTAGACAATCCGTCGGAGTTGTTTTTAGGCAATAAAGATGAATTTTCGCCCGGTACTTCGACGACGGTTGCTTGCGAAGGAACTCGACCGATTTTAGTAGAAATTCAGGCGTTAGTCAGCCCTGCGAGTTTTGGTTCGCCGCGCCGTTCTACTACTGGTGTGGACAATTCTAGATTGCAGCAAATTTTGGCGGTTTTGGAGAAAAGGGTGGGGATTCCTTTGTCTAAGTTGGATACGATTGTGGCGTCGGTGGGCGGGTTGAAGGTGGAGGAACCGACGGCGGATTTGGCAGTTGCGATCGCGGTGGTGGCCAGTTTTCGCGATCGGGTAATTGATGCGCGCACTGTCTTGCTGGGTGAAGTCGGTTTGGGAGGACAGGTGCGGCCAGTTGCTCAATTAGAATTGCGGCTGAGGGAGGCGGCTAAGTTGGGGTTCAAAAGGGCAATTATTCCAAAGAATCAACCCGTGCCAGATTTGGGGATGGAAATTATTCCCGTGGCTAGAGTAATCGATGCAATTATTGCGGCAATTCCGGCTACTCCGGCTCAGTTGCAGTCGGATGATATGGAGTTGCCCTCGATTGATTTGGAGTCAGAAGATTTATCGAATTGAGTGAGAATGGTGATGTTGTAAATTGATATTAAGGAGGCACAAGTTATGTATGAAGTAGACATTGTTGAAGCCAAAGAAAAACTTCTGGAATTGATCGAAGCGGCGATGAGAGGAGAAGAAGTTGCGATTACTCAGGATAACCAGCCTGTTGTAAAATTGGTAGGAATTCCCAAACAAGCTAAACCCAATCGGAAAGCAGGAAGTGCTAAAGGCATGGTTTGGATGTCCGATGATTTTACGGTGGATACGGTATCAGAGACAACTATTGGCGATTCTGTGATGCCGTTTGAGCAAGGATATGCGGTTTGTTTATCACCACAAACTCAGCAGAGCCAAGAATTTAAGGAGTACATGGAATGAGGCTGTTGTTGGACACTCATGCCTAACCACGAGCGAACGAAAAAAAATATCGTTGTTTAGCAACAAACATTATGAGACGATTGCGAATAACCACACTTATTCAAGGCATAGTTATGGCAATCGTAACAATCTATCACGGTACAGATATTGAGAGTGCATTGGATATTTTGAATAACGGGTTAAATGGATCTCGCTTGCTAGCTTTGCAAACTCAGCCTGTACAATTAGGTCAAGGTTGGTATGCTGCGTTAGATCCAGAAGTAGCCTGGTTCTTTGCTGCCCTATCACCAGGTTTGGAGGCGTTAGGCTGCACAGTTATTGAAATGTCTTTGCCTGTGGTAGAATTAAACTATCTGCTGGATAGAGGAGAAGCTAGAATTGAGCCAATTGCCAATGTGATGTTCTCCGCACAACAAATATGGTTTTCAATTAATGCCTTTGAATTTTTAAATGAAAAAGCTGACTTTCAACCTTACCAGGAAGCAGGATAAATGAAAAAAAAATACAACTTTAACGATTTAACAATTCGTTCTACAAATCGCACAACTACAGATAATGGCATTACTGCACATACTCATAGTGTGTTGTTTGAGCGTCCGCTGACAGTTGAAGAACAGGAACAATTCACACAAACATTAAAGAGTGTTTGCAAAATTTTTGATTCATCGCAAGGTTTAGATAATAACTTTTTAGATAAGCCTCATGTGACATTCACTGCTCCTAATCTGGTACATTACACAGTTGATGGGCGCATTTTGGCAGGTTCGTGCAAGGATGAACTATTTGCTAGGTTAGCTGCATTTAGTCAGGAAGTTGCGAGTATTGCTGAACATGATGGCAATCCTGTCTTTAGCAAACTAAGAAAGTTAAAGCAACTGCAAGATTGGGCGCATTCACAGATTGACAATAGTGCCGAACCAGAAGTTAGACCAGATATTGCAATTACAGTGTTGCAGTTAATTGATGAAGTTGAAAGGTTGCAAAACCAAGTTAAGCAAATAGAAACTAAATCACCAACTGTGTAATGTTGTAAAAAACCCGATCTAACAATCATGAAAGCCTACGAGTTTCCTGCAAAAGTCACAGATGAAGGGAAAATCGAATTTCCCGATACCCTCTTAAAATACTTGGCAGCTAACCAAGAAGTCAGGGTTATTGTTTTGGTGGAAGATACAACGGACACCGAAGAGGAAAATGCTGCTTGGCATCGTCTTGCTGCTGAGCAATTATTAGCTGGCTACAGCGAGGAAGATGCTATCTATGACAATATTTGAAATATGCCAACTTATCAATTATATCATGTATATTGGTTTGTAGTGAGGACTTTAGTCCTCTGATTATGAGGACTAAAGTCCTCACTACAAACCGTTTTTATGGCAGGTAATTGGATATGATATAATATCAAATTTACGTCCCGAGTTAGAGAAAGAATACCATAAATATGGTATTCTTTTGAAAAATGTTTAAAAAGAGTTGATTTTCCAATTTTTAGAGGCGCGTTTTGACTCAAACATGAACAAGGCAAAAAAACACCGTAAAAATCCGTGGTTTAACGAACTAAACGATATCATTCGAGGTGCATCGGGCGGATTTTTGTTCGGGATTCCGCTGCTGTATACGATGGAGGTTTGGTGGATAGGTTCCTCTACTAAACCAGCGCAAATGTCGATCGCGATCGCAACTACTTTGATCGCCGTTTTCTTGCTGACTCGCACTGAAGGTTTTCGCAAAACCAAGGACATCCGCTGGCGAGACGCTGCAATGGATACCGTAGAAGCGATCGCCATTGGCATTGTCTGCGCGGCTTTTGTCCTGTTTTTACTCAGGGAAATTACGCCGGAGACACCGCTGCAAGAAACTTTGGGGAAAATCATCTTTGAAGGGCTGCCTTTTTCTTTGGGAGTGGCCCTAGCAAACGGTTTCTTGAGCGGCGATCGCTATCAAAGCTCAGACAGCGACAGCGAACCTGCGATTAACCCAACTTTAGCAGATATCGGCGCTACTTTAATCGGCGCTGCGATCATTGCTTTCAACATCGCCCCTACCGACGAAATTCCCATGCTAGCAGCAGCTATTTCGCCACCTTGGCAATTAGCAATTATCGCCGCTTCGCTGCTAATTTCCTACGGTATTGTATTCGCAGCCGACTTTACTTATCAAGCAAAACGCCAGCAGCAGCGAGGAATTTTTCAGCGTCCCCTCAGCGAAACTGTGATGGCGTACTTAGTATCGCTGGCGGCTTCTGCATTTATGCTGTTTTTCTTCCACAAACTCAGCTTTGACGATCCGTGGTCGATTTGGTTGAGCTATACGTTAGTATTGGGATTGCCGGCGACAATTGGGGGCGCTGCGGGGAGGTTAGCGGTATGACGGAAAGTAAGGCTGAAAGTAATAACGAACAGCCACAAAAAAGAACTTTTGCTGAATGGGTGACATTTGCGATCGCCTGTTTCATCCTGTCTATCATCACCGGACTCGTACTCTACAACTGGGCGACTAAAAAACAGGAACCTCCGGTGATTTCTGTGACTCGCAACGAGCCCATTCGCGAAACCCAAGGGCAATTTTACGTGCCGTTTACAGTTACTAACACTGGCGGCGAAACGGCCGAATCAGTGCAAGTTATTGCCGAACTCCGCGCGGGCGGCGAAGTCTTGGAATCCGGCGACCAGCAAATCGATTTTTTGTCAAGCGGCGAAACTCAAGAAGGAGCTTTTATTTTCAGCCGCAACCCAGCGCAAGGTGAATTGATTGTGCGATCGAGCAGTTATCAATTGCCTTAACAAAAACCGGATTCGGCGGTTTCAATATATCAAAAGTCAATTGAGTGTGTCTCGTAAATTACATCATAAAAAAGGTTCGATCGTTCGGACTTTAGTCCTCTGATTTCTGCGGACTGAAGTCCTCACTACAAACTAATAAAAAAGGTTCGATCCTTCGGACTTTAATCTTCTGATTTCTGCGGACTGGCGGACTGAAGTCCTCACTACAAACTAATAAAAAAGGTTCGATCCTTCGGACTTTAGTCCTCTGATTTCTGCGGACTGAAGTCCTCACTACAAACTAATCCGTGCGATCGCCCTACCGCTTCACCATACTGTGTTCCCACTTCCAAACACAGCTAGAAATCAAATTCGTGCAGACATGAGCAGTAATTGGTACTAACAAATTGCCAGTCGCTAACACACTGTAACCCAGCAACAATCCCACCGCCGTCGCCCAAACAGCATAAGGCCACTGATCCATTCCTCCCAAGTGCAGAATTCCGAAACAAAAACTCGATAAAACTAAACCGGTCACATTCAATCCCAAAGCAGACAGCATCACGCCTCGAAATAGCAATTCTTCGCTAAGTCCCGGCAGCAATCCAAGCCAAATTAAATCCGGCCAAAACAAAGGTTTGAGCACTACTTCTAAGTAAATGTCTGCACTCCGGCGATAACCCGGCCAGAGTTGGTATACGATCGCACTACCGCCTGTAATTGCCAGTCCGATCGCAAATCCTTTGAACAAATCCATGACGCTCAATTTGACTGGCAAAAGCGATACCGATCCAAATAGCAACCACAATTTAGCTACCGCCAGCAACATAATTGCTGTCACGCCCATTGCTACTAAAACTTGAGTGCGAGTCAACGGTTCAATGTCGGGAGTTTCGGGAAGTTTTTCTGCCACTTAATCAAGTTTATATTTTAGGTTTTAGATTGTTAGATTTGTTTAATGGAGTCAGACAAACACCGCAGGGAGGAGATGTCTGCACCCAAGGAAGCTGGACTGATGCCGGCCCGCAAAGCGACCAATACGCCGATCGCCTCTAAATACGAGTTTACCTGCAAAGCTTTGATTCCGAGTTTTTCTGGGGAAGCTTGCATTTGAGTTTTGTTGTCACCCACTGCGATGATTTGTACTGTCGATCGCCCGCTCAAACTCAGAATAGCACTGCCACCGCACGCTGTGGCGGGTACTACCACCGCATCGACTCGATCGGCCCACAAACCCTGGGACTCGAAATCTCGCCTGTTTGCATGGAAGTTCTCTCTTGTGGGGTGGGCATCTTGCCCGCCCAATGCCTTTGTGGTGCGCGCATCTTGCCCGCCCAATACCTGTGGTAAGCAAGATGCCTCCCCCACAGCAGGAGTGACAAACTGCGGTGCTTTGCTCAGCCCCGCGAGCACGCAAGGTAAAAAAGTATACCCGATTTCCTCCGCAGCCGATCGCGGGGAAAGGTGCGGATCGAGGGGAAGCGCAGACAGGGCGGGGGCGTGGGCGCAGGGGATTTTAAACGTTCTGACGATGAGGTGACTGATGACTGCTTCCGCGCCTGCGAGGGGGTCAACTCCTTTACCGCGGCGGTAGTTTTCCAGGGCGATGCTACCTTCATCGTCGGGAAATCTGGCGACAACTGCGATCGCCTGGACTTTGGCTTGTGCGATCAATTTGTCGGCGGCGCGCAGTAAACTGTCGGGATTGCCGATCGTCCCCCAGGATGCCCCTGATTCAGAAATGCGTAATTCTACTTGCAAAGGGCGATCGGTCAAAATACAATCAGTTACCTTCAAACCCAATGTAGCTCTAGCAGCATCAACGGCTTGCAAGTGGCGCAATTGTAACTCGGGTTCGATCGCGCAATCCATGATTAAGCCGATGCGATTTTGATGTACCGGTTGCAGGCCCCAGCATCCGGCGGCAAATTTGTCAAGGGCGTAACCTTCGACGTAGAGGGCGTTTGGTATCGGCCAATAAAGTTGAGCGCCGTTGAGGACATTGGGGTGAGTGATCAGGGTGTCGGAGATTTGGGCGATCGCCCTAGCCACAGGTAGCGCATCCCCTGCAAACCCACCGATCGAGGCTCCAACGCCTGTGGGGACTATCAAAACCACTGTCAAAGGGCGGGGGTTCACGCTGCTACCGGGGATGCTTCCACGAGCACGTAGCCTTCTACCAGAGCTTTTTGGCGATCGACATCCACATCTGTGACGGCCCAGCGCAGGGGTTCGCCGTGCTTTTGCAGTTCAATTTCAATAGCTGAGTGGAGTTCTTCGGCGGTGTCGCGGAGGTCAACTTCTGCGGAAATAAAATGGGTGGTCATAGGGCGAGCCATAGTGGTTTTACCGCGATCGGTACTTAGGTACTTACGTAAATTTTAGCTTAGTCCTAGGATTTACCGAACTGGCGATCGTAAACAATGTCTTCTTTTTCGGTTTCTATCTTCAAATTCGATCGGGGAAAAGAAACGCAAAGCAACACATAACCTTCAGCCTGAAGTTCGGGACTAACCCCCATGCAATCAACCTGCTTGAGTTGACCCTCAACCACCTTAGCAGCGCAAGTAGTACAAACCCCCGAATTGCAAGAGTTGGGCAAATCAATCCCCGCAGCGATCGCAGTTTGCAGAATTGGTTGATCTTCCGGTACTTCTACGGTATAAGTGCTGCCTTGGTGGAGTAATTCAACAGTGTAAGTTTGAGACATATTTCAATTATTGGTTTTAATTCCCAATTCGAATCTACGGTAGATTTGGAAACAAAGCAATCAGTATTTTACCCCTATTAGTGACTTTGTGCAAATTTACATTTTTTTATGTGGCTGGTAATTTTTCTTAAAAAATAATGCAATAAAAAGCCATCTTGTCAAGCAGTTAGCCGCGAAATATTAGATTTTTTTAATGATTTCTTGTCCAAACCGTCCAGTCCTAGGGTGCGTCGCCATAAACAATCTCTAACTAAATATCGACCATCTCCTAGCGACGCACCTGGGTTATTCAATAGACGACTTGCATTCCATTCCCAAGCTTGGCTATCTTAAAAATATCTGCGCTTGCCTGTATTTATCGGCTTTTATCTGCGGTCTTTCTATCAATCAAAGTAGTAATTGTAGGGTGTGTCGCTAAGATAAAATCCCTAAATAATCTCGATAATCTCATAGCGACGCACCTTATATACAAGGGTGGAGACAAAAACAATACTTATTTTGGATAGCAGCTTTTTATAAATCATATAATATTTGCCATCAACCCAACAACTCATCAACAGCAACACTAAAACCAGCCAACACAAGCTGAGTGCTGATTGTAGAACCCAGATTAAAAGTCAACTTTTGAGATTGAGTCACAATCATAATCCAGCGACTTTCAGGAAAAACAATCCAAACTTCCAGACAACCAGAATCCAAATACTCTTCTGCTTTCAAAAAAATCTCTTCCGCCATATCAGTAGGAGAAACAATTTCAGCAATTAACAGCGGACTTTGAGGAAAAGTAGGAACATCGCCATATTCAGCAACAAGTTCAGCAGTCAGATAAGCAACATCAGGGCGGCGCACTCGCCCGTCAGTGCGACAAGGAACTTCCGTATAAACTTCGCCCCCTTGTCCGCTAGATATCTTGTAACTTCTCCAAGAAAAATCTAGTCTAGATTGGATTCGACTGTGTTTTACTGTCATGCCATTTTTCTCCGATATTTGCCCGTCCACCCATTCCATATCGTCGGGCGGACTAGCGATGAAGTCTTCTAGAGAAACATTTTCTGATAAAACGGCTGTCATTACCATAGCCATTGACTCCCTTTTGCAGAATTCAATAATATTATAGCGGTTCTCAAAAAGATAAGGTACGTTGTTGGGCTTGGGCCCTCTTAGTTTAAGCGATTATATAAGCTGTCAGTCATACCTCATCTTTCTGAGAAAGGCTATATATCAATCTTTGGTAATGGATAATTGGTAATGGGTAATTGGTAATGAGTTATGGGAACTAAAAAATAACAATGCCCAATGCCCAATGCCCAATGCCCAATGCCCTCTTTGGCCGATGCCCGATGCCCAATTCCCAATCTACTCAATATTAATTTGATTCGGTGGCTGTGGTTGATTCTGCTTCTCATCCTTCAAAGTTTTACGCCCCGACGACGCATAATCCTTGTACAAATCCACAAACATCTTAGTCAACTGCTGTAAAGAAAGCTGTTCACCATTAACTTGAGCTTTCATATAAACTTTTAGCACTTCAATATAAGCCAAACCAAGAGCCAGCGTCAGAGTAGCCGCCGTTGCACCGGAGATAGCACCACCGACAATTGTACCCGCACCCGGAATCATTTTAATCAAATTAGTCACAATACTTCTACCAACAGCAGTTACCCCACCAGCACCGCTAATAGCAGATAGCATCGCCGAGATAAATCCCTTATCAAATGGCATTCCAAAAATCACAGTAATATTAGCAATCATTGCCGTTTGCATCGTCATCAAAATTGGCGCATCAGCAAACGGCACAGGAGTTGCACCGATAATCGCAGAACCGGCAACATAGGCACTTAAATACTTAAATGCCATATCAGATTTGAGTCCAATATTGGCAATTTGTTCTTTAACAAAGGCTTTTTTCGCTACTTCCGGCAGCAATTGAAAAGTTGCATCTACCAACTTGTCTAAACCGTGAGATTTTACTGTATAATCCTCATCAATTTCTTCCGGTTCAGCCATGACGGGGATGATTTGACTGACTGGCAAATTCATGTGTTCCAGTTGCTTGAAAAACTCGCTCGGCTTTTTAGATGTCGTCTGAGTCAGCACTAAAAGAACTGATACCTCTTTGACTTCCATTTCTTTTAGCCAGCTTTCCTCCACAGATTCTATTCTATTGGCGCTGTGATTGATGCAGTACCAGATGACGTGAATGTGTTCTTTGGGGTGCAGCAGTCTTTGGTCTTCAATTAGTTTAGCAACGTTGAGCTGAATAACTTTAATTTGTTCGGCATTGAGTTCGAGTCCGGGAGTATCGTAGACTGTAATTGGACAATTCGGTTTGGTATATTGGCGGATGCCGTGAGTGACGGGACGGCCGACTCCGGTTTCTGCTAAGCGCTGGCGAAAAACCGAATTGATCAGGGTACTTTTGCCTACTCCGGTTTTGCCGATGACTAAAACATTGCACTGTCCCACATCATTTTCTGCGTCTTTGAACGCATCGTAACTTCTATTTAAAAGGTCGTCGAGGGAAAAGTCGTCTGACATGGCGATTTGCTCCGAATTATTACTAAATAGGACTTACGGAGGGGTAGTCAGAAACCGGGTTTTTACGCAAATCCTTGATGGTAATCGACAAATTCGGTAAAAAACCCGGTTTCTTTGGCCTTCGCGCAGTCAGAAACTGGGTTTTTACGAAAATCCTAGATTGTAATCGACAGATTAGGTAAAAAACCCGGTTTCTTTGGCCTGAATGAGTAAGTCATGTTAAAAATATTGTAGCAATTTGATTTGAGAATGCGCGCAGAATAATAATTTTCGGACAAGATAATTCCCATGCTCGACAAACCAAGTCCGGATGGTGCACGGACTCAAAGAATCATTTGTCTAATAATTTAATATTTTAAGCTAACAATTCATCGACGGCAATGGTAAAACCTGCGAGAATTTGTTGAGTGCTAACTGTTTCGCCCGCTCGAAATCCCAAGATTTGATTTTGTGTCACCGCGAATACTAAATGACTTTCCGGGAAAACCAGCCACACTTCCTGACAGCTAGATGCTAAATATTCCTGTGCTTTGAGAAATACATCTTCAGCAATATCTGTGGGTGAAATTATCTCGGCAATTAAAGGAAAACTTTGTGGCAAAGTTGGAACATCACCGAATTGTGCGACTAATTCGGGTGTTAGATAAGCTACATCGGGGCGGCGAACTTGTCGATTTGTGCGGCAAGGTGGTGAAATATAAGCTTCACCTCCCTGTTTGCTGAAAATCATGTAATTTGCCCAAGTAAAACTCAACCTCGATTGAATTTTACTATGTTTGACCGTAACTCCATTTTTCTCGACGAGTTGTCCGTCCACCCATTCCATATTCTTGGGCGGATTAGCCATGAAGTCTTCTATGGTAAGATTATCCTGTACGGTGGCAGTCGCGAGCAGAGCAGTTTCCTCGATTTTGGGTAATTCGCTGGTAGTCGCGAGCATAGGTGTTGCCTCGATTTTCGATAGTTAGCTGATACTATTATCGCTGATGCCGTGGGAATTGTGGGGATGATTTGAACAGATATTGCTACAGGTAAGGCGCGGAGTGCGAACTCTACAAAGTATATCTTATTGATTTTCTCCCAGTTTTCTGATTAAAAATCTGACTTCTTCGAGCAGGGTATTAAATCTCTGGTCGTTTTCTAATTTGTACTGTTGAAAATCCTCATTCCGCCGCCGCATTTCTTCGTCCCGTTGACTGTCTCTTTCTAAAAGAGCATTAACAGCACCTACAAGCATATCGACATTGCGGTTAGTTTGTTCGATATTCTGAGTCGTTCGATCTACTGTGGAAGACAAATCCTCAACTGTGGAAGACAAATCCTCAACAGTGGAAGCCAAATTATCGATCATTGCGTCTGTCCAGCGTTCAGTTGTCATTGTTTTTTTCCTTTGCTTGTTTTGGAGGCATATTGTAGGTAGTCCAATTATATTTTAGCGATCGCCCGAGTCTGAAGTGTTGTGCTACAAATTAGAAATGTTCCAGCACGTATTTTTCCTGGGCGTAAACATTCCGCAGCGACTCAACGGCGATTTGCGGCAACATAAATTTAATCACTCCCACCAATCGCCCCCAGTCGAACAATTCAGGAACCGATACAGCTTGATGAAATTTCTGTGCATAGAAATCCACCCAAAAATCCGGTGCATTTCTCTCTTTCTTGCTGGCCATCCGCCGCTTCCAGTAACCAAAATCTAAACCTTTGGGCGATTCTACTCCCAAAATTGGCGGTAAGTCGGCGTAGCTGACAAAGCGACTCATTCCTTGGGCGTGCACGTAAAGGATGTGCCGCCACCGCTCGATGCGATATATTTGTTCTACCTTGATTTTGAGGAGACGCGCGATCGACTCTTTAGTCGCAAACCGACTCAAGGGATGAACGGGGGTTGATTTCCGCGAAAAGTTTGCTAACATAGTCTGTAATTGTTTGAGATGAGTAGTTGACCTGTCGTTTGAGATGAGTAGTTGACCTGTCGTTTACGGGTGTTTGAACTCTCGGAAAGCGGGTAGTTGACCTCCTTGAAAGCAAGAATTTGATTTGAACAGGCGATCGTCTTTCAGTTTTCCAGACGTTGGGGCGATCGCTTTTTACAACAAAATTATCGTAAACTAAATCTAGTTGTTTGTCAATGGGTTTAATTAGATTGCGGATTCGAGAATTTGCGGACGAGAAGGGTTGGACGCTCAAAGAAGTGTCCGATCGCTCTGGAGTGGTGTACAGTTCCCTGAGAACCTACGCGCGATCGCCCGGATTAGCAACGATTGACGTAACGGCTTTGCACAAGTTAGCCAGAACATTCGATGTGATGATTGAAGATTTGTACGACATTGTGCAGGAATAGTCGATCGACCTTTACGATAAAATCCTTAAAAACTAAATCTGGTTTTCTGTCAATGGGCTTAATTAGATTGCGGGTGAGAGAATTTGCGGCCGAGAAGGGTTGGACGTTGAAAGAAGTTTCGGATCGATCGGGAGTGATATACAGCACTCTCACAACCTATTCGCGTTCTCCGGGGATGGCAATGGTTGATTTTACGTGCTTGCTAAAGTTGGCGCGGACGTTTGACGTGATGGTGGAAGATTTGGTTGAGGTGGTGAAAGAGTAGCGGACATATTTACATTCAAACAAAGCGTCTGAATTACTCCAGACGCGATCGAACTTTTATCAACTCAATATTGCTCGACAGTTGCCAACATCTGATTCACAGACTCACCCGGTTGCAGCGCTTCCCAATCAGAAGTAATCGGTTGGAAAGAACAGTAGCACAGCACAATTCGCAAGTCAGTATCAAAGGAAGAAAACTGGTGAACGCCAGTAACTATCCAATCTCCATCTTTCCCGTGAGTTACTCCATTACCGGAGTCGGATAGATTGTCGTAGTCGCGGGTTCTGTCTCCAGGCTGGGGAAGAATTGGGTTTTCTTCCCAACTCCAGTTTTCCCACAGAATATCAGTTAAACCGCCCCTCGGCATAAGCTGGCGTTCTTCCCAACCGGGAGCACTCATGGTTTCGGCTTTGTAGACAATCCAGATTTTTTTGGCCATCTTTCCTCCCTTTGCTTTAATCTTGGTAATCTTGCCATGTATCCTGAAACGAGGTTTGTTCTCCATCAAACACGCAGGCCACATCAGGAGGGCTGTTGCGGCTGACTCGGATTTCTTTTAACCGCCAGTTGTATTTTTCGCCCATCTTTTCACAGAGTTCGGGGTTTGTGACATAGTGGACGTTTTCTGGTTTTGGGTTCGGTAGGCGATCGCTCCTCACTGCTCTGTTCCCTTACAGTTTAAAAACTACAATGTTTTGCCCTGTATGCGATCGCACCACTTCTGCACGCAGCAGCTATGTGTTGTTTGGGTTTTGACTGGCTGTTATTTTGGGTTGCTCAGCCTGATTGACGTATTCCTCCATAAATTCAAGCAAAACATCCCTCATATTTTTACCTTCCCTAGCGACGGCTGACTTAAATCGGTTCCGCAGATCGGGTGGCATTTCTACTCTAATAGCCACAGTCTTGTTTTCATCCATACAGGCTCAAGGCTTGACAACATATATATTTTGACATTTTATGAAGTTTGCCCAAAAACCAGCTTTTTGCATACAGGTGCATTAGTTAAACTATATGCTATACTGCATACTAATGCAATAGTGCAAACAACCAAACAAGGCAAAAATTTTTGTTATGGTAATCATCAAAGCTTAGCCACTAACCTCTTATGGAATCGGCAAAATTAACAAAACAGGCATACATCCGCCTCGGTACGTTTAGCACAGCTTTGGCAGTGGGGACGGTTTGTAGCGTACTGGGTGGTATATCGGTGGTGAGTGTACCCGTTGCGGTGGTGGGAAGCATTTTAGCAAGTGTTGCTGGTGGGATTGTGACAAATGACATCAGCGACATTTTAACTGAACAAGGGAAAGATAAAAATATTCTCACAAATAATGATTTGACAAAAACCGTAGGCAAAGCGATCGCCACAGTGATTGTCCTTGCTGTCAACTCACAAGATTTTCCAGAAGCAACGAAAACCAGCTTGCGAAAAATGGCGAAACTGGCAGATGAAAAATGGGAAAATATAGTTAAAGATTTACCGGGGGAATATGCACCTATTCAGGAATCACAATTAACAGAATTTTTTGCTAATCGCCCAGAATATTTTACCAATCTAACTGCCTTAGATATGAGTTTGTGGGAAAGGTTGCTTAATTATTTGCAGTCGGAAGCAGAAGTGACTTTGACACAACCTGTCATAACTGATATTGCCACTCGCCTTTATGAAATTTTCCCCAAAGCGTTGCGGGAAGTCCTGAAAGAGGATTTTCAATCGGACGGAAAAGCTTTTGCCGGGATGGTTTTGGATTTGTTCGGGGTGATGCGATCGCAAATTGACGCACATCACAATCTAATATTGCAACGGCTTGATGAAATTAAACAGCAAAACCCGTCAGCAATTCCGAAAGATTTTAATTTAGATGAATTTGAGAAACGGCTGGAATTGTTGTCTCAAAATAATCAAGAGGAAATCGCTGCGGAATTAAAAAGCGTTGCCAGACAAATTGATTCTGGTTTTCAGGAGGTTTTACAGAAAATGGGGTTGATGCAAACTGGCATCACGGAGTTATTAGAAAATAATAACACTATTCTCGATCGCCTTAAAAATTTGAGCGAACAATCCCAACGGCAATATAAAGAACTGGTCAGTCACATCGCAAATATCACCGATCTTAAAACATTGCAAACTAACTTTTGGCAATTCTTGCAGCAGAAACAATCTAAGGATTCTCCTAATTGGCTAAAGTTTTTAACAAAGGAGGATGAGGATGCAGCCCTGGTAGTAGGAAATGATAAAAGTTCATATTTTGAACCGCCAATACCATCGGAGATTCCGCCAACTATTTCTGCTCATAAGTTGCTTTGGATGGTGATTAATTTAGAATATCTTAATTATCAATTGCTGTTGTTTAACCGTAGCAAACAGGGGGTGATTGTATATTGTCCGTCTTTCGGTTATGCTATAAACCCGATTATCAAAACCCCCCAGTTTTTGCTACCCCAAAAGGATTCTTGGGCTGAGAAAACCGGGCAAAAGTTTCTATTTAAACAAACGGGAAAGGAAGAGTTTTTAGCAATTGTCTTTGAGAAACATTTGGAATTACCTTGGCTGAGTCCAAAACGAGAAGAACCGTTACCAGAATTGAATGCTGAACGAATTAAGGAGTTATCTGAACAATTGCAACAGCAAGACAATTGGCACGTTTTTTATAAAAATTTTCAGGTAGTGGAACAATAAACTTCGGTGTAACAGTCTCAATTACAAAAAAGGTCAAAAAATAACAATGGACGACAATCGCATGAATGCCTATTTACAACTCATCAAAAAAATGCGCGAATGCACTAGCGGCAAAGAAGAGCAAATCTTAAAAGAATATTCTGAGTTGGTGGAACCAGAACTTTTGGCAACAATAATCGCACTGATTAAAGAGTCAGATGATAACGGCGACCAGAATGAGGCTAACTGTTTAAAAAACCTTGTCTTGCAAGTGATCGGAGAATTTATTGGTAGCGATCGGCAATCAAACGAAATCAGAAAAAAGGCTGCAAATATTGTATTCAAGTGGGGAGAAAAGCAATTTCACAGCCAAAAATTTACCATTGCTTCTGATTGCTGGCAAAACTGCCTTATCATATATAAAGCCATTTACGATTGTGAAGGAGAAGCTAGTTGTTTAGTAAATTTAGGTCATGCTTCCTACTCTCAGAACTCTAACAAAGAAGCGCTAGGTTACTATCTAAAGTCTTTACGCATTTGTCGAAAAATCAAAAATAGTAAAAAGGAAGCGGTTGCTTTTCAAAGTTTATGGAATCCCTATAACTCTCTAGGTATTGCTTACCTCTTGCATGGAGAATATAAAAAAGCGATTAAGTACCACAAAAAGTCTTTAAAAATCAGTCACAAAATCTCAGACCGAAAAGGGAAAGCTAATTCTCTAGGAAATTTAGGCTGTGCTTACAACTGTTTAGGACAATATGAAGTAGCCATTGATTACCACAAACAGCAGTTTGAAATTAGTAGGGAAATAAATGACGCCAGAGGGCAAGCAAATTCTCTGGGCAATTTAGGTAATGCTTACGACTCTCTGGAAGAATATGAAAAAGCGATTGATTGCCACCAACGGCAGTTTGAAATTAGCAAGGAAATAAATGACCTCGGAGGGCAAGCAAATTCTCTGGGCAATTTAGGTAATGCTTACAACTCTCTGAGACAATATGAACAAGCAATTGATTACTACAAAAAGTCTTTAGACATTACTCATAAAATCAAAGACCGTAGAGGGGAAGCAGCTTGTCTGGGAAATTTAGGCTTGGCTTACAAATTTTTGGAACAATACGAGCAAGCTATTCACTACTATGAAAAGTGTTTGGATATTAGTCAGAAAATCAAAGATAGCAGAGGAGAAGTGGCTGCTCTGGGAAATTTAGGCTTAGCTTACCAGCTATGGGATCAAACAGATAGAGCCATTAAGAACTTTTGCGACTGCCTCAAAATTGCCACCCCTGAAACTATGCCAGTCGAATGCTTCACAACAGGTCGTAGCCTGGGTCATATTGGTATTATAAAAGGCGACTGGAAACTCGCCTTAAAAGGATACGAATCAGCTATGCAAGCTGTCGAAAATCTCCGTCAAGGAGCGACCACCGACAAACGTCGCCAAAAAATCATTAAAGAAGCTATCTCCGTTTATACCAATACTCTTCAGTGCTACATTAACCTCGAACAATACGATAAAGCCGTTGAAACCGCAGAGCGTTCGCGTTCCCGCCACCTCGCCGACTTATTCTTCGCTAGTAAAGACCTCTACCCCAAAAGCGAAATTACCCCCGAAGTAGAAGAATACTATGACCTACAACAGCAAATCTATCGTTTGCGTTTCTCTGAAAATGAGAGTGTGAAAGCACTTGCTGCCACTCCCCAGCCAACCCCCAACGGCGATGCTATCCTCCAAAATATTCAAGAATTAGAAGCAGAACAACAGAAAACTTGGCTGAAAATTCGCACTAAAGACCAAGTTCTGGCGGGTCAATTGCAACCAGAACTCCTCACTTTCAAGAATATGCAAGAGTTAATTCCCGATACCGAAACCGCCATCCTCAATTTTTACACCACCGATAAGCATACCCACATTTTCATATTGCGGCCAAATCAACCGCTACAACTGCACACCTGCGAAGGTCAGGGACTTAAAAAATTACAAAATTGGCTATTAAATAACTGGCTAACACCTTACTATCACCTCCAAAAAATGGCCGCTCTCGTAGCAGCTAAACTTCTCAAGATTAAATTAAATGACCTTGAGAGCATCAACATAAAAGCCGAAAATATTACCGTCAAATTAGCAGGAGGTTCTGAGCGAAAACTAGATCGACAACAATTCGATATAGAATCTAACCAAATGAAGCTAAAAATCAAGAACGTTTGGTTGAAGCGAATAAGCATGGTTCTACCAAAACTTGCCAACCGCCTGCAACTCAAGAAACTGATTGAGTCACATCTCAAGGACATCAAAGAACTGATTGTAATTCCTCACCTGTCCCTGCATCAAATCCCCTTTGCCGCCTTACCTTTAAACAATATTTCTATTCCCCACATCGAGACAGCATCCGATAAAACACGTGGCTCAAGCCTTGATATGAGCGAAATCACTGACACCCCTGCCAAAACCCCACCCCAACAACCCGAATACCTCAGCGATCGATTCCGCATTCGCATCGTTCCCAGTTGCCAAATACTCAACTTTTGCCACCAGCGCGGCAACCTCAAACCTGCCAAAATGGGAATCGTGGAAAATGCCACAGGCGACCTCGTTTTCACAGGCTACGAGTGTGAAACCCTCGCAACTATGCACCAAGTCGATAAAAATCATCGCCTCCAATACCAGCAAGCAACTATTAGCAACTATCAAAATTTACTCGATCGAGTACAAGGCATCCATTCCAGCCATCACGCCAGTTCCGACCTGAATAATTCCCTGGAATCCAAACTGCTATTATTTGACGGCAACATCAACCTCGGTCGTATTTTTACCTGGAGATTTTCGTATCTAGCGGAAGTCTTCCTCTCCTGCTGCGAAACCAATTTAACCCTCACCGAAATTACCGATGATCCGCTCTCCATTGCCACCGGTTTCCTATGTGCAGGTGCGCGAAATGTGGTCAGTACCTTGTGGGCTGTGGACGATTTAGCAACCGCTTTGTTTTGCATTTTATATTATCAGGAAAAGCAGGACAAGAGTCGATCGGAAGCGATGCGCCAAGCACAATTTAAGCTGCGTAACTTGACAGGTGATGAGTTATCTGCTAAGTATAAACGGCAGTTAGAATATTATTTCGATCGACAACCCAGCGGAGAACAGCAAGCAGAAATTGTCAAAAATGTGCGAGTGCGATTAGATTTGCTGTGTCGGGAAACATTGCCCTTTGTCAGTCCCCATTATTGGGCGGGGTTTGTATCCCAGGGTTTGGCGTAGGAGAAACAACAGCATAGCGTCAAAAATATCATTCTCGGTAAACCGTCTGGAGAAAGTCAAAAGTCTTTTCAGCGGTAGTTGGAAGAACGAGCGAACAAAATTTAACATAAAATCCGCCTGCTGAAGAGGTTTTTCTAGGGTAGTTTCTCTCGCAACGCAAGCCATGTTTTGATTTCTTCATCTAACACATACTTATCGCTTTTAGAGAGTGCTGTGATAACTTTCAAACGATTTTTAAGCTGTCTTAACTCTCGAATTTCTTCAATAGGAAGCGTTTTCCAATTAGCAGCCTTTTGTTCCACATCTTCCCGCGAATCTTTGATGTTATCCCAAAACCACTGTAGAATTAAGTTAACATCCAAAACTGAATCGTTGGGAACTATTCCGTATTTTGCGATCGCCCCAGCCCGCAACATCATTGAAGAAATCCTCACAGACTCGCCACTACCCGGTTTTTTCTGTTCCGCGGCTTCAGCTAGTCGATCGTAAATTGCCGTTGCTACTTCTGCCCAAGCGCGATCGAACAAACCCGCATTATTTTCACCTTTTCGAGCCTTCGCAGAGGAAATATCGGCTAATAAAAGCCAGTTAAAGTCTTGCGGTGCGGTGGTTTGAGGCGATAATGTATTTTTGACCCAAGCCAGTGCGGATTCAGGATTTTGTTCCAGGATGCGATCGATCGATTCCGGCGAAAATTCCTGGTTTAAATATTCATCTAACTGTGAGAAAATCATCTGAGTAATATTGTGGAAACTGGCATCGGAATCATAATTTTTATTAGTGCAGTGCGATCGTCCCCGATCGCGATCGTCGTGACTTCCGGGAGATTATCGCGGTGCGTCGAAGAGTGAATCGCTGTCAATAGCCAAAATAGTCACAGCGACGCACCCTACAATTATAAACCCTCGTATTATAGAGGCTGTGTAATACCAAATCCGGGTTTGAGGCACCCGTTATTTTTCAGTCGGCGTAGGCCGACTTTGTTTGTATAGACGCGATTTCAATCGCCCAGTCATAAAGGGATATCACGCTAAAAAAATAGCGCCTGAGTTCCCCCAGACGCATACCATAAAACAAACAAATTGTCAACCCTAACTTAACCGTTCAAAGCCTCAGCACCGCCGCAAACTTCCAGAATTTCCTGAGTAATTGCCGCTTGCCGCGCCTTGTTATAAGTCAGCGTCAAACTACCGATCAAATCGCTAGCATTCTCACTAGCATTGTTCATCGCCGTCATCCGCGCAGCCAACTCGCTAGCAGCAGACTCTTGCAAAGCCCGCAGCAATTGGTTGTTCAAATACAAAGGCAAAAGTGCCTCCAGAATTTGCGCCGGATCTTGCTCGAAAATCATGTCGCGCGGCAAACTCTTCGTAGGCTTAGAAACTTTTTCCCGCGATACTTGAAACTGTCCGCCTTTCGTTGTCAAGCGGAAGATTTCATCATCGGGAGTTTCAAAACCTTGGGGGTCGAGGGGTAACAAGGTTTGAATTACTGGGCGCGAACTAATTAGCGACACAAACTTAGTGTAGACTAGCTCAACTCTGTCCACAGTTCCTGACAGGAACAAAGACAGCAATTCGTCAGCAATTTGCGCTGCTTCCGGTGCTGTGGGAATTTGTTCTAAGTTAGTGTAAGTAGCATCAATTGGCTGTTCCCGGCGCTGGAAATACTGAGTAGATTTGCGTCCTACCAACACGAATTTGTAGTTTAAGCCTTCAGCTTTGATTTCCTTGGCGCGATTTTCGGCGTATCTAATGATGTTACCGTTGTAACCGCCGCACAAACCCCGATCGCCCGAAACGACCAAAAGTCCGACTGTTCTGACTTCACGTTTTTTCAGCAGCGGTAAATCCTGGCTTTCAAACTTCAAGCGTTCTGCCAAACCGTACAATACTTCTGCCAGTCGATCGGCAAAAGGACGAGTAGCAGTCACCTGTTCTTGAGCGCGGCGCACCTTAGCAGCAGCCACCAAGCGCATTGCTTCTGTAATCTTTTTAGTGTTCTTGACCGACTTAATGCGATCGCGAATAGTTTTCAGATTTGCCATAACTTTCTCCTTTTTTCTTAGCCTTTATTTCTGAGTTCTTAGCCGCGGTAGGGAGACTCCAAGAGCCCATTGGTTTCAAAAAACACGTTAAACCCACAGTCCGGCAGGGGTTAAAACCCCTGCCTCAAAGCTAAAGTCCTCTCAAAGAGGACTAATGAGCTATTCAGTCCTCTTCAGAGGACTTTCGCTATTAGACAGGGGTTTAAACCCCTGTCGGACTCCCGGGTGATCCAGAGGATTTGCTGGACTGACAGCTTAAGTTGACACGCCTTGGGCATGGCCTAAGTCCCTACAGACTTCGTGCTAATTACACAGAAACCAAGAAAGTTTGCTTGTATTCCGCGATGCCTTCTTTCAGCAGCTTCTCAGCTTCATCAGTCAAAGCCTTACCGCCTTGAACGATTTCGCCGTACTTCGGCTTGCTAGTCCGCAAATAGTCGCGCAAACCAACAGTAAACTTGCTTACTTTGTCCACATCGATATCATCCATGTAGCCGTTAATGCCAGCATAGATCACAGCCACTTGTTCGTTCATCGGCAGAGGAGAACTTTGCGCCTGTTTCAAAAGTTCGCGCAAGCGTTGACCGCGGGCCAATTGATTTTGAGTAGCCTTATCCAAGTCAGAAGCAAACTGAGAAAATGCTGCCAGTTCTTCAAACTGCGCCAATTCCAATTTCACCTTACCGGCTACTTTTTTCATTGCCTTAGTTTGAGCCGCCGAACCTACCCGCGATACCGAAATACCGGGGTTTACAGCCGGACGCAAACCAGAGTTGAACAAGTCAGAAGAAAGGAAGATTTGACCGTCGGTAATCGAAATTACGTTGGTAGGAATGTAAGCAGAAACGTCGCCTGCTTGGGTTTCAATGATTGGCAAAGCTGTCATGCTACCTTCGCCCAAATCGTCGCTCAATTTAGCAGCGCGTTCTAGCAAGCGAGAGTGCAGATAGAAAACGTCTCCGGGATATGCTTCGCGGCCCGGCGGACGGCGCAGCAACAAGGACATTTGGCGGTAGGCCTGTGCTTGTTTGGAAAGGTCATCGTAAATGACCAAGGTGTGCTTGCCTTTGTACATGAAATACTCGGCCAAGCTGGCGCCTGTGTAAGGTGCCAAATATTGCAGGGTGGCGGGGTCGCTAGCGTTGGCTGCTACGACGATTGTGTAGTCCATCGCGCCCTTTTCTTGCAGGACGTTGACGATGTTTGCTACTGTGGAGGCTTTTTGACCGATCGCCACATACACGCAAACCACATCTTCCGATTTTTGGTTGATGATTGTGTCGATCGCGATCGCAGTTTTACCAGTTTGGCGGTCTCCAATAATCAGTTCCCGCTGTCCTCTTCCCACAGGAATCATCGCATCAATAGCGGTAATCCCAGTTTGCATCGGTTCGTAAACAGAACGGCGAGAAACGATACCAGGTGCCGGAGATTCAATCAAGCGAGACTCAGTAGTTTTAATATCGCCTTTACCGTCGATCGGACGGGCCAAAGCATCAACTACGCGGCCCAACATTGCTTCACCAACGGGGACTTCAGCAATTCTGCCAGTAGCAGTAACTGCGGAACCTTCTTGAATGCCTAAGCCTTGGCCCATCAACACTGCACCGACGTTATCTTGTTCGAGGTTCAGTGCGATACCTACAGTGCCGTCGGCAAATTCTAGCAATTCGCCGGACATAGCCTTATCCAAGCCATAAATCCGGGCAATGCCGTCGCCTACTTGCAAAACAGTACCGACGTTAGAGACTTTTACATCTTGGTCGTACTGTTCAATTTGCTGGCGAATAATGCTGCTAATTTCGTCAGGTCTGATTGCTGCCATGTCAGTTATTATTTGTCAGTTGTCAGTTGTCGGTCAGTCGATTTTAGATTTTATATTTTAGATTTTAGATTTACTCGCAGCATTGAATCTGGGAGTTTGAACCTACTCTAAAATTTTTATCTTTCCACGACTTTAAGTAGAGTTCTTCTACCCATTTTTGAGCGGGTGGATGTTTTTGGCAAGAAAGAATTGAGATTTGGTAGTAAGTATTTGGGACTAACAACTCAAAAACAGAAATTCATTGATTTCTGCCTCCTGTTTCATTCTTCCCTCTTACTTCTTCCTTACTTCTTCCTTCCTTCTTCCTTCTTCCTTCGTTTAAGAACTCAAGCGAATTCCCAGACGGCGCAATTGTCCCCGCAGACTAGCATCAATTACTTGAGAGCCTACTTTAATTACCACACCGCCGATTAAATCTGCGTCAATTTTGGTTTCAATTTCTACGCTTCGAGCGCTCGTCATCGCCTGTACTTTCTCGCGTACAGTCTGCTGTTGAGCGTCTGATAGCGGGACTGCTGATGTAACTTCAGCCAATACTGTTTGGTTGAGTTCTCTCAGCTTTGCCAAGTATTGTTGACCAATTCCTTCTAAAAAAAGAATTCTTCCTTTATCTACTAAAAGCTTCAGAAAGTTGTGCATCAACGGGTTCATTTCGTCACCCGCTATTTGCCCAATTACGGCTTTTTTAGCATCAGCTTTAATCAGCGGATTGGCTAAAAATTGACGCAATTCTTCCGAACCTTCTAGCAGGCTAAGCAAAGAACGAATGTCTTCGCCGAACTTTTCTGAGAGATTGCTGGACTGAGCCAGTGACATCAAGGCAGATGAGTAAGGCTGTAAGACTGCTGTGCTAACGATACTCACTTTTTAGCCTCCCAGTAACGCAATGCTGCGATCGATTAAGTGGTTTTGGGCGTTGTCGTCCAAGCTAGTTTTTAACTCACCTTCCACTTTTGCTAATGCCAAAGATACAACAGTCGATCGCAGTTGGGCGATCGCTCTTTCCCGCTCCGCTTCCAACTCTTGACCTGCTGTTGCTTTCATGCGTTCAACTTCCTGCGCCGCTTGAGCTAGAATTGCTTCTTTTGCTACGATCGCATTTGCTTCAGCAGCGGAGCGAATCCGTTCCGCTTCTGCTTGAGCCTGAGTCAATTTTTGCTGTTGTTCTGCTAAAGCTGCCGCTGCATCTTTTTGGCGAGTTTCTGCATCTTTAATCGCCTCTTCGATGGCGGAACGTCTTTCGCCTAGGATATTTCCTAAAAAGCCGCGCCCGAAGTAAAACAGCAATCCAATAACAATGCTCAGGTTAATCAGGTTGGTTTCTAAAATATCGAAATTTAAACCGAAACCACCTTCCCCGCTAGCTTCTGTGGCTAGCAATAAAACAGTCCCCATGATTCTCTTCCATAATTGCGCGTGCAGGTTGGATGAACCGATTTAAGATTTGAGAATTCACCCAAAATCTAAAACTGTTCGATCGAGCTATTTGGCCAATGCTGTGCCCAATAGCTTTTCAAGAATTTGTCGGCTCAGAGTATCTACCTCTTGTTCTAGCGAGCGCATTGCCTCTTGTTTTTGCTGCTCAATCTCTTGGCCTGCCTTTTCTCGCGAAACTTGAGCTTCTTTTTGAGCCTCAGCTACTTTTGCCGACGCGATTTTTTTGGCATCCGCTTGAGCCGTAGCAATTACTGCTTGAGACTGTTTGCGAGTTTCTCCCAGTTTTTGGTCGTATTCCTGCGCTAATTTCTGGGCTTTTGCCAAGCGTTCCTGAGCTGACACTTGAGCGGTACGAATGTATTCGTCCCGATCGTCCAGAACCTTAGTCAAGGGCTTATAGAAAACCGCATTGAGGAGTACCGTCAAAACTAGGAACTGCAATGCCATCAATGGCAAAGTTGCATCAAAATCAAACACTTTTAGTTCCTCCTTGTTTTTGGGGCGGAAAGACATCCGCCCCTTTTTGGCAATCCTTCAATATTAAGCGAAGGGATTAGCAAACAGCAGCACCAATGCAATAACCAGACCGTAGATGGTCAAGGATTCCATAAATGCTAAGCTGAGCAGGAGAGTACCGCGGATTTTGCCTTCTGCTTCCGGCTGACGGGCAATACCTTCTACTGCTTGACCTGCGGCATTACCTTGACCGATACCAGGTCCGATCGCGCCTAAACCAATAGCTAGACCGGCGGCGATAACAGAAGCAGCAGCAATTGTCGGATTCATGATAAATTTCCTTAATCTTTGTGTACAGAGTTCAAGAGAGATCTTGGGTAATTAGTCATTAGTCATTAGTCATCAGTCATTAGTCATCAGTCATTAGTGAGAGCGTCCTCGCTCGCGAACCTAATTACTCGACTGCCGATCCCTGACTTTTTACTATTAGCCTTTACCCAATTTTAGAGTGTTAATCGTGATGATCGTCGCCGTGTCCTTCCAATGCTTCGTGAATGTAAGCTCCTGCCAAGGTGGCAAATACCAAAGCTTGAATCGCACTGGTAAACAGACCCAACATCATTACGGGCAAAGGTACGAACAGGGGAACTAATAACACCAACACCGCCACCACTAATTCATCCGCTAAGATGTTACCAAATAAACGGAAGCTCAGGGAAAGAGGTTTGGTGAAATCTTCCAAAATTGCGATCGGTAACAAAATTGGGGTGGGTTCGATGTACTTAGTAAAGTAACCCAAACCCCGCTTACTGAAACCTGCATAAAAATATGCCAAAGAAGTCAGCAATGCGAGTGCTACCGTCGTGTTGATGTCATTAGTCGGAGCAGCTAGTTCGCCCGCTGGCAATTTTATTAGCTTCCAAGGAACCAAGGCTCCCGACCAATTCGATACAAAAATAAACAGGAACAATGTGCCAATAAATGGCAGCCAAGGACGGTACTCTTTCTCGCCGAGTTGATTTCTAGCCAAGTCTCGAACGAATTCTAAGGCGTACTCCATGAAATTTTGCATTCCGCTCGGAATTCTCTGCACATTGCGAGTGGCCGCGAGGGAAGCTATCAGGAGGAGAGCAATCACAATCCAGGAGGTAATAAATACCTGTCCGTGAACTTTGAGACTGCCTATGTGCCAGTAGAAATGCTTTCCTACTTCCAACTCAGCGAGGGGAAAAGCATTAAAGGCAGTTAAGACATTTAGCATTTCCATTCACAAGAAGTTCACACAGTGGAGGGTTCACCGACTGCCTCACCCATTGGGCGGGTCGGTAACAAACAGGCTTTGCAGCATATAAAAGACGATCGCGCCCTTATACGTCAGAAATCCCAAAAATATGGGCAAAATCTGTAGCTCTTTCAACTGAGTTGCTACTACAATCAACCCAATAAATACAGCTAACCTATTTTTGCTCAGACTCGTCTTTTGCGGGCCGATGCGTTCAACGTCTTTAGCCAACATTCTCAAGTAAACCACACCGGCGATCGCCCCAAGCATATAATTTAGGGCAATGTTGAGTGAATAAAAAATCCACACCGAGATAAAAATTATTCCCGTGAAAGCGAGAGTGACCACAAACAACTGTTGCTGAAGTTTGTAGAAATCTTGCATAGTGTCGGTGGACTCCGGTTCGGACGAACCTGTCTGAGAGATGTCCCCCGTTTCAGCGATGGATGCGCGAGATTGATCTGACAAGGTTACTTGACTTTTAAAGCAGTCGGTGTTAGTTGACTCCCACTACAATTGATTCGGTTGAAACCGTCTTGTAGCGACAAGTGTGACAAAAGCTACAGCTCGTACACTTCAGATCGAATAATACCACGCGCAGGTAACATAACTTAAAAAAAAATGAATTTTTTGATTGGTTTCTGAGAAACCTGGATTCGAGGCATATCCTCTAGATTTGCTCTGCCGGGCACAGTCTGGGGGTGAAATGCCTATTGGGATTTCGGGCTGTTGGGCTATTGGGATTTCGGATTGTCGTGCTGTTGGGTTGTCGGATTGTCGCACAGGCCGCCAGGGAATTAATTCCCTGTCTCATAGCACAAGTCGGTTAAAAACCGACTGAAATCAGCAATCATTTTCAATTAGTCGTCTTCAGACGACTTTAGCTATGAGACAGGGGTTTAAACCCCTGTCGGACTGTCGGGTTGTCGGCTAACTGTTAAAAGTCCCCATTCAATGTGGTAAAGTTACCTGCGCTTAAAGCCGCAGGTTGAATTCCGGTAACAATCCCTAAAATTTGTCCAGTAGCAACAATCCGAATCGCTGTATTGCTACCCGCAGCATCTAAAGCAATTCCTGTAAAGGTCAGTCCGTTGGTAAGGCCGATCGCATCTTGACCCGCCGTGAAATCGGCAATAACATCGGCTTCAGATACGCTGGAGGCGGCTGCATTCACGCGCAGTACAAAGAGATCGTTTCCAGCTTCACCCGTCAGAGTGTCTCTACCCAAATCACCTACCAATTGGTCGTTACCTTCTCCTCCAAAGAGCGCATCGTTGTTTTGTCCGCCACGTAGGATGTCATCGCCCGAACCGCCAAAGAGCGTATCATTTCCCAGGTTTCCAGACATCGAGTCATTGCCGGCGTTGCCCTCGATGCGATCGTTATCGCGACCGCCCCAGAGCGTATCGTTGCCGTTGCCTCCTAATATAGTATCGTTGCCGGCATTGCCATTCACTCGATCGGCAGATGGCGAGCCTTGGATAAAATCGTTGCCATCTAAACCTCGAACCAAGAGATTGCCGACTCTCGCTGGATCGATCGTAAAGTTATCAGCATTGATAGAAAGGTTGAAAAAAGAGCCATCGGGGCCAAACGGAATAGAAGAAATGGTTCCAGGTGCGAAACCATATTGAAGATGATCGACTTCCCAGTTATTTTTACCCGGCATGGACAATCGAATTGACGAGATCCCGTTTGGATTCACCACTCCAAAGAATCTATCTTCTGAGGTAGTACGCGAAATACTCTGATCGCCCAGCGAAAAAGGGCCGATAATCCCCAGAGATTCTCCCGATGGCCCAAACCCCTCAAACAAAGTGTTATTTACGAGATCGCCAGACAGGGGTGTACCCCCACCATTCCTGCCAATATCAGTCCAAACGATGCCAGCATGGGTTGGCAATTGACCCCCAAGTGCATTAGCCCGAAAGTCGAAGGTAAAGCTGCTAATCCTGAAATTCGAGAATAAGCTGCTCGTGTTTCCTCTCGCCTGACCATCAATGACACCGTCATCACCGTCCACCGAGTCACTGAAAGCTGTTGTAATATTTGTTGTGGCAAGCTCGCGAACAGTAACACCCGGTGTATTTAAAGCACCATCTTCAAAGTCTTCTAAATGAAAGTAAGTGAAGTTCACCGAGCTAAATGGGCTAACGGCAGTTCCCGCCGATGGATTGTTGAAAGCTGAGTAGGGCAGTGGACCAAAAAACTGAGGATTGTTGGACATGAGATGTTTTACTAAAAGTGTCGTGACGGAAATTGAACTTTCCCCAAGAGGTTTGGCACAAAAGAGCTGGGCGAAAGTCAGATACTTCTAAGTTAGTACCGCATCAAGCAGTATAGCCAAGAAATCTGACATCGGCATCTGGTAGAAATCAATCCAGTAAAATTTAGTTCACCACCTTGATAACGGTTCAACTTTCCCAGAGTGAGTTTTATGGTCTAATTCCTAAATCGCTCTTTCAAGATGGTTGAAAGTACAATTCTCGACGATCCCTTTAGTTCTCACAAAAACTTTTTGTAGCTAAGCCAGAGGATTGAATACCTCCATAATAACTTTTTGCCGGGATTATTCAATAAGATGAAATTCTCGAACAGCGGGGAGAAAGTTTTTATTCTCGTGGCTCGATCGACTAAGTTTGATTAAAGCAAATCGCTGTAGCGGCTGCAAACCGCTCCACTGGGCATCGGTAACAGTCAATCCGAGCTCTTGCGCTTTTGCTGTGACGGATTCTGGTATGGTTGCAGCATCCATCCAGGGGGGATTTTGGTCGATCGCCAAATCAGTTCCACATTTCCCAGTATGTTTGATTAATACTTGGTTTAGCTGTTCTCGATATTGGAGAATTTCCGGACTTGTCAAACAAGGAAGTTCTACAAGTGTTTGGCGTTCTGTTTGAGTAAAATGATTCCAATCTTGCAACTTGAGTTTAATGCCGCAAGTATCTAACTTGAGGCGTACTTGCATTGGAATGCAGCGCAGTGCTTCTACAAAATCGGCTTCAAATTTAAAGAATGTCATAGATATATGGATTTGCAAACTAGATTTTTTTATTAACCGCAGAGGGCGCAGAGAGCGCAGAGTAAGAGAAGACAGAAAAATCTATGCAGGCTTTTTTCTTTCTATTTTTGCAGAAAATCCAGTCTGCATTTATAATTAAATAATATCACAAACTATTGACATGAACGCCGTAGACTACCTCCGGATTAGCTTGATAGACCGCTGCAACTTCCGCTGTCTCTACTGTATGCCGGAAGGAAGCGAGTTAGACTACGTATTGCAGCAGCAGTTGTTAACCCACTCCGAATTGCTAACTCTGCTGCGGGAAGTTTTTATACCCGTGGGATTTACCAAATTTCGCTTGACTGGAGGGGAACCGCTGCTGCGGCCTGGGGTGGTGGAATTGGTAAGGGCGATCGCATCTTTGCCCGAAACGCGAGATTTGTCAATGACAACTAACGGCTTTTTGCTGGCGGGAATGGCGGAAAATCTCTACAGTGCAGGTTTGCGCCGGATTAATATTAGTTTGGATTCCTTGGAACCAGAGACTTTTGATAAGATAATTGGTAGTCGCGGACGATCGCGCTGGATGCAGGTTTGGGATGGAATTCAAGCGGCTTATCAAGCAGGATTTGACCCGCTGAAACTTAATGTTGTGGTAATTCCCGGTGTGAATGACGGCGAAATATTGGAGTTAGCAGAGTTAACAATTAACCGGAATTGGCACGTGCGATTTATTGAGTTTATGCCGATCGGCAATGGCGACTTATTTGGCGATAAAGGTTGGGTAGCCTCAGCAGATTTGCGGCAACAAATTAACGACAAATACGGGTTAGCCGAGTCGGGTGTTCGCGGAAATGGGCCGGCGGATGTGTTTCAAATTCCGGGGGCGAAGGGCACTTTGGGGTTTATTAGTCAGATGTCTGAGTGTTTTTGCGATCGCTGCAACCGGATGCGTTTGTCTGCTGACGGGTGGCTGCGGCCTTGTCTGCTGAACGAAACGGGGCAAATTGACTTAAAAACTGCTTTACGGAATGGGGTGTCTACGGTTGAATTGCGCGATCGAGTGCGGGAAATATTAGACATTAAACCGGAGATTAATTTCAAGCAGCGGGATTCGGGAACTAACGCCGGGAATTACAGCCGCACCATGTCTCAAATCGGCGGCTAAAACTCCCCTCCCAAGACTTGTCGGGCCGTCAAATTCAACTGCGGAAAAGTCGGCGATATCAGCGCTTGTTCCCCTTGAAAAACCCCAACTTCGACATACTCACCTGATTCTAGTCGTAGTACCGCTACTATCTCCTCTTGAGGGTCAACAATCCAATATTCAGGGATACCCCGCGCTGCATATTGAGCTCGTTTACTAATGTAATCGCGATCGCGCCCAACTCTACCTGGACTAACAACCTCGACAACCAACTGAGGAGGTGGCATAGTTTGGGTGATGGTTAGCCTGGTTGCTGTCAGCAAGATGTGTTCGGGGCGCAAAACCACTAAGTCGGGGTAGCGGTTAGCTGCGTCGCCCTCCCGCAGGATCGGAACTTGGATTTCGCACATATGTGTTTTGATACACCGCCAAGGGATTCCACTATTGACAAGGACTAAAAACAGATAGCTGACAATGGCGTTGTTGGGTTCGGATTCTGGCGGCAATGTTATTAACTCTCCGTCAATTAGTTCATAGCGGTTGTCGGTGTCGTCCTCGTAGGCGAGGTATTCTTCAAAGGTAAGTTTTGACTGGTGGACTTGTATCATCTTTTGCCTTCCAGGATTGCTAAAGTTTTTAAGGCCATGCTTAAGTATAATTGTGACATTATTCGATTCTAACTCAAGGTAAAATTGAGCTATTTTCCGTATCTTCATTTCCTGTCAAATTAATCGGGCCAAAATCATCAGGAACCTCATCAAAAGATTGAATCTGCAATAGGCGCATCATCAGTTTCCACTGACGGGGTGTTGGTTTTGCTTCCGTTTCACCCGAAATCCAACGCTGGTAAGTACGCAGCGGAATCCCGCAATGCACGGCAAATTCAGCCTGAGATAGCTTTGTTCGCTCAATTCTCAAAGCCTCGATCGGCGATGCGCTCTCTTGTGGTCTTGTATCTTTTTTCGTCAAATATTGGCGCGTCATATTGACGTATTCTCCGAAATAACTCTATCATATCGGGTACGCCTTGGCGCAGTGCTCGAATCACTACACCAAAGCGATTCCCCCAATGTTGTCAACTCAACACTCGGAGTAATATCAATAATGCCAAAAAAACCAACTTGGTTGCGTTATGACCCAGATGAGGATATTTCCCGTCACGCAGCCGCCGATGATGAATGCTGCTACGAAATGGAGGCTAAATATGGATGGACACTCAAGAGGATAGAAAAACTTCAGGGTGACACCTTGAGGGCCGATTGCGTGTTCGAGGGTAAGACAGAATTTCCTCAGCCGTTTCACGAACAGGAAGATGACGACGATGCGTAAATACATTGTTTTTAGAGCCGAAGGGCGGCAACCGGGATGGGAAGATAGAATGCTATCTCACACTCATTCTCTGACTCGCATTCTTGCTGAATACTTTGATTCGTCCGATCGCCCGATCCCGCAACCAGGATACAGGCCAACTGAGTTTGTCAGGGTTGAAGCCGAACACGAACCAAATTTCCACGGTTGGAGTACCCATTACAAAACCGGAGATTGGGAAGTTGCGAGAGTGGAAACCTACACCTCTGATACTGAAGGTAGTTCGAGCGAATTCGGCACTGAAGGTAGTTCGAGCGAATTCGGCATGGTAGTTATCTGCTATTGTCGCTACAATCCGATCGGCTCACAGCTCAAACCAATGCCCGATCGCCTGGTGTCGATAGATAGTTTCGGTGGCGACAGGGAAGCCTACGAAACTTGGTTAGAATCTCAAAAAGATCGGCAACCTGCTGAAGTATAGTTAGGTAAATAGAAGGGCGATCGCTCACTCTTTGATTGACCAATTTCAGTCAAGGAATCTCGCCCTTCCACCAACCAATCTAACTAAAGGGAGATGATTGATTTTCAATTTGGGATTGGCGATTCGGTATGTCGGGCGATCGCTACGCACCTGATAGTGCTAACTAACAGTAGATTCATCATTTCTGCGCTACAGCGTACAAGACATTTACATCTAGTGCAGAAACTTCATTTGTTCGCAGAAATTGCAGATTTACTTGTCGCACACGTTCCCTGGTAGCTGGATCGAGTTGGTCGATCGTACCCCGGAATCCTGCACCTAAAACTATTGTCCACCAATCCTCTGGAGAAGTGAGTTCGTGAGTGCCAACTTCTTCAAAAACTTTTACGTTTGTCGCGCCACCTGATTCTAGTAGTGCTTGCAGCGAAGCAGAATTATTAATCCGATCCCACGGCGTAAATTTCCGATATAAATCTGGTCGTTCAGCCTCAATTGCACTCCAAAATATTTGATTTGCAGGTTCAAATACCTTTGTTCCCCAAGAGGTAATGGCGAGTTTCCCGCCTGGGCGAACCATACGCCAAAGTTCTTGAACTGCTGCTAGCATATCTGGAACAAAGAAAATCCCAAAAACGCAAACAATTGCATCAAAACTGGCGCTGGGGAAACCTAGATTTTCAAAATCGCCATATCGAAACTCAATATTTTCAAGCCCTTGTTGTTGTGACTTGTGACGTGCCAGTGCTAGAAGGGATTCGGCCAAATCTACCCCCAACACTTGTCCGTTAGCGCCTGCACATATGGCTGCGGGAATTGCAGAAGCACCACTCCCGCAACAAACATCCAAAATGCGATCGCCCGGACAAAGCGAAAGTCGATCGATTGTTTGCTGTCCGAAGCGATTCCAGAAAGATAAAGCTGGATCGTCAAAGCGATCGGATGCTGCATTAAAAACATTTTCTATTCGGGCGATCGTCTCTTGTTTGTTAAGCATCGATCGAACGGCTCCTTACTTTCAATATTTCAGTCAGTTACTCTTACACAGACTATAACAACTTTTCCATAAATATATCGCATGAACTATCGTTGTATTTCTCAATTGGGTAAAAGCCGAGCCTCTTGTAAAGTTTAAGTGCCTGTGGTTGTCGCTCCTCTTTTGCGAGGTCAAGTCTCACTTTCCTATAACCTACCTGTATTGCAAAATCAAAGAGCATTTGAGCCATTTTCCAGCCCCATCCTTGTCCTCGATACTCTTTAAGGAACCACATACGTTTAAGTTCGCAGATTTCAGCGTTGAGTTTTCGGATTGCTCCAGTACCTACAACCTTCTCGTTGTCCACCAGTACCAAGAACACACCACTATTATCGAAATAGTGCGATCGCAGATCCTCAATATCGGACATTGAATCATAGCGCCTCAAATCTTTTTCAGTGAGGATATCTTGCCAAATCTCTAGAGAAACTACCATAACGATTTGCTTGGCTTGTTCGATCTCATATTGCTGGATTAATCTAATCTCAACCCTTGGGATAACCGTAGTTAGTAGCTGTAGGGTGCGGATCCGTCGAAAATCCCTAACAAAAGATGGACAATCTCGCCCGCGACGCACCTCACACAATCGTTAAAAAAACAACAAAACACTTTTTGGACAGCACTTTTTTGACTAATTGTACTATTTTAGGTTGATATTACCCGAAGTTGGTAACTTAAATTTGTGAGGTGCGTCAGTTCGGAGATTGTCGATTTTTAGCGGGAATTATGCGAACTGACGCACCCTACGACTTAACGGTGCGTCAGTTTGGAGATTGTTGATTTTTAGCTGAAATTTGTGAGGTGCGTCAGTTCGGAGATTGTCGATTTTTAGCTGAAATTATTTAAGCTGAGGCACCCTACGACTTAACGGTGCGTCAGTTCGTAGATTATCGATTTTTAGCGAAAATAACACTAACTGACGCACCCTACGACTCAACTCGGTGTTAGCAAAATTAGCTGTTTGGATAAGATCGATCGCACTTCATCCAATCCCACCTCCACATCCACCAAAATTTCCCCCACTGTCTTCCCACCACCTTGTAGGGGCGGTGCCCCCGTGCCCGCCCTGTCTGGGGGTGAACAACCTTGCAAAAACTCAAATTCCGCACTTGACAAATTGACCAATTGGTAGTTGCAATCAAACACTTGTTGACTCGGCCAACCGTGCATACAAACACTCAACTCTGGAATTGCCGCCAAAAGTGCTTTATCGTCCGACCAATCAATCTTATTAACAGGCTTTTTGCCCAAGAAAAACTCGTAATGAGTGATTTCCGTATCCAACAATTCAATTAATCGATAAAGTTCCCGTTCCGTCAAACCCCGAGCTCTTTCTATCAATTCCGGCGCTTTCCCCAAAAGTCTTTCTAACTGCCAATATCCCGGATTTGAAAACCCAATAAATTCCAATCCCGAAGCGTCGATTAACTCGAACAAAGTCTCGATATTGTAGTCAATTTCCTGCGGGTGAACGTACATATCCGCAAAACATTCGTCTCGCTGATTTTCTCCCGCCCAACGCTGTTTTTCGTACTTGACAAGACGGTTGTTTTCTGGTAAAGAAGCAAAGATATCACGACCGACTTTCACACCATCAGGATAGTCGCCTTTTTGCTTTCCTTGAAGAAGCGCGATCGCCCTTTGCATCAGTTGAATCTCCCAGCGTCCGAGTTCAGCATACACAAACACGTGCATCAAACCGCCCTCCGCCAACTTCGCCGCCAGCGATTGAATGCCCCGGATCGGATCGGGTAAGTGGTGCAGCACGCCCACGCAGTTGATCAAATCGAACTCGCCTTCTAACTCGGCGGCATCATAAATGCTGAGGTGGCGAAAATCTGCTTCGCGCGCTCCGGATCGCCTACAGCGTTCTTGTGCTACCTTCAAAGCACCGGAACTCAGGTCGATCGCCGTTACCGACGCTTCTGGGTTAAGGTGAATCAGATAATCCGTACTCGAACCCGTGCCACAGCCAGCATCTAAAATTCGGATATCGAGTTTTTGGGGCTTTTGACCGGTGCAAAAATTGTAAGCATCAGGCCAACTCCAGCGCCAGTTGTAGCCCGGGGGCGGTTCGTCGGACAAAGGATCGGGCGGAAAAGGGAAAGTATCGTAAAGCCGCCGCACGGCAGCACTGATATCGGGCGTAGTATCCATAGGTGAGCGATTAAGTGAGCGAGTTTTGAGATTGCCACGAACTCCGACAGAACGGCGCTAAGCGGTGCACTCCTTTTGCTTCTAGGCGAGTCAATCTAAAATCTAAAATCTAAAATCTAAAATCGACTGACAGCTTCCGCGTAATAAAACTTATCATTTTTTCTCATATAAGCTCTCTTAAATCTATACAATAAATCTCGGCAGGCTTTTTAACAAACGAGGACTGTCAATCACCCAATGCTGAGCTTTCGGGTAAGGCAGCGGCGTCTTTCGGCAGAAAGTAAAAAGCCCAGAAAAAGGCAGAAGGAAATTTTGGATTTTCTTTTTCCTGAATTGAGGGCACTTGCTGCGATCGTCGCAGGAGTCAGCTATCCTGCCTTTGTATTTTTTCCAGAAATGTACGGGCGAAGCAAGGGCGGAGCGACTGCCGGCGCCTGTCTTCGGGTCGGACATTTCCCGGCAGGACGAAAGATGAAACCAAAACATTTTAATCTAAGAAAGTAAGCGCCCTAACCTCGTGATAGGTCAAGGCAAAAAGTAAACAAAGCAAAAATACCTAATTTTACCTGCATGAGAAGGCAAGGTTAGTCTGGGTAAATGCTGCAACGATTTAGATAGGGAGCGAAGGAGTCTAATGACTGTAAAAGCAAGTGGTGGAAGCTCAGTTGCGCGTCCGCAACTATATCAAACTGTACCAGTCGCAACGATTTCGCAAGCTGAACAGCAAGACCGCTTCCTACAGCGGGGCGAACTCAGCGAACTGGCAAGTTATTTCAGTTCCGGTGCTCTTCGGATCGCGATTTCTGAGACGCTGACTAGAAACTCGGAACTGATAGTATCCCGCGCAGCCAACCGGATTTTTACCGGCGGTTCCCCGCTGGCATTTTTGGAAAGACCAGCAGAACCTGTGATGGCTGTGGCGGGCGCGACTCGCGGCGGCTCGGCGAATGTCTCTGAAGGCATGAAACTGGGAACTGTTACCTACGTTGAAGGTCGCGCAGGTGGCGGCGGTAACGGCTCGGGCGGGGGCGGCGGATTCTTGGGCTTGGGAAATCTGTTTTCTGCTAACGGCGGCGGCGGCGGCCCAATTCCACCAGGATTCCAGCCGATTAATGTCTCGCGCTACGGCCCGAGCAACATGACTAAATCTCTGCGGGATTTGAGCTGGTTTTTGCGCTACATTACCTACGCGATCGTCGCTGGCGACCCGAACATTATTTCGGTGAACGTGCGCGGATTGCGGGAAATTATCGAAAATGCTTGCTCTTCGGCGGCTACAATTGTGGCAATGCAGGAAATGAAGGCTGCATCGTTGGGCTATTTCAAGAATGATGAGGCCTCCCGCGCGATCGTCGCACAGTATTTTGACGTAGCAATTACTGAATTCAAAGCTCCGACACCTTCAGACAAGGTGCGCCAGCGCGAAAGCAACGACCAACAAGGGCTGCAACTGCCTCAAATCTACTTCAACGCGGCGGAGAGACGATCGAAATTCGCGATGAAAACCGGTCTGTCTTCGAGCGAAAAGCAAGAAATAGTCAAAGCAGCTTACCGCCAAGTATTCGAGCGCGACATTACCCGCGCCTACAGCCAAAGCATTTCTGACCTTGAATCTAAGGTCAAAAACGGCGAAATCTCGATGAAAGAGTTTATCCGCCGTTTGGGTAAATCTCCTCTGTACCGCCAGCAATTCTACGAGCCGTTTGTTAACAGCCGCGCTGTAGAACTGGCGGCCCGCCACTTCCTCGGCCGCGGTTTGAGCTCGCGGGAAGAGTTTAGCAAGTATTTTGCGATCGTCACTAAAGGCGGCCTGTCAGCCCTCGTAGACGCAATGGTTTATTCCCAGGAATATTCCGACTACTTCGGCGAAGAAACAGTGCCTTACCTGCGCGGTTTGGGCCAAGAAGCTCAGGAATGCCGCAACTGGGGCCCGCAAATTGATTTGTTCAATTTCAGCGCTCCGTTCCGCAAGGTGCCTCAGTTCATCACCTTGTTCGCAGGCTACACCCAGCCGCTGCCAGACCAGCACGTTTACGGTGTGGGCAATGACCCGCTGGAAATTCAGTTTGGTGCGATTTTCCCCAAAGAAACTCGCAACCCCAGGAACCGTCCGGCTCCCTTCGGCAAAGACACTCGCCGGATCTTGATCCGTCAAGGTGCGGGGATTGAAAATCAATTGAGCAACCCGGCGGCTCGCGGTAAGAACCCCGGTTCTCTCGGCCCCAAGGTCTTTAAACTAGACCAGTTACCAGGCGGCTATGTGGCTTCCAAGAAAACTGCCCGCGGTGTCTCTAGCAGCTACAGCAGTGCTTCCAGTGTCAAATTTAGCGAAAGCTCCACCCAAGCGGTGATTCGGGCTGCTTACCTGCAAGTGTTCGGTCGCGAGGTGTTCGACGGCCAGCGCCAAAAGGTCGCGGAAATTAAGCTGGAAAACGGCGACATCACGATGCGCGAGTTTATTCGGATGTTGGCGAAGTCTGATGTGTTCCGCAATATGTACTGGAGCAAGCTCTACGTTTGTAAGGCGATCGAGTACATCCACCGCCGACTCCTGGGACGCCCTACCTACGGCCGTCAGGAAATGAACGCTTACTTTGACATTTGCGCTAAGAAGGGTTTCTACGCGCTGGTTGACGGCATCATGGACAGCATGGAGTACAACGAAGCTTTCGGGGAAGATACTGTCCCCTACGAGCGCTACGTGACTCCGGGCGGTTTGTCGATGCGGACGATGCGATCGAGTTCCTTTGGCGAGAAAAAGGTCAATCTTGAGCCGGCGACAGAAACACCTCGGTTTATCGAACTCGGTGTTGCGAGCAATCTCGGCGATATCGAGTTGCAAAATCGCCTCGCTCAAGGTGTCAGCAAGCGGCGCGAACAAACTAAGATGTTCAAGCTGACAAGCACTCAAGACAAAGTAGCTTTGAAAAATTTAATTCAAGCTGCTTACCGTCAAATTTTTGAGCGCGACATCAACTCCTATGTTGTGAAGAATGAATTCACAGCGCTGGAAAGCAAACTGGGTAACAATGAAATCAATCTCAAAGAATTCATTGAAGCTTTGGGCTGCTCGTCGCTGTACGTCAAACAGTTCTACGCACCTTATCCAAATACTAAGGTGATTGAGTTGGGAACGAAGCACTTCTTGGGCCGCGCTCCCCGCAATCAAGCTGAGATTCGGACTTACAACCAAATCCTGGCAAGTAAAGGGATTAAGGGCTTTATCAACGCGATGTTGAACAGCGTTGAATATGCTGAGGCTTTTGGTGAGGATGTTGTTCCTTACCGCCGCTTCCCGACTCTACCGGCTGCTAATTTCCCGAATACGGAAAGGCTGTACAACCAGTTGACTAAGCAGAATGCTGATGTGGTGGTTCCGAGTTTTGAGCCTGTGGCTGCTACTGACAGAAGCTAGATTGTTTTGAGGTTTGAGATGTTAAGTTACTTGTAATTTAATATCTCAAATTAGTTGAAGGGCTGGTGTAATTACTAGCCCTTTTTTTGTATGATTTGGACGTTTTTTTACCGCAGAGGGCGCAGAGAGCGCAGAGTGAGGAAAGAGAGTGTGTGCTGGGAGTTGTTTGCTTCATATAACTTGGCATTTCTATAATATAAATTATGTGAATGCGCCCCGGTGAGTGAGGACACACTCAACCGAGACGACTTCTCCAAAGTCCGACTATCCGAACTAGGAGTAACTTAAGTATGCCAAAACCCAGATACGACGAGGAGAAAGATGAAACCCGCCATGCGGCAGCGAATGAAGAATGCTGCGAGGATATGGCAGATAATTACGGGTGGACGCTGAAGCAGGCAGAGCTAGTCGCAACTGATGTTTTACCTGTTGATTGCGTTTTCGATGGGTACTGCGAGTTTCCACCCTCTCGCATGGATTTAACGCAAGGCGACTACTTCAAGGAGGACAAAGAAGATGCGTAAACTGATTCTGTTCAAAGCGGATAAAGGTGAAATTGAAAAGTATCGTCAGAAGACTGAGACACAAATCGGAAAGTCGTTTTACCGCATTGCAAATGTGGATTCAGTACCCTGTTTGATCAACACCATTGCAGAACACTACGACTCTAGCGACAAACCTGCTCCTGCGATCGGACACCGACTGACGGAAACAGTGCCAGAAAACCGGGACTCCTTTCGAGATAGTGGCTGGGAAGTTGTTCGGGTGGAAGAATACACCCCTGAAATTCCGCCTCCCTATGGTGCAGGGTTTGATACAATTTGCATTTGCTACTGCGCTTATAAGCCTTTAGTACCTGAAGATGTCTGGATGAAAAAGGCTCACCGCCTTGCTCCATCCCTAGATTCTTTTGGTGGTGATGAAAAGGCTTATCAGGAGTGGCTAGCTACTCAGTCGGAGGAAGCGCAGGCTGAATCGAAATCGGCAACGGAGTGGCTCAAGACTCAAGAAAAACAGCCGGCTGAGGTGTAGTAAAAGAGTCGATACCCGCTCTCCTCTAGGGCGGATACCACTTCGAGATATAGAACCGATTTGACCTCTTTTCGCGATCGCCCTACCCGGAAATCCCAACTGGGGATGCAAATCCAGAGGCTCTGTTTCGTGTTTATAAAATTATTGAAATTTGCAAATTTCTAACATCCGTTTGATTTTTGGCAACTGTCTTTCAGATTTCCGAAAAGCCAGCCAGAGGCGATTTTTGACTGTTGGTGACGGTTTAAGCACAAGTGTTAATCGATTTTCTTGCAACCAATCTACACACAAGTAGTCGGGAAGAACGCTTAATCCAAATCCCGCTGCAACGGCTTGTCTGATTGCTCTTAAATCGGGAATAATTAGTTTGGGTTGAACGTCGATTCTTTTGCCAAATACCACGCGCCAAAAGCGGCGGGCGATCGGCAATTCTTCGCTGTAAGCAATCCACGGTTGGGTTAGCAGCCATTGAGCGATCGCATTTAAGTCTGTTTGGCTGATTTCTTCGGCAATCGGAACTTCCAAATTTGGCGGGCCGACGAGCCAAAAAGTTTCCTCGAATAATAATTGACATTCTATATCGGATAAAGTAATTTTTTGAGTGGCAATTACAATGTCGAGTTTTCCGGCTTTGAGTTGTGGGATTAATTCTGATGTTAATCCAAATTGCACTGTGTAAAAAGTGCGATCGTCCTGCGGCAGCCGATCGAGCATTCGTTCAGTAAAATATTCTGGCGGCGTACCGATTCTGATGGTTTGCGGAGTTTCGGCTGTGGAGTTTTTGTGGGGGACTGATTCGAGTTTCTCGATCGCGCCAGCAACTTGAGTATACAATCTTTGTCCCGCTTCCGTGGGAACCATCCGCCTCGGAGTCCTTTGAAACAAAGGATTTCCCAAAGCTGACTCCAAGGCTGCGACGTGTTGGCTGACAGCCGGTTGCGTGAGGTGGAGAACTTGGGCGGCGCCCGATACGGTTCCCACGCGGTAAACCTCGATAAAGCTGCGATACCACTCAAAGTTAATCATAGCGAAGGCACCGATTTGGACACGGATACACGGATTGATTGTTGAAGATTGGCATTTGCCATAAATTATTAGTGTCAACTTCAGCTTTTAGTCCATCACTTCTACTGCCCACCCGATAGTCCGCCAGGGGTTAAAAACCCCTGTCTAATAGCTAAAGTCCTCTAAAAGAGGACTAATGAGTTGAAAAATTATTCTTCTCATTCCTCTAAAAGAGGACTAACGAGTTGAAAATTCTTCTCTTCAGTCCTCTTTGAGAGGACTTTCGCTTTGAGGCAGGGGTTTAAACCTCTGCCGGACTACTATAACTATATTTATAGTTACACGAAACTTTTATAATTTGTATTTTAGATGAATTCGACCTAGGATGAAAACAACAAGCACAAAGACATCCGCAAAAGGAATCGAATATGACTAGCCAAAAAGTTCTGATTGTTTTAACCAGCCACGATACACTGGGCGATACTGGTAAAGAAACTGGTTTTTATCTCCCAGAGGTGACGCACCCGTTGGATGCTTTTACTCGGGCTGGATTAACCGTAGATTTTGTGAGTCCCAAAGGCGGCAAAGCCCCGATGGTTGGCATTGATTTGGAAGACCCGCTAAATAAGGCTTTTTTAGACGATTCCGAGCAGGTTTTGCGAGTCGAAAATACCCTCAATCCCGCACAAATTGACCCCGCAGAATACGGCGCTATTTTCTATGCTGGCGGACACGGGACGATGTGGGATTTCCCAAATAACGATCGACTGGCTGAGATTGCGGCTGCTATTTATGAAGCAGGCGGAATTGTTGGTGCTGTCTGTCACGGGCCTGCGGCGTTAGTCAATATTAAGCTGTCTGATGGCACATACCTGGTTGCTGACAAGACTGTGGCTGCTTTTACTAATGAAGAGGAAGCTGCTGTGGGACTGACTAATATAGTCCCGTTTTTGCTGGAGTCAACATTAATCGAACGCGGGGCGAAGTTTACCAAGGTTGCTAATTTTGAGGTTTGTGTGGTGGCGAGCGAGAGACTCGTCACAGGGCAAAATCCGGCTTCCGCCGCAGGTGTAGGCGAAGGAATGGTAGAATTAATTAATGCAAAATAGCACTTTGAAATCTGGTGAATCGGTACAGCTAACAGTTTCGGCAAGTTAATCTTGCTCGGTGAGAAATCTGTTGCGGGATTTGCTGATGCAATTAGATTTGAGGTTGGATATTCCCGCCAATCTTAACTGGATAATCCATCGGGGCGGGTGCAAGTGCTCGCCCTTTCTCCATTCGGTTAACCGTACTCAAATACCCAATTTTACTGGAGAACATTACCGCCCACTGTTCGTCTTTGATTCTAGCAGACAAATTCGCGATCGCCTGCTTCAGATCCTGTTCGGCCAATTCCCCGCAATCAATGTGTTAGTGGTGAGGACTTGAGTCCTCGGATTTTGGAGATAACTCAAGTCCTCACGCTCGAACCAATCAAGTTATTACTGATTTTTGTTCATTCCGTGACTGCAAAAAATAAGTAGGATTTTTGCTGGCGGATTCTGAGATACATCTAGATATTGACAGACAAATCAAACATCAAAAAAAACTAGCAATTTGTGCGGAGCGGTCAAATAGCTAAATGAAGAAGGTATTATACCAATTTAATGGATCGTTGCACATATCTAGATCCCCCTCGCATCCCCCTGATTGTCGGGGGACTTTGAGCGGAATCTTTTCCCCCCCTTATTAAGGGGGGTTAGGGGGGATCGGATTCTATGCAGCCTCATAAAAAATTGGTATTAGGGCATAATATTATAAAACACAGAACAGGGTATGGAACTAAATTTACAGAAATTTTATACGGCCTGCAATCCCAGCTACACTCTGGCTGTAGCAAATCAAGAAGACCGACAATACTATATCGATTTTTCGTCAGTGCGGGGCGGCACAATCGTAGAACAATTGGAGCGTACCATCAGCCGTCTCTCGCCGGATGTACCTACCTGTCAATTATTTACCGGTCACATCGGCTCGGGGAAATCCACAGAATTGCTGCGGCTGCAAGCTCAATTGCAGGAGCAAGGTTTTCATGTGGTTTATTTTGAGTCGAGTAAAGATTTAGACATGGCTGATGTTGATATCACTGACATTTTGTTGAGCGTGGCGCGTCAGGTGAGCGAAAGCATTGAGAAAATGAAAATCAAGCTGCAACCGACGGGTTTTAAAGCTTTGCTCAAGGGGGTTGCTGATGTTTTTCAAACTCAAATAGATCTGAAAGCGGGAGCTTCTGTCCCCGGTTTGGGTGAGGTAAATGCTAGCACGGATGGAGAGTTTTCTTTGTCTTTGGGTATTGGCAAAATTACTGCTAAGGCGAAAGATGCTCCGAATTTGCGATCGGAGTTGAGGCAATATTTGGAGCCCAGAACTAATGTAATTTTAGATGCGCTCAATAAGGAGTTGCTGGAACCGGCCAATCAAGAATTGAAACGCCAAGGTAAACAGGGACTTGTGGTAATTATCGACAATCTCGATCGCATACACCTGTGCGCGAAACCGACGGGGCGGTTGCAGCCGGAATATCTGTTTGTCGATCGCGGGGAGCAGTTGGCAAGACTGAACTGTCATGTCGTGTATACAATTCCTTTGGTGCTGATTTTCTCTAACGATTTGGGCCAGCTTAGCAATCGCTTCGGGGTAGATCCGAAGGTTTTGCCGATGGTGCCGGTGCAGTTGCATGACGGTTCTGAGTGTGGAGAGGGTGTGGAATTGCTGCGTCAGATGGTTCTGGCGCGGGCTTTTCCGACGGTGGAGGCTTCTGGGCGCTATGCTTTGGCGGGCAAAATTTTCGATTCTGGCGAAACACTCGATCGCCTGTGTCGAGTTAGCGGGGGTCATGTCCGCAATTTGTTACAACTACTTTATAGCTGTCTGCAAAAACAAGACCCTCCTGTGTCGCGGGAAACTTTGGAAAATGTGATTGTTCAACGCCGTCACCAGCTTACTTTGGCGATCGAACCTGATGAGTGGAATTTACTGCGGCAAGTATCCGCTACCAAAACTGTCAGCGGGGAAACTAAATACCAAATTTTGTTACGCAGTCTCTGGGTGTTTGAATACCGTTACGGCGAGGATTACTGGTTTGATGTCAATCCGATTTTGGCTGATGCAAAGGAGTTTCGGGAAACAGAAAATGTGGCGCAACAGCTTTGAGTTGTAAAATACTCACAACTCCAATTAACTAGGTTTGTAGTGAGGACTTTAGTCCGCATAAATGAGCGGACTAAAGTCCTCACTACAAACCCTATTATCTTTGTGCAAATCAATATTTTTATTTAACTGAGTTGAATAATAAGTTCAAATCTCTGCTCGAAAAAGCTGTACAATAAATTCACAAGAATTAGTTTAATTCTTCCTTGTTCCTTCTTACTTATTCTTTCAAAAGGTAGTATCTTATTTTTGCATTTATAGTGCTGTCGAGAACTCGCGACAGCTCGCACGGAAGATAAAAAATGCTTCTTGTAAAAATGAGATACTCCCTTTCAAAATCCATCCGTTAAATCCGTTAAAAAATCCGTTGCCGAACTTCCTTCTTCCTTCAAACTATGATTAAAGGCACTACTAAACTGCTCGGAGTAATCGGTCATCCGATCGCACATTCTCTGTCCCCGGCGATGCACAATGCTGCCATTTCCCACTTGGGCGTCGATTTTGTTTACCTGCCATTTCCGGTAAAACCAGAGGATTTAAAGGCTGCGCTGGCAGGATTTGGGGCGATCGACCTTCGGGGATTTAGCATCACGATTCCTCACAAACAGGCAATCTTACCGCTGCTGGCCGAGGTTTCTCCCATTGCTAGGGCGATCGGGGCAGTCAACACCGTCTACCGCACTGACAAAGGTTGGTGCGGCACAAATACCGACGTAGAAGGCTTTCTCGCGCCCTTGCAAACCCCCCCAACCCCCCCTTGCCAAGGGGGGGCTAAAGACGCGACCTTTCCCTTAGAAAGAGACAATACGGCTGTTGGATCCTGTCCCCCCCCTTACCAAGGGGGGGCTAGGGGGGGTTCCGATTGGAGTCAGAAAGTAGCGGTAATTTTGGGGAATGGCGGGGCGGCGAGGGCTGTGGTGGCTGGATGCGCTCAATTGGGATTTGCAGAGATTCACGTTGTCGGCCGCAATACCCAAAATTTAGCCGAATTTCAGCAAAGTTGGGTGAATTCTCCGATGCCGGTGCAGAATTTGCAGGTGCATACTTGGGATAATTTGTCAATGTTGATTTCGCAGGCGGATTTGCTGGTGAATACAACTCCTGTGGGAATGTACCCGCACGGGGAAAAGTCGCCGGTTGCTGCTGCTGCGCTCGATCGAATGAAAGCAGGTGCGATCGCTTACGATCTCATTTACACCCCGAATCCTACTCAGTTTCTCAAAGATGCACAGCTTCGCGGGGCGATGCCGATTGACGGACTAGAAATGCTAGTTCAACAAGGAGCAGCAGCCTTGAAAATTTGGCTGGAGACAGAATCCGTCCCTGTGGATGTGATGCGCCAAGCCTTGGGCCAGCATTTAGGCTTAGACTGATGCCGTTTCCCTACAGCAAAGCAGTCTCCTCCTGGAGCCGGACACTCAAGATGCCGTTTCCCGGAGGAGGTTAAGAATTTGACCTTGAATTCGCGCTAAGCTGAGTAAAATATACTTACGCTGCAATTGTTATGAAATTTCGAGCTATCAGTCTTTTTTTTGCTACTTGCGCGATCGCAATTTTGAGTTTGGTAGTCACTCCACCAGCTTGGGCGCTCACGCCCATTAAACTTTCCGATCTTTCCTATCGCGAATGTCCGGCAGAAATGGCAGAAGGAACAGTTACCAGCGGTAGCTCTATGGAAGCTAATTGCTTTTTGATTACTGGGAAAGCTGAAAATACGAGCGGCAAACCTGTCGTTAATGCTGATATTTTTGGCCGCATTTATGATGCAGATGAAAATCCAGTGATGCAAAACCGGACTCGCTTAGGTTCTATCGAAGAAGTTCCTCCTGGAATTAGCGATTTTCAGCTCAGAATTTCCGTTGCAGCCAATCAACGAACACCTTTGCAGCTCAAGCAGTTTAAAGCTACAGGTTTTACTGGCGTGGTTCGCCGCTAAGGAAACTATGTGAGATTTTAGATAGTAGATGGCTGAGTTGCTTTCAATTTCTCAACTCTCATCTACGACAAACTCCCCGGTGCAAAAGCCGGGGAGTTTGTGTGAAAATCTCAAATCTCAAATTTTGTTGGCGGTGATATCTGCCAGCAGTTGGGAGCATCTCAGTTTGGCAATAACCATTTTTTAAAGAGCGGACTGAAGTCCCTACTACGAACCTTTTTTGATATCCCGACAGCACTGTAAATGCAAAACTGAGATGCTCCCCAGCAGTTCACGCTAGATGCTTAAAAATTTAAGCTTTTCTAACTAAAAAGCGGTTTGCAAGCTGCCCAAAAGACCGATCAGAATTTGCGAGCCAAACTGAAGTACAAAAAACGCAATCATTGGAGAAAAGTCAATCCCTCCTAAGGGGGGAATAATTGAGCGGAAGAGATTGAGGTAAGGATCTGTTAACTGACTCAAAATCGAAAACGGGGGGTCGTACCAATTGATGTTGGGGAACCAGCTTAACAGTACCCTAATAATCATCAGGACTAGATAGATTTGCAGAAATTGCGCTAGCGTGTTTGCCAAAAGGCCTATTGAATAAGTCATAAATTTTGGTTATCGTTTGGGTAAAGTTTACAGACACTTTAACTTTCAGTTTAGCATAGCTGTGGGTGAGGGAAGGCACAGAGGGTAGAGGGAGAGCAATTTTGTGGTTCCTTTTTGCTTTTGCCTTCGTTTTTAATGGGAAAAATGTGTGACAGCTAGTCGATCGCCCGCATTCTACTCCCCGACTGCTCTAAAATATTCAATCTTATTCAGGAGTCAGGGGCGATCGAACCCTCGCTATTGTGGGCTGGCGCGTTCCCGTTGACATCGCCGAGTTGCAGTCGCACGTCATCAATTGCCTGATTTAGCTGGGCAATTTTATCTTCCAAACTCAGCCTTGCTACTTCCATCCCTTCGGCTTCGAGTTGGCTGGCTTTCCTCTGGCGCATCTTTCTTGCTTTGGCGTCGGAAGGATCGCTCAGCAAAGCTTCAGCAGCCCGCCGCGACAGCACCGCACCCAAAACTGCCCCCACCAAGCCCCCAACTGCGGCTCCGGCAATAAATCCGCCTGTAAAACCCTCTCGATTGCTCATGGCTCAACTCAACTGCGCGATATTTCCTTGATTTGTCTATTTTTACACTCTCTGGAGCGATCGACCTGGAGAGGATTTGAGATTTTAGGTTTGAGATTGAAATACGATCTCGAAAAATGCTTCGGAAGCACAAAGCCCACAGGGGCATCAAGTCCGTTAATTGTCGGGTAAGGCGATAATTCCGACTTCAGAGTTGAAGCGAATCATCTCCAAAGATCGATCGCCATACATATCTTCAATGTGCTCCAAACAGCAGTCGATCGCAAAATCGTTCAACTCAGCAGGCTCAATGCCGTACATATCCTGAAACACTTCCTCGTCTACCCGACAAAAGCGCGGGCGATCGGCATAAATCCCGCATTCCCTCGTTTTTTTGTCAAAATTGATACACCAACCGTCATCTCCCACTAAGCTCAAGTAGACCGCTAATTCGTTTGTAGATAAATACTCGTCAAGGTCAGGGCGTTCTGTTGGGTCTAGGTAACAACAAGCACCGCACTGCTTTACGCAACGCCAAGTAGCCATAATTCGATTTTAGATTTTAGATTTTAGATTTTAGATTTGGAGCATTATCTCGAAAATGCCCAACTTTAATAGAAATTAAAGCCTTTCAAGTATATCAAGTGCCAGCCCCGCAGAAGGAGTTCGCGAAAAGATGGTTCGATTTTTGATTGCGAAAACTCTCCGGGAAAGGCATCCAGCCCTGGTTCCTGTACGGATGACTGTTTTATGCTTGGGGCTGGCTCTTTTTTGGCTGTGAGCTTTATCAAAATCTACAAGTACATCACTTGTCAAGTATGATGTACCTGATGGTAAATTGAAGCCTCGGTAGACAGTCGCGGATAATGTTGATATGTATAGACAACCGCGCGATATGGCTACCAAGCGACCAAGAACTACCATCAGCTTTGACTTTGACGAGTACAAGGAGTTAAAAATTTGGGCTGATTCTGAATTTCGTTCCATTCCTCAACTGGTTCTTGTCTTGGTCAAGAAAGCCTTGATAGAGAGGAATAAACGATCGTCAGATCCAGCCAGCGCACCTCCGAGTGAACCTGATAGCTCCGGACTCACAGAAACCAAACCCCCGCCAACTACCAAAGCTAAGCGGGGCAAGGAAAGTAAGGAAGCTGGCTAATATCTAGTATAAATCTAGCAAAGGAGGAACAACACCATGATCCAAGCCCAAACAATCCCCAAAACAGTCACTTTTGATGAGTTCGCAGCCTGGTATCCAGAGAACTCAGTTCACCGCTACGAACTACACAATGGAGTAATTGTCGAAATGCCTCTAGGAACTGGCCGCCATTCCGGTGTTACAGGTTTTATCAGCTTAAAAGTAGGAGTTGAAATTGACCGACGCGAATTACCTTACTGCATCCCTGGTGACTGCCTGCTTAAACCCACTCGCGATGAGGCTGGTTATCAGCCCGATGTAATTGTCCTAGATCAAGCATCTCTGGCAAAGGAACCGCGCTGGGAAAGGGAGTCCATCATCACGATGGGGTCTTCGATCCGACTGGCTGTAGAGGTCGTCAGCACGAACTGGCGAGATGATTACCATTTCAAATTTGCTGATTACGAAGAAATTGGCATCCCTGAATACTGGATTGTGGACTATTTGGGTTTAGGCGGCCGCAAGTTCATTGGGAATCCCAAACAACCCACCCTTTCAGTTTGCCAGTTAGTAGATGGGGAGTACCAGGTAAAGCAGTTTCGGGGCGATGACACTGTTGAATCGCTGGCTTTCCCAGAATTGAGGTTGACTGCGGAGTTGATTTTTCTGGCCGGCTTGCCTCCAAGCAGGCCTCACGATGAACCGGGCTAATTGCGATCGCCCAAACTCAGGGTTTTTTAGCCGAATTTGCGATCGCCCGCAGGTCGATCGTTCTTTACATTTTGTTGAATTTTGTAAACTTCCTTAAAAAAGAGGGCCGATCGCCCGGTAAAATCAGAAGCGGATTTTCTCATCAATCTAGACTTACTCACTACAGTCAGGAGGACACATGGACTTTATAACGGATCTTTTTAACGGCGGAGGCCCTGTAAACTTGCAACTTATTGTTCAGGTAGCTTTACTGGCAGCAGTCGTGCTTTCTGGCCCGATCGTGATTTTTCTGTTGGCAGCTAAAGGCGGCGACCTGTAATTATACCACGGCTGGCGATCGATAGTTGGGAGTTTTGGGTTTTAAATGTGATGCAAAATTCCCAAAGCTCGATCGCCACTCAAGTCAATTTGAGATTTTAGATTGTAAATTAGACTTCTTGCAAAAATAGTTAGGACGGGCTAGAAGCCCATCCCACAAAAATCTTTTTTCTTGTGGGATGGGCTTCTAGCCCGTCCCAAAATTTGATTAAAAGGACTTTTGCAATCTTGTCTATTGACTTGCAGCGCAGTAAATCTGCGACGTTGAATTTTGATCTCAAATTGTCGATTCGATCCTAACCTTCGTGTTGGGGGCTTGTACCTGTTTTTGGGCAGACTAATTTTCCCTAAATTTCACCCCGATGAATTAGGTTTACCAGAAAGAATTGGTTGAAAGCCGGAACACGAGTGAGGGAGAAATTAAAATAAGACTATTCATTGCTTCAATCCTCGGACTGACCGGAAGAGGTAGCTGTCAACTGTCAACTGTCAACTGTCAACTGAAGATCAAATACCGAGGGCGTGTTTAGCCGTTTGAATCAAATTCTCGAAAAAAGGTAGAGATACATCGACTTCCCTAGCATCCTGGCGGGAGTTACCCAACAAACCCATGCTTTGTCCAGGTTCAACAACCAAAACTTGCCCTTGAGAATTGCGAATTCTCAATTCCTCTTGAGAACCGGCGGGAGACAGACTACAAGAATAAGTGCGATCGCAATAATCAAACTCAACTTTTCCGAACACCGACGGCCTCGAACTAGCAGCACTTGCCGGTAGGCGGACACCCAACAATTCCAACTCAACCGAAGTCTTGCCATTAAAACTATTTTCCCGCAAGCGGTAAGCAATATCAACCCGCCGAGGCAACGGAAAATATTCGCCCCAACGCCACGCAATCCCCTTCAAACTAGCCGAACCTTTTTCATCTTGAGTTGCAGTTAGTTTAACATGACCTCCCTTACCAACAATTTTTTGTTCAGTAATACAAACATTAGGCGTCCAAAATACCGGAGACTTATTTTCAATCCCGCAAGGTTCGAGAGCATCTATTTGTCGGTAAAGGTCGAGATTAATCTCACCCAAATCCGCTCGCACATCTACTGAAACCAAGGGTTTGAGGTGTTCCGGCTGCAAACATTGATTCGCAAAAATTGACAGTTGCTTGCGGAATTGTTCAAGATTCTTGGCAGGCATCGAAAAACCGCCAGCCGCCTTATGTCCGCCAAATTTAGTTAATAAATCCGCGCAAAAATTCAGTCCGTCAAATACATTAAACTCAGGAATTCCCCTCGCCGAACCCCGGATGATATTACCCGTTTCGCCACCCTCATCCTCAAAAGTACCGATAAAAACGGGTACGCCGTAACGTTCGAGCAACCGAGATGCTACAATCCCAATCACCCCGTGGTGCCAACCGGGCTGCACGACAACTAAAACTCGTTCCTGCTGTAAATTGAGCGCACTTTTCTCGCACCAAGCAATCGCTTCCTGCTCAATTTCCTGGCACAACTCCTGTCGGTGCTGATTGATTTGTTCGCACTGCATCGCATTTTTAAGTGCCAATTCGCGATCGTCCGTTGTCAGCAACTCTATCACAATTTGAGGGTCAGCCAGCCGCCCCACAGCATTAATCCGCGGGCCCAGCCGAAAACCAATATCTTCAGGTTTTAAGGTATTGTTAGCTTGACTTTTTGAATTAAAAAGAGGTAAATTTTCCGCACTTGCAGGCTGCACTCCCGCCACCTGAATCAAAGCTTGAACTCCGGCTAATTGCGAGTGAGGCAAAAGTCGCAAACCCCGCTTTACCCAGCGGCGGTTAACTCCTGTCAGAGGCGCCAAATCTGCAATAGTTCCCAAGGTAAATAATTCCAGCAGCGGATTCACCAAGCCGCCAACTTTCTTCAAATCTTGAGCCAAAGTAATCGCCAAAACATAGGCAACGCCTACTCCAGCCAAACCCCGATAAGGCGAAGATTCTGCAATTAATTTTGGGTTGAGAATAGCATCAGCCGGGGGCAGTTTTGGCGGCAAATCGTGGTGGTCTGTAATAATAACTTTTACACCGAGTTCTCGTGCTCTTGCAACTGGGCCATAGGCTGCAATCCCGTTGTCTACCGTCAGAATCAGAGCCACACCTTCGGCATGAAATTCTTCTACAATGCGATCGTTAATTCCGTAACCTTCGTGCATCCGGCTGGGAATAGCATAATCAACATTCGCGCCCAAAGCCCTGAGAGCTCGCAGCAACAAAGCCGTGCTCGTCATTCCGTCAGCATCGTAGTCGCCGCAAATCGCAATTTTCTGCCCTGTCGCAATCGCCTCCCGCAACAATTTGACACTCGCAGCCAAATCGGGAAATTCATCCAGCGGCGCCGGCAAAACCAGAGATTCCGGTTCGATAAACCCTTGCACTTCTTCGAGAGAATCGATACCGCGATTAATAAGTACCTGTGCTAGCAAGCATGACAAACCGATTTCATTGGCAAACTGTTCGGCTTGCTGTGGTTGAGGCGAATAAATTTGCCACCGTTGGTTCGGCAATCGGGGAGAATGCGGGGGTACAGATGTCGGTAGCTCTGGCACGGAAGCTGAGGTCTAAAGATACATAACCAATCTTACCTAATTAAGTGTCTAATGAAATCAATATTAGATTGGCGATCGATCGCAAAGATGAGTTTTTTCGGTAAAATCCGAAGGTTGTTCGGATAAAGGCAGTGTCCCCAAAGTGCGATCGCATCTGAAAACAATGGCTGGCAGGCACTTGTCAAGTCCATACAGTGTCCAGTGCTAGATTTTATTTTAACAGGAGATTGTGATGATTTCAGAAAAGCGGCCCTGGTTTAAAGTTGCCTTCCAGTTTCAAGGGTCGATCATTTTTTTAATCTTGCCCCGCGTCATGCTGTGCGCTGGTTTTGGGTTGTTAATTTCGATGCTGTACTTTTTTAACCTCCCAGTATCCCTTCCCATCTTATCAACCATTGTTCCCAGTATAGTCCTCGGCTTATTGTTAGTTTTTCGGACAAATACGGCTTACGATCGATTTTGGGAAGGCAGGAGGTGCTGGGGAACCTTAATTATTGCAGTCAGAAATTTGGCGCGTCAAATCTGGGTATCTATTAGCGATCGAGAACCGGATGATTTAGAGAACAAAAAGTCTACTTTGCGATTATTAGTGGCTTTTGCCATAGCAATGAAATTGCACTTGCGCCAAGAACCCATTAGCTCAGAAATAGAGCCTTACGTACTGCCCCAACAGTATGAAAATCTCAAGAGAATGAACAATCCTCCCCTCGAAATTGCTTTTTGGATTGGGGATTATTTGACTATACAGTACGAGGCAAACAACCTCGATGTCTATCGACTATCGGCTATGAATCAATTAGTAAATAACATGATTGAGGCCTTGAGCGGTTGCGAGCGAATTTTGAGAACTCCTATACCTCTGGCTTATGCGATTCATCTCAAACAGCTACTCTTGCTTTACTGCTTGGCACTGCCTTTTCAAATGGTGAAGGATTTAACTTGGGGAACAGCTCCTGTGGTAGGTTTAATTAGTTTTGCTTTGTTCGGCATCGAAGAAATCGGCATTGAAATCGAAAATCCTTTCGGACACGATGCCAATGATTTACCTTTGGATAATATTTGTGCTACTATGCAGCGCAATATCAACGATTTAATTACTTTATCTCCTAGCGTTCATGCTAGGGTAAAAGAGCATTAGAGTCACTGGTCATTGGTCATTGGTCATTAGTCATTAGTCATTAGTCATTAGTCATTAGTCATTAGTCATTAGTCATTAGTCATTAGTCATTAGTCATTAGTCATTAGTCATCGGTCATTAGTCATTAGTCATTAGTCATCGGTCATTAGTCATTAGTCATCGGTCATTAGTCATTAGTCATTAGTCATTAGTCATTAGTCATCGGTCATTAGTCATTAGTCATCGGTCATTAGTCATTAGTCATTAGTCATCAGTCATCGGTCATTAGTCATTAGTCATTAGTCATTAGTCATTAGTTAACTGTAGCAGCACGTTCACTAATAACTCTGACTGTGCCAACAGATTTAATCAACTAGCTTCCGCCTAACATTAATTTCTAGGAATCAACCACATTAACCCAGCTAAAACTAACAATAAAGGCGTCAGCCAATCTCCCCACCGCACGTACAAAGTCCGAGTTTGCCGCCGATAAATAGTAGCATCTCGGACTTCATAGGTATTAATTCCAGACTTCCAAATCGTCTCGCCGCGAGGATTGACAAAAGCAGAGTAACCTGTATTAGTTGCGATCGCAGCCCATCGATCGGTTTCAATGGCTCGCATCACATCCAAAGCGTGATGCTGAGCCAGCATCGGCGGTTTGTAATGGGCATTATTGGAAGCTGTCAGCATAAATTCGCCTCCCTGGGCCGCCTGATATCGGAAAACTTCAGCAAACGCTGAATCGTAACAAATTCCGACAATGGCGCGGCCAAAGGGCGTATCAAACAATTGTTTTGAGTTTCCGTGTACTAAATGAGCATCTAAGGGGGACAGACGATTGATAATCCCGCCTAAGATTTCGTAAAAAGGGATGTATTCGCCTAAGGGTACTAGCTTGAGTTTATCGTAGCGGCTGATAATCTCTCCCGTGCGATCGATCGCCAATAAGCTATTTGTGATACTATTCTCTTGCTGTCCGAATCCTCCAACCCAAGCCAGGACACCGCGTTGGAGAATCGCTTGGTAAAAAGAAAGAGTAGAACGTTGATACTCATTTGTCCAGATAAAAGGCAAAGCCGTCTCTGGAAGTAACACAGCATCAACTTTTTTGTCAGCTAACTGTTTGTATCCAGCCGTATAACCTTCCAAAGCGCGCCGCCAACCACCTGAGTCAAACTTAATCTCGTTAGGAATATTGCCTTGAATAATCCCAATTTGTAAACCTGTTCCCGCCTCTTGAATTAAGGGGCGATTGTACAAACTCCAGCCGACAATATGCAAAACTAAAAATAAACCCGCAGGCAAAATATAAGCAACCCACTTCTTCCATCTTCCTTCTCCCTTCTTCTTTCTTTTTACCTTGAGCGAAGCCGAAAAGCCCTCCTCCTTTTTCATCCCATCCATTACATCCGTTACATCCGCTACACAATCCGTTGCCGAACTTCCCTCTTCCTTCTTCCCTCTTCCTTCAAGAAAAGCTTCGGCAATTAAGCCATTTACTGCTACAATTCCCGCTGTTACTGCGCTGGGCCCGGAGAGTTGACCGAGGTGCAATATGGCTAAGTTGTGCGGGCTTTGGGTGTATGATAGTGATGTCCACCACAGCGAACCGGTACTCCAAATACTTTCTAAGGCGCACCACAAAGCTGTACCAATTAACACGCGGGTTAACGCTAATAATTGAGTTCTACCCCCCCCAGCCCCCCCTTGTAAAGGGGGGGAGTTAAGAAGAGGATTTTTTATGAGTAAAGGGGGGGAGTTAAGAGTAAGAAGAGGATTTTTTATGAGTAAACTGAGGGAGTTTAGAATTACAAACAGCCACGCCCAAAGGGTAACTAATGCGGCTCCCCAGAGGGTGATGAAGGCCCAGCAAAAAAGTGCGATCGCCAAACTCGGCCACCAAGGAACTCCCAACCAAGTCATCGGGTGTATTCCCATAATCCAAGATAGGGCTAATCCGTGATAGCCGATTCCCCAGAGAGAAGGAAGAAGGAAGAAGGAAGAAGGAAGAAGGAAGAAGGAAGAAGGAAGAAGGAAGAAGGAAGAAGGAAAAAAGAGGATTTTTTTTTGTTTTTCTTCTATTTCTGGTCGTTCATAACTGACAATCAAAACCCATAGGGGAGCGAATGCTACCCAAGCTAACGGGCAAGCATTGAATGGTGCTGTTGTCAATGCCATCGAAATGCCGCCGAAAAGCGCGATCGCCCGGCCTAATATTGGAGATTTCTCAACCGCAAGTTTTTCGAGTTTAAGTCTTTTAAATATCGCCACTTTGATGATTATCAATTAAATATAATAATTCTTAATCAAGATATCATATCATAAAGGTTTGATCGTTCGGACTAAAGTCCAATGGCACTGCTCAAGTGAGCAAAAAAAAATCTGTAAGGCAATATCTACATAGATAATTGCCTTACAAACCAAAATATCTCCCTCTA
>RDYN01000209.1 GCA_004293365.1 Oscillatoriales cyanobacterium | reverse complement strand
TTTGTGCATCATTACAATGCTAATTTACAACTCTAAATGCCTACTTTTCTTTGACGTGAGTTTTATTCTCTCGATCCTTTCCTTCAGGGCACTACCCAGAAATTGAGCTAAAAGCTACTCTATCAAACTCAGAAACTGAATTATCTGAATTTTTTGAAATCTGGGAAAACGAGCGTTTAACGAGTCGGCGAACTCGGTCAGATGCAAGGCTATTAGTTGATACTGTAACACCTTTTTCGCACCGTATAGAACAGTTGCAAGTTAGTTTGCTATCAGAAGCTATTCTTCAGCGTTTTAAGCCACAAGTAATTAATTTACTGCAAGGAATAGATCCGGGAATTATCGATCTACAAATTGTGTCGCGTCCCGGTAGTCGCATAAGTCTATATATTGACCACAAACAAGTGGGGATTTCCCCTTTAAGTGCTTTCGGTGATGGTGTGCGGCGTTTGCTATTCATTGCTTTAACGCTGGCAAAAGTCCGAGGTGGAGTGTTACTGATTGATGAAATAGAAACCGCAATTCATACGGAAGCACTTGGCAGTTCCTTTGCTTGGATTGTGCAGTGGTGTCAGCGATTCGATGTGCAGTTATTTGCAACTACCCACAGTTTAGAAGCAGTTGATGCGATGTTGGATGCTAGCGATTCCGAGACTGATTTAGTTCTTTATCGATTGGAAAAAAAGGAATCACAAACTAAAGCGATTCGGTTAGATAGAGAAACACTGCATATAGTTAGAGATGAGTTGGGACAGGAGGTTAGGAGGTGAACCGCGGTTACGCAATCATCGGAGTAGAAGGCCCACAAGATCGAGCATTTGTGGGCAAAGTGTTGAAATTTCTCGGATTTCAATCTTTTGACGGACAAGAATCAAAATTAGAGCCGTTTTGGCGCAATTTCATACCTCCTTATCCCAGACAGGGAAACTTATACAAGCGTCTTGATATGCCTTCTATCTTGTTAACCGAGACTCTTTCTGTTGCTATCTATTCTGGGGAAGGTAGCAATTTGGGAAGAAATCTTAAAGCAACTTTTGCTAACCATCCTGAATATAAAACAGATATTGCAGCCTTTGGAATAGTTGCGGATTCTGACAAGAAGCATCCCGATACTGTTGCGAGAGACTATTACCAGCAGTTTCAGAATGATTTCCCTGAATTTCCAAATCAGGCAGGAATTTGTCAGGAAGGGCCGCCGCGAACTGGGATTTATATTTTGCCAGACAATCAGCAGCAAGGTGTTTTGGATAATTTGTTGTGCGAGTGCGGCAATGTTGTATATCCTGAAGTTATGAATTGTGCGATCGCTTATTTGAATGGACTGTCTGAGGAACACAAAAATAACTGGGGCCCGTTTGATGATAAAAAAGCTTTAGTTGCTACTGTAGTCAGCGTTCTCAAACCTGGCAAGACTAATACAACAAGCATAGCAGATAATAATTGGGTGAGCGAACAGACACAACAGGAAGTTCCAGCTTTAGCAAATTTTATTAAGTTTTTGATTGAGCTTTTGGAATTAACTCCATAAATAATTAGGTTCGTAGTCAGGACTTCAGTCCTTCTTAATTTTTACGGACTAAAGTCCTCACATAAATAATTAGGTTCGTAGTCAGGACTTCAGTCCTTCTTAATTTTAGCGGACTCAAGTCCTCACATAAATAATTAGGTATCAGTAGGGTGCGCAATGCGCACCAAACGGCTTATACCAATTCACTATGAAGCTCCACGAGCTGGTTCGCCTAAAATCCTTTCCGGTAAAGGATCTATTCCATGCAGCGGAGAAAGAAAAATGGTATCAGTAGGGTGCGCAATGCGCACCAAACGGCTTA
>RDYN01000171.1 GCA_004293365.1 Oscillatoriales cyanobacterium | reverse complement strand
TGTCCGTTGGGGGGAAAACGTCTGAAACTCTTGTCATGTATAGGTTTAGTTAACGGGTACGGCAGGACTTGAACCTGCGGCTCGCTGCTTAGAAGGCAGCTACTCTATCCAACTGAGTTACGCACCCAACTCAAAAAATCGTTAACAATATCATTGTATCGGTGGAGTGTGCGATCGAGCAAGTAAATATTTTTTGATTTACCAACAAACCGGTTCGATCCAGAAAAATACGTTGTGCAGGGCCGCAAGTTCCGGCAGTTGACAGGAAACAGTTGACAGGAAACAAGGGAGAGTTACAGAGTACGTAAATCAAACCGTTTATGTGTCACGCAGTCTCGGCTCTATTCATGAGCTTATTTATGTCCGCGCCCGAGGTGGCGATTGCTATATTTAGACGTTGAGTTGAAACCCAAATATTTTGTCGAGCGGATATCTCCAGAAATTAAGCCGGCCCTCAAACGGTATAAGAGTTTGACTAGCTCGCCCCATACTTGACTCAAGTTACTCCTAGCGATAGATCTTAAAAGCATTGACAGGTTGGCCATTATCTGATACTAATGGGCTATTTTTACGGGGATGCAGAAAATCCCGTCTAAAAATATTCACCGAAAGTAAACCACCGTCCCTGCAAAACTGACGGGCCTGCAACGCCGATCGAACCTGATACCACGATTCGTTAAATAGTTTGAAAACAATCCTTGAACAATGGCTAAAAGCTTCCAAAGCAATAGTTATAACCGGGTCGCGCCGAGGGAGATGCTCCACGAGAATCTAGGGCTGACACAAGTAGTAGCCGACTCCAGCAGGTAGAGAGAGCAAGCAGACCCTCTGGAATTACTTGTAGTTAAATGGTGAAACGCGAGATAAGTTTAGCCAAGTTTTGTATAGCAGTTGAGCCACAGTGACTAATTTTCTGATATTTAGTTATATTTCCTAACACTCTGCTCGACTTGATCTTTGAGAAAAATGTGGTAGAACTAGGATTGAAAGACTCAGGTGAAAATCCTTGATGGTTGGGGAGCATATATCAGCTTCCTCTACGGCATCAAAGCAACACAGTCAATCGCCCGATCGGCACGATCTCAAAAATCAAGCGTTGCCAGTACAGCAGTCGTAAGTTGTGCGCGGGGGAATTTCCTTCGTGCATTAGTTCATATGCCATGGTTGAGAGACAATCTCAGCTTAGATACTTGTAATACGAGTGGGAAGTCCCGCACTCTATCCGTTTACAGGATGAGTGACGGGATGAAAACGAGCAGCAAACAAATTGAGCGATAGCGAATCCATGATAGGATCGAAATAAGCGGGGATGATAAGAGTAGCCGTGGTGGGCGAACTTTCCGTTGTATAAAGGCTAGACACCACCTATCAGTTTCTGACTGGTAGCCCCAAGATCCCGCTGGGCCGTAAAAGAGCTGATGGATGGGTGAAAAAATCAACAATTCTACTCCTTGGGACACAGGGAGTCTGCCTCGAAGATAAGTGATTATCTTGCTAGTTTAGTACCACCTTCAGGTGAGTAAAACCTACGGAGGGAGGATAAGACCAGCTTAGAGATGGCTCTAACAAGGCTCTCCCGTTGAAAGAGGAAGCCCGCACTCTATTTGTTTACAAAATGAGTGTCGGGTATGTCACGTGAACTCGTTGAATCAAGCATCTCCGAGCCTAAAAGCCTGGAGATCTTCAAAAGCACAGCACCTCGGCCATGACAGGAGTCAAATCGCAGTGTCATGTTTATTCTGAAACGGCAGGATGTTGAAATATCCAATTTTCAACACCCAAAACGGGATCAACAAATTCCCATTCTCAATTATCAGGGGCAGACTTTTCGTCTCATTAGCGCCTTCAACGGCAAGCAAGCAGAAGACGCCAGAGCCTTGTGGCGGGATTTAACCGACAACCGAGGCAAAGCCTGCGTTCTGCTAGAAGAGCCGGATAGATACAGCGTCTGGGGAAAAGTCCGTCTAGATCAGCTTGCCGGTGAAGAACCGGCCGGTACAGAATCCGCTAAAGCACCGCTATTCGCGCAGGGTTGTCTGCTACTCCTCCAAGCTGTTTACTTTGACGTAGAAGACCTCTTAGGCGCAAGGCAAGCCACATCGTTTCAGAAAGATATCACCAAGGTATTTCAGCAAGGAAACTTCCCCCAGGCAGACTCCGCTGATGCGATCAAAAATTGGCTGACCGTTAGTCCCTTGCAAAATCATAAGGTGCCCCCTTGGCAAGAGCAACATCTCAAAACCTTATTGCAAGAACTTCACCGTTTGGGCAAATCATATTTTGGCAATACCGACTTCGCTGAGGGAGTGAGCGATGTGCTGCAAGATATGCCAGCACCGGATCGCACTCAGTTTCTAGATTGGCTGAAACAATCAGCCCTCAACAAGTTGTGGATCGCAGGATAGAAAATCTTTGACAATTGCGATGGACAATTGGGCGCAGATAATCGAGCTGAGATAATTGCACTGTCGGGGGCAAGGGAGATACAGGTTGGATTGCCAACTTGTATCGATCGATCGACATGATTGTTAAATCAGTTAAGAAGCCAGCTACAGTCTGGCAATTTAACTAAATTTCGATCGCAGTTCCCACCCAGAATCATTGATCTGAGTGGGAGAGGGTCAAAGCCAAAAACATAGAAAGCAACATTTGAGGATATAATTTCCCAGTTCAATGCGGTACGGTAAAAGCCTTAAGGGTGAAGACGCAGACCGTATTTCTATCATCTATTCCCGGGGAAAATATCGACTAAGAACTAATTCAAAGAATTAGTAAATAGATACTATTCTAGTAGCTTAGTCTTTCGAGAGTGTACGAGGGCTAAAGTCCCGACGACACGCTGAGGACGGCAGTTTTTCCGGGAGCGTCAGATCAAGGTTCTTTGGCGAAAGAATCCTCATCTACAATCACAGATTGAGATGGGGGTGCGTTCAACCGCTAGTTAGGTATCGTGAAATCCCTATGAGTAGCACTTCAGAAAAGTCATCTACATCTACATCTTTACTATCAGCTCAGACCCTAGTGATTGTGGGCATTGTCTGGGCTGTCTTGGCGCTGCTGTTCTTTTTGCTGTTCAGCGTCCCTCTTTCAAAAGAAGATGGTTTACCGCCTTGGTATTCGATCGGCACTTATATTTTTGAATGCGGGGCATATCTGGGAGCAGCTTTAGTCTGTTTGAGAAACTGGAAAAGCCCCCACATGGCAAGCGGGCGCAACGTCTGGCTGGGAATTGGTTTGGGGATGCTCTTCTATTTTATCGCCGGCGTGCTGTTCGGGATTTGGGAACTCTATTTCGAGTTAGACCCAGACGTGTCCCCAGCAGATGCGTTTTATCTGGGCAGCTATGTGGTACTGATCGGAGGCATGGTTCTAGCTGTGACTTCCAAGCGGCTGAATCTAGAATTTTGGCAGTGGGGTTTGTTAGCGGGAATAGCAGCCTTTGGGATTGCTGTAGCTATCTGGGTTGCTGCACCGGACTCTTGGAGGGCACAGCTAGGAATGGCTCCGGCAGCCCCCCAGGAAGTAGTGACAGGATCTGCACCAGACTCAACGGCTGCCAAAGGAAAAGCCCCTGCTTTGGACAATTCGGCCCAGTCAAAGGCAAAAGGAACGGCAGCAGCGGCTGCTAAATCGGCACCGGAAGAAGAATCAGCAGAAGTAACTAAAGCTCCCGAATGGGTGATGGCACTTGACAAGCAACTATCACCTTACGCCTATGCAATCAATTTGTTTTACATCGTCGGGGACGTTTTTCTGCTGATTATTGCTACTGCGCTGCTGCTGGCGTTTTGGGGCGGACGTTTTTCCCAATCTTGGAGAATGATTGCGGCTGCAACTTTTTCGCTTTACATCGCAGATATGTACTTCAAATGGCGCGATACTCAGGCTGAGGGTAGTTATCAAAGCGGCAGTTTACTGGAAGTCTTTTTTGTTTTCAGTGGCATCCTGTTCGGAATAGGAGCTGTCTTGGAACATGACATCTCCACCCGTTCTCGTCAAAGCAGGCGGAGTCGTCGCTCCGCGTAGCGATTTGAGATTGGGGTTGCTTCGGCAACGGATTGGAAGGCGAAAGCTTTTTTGTCCTTGCCGACATCTGTCAACTGCCAATCGAAGATGAAAAATTACAGTTCGCCGATCGCACTTCCTACGTCTTTTCACGTCTTTTTGCTGGAAAACTTGGCATGACGCCCACAAAACTCTCCGATTCAGACAAACGGGAACTCCTCAGGCTGTACCGACAGTCGGACGAGAATACTATCACTCTGGCCAAGCGCTACAAAGTGAGTAGTTCGACTGTCAGGCGCATCCTTCAGGGGGCTTTGTCCGAGTTAGAATACGCATTTCTAGTCCAGCAAAAACAAAAGCGTTCGTCCGATCGCAGCACCAGCAGCGTTTCTCAACCAACAGAAACGGCTGCTGAATCGCCGCCCTTGAGCTTCATCGCCCCTGGAGATACTCCCCTGTCTGAGTCAGTCCCCGTCGCGCAGCCAGCCCCAAATTCCAGGCCCACAATCCGAAAGCGTTCTCTATCAGCCGCCCAACCCCTAGCAGAACTCGCAATTCCAGGAACTTTACAGTCGGATTTCGAGGTTTCTGATTTACCAGATGCCCCAGCAGGCAATCTTGCCGAACCCAGCCACCGTGCTGTTGTGAGTGGGGAACTACAGGCAATGCTTAGCGGTGAAGATTTTAGCGATTTCGACGAAGATGAGGGTGACGATGAGGATGAGGATGAGGATGATTTAGATGACGACTTCGACGAAGATTTAGAGGATGAAGATTCTCTGTTTGAAGGCAGTCTGCTGGGTTCGATGTCCGGGGAGTCGAGCGAACTTCGGGCTATAGGCCCGATTCAAGTTTTGCCTTTAAGCGAAGCATCTGTGCCCAAAATTTGCTATTTAGTAGTCGATCGGGCGGCAGAGTTAATCACCAGACCTCTGAAAGCATTTGGCGAACTCGGTCAAATTCCGGCGGCCGAAATTCGCGAGAAAACCCTACCAGTTTTTGACAATCACCGAGTGGCGCGCCGATTTTCTACTCGCAATCAAAGAGTTTTCAAGATTCCCGACGGCAGGCTGCTGCAAAAAGCCGCGCCTTACTTGCTAGCCAAGGGAATTACTCGGCTGCTGATTGAAGGTCAGGTTTATTCCATCTAAGGTTTGAAAAATTAACTTAATATTCTGCGGTGTCCGAGTCTTCGGGATTTGCTTGAAATCTGGGACGCGAGTCTTGGGAATCTGAAAGGTTCCAAAGCGGTTGTAGCAGTGCACCGCCTATCAGGCCCGCACTAATGCTCATTGCCAATACTAATCCTACAGGAATCTGTATGGATTTAAACAAGATAAAGCTTAAAGCTACTGGCGCGGCGTTCTGGACTGAGATTATGCCGATCGCACTTGCTAAAATTGCTACTAAAAAACTTAGGGCGAGCAGAGGAATTGTTTTCATAAACTGGCAGACCACCTAACACTTTAACTGATATTACTGCTTAATAATTTAAATTTATAGCGGTTCTCAGAAAGATGAGGTACTATCGGGCCTGGGCCGGGCCTAGGGCCTAGGGCCTAGGGCCTAGCTCACCACGCTTGAGAACCGCTATATGTCAAAATATGATTTTGGTAAACCTTCTATTGTTAAATAATATACAACTATACAACAAGATTAGGGGCAAAGTCAAGTAGATACCGGAGAATTATATTTTGTGCTAGATTAAATATAAAAAATATTTTTTTACACTTCCTACGTTTTTACAATTAGAACTGTATTTGCAAGTATATAATTGGCTGCTATCTCAAGTAAATTGAATGATGTTAATGTTACCTTCATGTTGGCAATTTAAGTTACCAATGTACCTCATGAACCTGAAACACGCTGTATTTATCACTCTTAAAACATGGACTATTTCACATCATTGATCGGACAAAATCGAGCAGTAGAATTGCTAAGCCAAGCAGTCGAACGCAACCGAATTGCTCCCGGTTATCTATTTGTCGGCTCCAACGGCACCGGCAAAAGCTTAGCAGCACAGTGTTTCATCGAACTTTTATTCTCAGTAAATCTTCCCGAAAGGCGATCGACAGAATCCGTGCAAAATCGCGTGCGACAGCGAAACCATCCAGACTTGCTCTGGGTAGAACCAACATACATGAACCAAGGCAAACGGCTGTCCCCAAAAGAAGCAGAGGAAGCAGGATTAAAGCGAAAAGCACCGCCCCAAATTCGCCTAGAACAAATTCGCGAAATCGGCGAATTTCTGAGCAGGCCACCGCTAGAAGCTGGGCGTTCAGTCGTAGTTTTGGAACAAGCAGAAACAATGGGCGAAGGAGCCGCCAACGGCTTGTTGAAGACCTTGGAAGAACCGGGAAAAGCAGCGCTAATTTTAATTGCTCCGACTGTGGAAGCTTTGCTACCCACTTTGATTTCCCGCTGTCAAAAAATCCAGTTTTCGCGGCTGAATCCCGAAGCAATGGCACAAGTTTTGCAGCAAGGGGGATTTGCCGAGATTTTATCCCATCCCGAGATAATTGGGATGGCGCAGGGAAGTCCTGGAGAGGCAATTGCTATTTGGCAGCAACTGCAATCAATACCCGAGGATTTGCTGCAAAAAGTCAAGCATTTGCCTCAAAATTTGCGGTCAGCTTTGGAATTGGCTAAGGAAATTGATAAAACTTTGGATACTGAATCTCAGTTGTGGTTAATTGATTATTTACAGCATTGTTACTGGCAGCAATTTTTGGCAGGCCGAATTAGCCGATCGCCCTTAGAACCCTTAGAAAAAGCCCGCCAATATTTGCTAAACTACGTACAGCCGCGATTAGTCTGGGAATGCACACTAATGGGAATCTGTCAAGCATAATAACAGTGCAAATTTTTATTGCAATAGCATGAGTAAGTAAATCCATCTAATTAAATATAAAAGGCTCGCTAAAAAGCTTGCTTTGTATGTCTTATTCCGACTTAGATGTATCTTTTTCTTCTGTTTTCTTGCTGAAATCCGTTACATCCGTTACATCCGTTACAGAATCCGTTGCCGAACTTCCTTCTACTTAACACAATGGAAAAAGCCACATTTGCCGCCGGTTGTTTTTGGGGAGTCGAACACAAGTTTCGCGCCGTTGCGGGTGTCATCTCAACTGCTGCGGGCTACACAGGAGGTCACTGGCCCAATCCCTGCTACCTCGATGTCTGCGCCCGAGTTACCGGTCACGCTGAAGCAGTGCTCTTGGAGTACGATCGATCGATCGTGAGTTACGAAACACTGCTGGACGTATTTTGGAACTGTCACGACCCAACCCAAATCAATCGCCAAGGCCCGGACAGAGGCGAACAGTACAGGTCAGTCATTTTTTATCACAATTGGGAACAAGAAAAAGCCGCCCGCGCCTCCAAACAAAAATTGCAAAATTCCGGTAAATACGACAAAGATATTGCCACCGAAATCAAACCCGCTGGTGAATTTTATATGGCAGAGGATTACCACCAGCAGTATATTGAGAAGAAGCGGGAGCCCACCCCGCAGCCCGATTTATTTCCATCCACCTAATTATTAGTCATTAATTATATTCTGTCCGCCATAACAACCACAATCAAATTCGTTTTCGTTCGTAGTGAGGACTTCAGTCCTCATCCAAATCAGAGGACTAAAGTCCTCACTACGAACCTGATAAAGATAATTTTCCCCAAACAAAAAGCGCCCCTATTTCTAGGAGCGCTTTTTGTTATCGATAGCTAAAACTTAGCCATTGATAGAAGGAGCAACCAAAGCCACAGGAGTGGTGTCAGCAGCAGCCAAATCGAGAGGGAAGTTGTGAGCGTTGCGCTCGTGCATTACTTCCATACCCAAGTTA
>RDYN01000029.1 GCA_004293365.1 Oscillatoriales cyanobacterium | reverse complement strand
CTTATTTAGAGCATAATTCCACCACCAGCGGGTGCAGCCAAAGTGCTGAGATAGCAATATTTGCTGCTCTTGAGTTGGATAAAGTCGAATTTTGACAGCCTTGTGCAACATCTTAATACCTCCTTACTGGATTATACAGATTGCCCTAAAACTGTCAAGAAGATTTGGAGATTTCTGTACCTACAATCTAAGAGCCTTTCATGGGGCCACCAAACCGGGTACAGTTATGCCAGGGGAATTCCCGGCGAGTAGTTAAACTACAATTGGTTGATTCCCGACTAGCCCGATCGAACTTTATAAGAATCGTAGAGAATTCCTATGGACGCCGCAGCACTCTGGCAACGCTATCAAGACTGGCTTTACTATCACTCTGGATTGGGACTTTACCTCGATATCAGCCGGATGGGATTCGACGACGATGCGGTAGCAGCACTGAAGCCCAAATTTGACAAAGCTTTCAAAGATATGACAGCTTTGGAAGCAGGTGCGATCGCCAATCCCGACGAAAACCGCATGGTGGGCCACTACTGGCTGCGAAACCCCGATTTAGCTCCCACTCCAGAATTAAAACAAGAAATAGTCGAAGGTATATCACAAGTCGAAGAATTTGTCAAGAAAGTTCAAAGCCGCGATATAAAACCGCCATTTGCTCCGCAATTTACCGACATAATCTCGATCGGCATTGGCGGTTCTGCCCTCGGCCCTCAATTCGTCGCCGAAGCCTTATCCCCAGACATTCCGCCCCTAGCAATTCATTTTATCGACAACACAGATCCGGCTGGGATCGATCGCATCCTCAACAAAATCAAAGACAAACTCGCCAGCACCCTAGTAATTACAATCTCCAAATCCGGCGGCACCCCCGAGCCTCGCAACGGCATGCTCGAAGTTCAAAAAGCCTTCGCAGCCCAAAAACTCGACTTCGCCAAACACGCAGTTGCCATCACCGGCACAGACAGCCAACTAGACAAATTAGCCAAATCCGAAGGCTGGATTGCCAGCTTCCCCATGTCAGACTGGGTGGGAGGACGCACTTCGGAACTCTCAGCCGTAGGACTTTTGCCAGCAGCCTTGCAAGGCATCGACATTCGGGAAATGCTCGACGGCGCTAAAGTCATGGACGAAGCTACCAGAATTCCCGACATTAAAAACAATCCCGCCGCCCTTTTAGCCATGTCCTGGTATTTTGCCTGCAACGGACGCGGCGAGAAAGACATGGTAGTTTTGCCTTACAAAGATTCTCTGCTATTGTTCAGCCGCTATTTGCAGCAGTTAGTCATGGAATCTCTAGGCAAAGAAAAAGATTTAGACGGCAACACAGTTTATCAAGGAATATCAGTCTACGGCAACAAAGGCAGCACCGACCAACACGCCTACGTCCAGCAACTGCGAGAAGGCGTGCCGAATTTCTTCCTAACATTTATCGAAGTTTTGGAAGACAGACAAGGAATTTCTCCTGAAGTAGAACCGGGCGTCACCTCGGGAGATTATTTATCTGGTTTGTTGCAGGGAACTCGACAAGCTTTGTACGAAAATCACCGAGATTCAATCACTGTCACAATTACAAAAGTCAACCCTCGGACAGTAGGAGCATTAATCGCCCTCTACGAAAGAGCCGTAGGTTTTTACGGTTCCTTGGTGAATGTCAATGCCTATCACCAACCAGGAGTCGAAGCTGGCAAAAAAGCGGCCGCTGCTGTGTTGGATTTGCAGCAACTGGTGCTGCAAGTGCTCAAAGACGCTCAAGCACCTCTGTCTGTATCAGAGATAGCAAAAAAAGCAGGAAGGCCAGAGCAAATTGAGGCAATTTACAAAACTCTGCGGCATTTGGCCGCAAACGGGCGGGGCGTAGCTTTGGAGGGAAAATTAGCGCAGCCTGCTACTTTAACCGCAAGTTATAAGAAATACCCTGAAAACCCTGCGACTTTAGTCCAGGGATGAAAGGGCGTTGCAGGATTTATCCTGCCTGCCCCATCTTGACAAACTGATTTTGGTTTGATAAATTTGTTGAAACTTAGTTGGTGAAAAACCCGACAGTTGCAAGCCGTTAGGCAAAAAAGTAGCCATAGACTCAGCCATGAGCGAGTGGGTAGTGGGTATCTGACTTACCCTTTAAGAGTTAAATTTTGGACGGATTCATCCTCCAATGTTTGTCCTTAAGAATCCCCGCGTCTTCAGACCGGGGAGTGTCAAAAAGAGAATTAAACAGTAGAATTAAAAATTAAAAGTGATTAATTTCACTTTTAATTTTTCATGTTTAATTTTTAATGTCCGCCCATGCCCTTGACGATTCTGGTTGCTGACGACGATTTCGCGACGCGCTTGTCGATTACCGATTATCTGGAAATTGCCGGATACTCTGTAATCGCTGCTGAGAACGGCAAAGAAGCTTTAGGCTTGGTAGAGGAATTTCAGCCGCACTTGATTGTTACCGACATTACAATGCCCGAGATGGATGGCTACGAATTCGTGCGCCGAGTTCGGACTCGTCCCGCTTTCCGCTTGCTACCGGTGATTTTTTTGACGGAACGCACCAGCACCCAGGAACGGATTCGCGGCTATCAGATGGGGTGCGATAATTTTCTGGCTAAGCCTTTTGACCTCCCGGAATTGGGTGCAGTAATTCGCTCTTTGCTCGATCGCTACGCTCTAATTGCTCAGGCACCGTCTCGCACCCCCGAACCCGAACCTATCCCAACAGAGGCAGGTTTCATCGCCAATGACCAGCCTGAAGCGGATTTTTTAACTCAAAAGCCAGAAACGACCGATTCCTTACGGGATAGCTACGCCGTGCGTGCATCTGGCAGCCGAAATACTCCGAATTTGACGCAACGAGAGCAGGAAGTTCTAGATTTGGTGACAGAAGGTCTTTCTAATGTTCAAATCGGCGATCGGCTCCACCTCAGTCATCGCACCATCGAAAAGCACGTCAGCAGCTTGTTCAGAAAAACTGAAAGCAACAACCGGGCAGAACTTGTGCGCTTTGCCATGGAACACCATTTAGTCAGATAACCGCCAACCACTTTTGGCACTAAAATTACCTACACTTATCCCACAAATATGAATAACAGCACGCTCAAAAATTACTTTAAAAATGAGAAAATTCTATATGTTGTCGCCTTAGTAGCTTCCATAATTTTCTCTATTTCCATGGCATCAATGGGAATCACCAAGTTTTACAGCGTTTTACAGGGTGGAGAAAACTATAACGATTTCCCTACCGGCGGTTTGAGTGCGATCAGAATTATAATTAACGGTTCCTATTTGATAGCAACAGTTACATATATTATCTGGCTAATCAAAAAAAAGCAGATTGGTTCCAGCTTTTTAGAAATTTTAAAGTATGCAATCCCCTTTCTGGCCCTTGCCCTCATAGCTTATCCCCAAAGTAATGACATTTATATGTACTTGCATTACGGAGCGATGACCTTAAATAAAATCAATCCTTATCTTAATACATCCAATAGCTTTGTCTCAGCTATATCTCCCTTTCTTCACTGGTTGCAAACTTCTACCTACGGCCCAGTTTCTCTATTCTTTTTTTCGGTATCAGCACTTGCTCTACCAATTAGCCCTTTACTAGGAGTTTATATTTTTAAAATAATCTGCGTGTTGGTACATACACTCAATGCTTACTTGATTTGGCGGTTGCTAACAAATTCTGAAACCCGTAACTTCATAACAATGGCTTATTTAATCAATCCAATGTTGTTAAACGAGCAGATAGCTAATGCTCACCTTGATGTTTTAGTTGCCAATACATTGATTGTTTTAATAGGATGTATTTATTACCAACGTTATGTTTTTGCAATTTTAGCAATTTGGGTAGGTTTTCTAGTAAAAACATTACCTATTATTTGGCTGCCCTTAGTTGTTGCTTTCCTCTGCAAGCAGCGTCGGTGGAAAGATCTAGCGGCATCAGCATTACTTTCTATATTAATTATCGCGGTAATAACTTCGACATTTTTACCAACAGTTTCAGCTTGGGGAAGTTTGTTAAATCCGGGAGTGTCGGGGGCTACAGCTCGATCGTTTCACCACATGATTAATATATGTTTGACTTTATTGCCAAATGTCACCTTTGAAACCCGCACAAATTTTCTTTCATTGCTCAAACAATTGACATATTTAAGTTGGATTGGCTTCTACACAGGGACGTTAATTAGATCGTACTTTCGCAAAAATGATTCGGAAATTAATTTAGTATCAGATATTGGATGGACGACTCTAACTTTGTTTTTGTTTGCTACACCTTGGCTAATGCCTTGGTATTCTTCTATTTTGCTACCAATTGCTGCTTTAAGTATCAATTCTCCCAATTTTGTGTTGACAAGTTTAACTTTTTGTTTATCGCCAAGTATTATTTTGGGAGGGGGAGGGGGAAAAACTGCAATCTCCCTAGTTACGAGTTTTATTAGCGTTCTCCCGCCTACAATATTGGTAATAACCCGGCGAAAAAAGCCTCTTTTTTTAAATTGATTGCTCGTCGCCACCTACTTGGAACTGTTCCTGACTGATAACGTATTCCAACAAACCCCCCGAAGCGTCCAGCAGCAAATCAATTACTCGATCGAATCCCTCCGGGCCGCCGTAGTAAGGATCGGGCACTTCTTTAAGGTCGTATTTCTGGCAAAAATCGCACATCAAGCGCACTTTATCTTTATATTTTCCCGCAGTATCAACAGCAAGAATACTGCGATAATTGTCGCGATCCATCGCCAAAATCAAATCAAAATTTTCAAAATCTTTCCTGTTAAATTGGCGGGCTTCGCCTAACAATTCTATCTTGCGCTTCCTCGCGGCCAATGTCATCCGGCTGTCAGGGGGGCTGCCAATGTGATAGCCGCCAGTTCCCGCTGAGTCGCAGGTGATGCGATCGCTCAAACCAGCTTTTTTGATTAAGTGATTCATAATATTTTCGGCTGAGGGCGATCGGCAGATATTTCCGAGGCAGACAAACAATAATTTATAAGACATTTAATTGATAATTGGTCAAACAGGTCATCGGTCATCGGTCATCGGTCATCGGTCATCGGTCATCGGTCATCGGTCATTGGAAGGAAGAAGAAAAAAGATGTTTTGTTGTTCCCAATTACCAATGTTTCCTGCTTCATACCAATCCACCAGTCATTAGCTATCAAGCCCTTAGTTAAACATAAATCACTAATGACTAATGACTGATGACTAATGACTGATGACTAATGACTGATGACTGGTGGCTTAGAAACCGGGGAGATTCAGTCCGCCAGTGAGTTCTTCCATTTTCTCGCGCATCGTTGCCGTAGACTTAGTGTAGGCATCCAGCATCGCCACCGTGACGAGTTCAGAAACCACATCAGCACCTTCACCGATCGCATCCGGCGAAATTTCGACGCGGCGGGGTTCTTGGTTGCCGCTGAGAAAGACTTTAACCAAGCCGCCGCCGGCAGTTCCCTCAATTTCCATTACATCCAACTCTTCTTGGAGCTTTTTAGCTCCTTCTTGAACCTGCTGAGCTTTTTTGAAAGCTTCAGTCAGTTCTTTCATTTTGCCGAGGCCGAAGCCAAATCCTTGTCCTGATTTTGTCATAACTCGTTTGTGATGGTGTGTGGGGTGGCAGTGTGCCGTTTCCGCATTACTTCCATGATGCCTTAGAAGGGGAACTCTCCCAGTATTCTAACTTCTGGCTCCAACAACAGCGACCACCGCTGCTCGACTTGCTGTTGAACGTGGCGGATCACTTGAAAAATATCATTAGCCGTTGCTGACCCGCAGTTAAGAATAAAATTAGCATGACGCTGAGCTACTTGTGCGCCGCCGATCTGATATCCCTTCAGTCCTGCTTGTTCGATCAACCAGCCTGCCGCTTTGGGGCTGGGGTTGCGGAAAACTGAGCCGCAGCTAGGCAGGTGGTAGGGTTGACTCGTCCGCCGCTGGCTGAAATTGTTATTAGTTTCTGCCATTACTTGCGATCGATCGAATCCCGGCTGCAACTGGAAAGTCGCTTCTGTTACGAGTCGATCGCCCCCTTGCAACACTGAAGTCCGGTAACGATAGCCTAAATCTTCTGGTGTGAGAATTTCCACCTTACCATTAGGGGATAGCAGGCGAGCATTGACTAGAATATCAGCAGCACAGCCCCTGTGAGCGCCTGCATTCATCACCACAGCCCCTCCCACAGTGCCCGGTATGCCAACGGCCCATTCGAGGCCTTTCCAGCCCCGTTTAGCCGCCAACCAAGCGAGGCGGGGGATTGACTCCCCCGCCCCGGCTGTAACTTGACCTGTTTCTGCATTAAAATTTACCTGTTTGAGGTAGCGAGTGGCGACGACCAAACCGGACAAACCCCGATCGCTCACCAACAAATTAGAACCCGCGCCTAGGAGAGTCACCGGTATCCCTTCATGGTGCGCCCAGGCAAAACTCGCTTGCAAAGCCTCCAGACTGCGGGGAGCGACGTACCACTGGGCCGGGCCGCCGACTCGGAAAGAAGTTAGACCCGCCAACGAAACTTGAGAATTAATTTTACAGTCAGTTCCCTGCAAAGAAATAGGAGAATACACTCGCCGATTTTCCTTCACACAGGAGTCATTCGATATAGTCACCATCTTGAAAATCCTTAAAAATACATTCGCTTGAAGAGGTGGTTGCAAATTCTGTTTGCGTAACTTATGCGACTGTTTTGAGCGAGTCGCCAGACAGCAGTGTCGGTACAACCTGCACCGCCATCCGGGCGATCGACTCGGGGCGGGCCGCAAGCTAATCCGGGCGATCGGCTTCTTGATAAAAAGCCATCACCTCTGGAATAATCTGATTCAGATTGCCAGCACCCAAAAACAGAGCCAAATCCCCCGGTTGCAGATTTTCGGCTAAAAACTTGGTGACCGATTCTAGGGAAGGGCAAAACTCAACCTCTCGGCCTTCTTTAGCAATCAAATCAGCAACCTGCTGCCCGGTAATCTCTCCTAAATTCGGTTCCCCAGCACTATAAATATCGCAAGCCACAACCAAATCTGCATCCCCAAAAGATTGAGCAAATTCTGACAAAAATGTCAGAGTCCGGCTGTAACGGTGCGGTTGAAAAATGGCAACCACTCTTCCTGATTTGGGATTCTTTTCGTTACCTTCGATCCGCAAGCGAGCAGCGGCCAAGGTAACGCGAATTTCGCTGGGATGGTGGGCGTAGTCGTCCACAAACAGGATGTCATTGTGAAAACCCCGCACTTCAAAACGGCGGCGAGCTCCTTCAAAACCGACAATCGCTTTCGCAATCGCCGAAAACTCCAACCCCAACAATCGACCCACTGCTACCGCAGCTAGTGCATTGCTGAGATTGTGTTTGCCCAGCAACTTCAACTCCATTTCCCCCAGGAAAGCTCCTCGCTCCCAAATGCCAGCCTTGGTGCAGCAGGCGCCGTATTCCACGTCCGAAGCCGTGTAGTCAGCACCGCTGTCTGGATTCAAGCTGTAGCTGACATTCGGCGCAAGGCAGTCTTTGACGATTTGGTCGTCTGTGCAGCCCACCAACGTTTGACAGTTTTGGGCAAACACCTTAAATGTGTCTATTACCTGGTCGAGGGTATCGTAATGGTCTGGATGATCCAGTTCCACATTCGTCACTATGCCAATTTTGGCTATTAGTTTGACGAGAGAACCGTCGGATTCATCAGCCTCGGCGACCAAGTAGGGGCCTTCCCCTAAACGGGCATTGCCTTCCCAAGCATTTACCTCGCCTCCTACCACGATCGTCGGATCCAGACCCGCAGCCATCAGCATAAAGCCGATTAAGCTGCTAGTAGTAGTTTTGCCGTGAGTCCCTGCTACGGCTATGCTTTGGTAATCTTGAATTAACGCTGCCAAAACATCCGATCGATGAAAAATCGGACAGCCCAAATCTAAAGCAGCTCGATATTCGGCATTTGCCGGGTGAATTGCCGTCGAACATACTACTTGAGGCAATCCCCCAATTGCTTGGGGGCCCGAACCCTTGCCGTTCAATTTGAGAGCTTCGGCTGTCGCCACGGAAGTCCCTACCGCGCCAGCGACTGCCGAGGATGCGGCTTTTTCGGCTGCCCCGCGATCGTCCCGGCTACCGTTGAGGGCCGTTTGAAATACTTCAAAATTGCTGGCATCTTGACGCCAAAAAATGTGAGATCCCATTTCTTGCAAGCGCTCGGTTATGTGACTCGATTTAATGTCGGAGCCGTACACGGGCAACTTGCGTTTCGCTAGAATGTAGGCAAGGGCTGACATCCCAATCCCACCAATGCCGATGAAATGAAATGGTCTCCCGCTGAAATCAACAGAACTCGGCATCTTCGCTCCTCACACACCACACCACGCCAATAACACGCGATATCATATCAAGAATTGTTTTTTCAGGATACAGTTCGCTAGAGATTTTGTACAAAATTCTCTGCGCGTCCCTAGATTTGTGGGACTTGTAGAGATGTTTGTCTTGTATCCTATATGACTTAGTACCGAGTAGTTTTCCGGAACAGTCACAGCTCGAAAATTCCAGGTCAGAGAGAATGGGGTCTGGGGTCTGGACTAACAGACTAATTTTGGGCGGTTGCATACTCCTGCATTCTTTCTATTTCTATCCGCCTCCTGTGCTGGGATACGGCAGCAAAAGCCCCACAACCTTTGTACGAAGATTGAGGGTAAAACCCATCAGGATTTACAAACACTACCACGTCTGACAAAAGTTCGCTCATTTTCTACTCATTTATCTGCTGGTACGGTCATTTTTTCCCGAAAGTCAGAGATTGACTCGATCGCCACTACCGTGCTTTCTCACTTATCTTTATACATCCTCTCACTTCACCAAGGTATCTTGTTGGGCTTGGGCCCTCTTACCGTATGTTATACATTACATTAAGGTATAAGCCAACAATTTCAATCACAGTCATACTTCACCTATTTGAGAATAGCTATATACAAAATATATATTGAATCGCAACAGTGGAAAAGCGATCGATCTGACTGGTAAAAGCGTACAAACATGAAATTGGGGCGATGTCTGTATTACTCCTGATTTTTGGGAAATATGGGGAAAATAGCGATTTTTGGGGGGACTTTTGACCCGGTGCACAGGGGTCACTTGTTGGTAGCAGAAACGGCTGCGAGTCAATTTAATCTCGATCGAGTGATTTGGGTGCCCGATCGCGCTCCTCCTCACAAGTGGCGCCCGGATTTGGCAAGTTTTGAGCAGCGGCGCTCCATGCTCGCTCTGGCGATCGCCGATCGTCCCGACTTCCTACTGGCGCCGCCGGAGGCAAATCCCTCCGGCAGTTCTTTTGCGATCGATACTTTGCTGTATTTGCAAAAAATGTATCCGGGCGATCGGCTGCACTGGATTATTGGCAGCGACGCACTCCAAACTCTGCCCAAATGGCACCGCTCGGCCGAAATAGGCCGGTTGTGCCACTGGTTGGTGGGCCCGCGTCCGAGTCAGGGAGATGTGCAGACAGCAGAAAGCGGGGACATAGGGGCAGCCTCCGAGTGGGGCGATCGCCCTCAGGATGTGTCCATTGATGTCGGCGACAGGATGCAGGTTGAGACAAATGCTGTTTGCTGTAAAGTTGCCGAACAGATGGCTCTGCTAGATGTGGAAATTTGTTGGGAGGTGCTGTCCATGGGCGCGATCGAGATTTCGTCGAGCCACATCCGCCGCTGCTCGGCCGAAAGTCGCGATCTGGGCTACTTAGTCCCGGAATCTGTCCGAACTTATATTGCGGCCCATCAGCTTTACCAGCAACCAGCGCCTGAGAGCCGAAGACCTTGAGCCAAGCGATTTCTACCTTATAAAAAATTTCAGATTTTTTCGATACAGACGAAAAGTTAGAAAGGATCAGCCTTTGCGATATGATCTTGTCTCATAAGTCAATTCTTAAATTTTGTCAAAATTTCAGCCTGAGCTAAGGGCTGCCATCGTTAGGAGGTACTAAGGTGATTCGAGTCGCGATCAATGGTTTTGGGCGTATTGGGCGCAGTTTTGCGCGCTGCTGGCTGGGCCGTGAAAACAGCCAGTTAGAGTTGGTAGCTATTAATGACACTTCCGATCCCAGAAGTAATGCTCACTTGCTGAGATACGATTCCATGATGGGAACGTTGAAGGGCGTGGACATCAGTGCAGATGAAAATTCCATTACTCTCAACGGCAAGACAGTTAAATGCGTGAGCGATCGCAATCCCCTAAACTTACCTTGGAAGGATTGGGGTGTCGATCTGATTATTGAATCAACCGGCGTCTTTATTGACCAAGCTGGTGCATCGAAGCATATCACTGCCGGTGCTAAAAAAGTGCTAATTACCGCTCCTGGTAAAGGTCCAGAAGTCGGCACCTATGTGATGGGAGTCAACCACCACAACTACAAGCACAGTGACTACACTGTCATCAGCAATGCTAGCTGTACAACTAACTGTCTGGCTCCTGTACTGAAAGTGCTTCACGAAAATTTTGGCATCGTCAAAGGCATGATGACCACTACCCACAGCTATACTGGCGACCAGCGCTTGCTGGATGCTAGCCACCGTGACTTGCGGCGGGCGCGGGCGGCGGCGATGAATATTGTGCCCACTTCAACTGGTGCCGCTCAAGCTGTGGCTTTGGTGATTCCAGAATTAAAGGGTAAGTTAAATGGTATTGCCATGCGCGTGCCGACTCCCAATGTGTCGGTAGTTGATTTTGTGGCTCAGGTAGAGAAAAAGACTTTTACTGAGCAAGTAAATCAAGTGTTTAAAGAAGCTGCTGAAGGCTCGATGAAGGGGATTTTGGAGTACAACGATTTGCCTCTTGTTTCTTGCGACTATCGCGGAAGTGATGCTTCTTCGATTCTGGATTCCAGCTTGACACTGGTGATGGACGGCGACATGGTGAAGGTGTTGGCTTGGTACGACAATGAGTGGGGCTACAGTCAACGGGTAGTTGACTTGGCTGAATTGGTCGCCCAACGGTGGGAAGCCTAGATCCGACGTAAGGTTGAAACCGCGCAAGCGTCAAACTTCAGTCGGCCCAAAAGCGGACTGAAGTACAACTACTTATTGTAGGGTGTGTCGCTTTCAGGATTTTTGCCACAAGAAGATATTGATGGCGGCGCACCCAACAGTTTAAGGTGCTCAAGTACAACTACTTATTGTAGGGTGTGTCGCTTTCAGGATTTTTGCCACAAGAAGATATTGATGGCGGCGCACCCTACAGTTTAAGGTGCGTCTCTATGGGATTTTTCGGCACTATTTGAGGCGATCTGAGGGATCCACACCCTACAGTTGAATTTTTGTATGGTGTCTGGCTTTCAGTTGACCATAGCCCAGATCCCCCCGGCGCCCCCCTTAAAAAGGGGGGACAGGAGTCTACTCAAAGTCCCCCGACTATCAGGGGGGTTTAGGGGGATATGGTCTCGGCTATAAGCGAGATTTCGCGATCGCACGCACGGGTAGCCAGAAACCGGGTTTTTTCACCCAAATATTTGGTTCAAACCCTTAATATCGATAAAAAACCCGGTTTCTTTAGTCCCCGGCGTAAGTCCTGAAATTTGTTTGTAGATGCAGACGGCGGTTGAAACCGCCAGAAAGTCAAACGATGTCCGCCGGACGCCGACTGAAGAATCACCCAATCGTAAGTGCCACGTCTTCAACCCACGGAGGTGGGCGCATGTCTGTATAGAAGCGGTTTCAACCGCCTGGTCTTCTGGAAAAATAGCAACAGCTACGGTAGTTTTGAAAAAAAAATTATATGAAAAAAGCGTTAATTTGTGGTATATCAGGTCAGGACGGAGCTTATTTAGCTAAACTACTTCTGGATAAAGGTTATGAAGTTTGCGGCACTTCCAGAGACGCCCAAATGTCGAGTTTCGGAAACCTAGCCCGTTTGGGCATCCGGGACAGAGTAAAACTAGAATCCATGTCTCTCAACGATTTTCGCAGCGTCTTGCAAATATTGACAAAAATTGCACCTGACGAAGTGTACAATCTAGCCGGTCAAAGTTCCGTCGGCCTGTCTTTTGAACAACCCGTAGAAACTCTCGAAAGCATTGCCACAGGCACATTAAATCTGTTAGAAGCCATTAGGTTTACAGGCGGAAAAATTAAACTTTACAATGCCAGTTCCAGCGAATGTTTTGGGGATACCGGAGGCTGTGCAGCGGATGAAAACACGCCCTTTCGCCCGAGAAGTCCTTACGCAGTGGCGAAAGCAACGGCATTTTGGGAAGTAGCAAATTATCGGGAAGCTTACAATTTGTTTGCGTGTTCTGGTATTCTGTTCAATCACGAGTCGCCGCTGCGGCCGGAGAGGTTCGTTACCCAAAAGATTGTATCTGTTGTGTGCCGAATTGCTGCAGGCAGTGCGGAAAAACTCCATTTAGGGAACATTTCGGTGCAGCGGGACTGGGGCTGGGCGCCGGAATATGTGGAGGCGATGTATTTGATGTTGCAACAGTCTGAACCGGATGATTATGTAATTGCTACGGGTGTAAGTTATCCTTTGGAGGAGTTTGTGCAGAGCGCTTTTGTTTCTGCGGGTTTGGATTGGCAGGAACATTTAGTAACTGATGCGAGTCTCTACAGACCGACGGAGATTGCGGTTGGGTTGGGAAATCCGGGTAAGGCAAAGCAAAAGTTAGGGTGGGAGGCGAAGTATAAGATGCCCGATGTGGTGCGGATGATGGTGGAGGCGAGGATGGTTTGAGGGAAAGTTATGAGGTGAAAATATGGCTGCAGAATATGCAACGGCTAATGAGTGGTATAAAGCTAATCGCCGCGAGTTGAAAAAATATCGGGGTCAGTGGATCGCTTATACTAACGAAGGTGTAATTAGTGGCGATCGGGATTATGACAAAATGAAGGAGGGGATAGAGCCAAGTTTATCAAGTTTAGATTATGTGATTGAGCGGATATTTGAAAGCGAATTTGTAGAGCCTGTCCGGTTTTATCCTGTCAGAATGAGGACATTAAAAGCTCACGATTGGCAACCTAAGTATCAGTTAACAATGAAGTCTGAGAACGCAGTCACCGTGAAAATACTTGTTGATTCTGGTGCTGAGCTCAGTTTAATCACAAAGAAATTAGGGAGGGATTTAGGCTGTGCTAAGGCTGGAGGAGAAATTAATAGTCAAGCCGAAGGTGTTGGTGGTAGTATTGAATACCTGTTGCGAGAGGTAGAAATCGAGTTAGAGGGTCATACTTTTATGGCTCCTGTAGCTTGGGCGCAAACGGATAACTGTGAGGAGATGCTTTTAGGTAGGGAAGTAGTTTTTGATTTGTTTGATATAGAATTTAAACAGGCTGAGGAACTGATTATCTTTAAGTGGCGTAGCGGGTAGCTATTCCTTGGCCAGACACTAAAATCTCAGGATTCCATTGTAACTAGAGAGTAGTTGATGACGTTTAAAACTGTGAAAAAATGCAAGTAGTTATACTGGCCGGCGGTTTGGGTACTCGTCTGAGAGAAGAAACAGAATTCCGTCCTAAGCCCTTAGTTGATGTGGGCGGGCGACCGATTATTTGGCATATTATGAAGACCTATGCCCACTACGGTTTTCGGAACTTTATTGTGTGTTTGGGCTATCGCGGCAACATGATTAAGGAATATTTCCTGAATTATGAAGCGATGAATAATGATTTTACTATTTGCTTGGGTCGCCAAAACCAGATCACCTATCACGAGGCACACCACGAGCAAGATTTTAAGGTGACACTGGCGGAAACTGGCCCCGACACCATGACTGGCGGGCGCGTGAAACGTGTGGAGAAATACATCCCTGAGGATACCTTTATGGTGACATACGGTGATGGAGTGGCTGATATCGATATTGGGGCGCTGCTGGATTTTCACAAGTCTCATGGTAAGCTGGCAACTGTTAGTACAGTGCGTCCCATATCTCGATATGGTATTTTAGATGTGGACAAACAAGGCAAAGTTCTAGAATTTACCGAAAAACCTCAAATAGATGGCTGGGCAAGTGCAGGGTTTTTGGTACTTCACCGCAGCATATTTGAAGATTTGAACGGGGATGATTGTTTTTTGGAGCGAGAGCCGCTGGAGCGGTTAGCGGCGGAAGGGCAATTGATGGCTTACCGCCACGAGGGTTTCTTTTTTGCGATGGATACTTACCGCGAGTATAAATATTTGAACGAACTTTGGGATAATGGAGAGGCTCCTTGGAAGGTGTGGGAATGAGTGAATTTTGGCGCGCACTTCGCTCGCACGCAATCCACGTCGAAGTCCAAAGCCAATAGGAAGCTAACGAAAGCCGAGCAGATGTTTATATACCGTTACTGTATCTAGGACAAGTTAAGACAGCTAAATTTTATAAGTTGTGGTGCCATCGGGAACTATAATGGCTGGTTGAACGTTAAATTTGATAGTCCCGCCGAGAAGTCCCTATGTTCAGCGTTAGCTGCGCCGGACAACTTGAGAATTTGCTTTTTGAGGAAAAAATGAGTAAGTGGACAAGAACCTTTACTTTTAAAGGTAAAGAGCTATATTACAATCGGATAAAATTTAATAATCCTACCGAAAGAGCTGTAGAAATTTCTATTGCATTTGATTTTATTGCCAATCTGGAAAATCCTCAAAAAATCCTAGAAGTGGGCAACGTACTCTCCCACTATGAAAATTCATTGAGCGAAAATCTGGGGATCAGATCGAGACGAATTATAGATAAATTTGAAGTCGATCTCGGTGTAGAAAACGAAGACTTGATGAGCCTGCAATCAAGAGAAAAATATGACGCCATAGTATCAATTTCTAGTGTAGAACACGTAGGGCAAGGCGACGATCCTTCGGGAGGCTACGGCGAACAAACAGAGTCCCGGGATTTGGAAGCTCCGCTGAAGGCGATAGCCAAAATATACGACCTGCTCGCTATTAATGGAAAAGCCTTGATTACCGTTCCTTTTGGCAAGCTTACAGATGCAGAATGGTACATTCAGTTTAGCAAAGAGTATTTAGAGGTTTTATGGAAAAAATATGGGATGCCGAAAGATGCTATATCGGCAAACTATTTAAAGCTAATAGATAGAGAAACAGCCGACGAGAAGCATTATATGCTTTGGAAAGAAGTAGATGTTCGAGAACTTAGCGAGAGCGAATACGGATGGCCTTTGTCACAGGCAAATTCAATTGCAATAATAGAATTATCCAAGGTTTCAAGCGACTTTAATCTTAATTTAAACGTAGAAGCAACTGATTTATATTACAATATGACCTACGAACAGCGGAGAGAGTTTGAACAGTGCAAAGCGCAACTGCATCAGAGTCAAAGAGAGTTGGCGCAGTCACAGTCGCAACTATATCAAACTCAGGCAGAGTTAGAGCAATCTCTGACAGAACTGAATCAAACTCAGCAAGAGTTGGAAGTAATTCAAGGTCAAATTTATCCTGTTCAGGGAGAATTGGAACTGGCCCAAGCTCAAAGTTATCAAACTCAGGAAGAGTGCGATCGATTTCAGGCGCAACTACATCAAGCTCAGGAAGAGTTGGAAAAACTCCATCCCCAACTGCATCAGACTCAAAGCGAGTTGGAAATATCCCAGTCACAACTGCACAAAGCTCAGGGAGAGTTGGAATTAACCCAAGCTCAACTCTATCAAACTCAGGAAGAGTGCGATCGATTTGAGTCACAAATGTATCAAGCTCAGGAAGATTGGGAATCAACACAAATTCAACTGCATCAAATTCAGGAAGAGTTGGAATCAACCCAAATTCAAATACATCAAATTCAGGGAGAATGGGAACTATCCCAAGCCGAACATCATCAAACTAGGCAAGAATTGGAACTATCCCAATCCGAACACGATCGAACTAGGCAAGAATTGGAACTATCCCAAGCCGAACATCATCAAACTAGGCAAGAATTGGAACTATCCCAATCCGAACACGATCAAACTAGGCAAGAATTAGAACAGTCACAGTCGCAACTGCACTCGACGCGGCAAGAATTGGAACAGTCACAGTCGCAACTGCACTCGACTAGGCAAGAATTAGAACAGTCACAGTTGCAACTCCACAAAACTGCGGGGGAATTAGAAAAATGGCGTTTTCAGGAAAGTGCTGTCAAAAATGCAGAGGAAAATAAGCCTGTACAGTACGGTGTCCTAGTATGGGAAGCCTGGTATGCTTATAACAATGGCGATCTGCCTGGGATGTCTCAATCTCTACAAAAATCTTTGAATTGTACGCCTTTTTCTTCAACAGAAACAGTTGTAAACTGGTTAGAAACTTTTGGTAAGTTTGCATTAGAAAATGGCGCATACTTCGATACCAATTCCCTGAGCAAGTCACCGGAATGGAAAGAATTAATGAGGCGTGTCGTTACCGTTAAAACTCGGGTAGGGTGAATGTAGGTGCAGGTGGTGGGAACAGTAGGATTAAGCGAGGAGTCTTCTGTTTAAAATAACTAACTGCCGAAAAGCCCCCCGCAAGGGCAGTATAGCGCGGGTAGGCAAGAAGACGGTCAAAATTGAAAATTGTACAACTTATTTCAAAGATGCTGACAAAAAATACCGAAAAATATCTTGATTTTGAAACCTGTAAAGAGGTGCTTGCTAATTTCCGAGAACAGAACCACAAGATAGTTCTCTGTCACGGCGTGTTCGATTTGCTGCACCCCGGTCACATTGCCCACTTGCAGGAAGCTAAAGCACTCGGAGATTTGCTGGTAGTTTCTATTACCGCAGCACAGTACGTCAATCGGGGTCCGGGAAGACCGATATTTTCCGATGATTTGCGCCTTTATTCACTGGCTTCTCTCGGTTGCGTAGATTACGTGCTGTTGTCTCCCGTGGCTACAGCGCTAGAGGTTATAGATAGAGTGCAGCCTGCTTTTTACTGCAAAGGTCACGAGTATTCGGACCACAGTAAAGATGTTACCCAAAATATCGATCGGGAGGCCGATCGAGTTAAAGCTTACGGCGGTGAAATTTCCTACACGGGCGAGATTGTTTTTAGCTCGACGAAGCTGCTAAACAACTATATGGATGTTTTGCCGCCCCAGGTAAAAACCTATGCCAGTCAGTTAAGCCAGCGATACCCTTTCGAGGAAATTAGAAAGGGCGTTGATGCCATGCAGAAGCTTAAAGTTTTAGTTGTGGGCGATGTAATTATTGATGAATTCTATCACTGTACCGTGCAGGGATTGACATCGAAAGGGAGAGTCATTTCGACGCGCTTTGTGAAAAAAGAACAGCATCTAGGGGGTTCTTTAGCCATCGCGCGCCACATTGCGAGTTTTGCAGACTCGGTGACAGTCGCGGGCGTTGTGGGGAACGAGCCCGAGATTCACAGCTTGATTTTGAATAACATTAATGGCGGTATCCGGCTGGATTTGCAATATGAAGACGGTTCGCCAACTGTAGTCAAACGCCGTTATATCGAGCGGCAAGGAATGAGAGAAGATTACACAAAACTTTTTTCGATTAACTATTTGGAAGAAGAGGAACCTTCTCCGATTCAGCGGCAAAAACTGTTAGAGCGCTTGCAGAAAACAATTGGGGATTATGACCTGGTTGTAGTAGCGGATTACGGTCACGGATTGTTAGATCCGGCGCTGATGGAATTGGTGCAAAATAAAGCTCGATTTTTAGCTTTGAACTGTCAAACTAATAGTGCCAATCATGGTTACAATTTAATTACTAAATACCAGCGAACGGATACGTTTTGTTTGGACTTACAAGAACTCCGCCTTGCTTTTTCCAGCCGTCACGGAGACCATTCTTATCTGTTGAAGCGCTTGCACGAACTTCTAGGCGCTCAGCAAGGTTGGCTGACTTTGGGATCGTCTGGTTCGTTGGGAATAAATGCTAAGGGAGAAGAAGATTTGAGCCCGGCGATGACGCTGGCAGTTAAGGATACAATTGGGGCGGGAGATGCGTTTTTTGCTCTGGCAAGTTTGAGTGCTAAGTTGGAATTACCTTTAGCTGTAGGGTCGCTGTTAGGAAATTTGGCGGGGTCGATGGCTGCTAATGTTTTGGGCAATGCTGAACCGGTGGAAAAAGGCCGCTTGTTGAAATTTGCAACCACGCTGTTGAAATTCTAGTAGGATGATGGGTAAATTAGTGAAGCCGGAAGCTATTTTGTGCGATCGCGACGGCACTCTCATTCAAGATTGTCACTTTCTCAGGACGCCCGACCAAATAGAATGGATTCCAGGGGTGTTGGCGGCGCTAAAAATATTGAAGGAACTGCAAATTAAAGTGCTGGTGCTGACAAATCAGTCAGGTGTAGCCCGAGGCTATTTCCCAGAGGAAGCTGTGAACGCAGTTAATGATAAAATGCGGCGGGATGCTGAGGCGGCGACGGGGGCGATCGCAGATTTTTATTTCTGTCCCCACCACCCGCAAGGTCAAGTTATCCAGTATACTTGCGTTTGTGAGTGTCGCAAGCCGTCGCCTGGGTTATTTCTTCAAGCGATCGCCGATCGTAGTTTAGACCCGACGCGATGCTGGGCGATCGGGGATAGACTCAGGGATTTAGAGCCTGGTTTGCAGTTAGGTATGAAAGCCTTTCTGGTTAAAACTGGCTATGGAATACAGGAACAGCAAGACTTGTCTAAATCTCTTTTTTCCGAGCAAATAACGGTAGTTTCGTCACTGCCCGAAATTATTGATTTAATCTAAAATGAGAGTGATTATCCGCCGTCAAAAATGTTGAATGTAACAGATTCAGTGGGATAATTAATATTAGACATCTAGAAAAGAGCCAGTCAAGGACTTATTAACCCGCACGGGTAGTCAGAAACCGGGTTTTTTACCGAATCTGCGATGCTCCCACGAAGTATTGCTGTGAAAAAACCCGGTTTCTCGGCCCCAATGCGTCCAGGACTACCAAGGTCAAAATAATTGAGGAATTGAGGGTGAATCAAATGCAACAAGTTTTAGTCACAGGCGGAGGGGGTTATGTGGGGGCTGTTCTAGTTCCTAAACTACTTCAAGCTGGATATCGAGTTAAGGTTGTGGATTTGTACATTTATGGAGAAGATGTTCTATCCTCCGTCAAAGATTATCCGGGGTTAGAAGAAATTAAAGGAGATATTCGCGATCGCGCCCTTTTGGAAAAAATTATGCCGGGATGCGATGCAGTCATCCACCTAGCTTGCATTTCCAACGATCCGAGTTTTGAATTAGATCCGCAATTGGGTAAATCGATCAACTACGATGCTTTTGTTGACTTAGTAGATGTCGCTAAAAAAAGTGGAGTAAAGCGGTTTATTTATGCTTCTTCTTCCAGCGTTTACGGCATCAAAGAAACCGAAAATGTCAGCGAAGAATTGGCGCTAGAACCTTTAACAGATTACTCCAAATACAAAGCAATGTGCGAGGAGGTATTGCTAGCAAACCGCGAACCGGGGTTTGTTACCTTGATTTTGCGGCCGGCGACGGTGTGCGGTTATTCGCCGAGATTGCGGCTGGATTTGACAGTGAATATCCTCACCAACCACGCGGTTAATAACGGTAAGATTACAGTATTTGGCGGCGGACAAAAGCGACCGAACATTCACATTGAAGATATGACAGATCTTTATATCAAGTCGCTGCAATGGCCGGATGAGGCGATCGACGGCAAAATTTTCAACGCGGGTTATGAAAATCATACCGTGATGCAAATAGCTCAAATGGTGCAAAATGTGGTAGGGAAAGAGGTAGAGATTGTCACCACGCCGACAGACGACAACCGCTCCTATCACATTTCATCGGAGAAGATCAAGCAAGAATTGGGATTTGCGCCGCAGCACACAATTGAAGATGCCGTGCGGGATTTGGTAAAGGCTTTTGAGGCTGGTGCGATTCCAAATTCAATGACTGATAGCAGTTATTACAACATTAAGACGATGCAAGCTTTAAATTTGAAATAAAGAAAGTTATGGATATTGCCCAGCTCGAAGCGACTGCGAGTAAAATTCGCGGTAAATTGGTGGAACTTTCCCACAAAGCTCGCACGGCGCATTTAGGTTCTTCCCTGTCTTGTGCTGATATTTTAGTAGCAGCTTATTGGGGAACTTTAAACATCGATCCCCAGGATTCAGAAAATCCCGATCGCGATCGCCTGATCCTCAGCAAAGGACACGCAGCGACAACGCTTTACGCCACCCTCGCAGCAGCGGGATTTTTCCCGCAAGCGTTGCTGGATACCTATGCTGAGCCTGGTAGCAACTTGCCAGAACATCCCAGCGTTAAATGCGTTCCGGGGGTAGAAGTAGCTACTGGTTCCCTCGGGCACGGGCTGTCTGTAGGGATTGGAATGGCGCTGGCGGGACGCATTCAGAAACGCTCTTACCGCGTGTTTGTAGTGATGAGCGACGGCGAATGCAATGAAGGTTCTGTTTGGGAAGCGGCGATGTTTGCGCCTGCTCAAAAACTGGATAATCTGGTTGCGATTATTGATTACAATAAGTGGCAAGCTACCGGGCGCAGCAATGAAGTTATGGCCCTTCATCCTCTAAAAGAAAAGTGGGAAGCTTTCGGATGGAGTACCTGCGAAATTGACGGTCACGATATGGCTGCTTTGGTGGATGCGTTGCGTAACGTGCCCGATCGCAGCGGCAAACCGATTGCTATTGTTGCTCATACTGTGAAAGGAAAAGGGGTTTCTTTTATGGAAGATGATAACAATTGGCATTACCGGGTTCCGAATGCTGAAGAAGTTGTGAAAGCTCAGGTGGAACTTCAGCTTTTATAGCAATTTTCCTCGGATTTTGATTGAACCGCAGAGGGCGCAGAGGGCGCAGAGGAAGAGAAGAGAGAGTTTGCAAATAATGAGGGGATTGCTAGATGAGAAATGAATTTGCTGCTGAATTGAGCGCGATCGCTGCTGAGGACGATCGAGTGGTTTTGCTATCTGGAGATATTGGCAACCGCTTGTTTGATAAATATAAAGCTAGTTTTCCCGATCGCTTTTATAACTGCGGCGTTGCTGAAGCTAACATGATGAGCGTGGCGGCCGGCATGGCAATGTCCGGCCTGCGCCCGATTACTTATACCATTACACCTTTCACTACAACTCGCTGTCTGGAACAAATTCGGGTAGATGTTTGCTATCACAAAGCGCCGGTGATTGTGGTGGGAGTTGGGGCGGGTTTGTCTTATGCGGGAAACGGGCCAACTCACCATTCTTGTGAAGATATTGCCATTCTTCGGACGCTGCCAAACATGACGGTGATTTGTCCGGGCGATGCTTGGGAAGTGCGATCGGCGATGCGGGCTTGTTTGCAGCAGGATAATCCGGCTTACATTCGCATGGGGAAGAAAGGTGAGCCTCTGGTGCATGAGGGGATGCCGGATTTTGAAATTGGCAAAGCAATTGTGATGCGCCAGGGAAGTGATGTTTGCTTGCTCAGTACCGGCAATATGCTGCCGAATGTTTTGCAAGCTGCTGAGCAACTCGGCAAACAGGGTGTTTCCGCGCAAGTTGTCAGCTTCCACACTGTCAAGCCTTTGGATGGAGAATTGCTCGATCGGGTGTTTTCCCGGTTTTGGGTGGTGGCGGCGGTGGAGGAACACAGTATCGTCGGGGGCTTCGGAGGTGCTGTGGCTGAGTGGATGAGCGATCGCCCCCCTCAAAAAGCGCGCCTGCTGCGAATTGGCGTTGCAGACAAGTTCTTGCACGAAGCGGGAGAGCAAGAATACGCTCGCGAATATTTTGGTCTTACTCCAAGCGCGATCGCGGACAAAACTTTTCAGATGTATCAGGCGATCGCGCCCCTGCAAGTCAAAGCATGAAAATAACAGCCGTTAAAACGGTTTGTAGTGCGGACTTTAGTCCGCAGGAAGATGCGGACTAAAGTCCGCACTACAAACGTGACACGATATAAGTCCTATTTTATTTACAGGCTCGAAAGCTATGAACTTTCTAGGAAAAAGAGAAACAGACTTAAGTGCTGCTTTCATGCAAAACGGCTATATCATCCAGCCCTGCGAAAATCTATCGGCTCTGGATAAAATCAGAAACAAAACAGTAGATTTAGCAGTTAACTTTTTAGAAGTCCCGCATCCTGAAGATGCGGGAAAATTTTTAGATGAAATTGCCTCTCTAGTACCAGTCGAAAAACTCAACTCTTTTCGACTGCATATCATATCAGGTTTAATAAAGCAACCGTGGTTTCGGGAATCTTATTTTTCCTGCGCTCGTTCCCTAGTAGAAATTCTTGTCGGCAACGAACTCGCCATGCAGCGCAATATCGGTTTGAGCATTCAAATGCCTGGGGATGACAGTTCTTTATTGCCCCTGCATTCTGATAGTTGGGGTTCGGAATGTTCGCCGTTTGAGGTAGTATTGTGGATTCCTTTAGTTGATTGCTATCAAACAAAAAGTATGTTTTTGTTGCCGCCGGATGCTGATGCTAAATGGCGGGAACAAGTCAAGAATTTTGCAGGCAAAGGCACGGAAAGTCTTTATCGAGCGATCGAGCCGGAGCTTGAATGGTTGGAGGTTCCCTACGGCAAGGTTGTTTTATTTACTCCTACTGTGATGCACGGCAATCGAGTCAACCGAGAACCTACAACCCGATGGTCGATGAATGTTCGATTTAAAGGCTTATTTACGCCTTATTCTGATAAACGCTTGGGGGAATATTTCGGTCCGATCGCCGTGCGTGCTGCCTCAAAAATCGGGATGAAATTCACGATGCCGGGGGGATTTAATGAGTGAGAAATTAGGTTATCGCGGTTACATTGTCAGCCGTCCAGTCCGGGGAGTAAGTTACCCGCACCGCGTGCAAAATTTGGTGGTTCGCGACTTCGCCGCACGGCACAATTTACTTTACAAACTGAGTGCAACTGAATATGCAATGCCTGGATGTTACATGATGTTGTCGGATGTTTTGGCAAATCTGCCACAACTGGAGGGCATAGTTTTATTTAGCTTGTTTGTGTTGCCCCAAAAAACCGAGGCGCGATGGGAAATTTACGATAAAATTTTAGATGCCGGCTGCGAGTTACACGCAGCTTTAGAAGAAATGGTTCTGAAAGATCGCAGCGACATCGAAGATTTTGAGGAAACGATTCGGGCTGTTTTAACTTTACCTCATACGCCAATGGGGGGTTATTATTGCAAGTCAGAATATCCAAAAATTAACGATTTTTTTCTACAAGCTACTGGGGAGTAAGCCATGTTAATTGGTGTTGATTTCGACAATACGATCGTCCGTTACGATGAGTTGTTTCACCGCGTGGCTGTGGAAGAAAACTTAATTCCCGCGTCGGTACCTGTTAGTAAAGAGAAGGTGCGGGATTATTTGCGATCCTTGGGGAAGGAGGAGGATTGGACTAAAATGCAGGGCTTGGTTTACGGAGCTCGGATGCAAGAAGCTGCGGCATTTCCCGGCGTTTTGGAGTTTTTTGCGCGCTGCGTCAAGCAGCAAGTGCCTGTCTGCATTGTCAGTCACAAAACTCGCTATCCTTATCTGGGACATCCTTGGGATTTGCACGCGGCGGCGCGGGGCTGGCTGGAAAGTCAAGGTTTTTTTGATGCTGAGCGCATCGGTCTGTCGCCCGATCGAGTATATTTTGAATTGACTAAGCAGGAAAAATTGGCACGAATTGGCAAGAACGGGTGCACTCAGTTTATTGATGATTTGCCGGAATTTTTGACAGAAGCGAATTTTCCTGCTGGGGTCGATCGCATTTTGTTCGATCCGCAAAACCACCATTTATCGGGACATCCTTTGAGCCGCGCTGCTTCTTGGGCCGAAATCGAACAGTTAATTTCATGCTGACAGACTTTTCTCTAAGTTCGGAAACGCTTTATGCAGCAGCCGTTGATTTGATGGCGGCGGCGGGATACTGCGGGGAAATCAGTCTCGAAACTTTGGCTGGGGGCGGTAACAATCGAGTTTTTCGCGTTGCTGCTTCAAAAGCGAGTTTTTTGCTGAAGGCTTATTTTCAGCATCCTGACGATCCGAGAGATAGATTGGGAACTGAGTTTGCTTTTTCGCGCTTTGCTTGGGATAATGGGGTGCGAGGATTGCCGCAGCCCATCGCCTGCGATTCCCAAAACAATCTCGCCCTTTACGAGTTTGTGGGAGGACGGCAATTGCAGCCGGATGAAGTGACGGAAGCAGCGGTAGAAAGGGCGATCGATTTTTACCGAGATTTGAATCGCTGCAAGCTGTTGTCGCCAGCTCGATTTCTCCCGAAAGCTTCGGAAGCTTGTTTTAGTATTCGGGAACATTTGCAGTGCGTGGAACGTCGCTTGGAAAGACTCAAAACAGTCGGCGGTGCTACTGAATGCGATCGATCGGCTGCTGATTTGATCCGCAATCAACTTTGTGATGTTTGGAGTCGAGTAACTGAGTTAGTTGCAGGGCGATCGAGTCAATTGGGTTTAACTCCAGATGCCGAAATCCCTCAACAGGATAAGTGTTTGTCGCCTTCAGATTTTGGCTTCCACAACGCTATTTCAAGCAAAGAAGGCGAGTTAAAATTTATTGATTTTGAGTATGCAGGATGGGACGATCCTGCTAAAATGGTTTGCGACTTTTTTTGTCAGCCTGCGGTTCCGGTGTCGGGGAATTACTATGACAAGTTTGTGGAAAAAGTAGTTTCAAATCTGTCGGATTCAGAAATGCACCGGCAGCGCATGGCAATTTTATTGCCCGTTTATCGAGTAAAATGGTGTTGCATCATTTTAAACGATTTTCTGCCAGTAGGTAACAAGCGGCGCAACTTTGCTCGCAGTGCTGATGTGGGAGAATCTCGGAAGGTGAGACAATTACAGAAGGCGCAGCTCGTCCTGCAAGATTTGAGCCAAGCATTGGCTACCTAATATAAAATGGCTGATATTGATTTTCTCTCGACAGTTCACAAGCGGACTAAACGGGATTATTTGGGGCGGGTGAACGAGTTTCCGAAAGCTGAGGCGGCGAAACTCGCTAAAAAGTTCGATCGCGATTATTGGGATGGCGATCGTAAAGTTGGCTACGGCGGCTATCATTACGACGGTCGCTGGCGAACCGTGGCTGATGCTATGGTCAAACACTATAATTTAAAGGCGGGCGATCGCATTTTGGATGTCGGGTGCGGCAAGGCTTTTTTACTCTACGACTTCACGCAAGCTGTACCGGGAGTCGAAGTAGCCGGGATTGATATTTCTGAATACGGAATTGCTAGCGCTAAGGAAGAAGTGCGTCCGTTTTTGCAAGGGTGCAGCGCGACGGAACTTCCCTTTGCAGATAACAGCTTCGATCTGGTGATTTCTCTCAATACTTTACACAATTTGTATTGTTTCGAGCTCGATCGAGCTCTGCGGGAAATCGAAAGAGTTGGCAACGGGAACAAATATATTGTGGTAGAGTCCTATAGGAACGAAGAAGAAAAAGCTAACCTGCTTTACTGGCAGCTAACTTGTGAAAGTTTCTATACGCCGGATGAGTGGCAGTGGTGGTTCGATCGCTGCGGCTATACGGGAGATAGTTCTTTTATATACTTTGAGTAACAGGGAGAATTCAGTCGATCGGACCATCAAAAATACAGCGAATAACAGGGGAAATTATTAATGAGTCCGCGCAAAATAGCAGTGCTTGGCAGCAATTCTTTTTCAGGAAGCGATTTCGTTGACTTGCTTCTAGAAGACGGTGAAAATGAAGTTTTGGGCATCAGCCGCTCTCCAGAGAAAGGGCCACTTTTTTTACCGTACCTGCGCCGTACCAACCCGAGTTTTAAGTTTCATCAATTGGATTTTAACCGGGATATGCCGCAGATTTTACAGGTGCTTGACGAGTTTGCACCGGAATATATTGTTAATTTTGCGGCTCAAAGTGAAGTAGCTCCGAGTTGGTTGCATCCCGATCACTGGTTTCAAACGAATACAGTGGCATTGGCTCAGTTAATTAACCACTTAAAAGACCGGAAATACTTGCAGCGTTACGTTCATATTTCGTCTCCCGAAGTGTACGGCACTTGTGAAGGAAATGTGACAGAATTATCTCCGATGAATCCTTCTACGCCTTATGCTGCTTCTAAAGCGGCGGCGGATATGCTGCTTTCTACTTATTATAAAAATTTTCAGTTTCCTTTGGTGACAGTTCGTGCTACAAATGTTTATGGAGCTTACCAGCAGCTCTTTAAAATTATTCCGCGATCGGTGATTTACTTAAAGTTGGGTAAAATCATTCAGTTGCACGGCGGGGGACGGGCGGTGAAGTCGTACATTCACATCCGCGATGTCTCGCAGGGGGAATTGGCGGTGATGGAAAAAGGACGAGTTGGCGAGATTTATCATTTGTCTCCCGATCGCGGGTATGCTGTCTCTGAGGTAGTTGAGACTATTTGCGAGGCTGCGAATTTGTCCTTTGCTGAAGCTACCGAGAGCGTGGCGGAAAGGTTGGGGCAAGATGCCGCTTACGTGATAGATTCTAGTAAGGCTCGCAGCGAGTTGGGATGGAGTTCGCCGATCGGCTTGACAGACGGTGTCACTGGTGTCATCAACTGGGTAGAAAGTTTTTGGGATGAAATTTTGCAGCAGCCTCTAGATTACGTTCATAAAGCGTAGTTAAGGCAAACACTTATCTATTACTAAAAGCGGCAAGAAAAGCCAAATATTTAGGGGAAACATGGGTAAAGCAATGACTGCAAGTTATTTTGATGCTGCTAACAAACTGAAGCTGGAAGGTAAATTTGAGGAAGCGATCGCCTTTTATCGCTCTGCTATTGAGGAGAATCCCAACTTTTACTGGTGTTACCACAATTTAGGGGAAGTTTTGGCTAAATTGGGGCGCTGGGATGAGGTAGTAAATGCTTGCAGTCGGGCGATCGAACTCAATCCTAATGCGGCTTGGTCTTATTACCATCAAGGGGAAGCTTTTGGTAAATTGGGTAGGTGGGATGAGGCGATCGCGTGTTTGGAAAAAGGTCTCGATCTGGCTCCCGAGGAGATGGAAATTCAATCGAGTTTGGCTGTGGCGTTGCAGCAGAGAAACGAGCGGGATAGAGAGCGGGCGATCGAGATGTATCGGCGGGCGATCGAATTAAATCCCGATTCGGTGGCAGCTTATAAAAATTTGCTGCAACTCCAGCCAGAAAATTGGGAAGTTTGTTTGCAACTAGCCCATATTTTAGTACAACAAAACAGGATAGAAGAAGCTAGGGAGGCTTATCAAAAAGTCATTGCGATCGAACCCGATTGCTTGGCCGCTTACCAAAGCCTGCGCCCCCTGCAACCTGAGAATTGGGAACTGTGGTTGCAGTTAGGAAACCTTCACGAGAAACGCGGGGAAAATGAGTCAGCTCGAATAGCTTACTACAACGCGATCGCCCTCGCTCCAGAGTCTGTTGAACTCTATCAAAAATTGGTGGCGATCGAGCCGGAAAATTGGGAACTCTGGCAGCAGCTAGGAAAGTTATTAGTCAAGCAAAATCGCACGCAAGAAGCAGTAAAAGCTTACGATAGGGTTATTGAAATCAATCCAAATGCAGTAGAACAAGCTTATCGGGGCTTATTAGAAATTGACAGCAATAACTGGGAAAAATGGTGGGAGTTGGGGAAGGTATTAGTAAAGCAAAATCGAAATCTGTCAGCAATACAAGCTTACAAGCGGGCGATAGAAATAAACCCAAATGCCGTAGAAATTTATCTCAACATCCTAGAAATTGAACCGCACAATCGGGCAATGTGGCAAAAGTTAGGAAAGCTGCAACTGCCACAAGAGTTGCGGGAAGAAGCAGCAGCAACTTACCGCCGCATTATTGAGTTAAATCCCGGTGAAGTTGCTGCTTGCGAAAGCTTGTTGAAACTAGAGCCGGATAACTGGAAACTCTGGGGAGATTTGGGAAAACTATTAGCCGAGCTTCAGCAGCCCGGAAATGCTGCTGAGGCTTATCGCCGAGCAATAGAAGTAAATCCAGAATATGTAGAAGCTTATCAAAAATTATTGGAAATCGACAGCAATAACTGGGAAAAATGGTGGAAGCTGGGGAAGGTATTAGTCAAGCAAAATCGAACGGCGGAGGCAGTAAAGGCTTACGAGCGGATTATTGAAATGAATCCCTGCTTGGTGCAAGTTTATCACGACCTGCTTGAAATTGAACCGAATAATTGGGAAATGTGGTGGAAATTAGGAAATGAATATGCAAGAACGAATAATTGGAAACAGGCAATAGAAGCCTACGAAAAGCTGAAAGCTATTAACCCTAAATTAGCAGAAGCACACTGCGCATCGAGTAAAATACTGGCACGGAATGGAGAAATCGATCGAGCCATTGAGAGTTACGAACGAGCCATTGAAATTAAACCATATCTGGTAAAACAAATTGCCCAACTGATAGGGCAAGTGCGGAACTCTAATCAACTAGAGCGAGTAGTTGAATGCTATCAACGAGTTGTAGAAAACCATCCTTGCTCTGCGGAGTTTATGTTTGAAATGGGTCGCTTGCTGATGATGGAAAGCAAGCGCGAGCGGGCAATGTATAGCTTTTATAAGGCAAATCAAATCAAATATTCCCAAAGGCAGCTCCGGGGAGAATTAGGAACGTTTGTTGGATGTTGCCTGCCTAAGTCGGGGACTGTATATATTAGAGAGAGTTTGTCGAAAGGGTTAAATTTACCACATTTATCGATAGACCTCAGCAGTGGAGGGATAAATGATTATTATTTGTCTTTATCAACTTCAGAAAATTTCTCCGATTATATCAATAGATTAGTAACATCAGGTGTCTGGCTCGAACACGCAAATCCTTCCGAGTGGAATATGTTTGCAATTAGCCTAATGATAGATAAACTAATGATTAATGTGCGCGACCCGCGTCAAACAATTCTATCTTGGATAGCTCACATGAATAGAGTGAGATTGGCAGGAAATCAAATAGAGCTATTTAGAAGTTTCAAATATCCAGAAAAATATTTTTGGATTACCTTGAGTGAAAAAATTGATTGGGAAATTAAAAGCGGATTTTTGCCTTATGCTATTGAGTGGATACAAGGCTGGCTAGATGCTGAAACAAATTCATTATTTCACCCTAAAATTCTCTTTACCAAATTTGAGGATTTGGCAACTAATCCCCAGAGTTTTTGGGAATCTATTTTAGAATTTTATGAAATAGAAAAAACGCAATTTACTTTTCCCGCACCTCCAAAATTTCAGGAAGGTACTCACTATCGAAAAGGAAGGGTTGATGAATGGCGGGAAGTGTTTACTCCCGAACAGGCGGAACTAGCATCTAGCATGATTCCACAACGACTGCTGGATAGATTTGGCTGGTCGGCCAGATAATAAATAATTGCTGAATTAGATATTTTGTAAGGTAAGAGCTTCGAGAAATAAATGACTGTTAACTATTTTCAATTGGCAAACAAACTCAAACATGAAGGAAAATTAGAGGAAGCGATCGCCCATTACAACCAGGCGATCGATCTCAATCCTGACTTTTATTTGTCTCACCACAACTTGGGAGAAGCTTTGGCGAAAGTTGGGAGGTGGGATGAAGCAGTCAAATGTTACAGTCGCGCTATAGAAAGAAATCCTAACTCAGCTTGGTCTTATTACAATCAAGCCGAAGCCTTCGCTAAATTGCAACGATGGTCCGAAGCGATCGCCTGTTATCAAAAAGCGCTGGAGATGAAGCCCAATGAGTCGGAAATTATTCAACCAGATTACTGGGAATTCTTCTATCAGTTAGGCAATTTCTACCTGCAACGATCGCGACAAGCAGAAGCAAGAGCAGCTTACGATCGCGCGCTTCAAATCAATCCCGATGCTGTAGAAGTTTACCAAAGCTTGCTGCAACTTCAACCCGATAACTGGCAACTTTGGCAGCAGTTAGCCAATCTATACCTCAAACAAAAGAATCTTGAAAAAGCCAGAGAAGCTTACCTGCAAATAATCCAACTCAATCCCGACGACGTAATAGCCTACGAAAAACTGCTACAAATAGATCCAGAAAATGCAGAAATATGGTGGCAGTTGGCCGATATTTACGCAGCCCAGAATCGGATCGAGCCAGCAAAAAAAGCTTACTTGCAAATAATCAAACTCAATCCTCTGGATGTAACAGCTTATGAACAACTGCTAGAAATCGAGCCAGAAAATGCAGAAATATGGTGGCAGTTAGCCAATATTTACGTGACGGGCGATCGGGCACAGGTCCTCTGGATGTAACAGCTTATGAACAACTGCTAGAAATCGAGCCAGAAAATGCGGAAATATGGTGGCAGTTAGCGAATATTTACGTGACGGGCGATCGAGCCGATCGAGCAAGAGAAGCCTACCTGCAAGCAATAAAAATCAATCCTAATTTTTATGAAGCCTATAATGATTTAGGTAAATTGCTATTCGCGCGGGGTCAAGTTGCTGAGGCAATAGCAATTATCCAACAAGCGATCGCCATTAATCCCAAATTAGCAGCAGCTTACTACAACTTGGGAAATATCAGATTGCAGCAAAGTAAATTCGATTTGGCAATTCAAAGCTACGAGCAAGTGGCTGAAATTCAACCGGATTTAGCAGAAGCGCTGCTGAAGCTAGTGCCTTTCCTGCGAATCAATAACGAGCTTGACAAAGCAACTTATTGCTGCCAGCGAGTCGTGGAAATTAACCCTAACTCTGTAGAAGGTAACTTCCTGCTGGCAGATTTATTAATCATGCAGGGCCGGCACGATGAAGCGCTGCGCCGTTATTATCGCTCAAATAAAGTTAAGTTCGCAGCAGCCCGATCGCGCGGCGAAATCGGTGCTATTTGTCTGTGCGCTTTACCGAAATCAGGAACAGTCTACATTGCTAACGCTTTGCAAAAAGGGTTAAATATCCCCGGATCGCCGACGGATTTAGTGGGGTGCGTGCCGATAGGTTTATTGGATTATTATTGGCAAATAAAATCGCCAGAAATATATACAAAACCAGTATCGTGCGTCATCACAGTTCATACGAATCCTCACGAGTGGAATCAATTCACAACAATGCGGATTGCAGACAGACTGCTGGTGAACGTTCGCGATCCGCGTCAAGCGCTTTTATCTTGGGTGGATCATCTCAACAGAACTCAACAATCTAGGGACGTACCAACTCAGGAAGAATTATTTTTCAAATTTAAATGTTGTCCGGCGGATTATTTCTCTCTGTCAATTAGCGAGCAAATAAGTCATGAAATAGAAAGCGGATTCTTGCCCAAGGCTATTCAATGGATAGAAGGGTGGCTGGATGCGGAAGAAAATCCATCATTTTATCCGGAAATACTCTTTACTAAACACGAAGATTTAGTAAGCGATCCTAAAGCTTTGTTTGAGTCTATCCTAAATTTTTACGAGCTGGAAAAGTCAAATTTTCCTTTGCCCGAACCGCCCAAATTCATGGAGGGTACTCACTATCGAAAAGGACGGGTTGACGAATGGCGGGAAGTGTTTTCGCCCCAACAAATCGAGAAGGCTTCGAGTTTGATGCCAAAGCGTCTGTTGGAGAGATTTGGATGGCAAGCATAATTAAGTGGAAAATATAGATACAGTTGAGGTAAAGTTATGAATCAAGAGTTTCTGCAGAAAAATCTGAGTTTTCAAATAGCAAACAAGCTCAAACATGAGGGTAAATATGAAGAAGCGATCGGCTATTATCAAGATGCTATTAACGAAAACGAGAATAATTATTGGCACTATCACAATTTAGGAGAATGCTGGGAAAAAATAGGCAGATTTGAGGAGGCTGTGAATTGTTACGATCGCGCCCTAGCGCTCCACCCCAAATCGGCTTGGACTCGCCACAATCTAGGAGATATTTGGCTAAAAATGGGCGATCTTTCCCGGGCGATCGTCGAATACCACAGCGCTAGCGTTCTGAACCCGGATTTTTATGGCTTTCACAAAAAGCTGGGCGAAAGCTTGTACAAACTTGCCCGGGAAGTAACGTTAGAAAATTTAGGGGAATCTTTACAAACATACAGCAAACTAGCGGAAAATATCCGGTCGATAGGTCAGAATGCTGAATCTATAAATCAAATAAGTTATGTCGGCAACGAAGGCTTTTTAGAAACAAGCAGCCAACAGAGCGACGCAGATTTTATCCAAAAAGTATATTTAACTTATCTGAAACGCGAGCCAGATCCCGACGGCAAAAAGCACTTCCTTCAGTATCTGCGCCAGGGCACAGAACGCCGGCAAATAGTTGCTGAGATTCAAGAATCGCCAGAATGTAAGTCTTTAATAATTTTCTTAATCAAATCAGCATATCTTCAAGAAGCGATCGCAGCCTACCGCCACCTAACGGCTCTGAAACCAAATTATTATAAATATTCCGAACTCTTGGGAGAGGCCTTGACCCATTGGGGAAAAGCGCTAGAAGAGCGGGGTCGCACGGATGAGGCAATAGATATTTACCAACAAGCGATCGGCTATTGCCACAGCTTGGCAAATGCACATTACGATCGCGGCAGCCTGCTCGCGCAAGAAGGTCGATTCGCCGAAGCGCTGGAAAGTTACCAGAAAGCAATGAGCCTCAGACCTGATTGGCAGGAAGCATATTATCTAAAAGGCATTGCCCTCGACGAACTAGACCGTCACGATGAAGCGATAGCTTGCTGGGAACGGATGTTCGAGATCGAGCCAGACTGGCTGCAAGCATACATTATTATTGGAGCGAGATTTTGCTTGCGCGGGCAAAGCGAACAGTGGCGGAATATGCTTGTCAGAGCGCATCAAGTACAGCAAAAATTGGCTCGATCGCACGATCTCGATCGCTTAAATGTGCGGTTTTTATCTAATATTTGGACAGCGGCGATCGGTCACATAGCTTTGATAGATTGGCATCTAAAAATGCAAGCCTTGGGCTGGCTTTCACCTCACCGCCGGCAGTTGTTGCTCAAGCCAAATCAGCACATTGCTAACCCTCATTTTCTTAACTACTGGCGCCCTTATATAGAAATGGTTTCGGAACCAGAAATTCAAGAGCAATGCTCTAACAATGCGCGATATCTCGAAGAGAGTTTGTACTCGGTTACTTTAGCGAATGGAGAAACCATGCTTTATACTGAGGCAGGAGCCGCAGTACAAAAACAATGGGAATTGGAAGGGCGTTCTCCGTTGCTCTCGCTGTCAGATTCCGATCGCGAGGCAGGGTGGCGCTGTTTGCAATCTTTGGGCGTACCTCGAAATGCTTGGTTTGTTTGTTTGCACGTTCGGGAGGATGGCTTTAACGGCGGATACCATCAAGGACTAAAATGTCAGAAATACCGCAATGCTGACATTAATACATATCTGTTGGCGATCGAGTCGATCGTCGCTCGCGGTGGGTGGGTAATTCGCGTGGGCGATACCACAATGCAGCCGTTGCCCGCCATGAAGCAGATAATTGACTATGCTTGCACCGATGTTAAAAGCGATTGGATGGATGTGTTTCTCTGTGCTGAGTGTCGGTTTTTTATCGGCACGAGTTCGGGACTTTGTTTTGTACCTTCTATTTTTGGAGTCCCCTGCGCTTTAACAAATTGGGTACCTTTAGGAGCCTTCCGTTCTTGGTACAGTCAAAATATTTTGATTCCCAAGCTTTATTTCTCTGAGAGCAAACAGCGTTTGCTGACATTTGCTGAGTTAATCCCTCCTCCGGTGGGTCATGTTTTCAGTACCCAGGTGCTTGCTGATATGGGCATTACGGTAGTAGATAATACCGCCGAAGAAATTAATGATGTTGTTGTGGAAATGCTGGAACGTTTGGAGGGGAAAGTTGAGTACGCAAAAGCAGATGAGGACTTGCAAAATCAATTCGCGACGCTGGCAGACAGTTATAAGTGCTACGGATCGAGTCGCATGGGAATGAATTTTTTGCGCAAGTACGCTGGGCTGTTGCCGGCCCGGGGCGATCGAGCATAAACAAATCGGGAAGTAGCTTTTCTGTTAAACTATGCACGGGCCGATCGGCAAAAAGCTAGCAGGCGATTGTTTCCGAAAAACCGAACCATTTTTTGAGAACTCGATTTGTCACCGACAATAGTTTGACTTGTTGGGAATTTAAGCAGTACACAATACAGCCGAAGGGAAAGCAAGCATTATGGCAATTGGAATCACGACATTGGATTTTTACTCAATTCTGATCGATCGAGGCTACTTCAAAGATTTAAAAAGTGTTTGCGAACTCGGTTCTCAGGAAGTGGTAGTTAGAAACTGGGAGGATTTTGCATCTCGCGTCCCTCAAGTCGAGCCATTAGTAGAAGGTTTTGACCCCAGTAACCGTCAAACAATCGCCGCTAAGTTTTTCTACGAAAAGTTGGGATTCGAGCTGTACAAATGTATAGATACTGATGAATCGCCCGATGCTCTGGTTTTCGATCTAAATAAAAGCTTTAAGGAAACCTACGGATACTCGCAACAATTCGATCTCGTCACCAATCACGGCACTTCCGAACATTGTTTCCACCAATATCAGTGCTTTAGCAACATACACGATTTATGCAAAGTCGGTGAATTAATGATTCATTGTCTGCCATTTCAAGGCGCGCTAAATCACGGTTTTTATAACTATCATGCCTCTTTCTTTATGTGGCTGGCTGCTGCAAATAACTATCAATTATTGTCCCTGGTTGTCACTGAGGCGAATGTAACATCTCTCATACCGTATAGCGATTATATTGTCAGGTCGTTAGTCACTTGTTCTCAAGAACACCGATTAATTTTTGTTGCTTTCCAGAAACTCGATGACATAGAATTTCGCGTGCCTTATGACGGTCAATATCTCTCGAACACTGTTTCACCAGGTGCTATAGTAAGTGAATACCGAGCTTATCAAAAAAGCTCGAGCGATTATATAAATAGAGGCAATCAATTAGTTGAGTCAGGTCAAATTGAAGAAGCAATTTTTGAATACCAGCAAGCGATTATAACTAATATATACGCTTGGAACGGATATATACTGATGGGAGTTGCCCTGCAAAAATTAGGTCAGTTGGACGAGGCGATCGACACTATCGCCTCGGAGTCGCACTGCAACAGCAGGGGAAACTAGAGGAGGGAATGGAAAGCTGCAAGCGGGCGATCGCCCTGATCCACCCTGACTGGCAAAAGTAAACTTCGATCGAGAAACATACTTTCTAAAGTATTGCAATATTTGAGAAGGGGTCATTATGGGAATTGGCATCACAACATTTAATTTTTACTGTTTGTTGAAAGAGCGGGGGTGCTTCAATAATTTAAAAAGCGTTCTTGAAATCGGCGAGCAGAGTATTATGGTTGCAAGTTGGGATGATTTTGCAGCTACGATCGTTCGAGAATTAGGAGAGTTTAGCCACACTCCGGGCGCACCGATCGCAGCTCGATCGCTATACGAAAGCTTTGGATTAGAAACTTATAACTGTATCGATACTTGTGACTCGTCAAACTCTTTAGTTTTTGATATGAATAAAGATTTGCAGGCCACTTATGGATACTCAGAACAATTCGATTTAGTGACAAATCACGGAAGTTCCGAACATTGCTTTAATCAATACCAATGCTTTAAAAATATTCACAATTTGTGCAAAGCAGGCGGAGTGATGGTTCACGGCTTACCTTTTCACGGCTCGCTCAATCACGGATTTTATAACTATCAGCCATGTTTTTTTGTAGGGCTAGCCGCTGCTAACAATTATAAATTGCTCGCTCTGTCAGTTGTGGATGTAAAAAGTGTCAAACCTGTTACGCCATACAGTCCGTATTTGGTAGAATCCTTAACAAGTTCTATTAAAGAACCCCGGTTAATTTTTGTAGCAATACAAAAACTTAGCGACTCAGAGTTTCGGATACCCTATGACGGTAAATACCTTTCAAACAGCGCCTCCACCGCTCCCGCAGTTGAGGAATATAGAAATTATCAAAAACTGTCCGGCGATTATATAAATTCTGGTAATGAACTTGTGAATTCTGGTACAATTGAGGAGGCAATTTTTGAATACCAACAGGCGATTATAACTAACCCCCACTCAGGGCAAGCATATTTACTGATGGGAATCGCCCAGGCAAAAATTGGCAAGCTGGAAGAGGCAATTCTATCGCCTCGGAGTCGCACTGCAACAGCAGGGGAAACTAGAGGAGGGAATGGAAAGCTGCAAGCGGGCGATCGCCCTGATCCACCCTGACTGGCAAAATTAGGGCGATCGAATAAAACAAGGTAAAGGAGCAAACTGTTTTGAAGGACCCAAAGATAATTATTATCGGTAAAAATAGCTACATAGGCGGTTACTTCACTAAATACCTTGGTGGCAATATCGCTCGCGCGCTTTCATTGTCCTCAAAAGATTGTAACTTTTTAAAAGCTGGGGAAGTTTCTAATTTTTTTAAATCTTTTAGCAATGAGGCATCTCCGACAATTGTATTTTTTGCAGGCATCAGCAGATTAGTAGAAAATTCCTTTAACTCTTATAAAGATAACTTAGAAATAGTTAACAACTTAATAGAATGTGCCAAACTGACAAATGCTCGCTCGATTATCTATTTTAGTTCCGTTGATGTCTACGGCAGCAAACCGAGTCTGCCGCTTACCGAACGATCGCCCGTAAATCCAGACACTTGGTACGGACTTGCCAAAGCTTCCTGCGAATCAATGCTAATGTCTTTAGGAGAAGTAAAGTGTCCGGTAACAATCCTGCGAATTCCCGGTATTTACGGTGCGGCGCCCAACGATCGCAGCGTTATTAAGAAAATAGTCTCAGCCATAAAAAATGACAAGCGAGTAGTTATTAAAGGTAGCGGGAAGCAACGGCGCGATTACGTTTACATTACGGACATTTGCCGCCTAATCCAACTATTAATACCCGGGCAGCTTCACGGAATTATAAATGTAGCAACCGGCACAAGTTGTACTATAATCGACATAGCTAATTTAGTGGGCGCGATCGGAGCCGTGGAATTTGAAACAATCTACGAAGCAGCCGATGCAGGAAGAGACTTTGACTTGCTATTCGATACCGCTTATCTAAATTCCGCAGTGCCAAATTTTCGTTTCACGGAGTTGGAGGTAGGTATCCGTTCTTACTTCCGGCCAGACAATCAAATTGCAGGAGGTGAATTGACATGAATAACAGCAATGAATACACCCAAACCCAACCCATACTTCAAGAACCTTGGGTCAAACTCGCAAACGGCTCTGACTTAGAAAATTGGAGCCGTCAGGACGAAATCGCTTACAATCAAACCAACCGTCAATGTCAAAAACTAGCTTTTTTTATGCAAGCTTTTGATTTCTTGACAGACAACAAAATAGAAGGAGACTATCACGAATACGGCTGCCACCGAGTGAGAACTTTTAGGATGGCGCTCACCGAAGCCAGAAGGCACAACCTAGAATCAATGAAATTCTTTGCCTTCGACAGTTTCGAGGGACTTCCAGCAGTCGAATCGCAACCCAGCCACCAAGTTTGGCAACAAGGCGCTCTCAAAACTGCCCAAGAAGAATTCTGGCATTTAATCAAAGAACACGGGATTTATGTAGATAGCTGTCAAACGATCGCAGGATTCTATAAAGAAAGGCTCACCCCCGAGTTACAACAAAGCTTTTTAGCGAAAAACAATAAAATAGCTTTAGCTTGTATTGACTGCGACTTATACGAATCAGCAGTCCCCGTGTTTGAATTTATAGAACCCTTGCTGCAAGAAGGTAGCTTGTTATATATTGACGACTTATTTACAGGTTACAAAGGTTCGCCTGTTAAAGGAGTTGCCAAAGCCTTCGCAGAGTTTCAGCAAAAAAGTCGCTTCAAATTTGCCCCACACATCCAAGTAGGATGGTGGGGTCGCTCTTTCATCACCTACTTAGATGATTAGCAATTTGCGATCGAACAACAATAAAGTTGTTTAACAACTAAACAAAAAATCAGTTGCACAATTAAGGAAAAATCAGTGAAAACAGCAACAATTATTGGCGGTGGTTTTGCAGGCTGTACTTGGGCTCACATACTAGCTAACAAAGGATGGCAAGTTACATTAATTGAGTGTGCGTCCCAACTCGGGGGCGGATGTCAAACCTTATATTATGGGGGTCATCCTTACACTTTTGGTCCGCGCCACCTATTCACGGCCCACGAGTCGGTTTTCAACTTTTTACAGGAACGAGTTCCCCAACGACTGCTCGATCATTACTTGTTAACTTATGTGGAACGGGACGGTCAATTTTACTCCTACCCAATCCATGCCGATGACATTCCCCTGATGCCAGACAAAGAGAAAATAGAGCAGGAGTTGAGCGAAAGGCCCGATCCGAGTACGGCGCGAAACTTCGAGGAATATTGGATTTACTCAGTTGGTGCCACACTGTACGACAAGTTTGTTAAAAACTACTCGAAAAAGATGTGGCAAATAGAGTCCAATACGGTACTGACTGACTTCAAATTTGATGGTAAAGGCGTACAATTGCGGACGGGAACCAAAGAAGTTCGCCCGGAATTTTTCATCTCTTATCCTATCTCGCTGCGCGGCTGGGACGACTACTTCGACATCTGCGCCAATACTCCGGGAGTAACGCTTTGGATGAATTGCCACATCGAAGCCTTTGACGTGCAAAAAGCAGCAGTGCAAGTTAAGGGAGAGTGGATCAAGTCAGATATTTTGGTAAGTTCTCTTTCCCCAGATTTGCTGTTTGACTTCGAGTATGGGGAACTCAAGTATATCGGTCGCGATTTTATTAAGCTGGTATTGCCAGTCGAACAAGTCATTCCCGACCCGACTTTTTTCTTGCACTATGCCAACGATGAAGTTTTTACCCGCGTAGTTGAATATAAAAAACTTACCGGCTACAAATCTCCTACGACTTTGTTAGGAATGGAAATTCCTTCTACGAGCAACAAACTTTATCCATATCCGATAAAAGAGCAGCAAGAAATAGCCGATCGCTACCGCAAAGAGATGCCAGACAACGTTTTTTCGGTGGGTCGGATGGGGAATTACCGCTATTACGACATCGGCATGATTGTTGACGAAGCCTTGCGCTTTACTGCGGATTTGTGAAGAAAAAAAGTAAGGTACTGCAACTATGGATAGACTTAACACGTTACCCCGACCGTTCCGCGACGCTAGTTTGTACGAAGCGACCCTGGCTGCCGGGTTCAAAACATTTCCGCAGCGACAAGAGAATTATCTCAAGTACCAAGCGGCTCAAAGGGGTGAAGTTCTCGACTACTTACCCGTCATGCTTGACATTGAAAATGTCAGCCGCTGTAACTATCACTGTACGATGTGCCAGGTCAGTGATTGGGAGGGTTTTAAACGGGCGGAGGATATGTCTTTTGAGGATTACAAAGATTTGATCGATCGCCAGTACGGATTGATTGAAATCAAATTGCAAGGAATGGGCGAACCATTGTTGGGCAAATGCTACTTTGAAATGATCGAGTATGCCCGATCGAAACATATTTGGGTAAGGTCAACAACCAATGCTTCAATCTTGCATTTCCAAGACAATTACCGGCGACTGATCGATGCAGATATCTGCGAATTGCAGGTTTCTGTTGATGGAACTGCGAAAGAAACTTACGAAAAAATTCGGCGCGGGGGTCGCTTTGAAAAGGTGGTCGAAAACTGTCGCTTGCTAAATGAGTATTGTCGCGATACTAACCGCAAGCGCACTCGAATGTGGACGGTAGTTCAGCAAGATAATTTTTCTGAATTGGAACAGTTTCCCGTCCTCGCTGCTGACTTGGGTTTCGAGCGTTTAACTTTGTCTCTTGACGTGAATGATTGGGGTCAAGACGAGTGGCGGGAAGTCAATCAAAAAGTAGATGTGCACAGACGGTTTGATTTGTCAATGGCAGAACGGCTGATTGCTATTGGCAAACAACACAACGTCGAAGTTACATTCTGGTTCATCGACCAAAAATACGATACCACCGACCCCAAAAAACTCTGCCCCTGGCCGTTCGATCGACTTTATATCTCATCAGATATGAAAATAGTTCCTTGCTGCATGGTGGCGAATCCAGAAGTCTGCGAACTCGGGGATGCGCGCAACTTAACACAGGAGTGGAATAGCGAACAAATGATTGCCTTCAGACGCGCTCATTTAGGGGGAAATATCCCTAAAATATGCACGGCTTGCTACAGTAACTTTTGAAAATAGGTGTTGGCATGGAACCTCATAAAAGCACGACGATCGTCGTTGATGTGGGCGGTCGTTACGGGATGCACCCCTCATGGTCGGGATTTGCTGGAGAATTACTTTACCTGACCTTTGAGCCAGATCCAGAAGAGGCCCAACGCCTGAGAAAGTACAATTCTCGATCGGGTTTTGAAGTGGTCGAGCTGGCTCTGGCAAAAGCAGAAGGAGAAAGAGATTTTTATATCACCAAACACCGGGGATATTGTTCTTTTTACCCTCCCAATCTCGACTCGGAATGGTTTAAACGATACAGACCGGGTGAAGGGGAAATAGAATCTGTAATTCGCGTGAAAACTTCATCCCTCGATAGTTGGGCAAGTTCGCGAAACATAGATATTGACTTTCTCAAAATAGATACAGAAGGTTCGGAATTAGAAATTTTAGAGGGAGCCGAAAAGCAAATTTCATCTAATGTATTGGGGCTGCGGGTAGAACTTTTATTTGAGGAGATATACAAAAATGTTCCTCTGTTTCCCGAAATTTTCAATCACCTCAAAGCGCGGGATTTCTTTTTGATAAATTTCGATTACTTCGGTCGGGGAGTGCCGCGCCATGCTTTGTTTCGCAATCCGAATCCCTTAGTTCCAGATAACGATCGCTACGGAACTTTGATCGGTACGGATGGCGTGTGGCTGAGAAAGTACGATTGGGTGCGCGATCGCTACAAAGGGGAAAGTTTGGAACTAGCAACCCTCAAATATGCTTATTTCTGTATTTTGAACTCTGCCACTGATGTTGCTCTAGATACTTTAATGAGCTTTGTCGGCACGCACAATTTTAGTCCTGCAACTGTGGAAACTAAAATTTACCGCGCTCTGAGGCGAATTTGTACGGAATATTTGGGACGCTATCGCGTCAATCCAGAAGACGTACAGTGGAATGCGGCGCGATCGACGCTCAAAGAAATCTTTAATGTGGAACTCGAAGCGGGAAACAAGTATTGGGAATTGATCCAAAACTTGTAAAATTCAAGCAAGTGAAACCATCTCAAAATGTGAGGAGAAACTGATTGACTGCATCTAAACACTGCTTAGTAACCGGCGCTGCGGGCTTCATCGGCAGCCACCTGTGCGATCGCCTCTTAGCCCTCGGCCACACCGTCACCGGCCTCGACAGCCTGATTGTCGGCCGCCTTGCCAACTTAGAACAAGCCAAAACCTACAACACCTTTAACTTTCTAGAACAAGACGCAGCCGCGATCGCCCCCTCAACCCTAGAAGGAATAGACTGGGTATTCCACCTAGCAGGGCTGGCCGACTTAGTACCGTCGATCGAAAACCCCAGCCAATACTACCACTCGAACGTTCAAGGCACCTTTAGCCTGCTAGACGCTTGCCGCAGCGCTCAAATCCAACGCTTCGTCTACACCGCATCCTCCACCTGCTACGGCATCCCAGACACCTATCCCACACCCGAAACCTATCCCTGTGAGCCCGAACACCCCTACGGCTTGACCAAATATTTAGGCGAGCAAATGGTGATGCACTGGGCAAAAGTGTACAAACTCCCCGCCCTCTCCCTGCGCTTGTTTAACGTCTACGGGCCCCGATCGAGAACTACAGGGGCCTACGGTGCAGTTTTCGGCGTCTTTTTAGCTCAAAAATTAGCAGGTAAACCCTTCACCCTTGTCGGAGATGGCACGCAAACCAGAGATTTTACCTTTGTCAGCGACGTGGTAGAAGCTTTTGTCACCGCAGCAGCATCGGATGTCACCGGCGAAATTATCAACATCGGATCGGGAAATCCTCAAAGCGTCCTCACCTTAGTGGAACTATTGGGCGGCCCCATCGTCCACATCCCCAAACGCCCCGGAGAACCTGATTGCACTTGGGGAGACATCACCAAGGCTAAAACTCTCTTGGGATGGGAACCAAAAGTTCCTTTCCCCGAAGGGGTAGCGCAGATGTTGGCGAACATCGACTTGTGGCGAGAAGCACCCGTGTGGACGCCTGATTCGATTCAGGAAGCCACAAAAGCATGGTTTGAATATTTGGGAAAAACCTAAAATTTATGGTGCAAAATGCTGCTGCGACGGTGAATCTTCAGGTTTCCAAAGCATTCCTCTACCAAGGAAGTCGCCTGTTATTGCAACTTCGAGACAATATACCTGAAATCATAGCCCCCGATCGCTGGGGATTGTTCGGCGGTAGCGTGGAAGCAGGCGAAACTCCTGTCGAAGCGATGAAGCGAGAAATCGCAGAAGAACTTTGCTGGATGCCGCCGGAACCGAAATACTTGCTGACTTGGGAAGTACCCGATCGAGCTTGCACCATCTATATTTTTGGCATTCCCCTGACAGTTGGAACTAGCCAATTAACCTTAACCGAAGGACAAGCCTTCCAACTATTTACATTTGAGGAATTAACTCAACTGCCTTTAGTGCCCAAAATTCCTCGGATGCTGCCGCAAGTTGTGGAAGCCATTGATTTTCCAGAACTTAGTTTGGCTTGGCAGGAATTCACAACAAAAAAGTTAAAGTGGTCGGTTTCAGATTAGTTAAAACTTACGCCATCGAACACAAAATATGCAAAATTTTGCCTCAGAACTACCCTTTGCTACCGACTATTTCCGCCAACTTGCAAATTTAAGCGAAAACTTTGAAGCGAGTGACAAAGAACTTTATCCCCTCACCTTTTCCGAAGCAGTTAGTCGGGCGGCTGCTTTAGTATCCCAACAAAGCAAACAGCAACGAAAAGTAATTTTCATTGGTAACGGCGGCAGCGCTGCGGTAGCAAGTCACCAAGCAATAGATTACTGGCGCAATGGAGGATTTCCCTCGATGGCTTTCAATGACGGAGCCCTCCTCACTTGCATCAGCAATGATTTTGGGTACGAACAAGTTTTTAGCAAGCCGATCGCCACCTTTGCCCAATCGGGCGATATTGTGTTTGCCATCAGCAGTTCGGGAAAATCGGCTAATATTTTAGCTGGGGCAACTCAAGCTGCTAAAATGGGCTGTTACGTCATCACGCTTTCAGCTTTTGCGCCGGATAATCCCCTGCGTCAATTAGGAGATCTCAATTTTTACGTTCCCACGATGGCCTATGGATTTGCTGAAATTACCCATTTGTGCATTTGTCATTGTATTCTAGATGGGTTGATGAAAGGTTCGCTACCAGAAACAGATGTTGAGCGTTCGGTAATTAATGACAGTAAGTTATTTTCAGAAAGCAAACAAACTTAAGCAAGCAGGCTTGTTGGCAGAAGCGATCGCCTGTTACCGCCAAGCGATCGCACTTAACCCCAATTTTTATTTGTCTCACCACAATTTGGGGGAAACCTTAGCTAAACTCGATCGCTGGGAGGAAGCTGTTACGGCGTGCGATCGCGCCATTCAACTAAATCCTAACTCGGTTTGGTCTTATTACAATTTAGGCGAAGCTTTGGCAAAACTCTGTCGCTGGGAGGATGCGATCGCCTCTTACCGCCGCGCGATCGAGCTTTCCCCTGATTTTTATAGATTTTACACCGGCTTGGGGGCAGCCCTATGCAAGCAGGGCGATCGCGAAGCAGCGGCAGCCTCCTACTGTCAAGCTGCGGAAATATTGGCAAAACAGCAGCGGTGGAATGAAGCGGAAAGTTGTTATTTTCAGGCGATTAAACTTAATCCATCAGTGAAAGATTCCTACCGCAATTTAGCAGAAACTCTGACAAAACAGCAGCAGTTGGAAGTTGCGATAGCCACAACCCGCAAAGCTATTAACCTCGCACCAGAACAGGCAGAAAATTACTGCCAACTCGGGGAAATATTAACGCAACAAAACAGGCGGATCGAGGCAATTGAGAGCTATAAAAAAGCGATCGTCCTCAATTTCGATCGAGAATTATCGCGTACCAACCTAGTCAATTTACTGATAGAGCAAGCCGAAATAGATGGGGAAAAGCAAAAACAAAACAAACCTTCTGTAGGGGAAGAGGCGCTGTTTAACCTGGGAAATTTACTAATACAGCAAGGAAAATTAGCAGAAGCGATCGAGATTTATCAAAAAGTTCTCGAACTAAAACCACATTGGACGGAAGCTTGCCTCAAGCTGGTAGAAGCTTGGATGAAAATGAGCTGGAATTTTTACGATGCGGGTAAATTATACGAATCGATCGACTCTGCGGAAGGGGCGATCGAAATATATAACTCTCAGCTTGCCCAGCATCCCCTGGGAAATTTGGGTATTCGCTTTATCACGCCGGAATATTTCACAAATTGGCCTTGGCTGGGAGCGATCGGCCACCTAGCTCTCAATATAGATCTTTATATTAAAATGGGCATCCTCGGCTGGCGGCCTGAATGCCATACAATTCTGTTAGCGCCTCCGGAACAAGTTATCAATCCTTGTTTGCTCGACTACTGGCGGCCCTACCTCCACATTATCACCGACCCCCCTACAATCGATCGCCTGCTGCCGCTAGCGAAGACGATGCGCTGTTTGGAATACACCCTTTACCACATCAAACTTGCCAGCGGACAAATGGTAGATCTGGGTTATGCTTTTGCCACAGTGCAAAAACAGTGGCAAACAGAAGCAAAACCGCCGCTGCTGAGCCTGTCGCCCTCGGATTTCGAGCGGGGATGGAACTGTTTGCAACAGCTTGGAGTGCCTAAAAATGCTTGGTTTGTGTGCCTCCACGTTCGAGAAGATGGCTTCCGCCGAGAAGGAATGACTACGCACCGCAGTGCTGATGTTGATACTTACTCATTGGCTATCGAGTCGATCGTAGCGCGGGGCGGCTGGGTCATCCGCATGGGCGATCGTACCATGAAACCGCTGCCACCGATGAAACAGGTAATTGACTACGCTCGCACTGACGCAAAAAGCGATTGGATGGATGTTTTTTTGTCTGCTGAGTGTCGTTTCTTTCTGGGAAGCGCTTCCGGGCTCGCTTGCGTTCCCTTGGTATTTGGCGTTCCCAGCGCTATTACCAACACTTGGCCGATTTCCGGGCGCCCGCAGTCGAATTTGGATCTGTTTATTCCCAAACTAGCTCGATCGTCCGTAGAAAATCGCTATCTCACGTTTGAAGAAGCACTCTTACCTCGCTTCTTTTTCAATCTCAACAGCAAACTTCTTTATTCCTGGGGCATTCAAGTAATCGATAATACTCCAGAAGAGATCGATGAGTTGGTGTTGGAAATGTTCGATCGGCTCGAAGGTAAAGTGCAGTATACAGAAAACGACGAAGCTCTGCTGCTGCAGTTTAACTCTCTGCGATCGCCCTACGGGCCAAATCCTGCCAACAGCCGGATCGGACGCTCTTTCCTGCAAAAGTATTGCCATTTGGGACTGAGGCAAAGAGGGAGTTGATGCCCGATCGATCGGCCGTCCCACAGACATAGGTTAGATATAGTGCGATCGAGCAAGCAGCCCCTTTCGACCCCGCCGTTCCTACACCGTATTTGATTATTTGGAGGCAAATGATTGTATGGTAGAGTGAGAGCCTCTAGGGCGGTGAGATGCCCAGGGGCAATTGATGGCTTACCAGCACGAAGGTTTCTTTTTTTTGCGATGATACCTACGGCGAGTATAAATATTGGAACGAACTTAGGGATAATGGTGATGCTCCTTGGAGGCTGTGGGAATGAGTGAATTTTGGCGCGATCGATCTGTGTTGGTGACAGGCTGCACCGGCCTTTTGGGCAACTGGTTAGTAGCTGAGCTGCTGGAAAGAGGAGCTTGGGTAACGGGATTAGTTCGGGACTTAGTGCCGCAATCCCGACTTTATGCTGGAGACTGGTACCGACAGATTAATATCGTTCGCGGTTGTGTCGAGGATTTGTCAACAGTAGAACGAGCGATTAATGAGTATGAAGTAGATACGGTGTTTCACTTAGCAGCTCAGACAATTGTGGGAGTTGCAAATAGAGAGCCGCTCGCAACTTTTGAAACCAATATTAAAGGTACTTGGAATATTCTAGAAGCTTGCCGCCGCGTTGGAGGTGTGAGTCGAATTGTCATAGCATCCAGCGATAAAGCCTATGGAGACCAGCTAGTGCTTCCTTACAGCGAAACAACTGCGCTGCAAGGGCAACATCCTTACGATGTTTCTAAAAGCTGTGCCGATCTAATCAGTCAGACTTACTACGTTTCCTATGGTTTGCCCGTGTGCATTACTCGCTGCGGCAATTTTTACGGCGGTGGAGATTTGAATTTTAATCGCATCGTTCCGTCTACAATTCGCTCGGCTTTGCAGGATAAGCCCGTAGTTATCCGGAGTGATGGCACTTTTATCCGGGACTATTTCTATGCAAAAGATGGGGTTTTAGCTTATCTCCATTTGGCAGAGCAAATGGACAGGAAAGAGATTTTGGGAGAAGCGTTTAATTTCAGCAACGAGCTGCAAATTTCGGTGCGGGGCATGGTAGACAAGGTTTTGAAATTGATGAACAAGACTGATTTGGAGCCAGTAGTATTGAATCGGGCAAAGAATGAAATAAAACATCAGTATCTATCCGCAGATAAGGCGCGAAAAATGCTGGGTTGGGAATCTAAGTATCCTCTAGAAGAAGGGTTGAAAGAAACAATAGAGTGGTATGAAAACTTTTTGATGAATGAAGATACCTGTGCGATCAGCGTGTGATTGAGGCTTTCTCAGACTCAAATTCTAATTCTCTTTATCTTAGTTGCTATAGTGCTACTAAATGAATTTCAGGATTTACGTACCGAGAGTCTCAAATATAGCTTTCCAGGGCGGACACTAGGGCACCGCCCCTACAAGGGGGGTTGGGGGTATCTATGGTGACAGTTGATAAAAAAAATCATAGTCAAGGGGGCTAATTCTGTGCCATCTAAATGTCGTTTTTGCAGTCACCCGTTGGAGCATACTTTTGTAAATCTGGGGATGTCGCCACTAGCCAATGCTTTTGTCGATCGCGATCGTCTGAATAGTGCAGAGAAATTTTATCCGCTTCATACTTATGTCTGCGGTAATTGTTTTTTAGTGCAGCTAGAAGAATTTGAATCGCCGGATAGCATCTTCAGCGATTATGCTTACTTTTCTTCCTATTCAGACTCTTGGCTGCGCCACGCCAAGAATTACACTGATTTGATGGTGGAGAGGTTTGGATTTGACGCCAACAGTCAGGTAATTGAACTCGCAAGTAATGACGGCTATTTGCTCCAGTATTTTCAGCAGAAAGGAATTCCCGTATTGGGAATTGAACCGGCGGCAAATGTAGCCAAAGTAGCTGAGGAAAAAGGCATTCCCACTTTAGTTAAGTTTTTTGGAGTGGAAACGGCTAAAGAGTTGGTTGCAAAAGGGAAGCAGGCGGATTTATTGCTGGGCAATAATGTGTTGGCTCACGTACCAGATTTGAATGACTTTGTGGCGGGGATGAAAATTGTCCTGAAGCCAAAGGGTGTTTTGACAATGGAGTTTCCTCATGTATTGCAACTCATTCAAGACAATCTGTTTGACACGATTTACCACGAGCATTTCTCTTATTTTTCGTTGCTGACGGTTGAGAAAATTTTTGCTCGTCACGGTTTAACTTTGTTTGATGTCGAAGAGCTACCGACGCACGGCGGTTCTCTGCGGATTTACGGGAGGCACGCAGATTGTGAGAGTATACAGGTTGGCGATCGCACTTCCCAACTGAAAGCTAAGGAAGTCCAAGCCGGCCTCAACCAAATTGAAATTTATCTAGGATTTGGCGAACAGGTGAAGTCTACCAAACGCCAAATGCTCAGTTTCTTAATAGATGCCAAAAACCAGGGCAAATCAATTGCGGGCTACGGTGCGCCGGCAAAGGCTAATACGCTGCTGAACTATTGCGGTATCCGCACGGATTTGATTGATTATACCGTGGATTTAAGCCCGCACAAGCAGGGTTTGTTCTTGCCGGGAACTCAGATTCCGATATATCATCCAGATAAAATTCGGGAAACTAAGCCAGATTATTTGGCGATATTGCCTTGGAACATCAAAGATGAGATAGTAAGTCAGATGGGTTATATCCGCGAGTGGGGAGGGAAATTTGTGGTGCTGATTCCTCAAGTGGAGGTAATAGGGTGAAATTTACCGAAACCAAACTTAAAGGAGCTTATGTTATTGAGGTAGAACCCTTAAGCGATGAGAGGGGATTTTTTGCGCGTTCTTGGTGTCAAAAAGAATTTGCCGAACACGGTTTGAATCCTAATTTAGTGCAGTGCAATATTTCTTTTAACCTCAATAAAGGTACTTTGCGGGGGATGCACTATCAGGCACAACCGCACGAAGAAGCAAAGTTAGTTAGATGTGTAAAAGGGGGAATTTATGATGTAATTATAGATTTGCGTGCCGATTCGCCCACTTTTAAAAGCTGGTTTTCAGTTGAGCTAAATTCTGAGAATCGCAAGATGATATATATCCCTGAAGGTATGGCTCACGGGTGTCAAACTTTGGCGGACAATACTGAGGTTTTCTATCAGATGTCGGAGTTTTATTGCTCGGAATCTGCTAGGGGAGTGCGGTGGGATGACCCGATATTTGGGATTGATTGGCCGGAGATATCTCAGCGCGTGATTTCTGAAAAAGACCGGAGTTATCCAGATTTCTTGCTATGAAAAAAGTGCTGGTTACGGGTGCGGGGGGTTTTGTTGGCAGACACGCTTTAAAGACGCTGGTGGAACGCGGCTTTGAGGTTCATGCTGTCACTTCTAAGACTTTGCCGACTTTAAGTTCTGACTGTACGTGGCATCTGGCAAATTTGTTAGACCATACATCCATTAAGGAGTTAGTTTGTCAAGTAAAACCTACACATTTGCTGCATTTTGCCTGGTGTTATACAGTACCTGGACAATACTGGAAGTCTGAGGATAACTTTTTGTGGGTACAGGCTAGTTTGGAATTGTTGAGACAATTTCGAGAGCAAGGTGGCGATCGGGTGGTCATGGGTGGAACCTGCGCGGAGTATGATTGGAAGTACGGGTATTGCTCGGAATTTATCACGCCGAGAAATCCAGATACTCCCTACGGTATTTGTAAAAATGCTTTGCAGGAGATAGTAAATTGCTATGGTGAGACGACAAGTCTCAGCAGTGCTTGGGGACGTATTTTCTTTCCCTACGGTGCTGGCGAGTACCCAAATCGGCTGGTTTCTTCGGTGATGCTTTCTCTCTTGAAGGGAGAGCCTGCTCGCTGCTCTCACGGCAATCAAATTCGGGATTTTATGTATGTACAGGATGTGGCTGATGCTTTTGTGGCTCTTTTGGAGAGTGAGGTGACGGGAGCTGTTAATATTGGATCGGGAAGGGCGATCGCCATTAAAGATGTTGTGTATAAAATAGCGGATCTAATCGGGCGATCGGATTTAGTGCAGTTAGGTGCTATTCCCTCTGCTCCGAAAGAAGCGCCTTTATTAGTAGCTGATGTGACTCGTTTATCTAATGAGGTAGGTTGGCGGCCCCAATCAAACTTAGAAAGCGGATTAAGGCAAGCTATCATCTGGTGGGAAAATCAGCTTTTGTCCTAAAAATTGCTGTCTAAGATTCGTTACCTAAATCCAATTATAACTAGGAAAAATCATGAAGTTAACGCTAGATACAGATGCCCAAAAATTGATTCAAGAAATAGACGGTGAGTGTCAAACTATCCCGCTCTATTCTAAGGAAGCTTTTGAAATCATTTCTCAATACTGGCTGAAATTAGGCTGGAATCAAAAATACACCTATACATTTAGCTGGATGGGAAGACCTATTATTCAACTCCCTGAAGACATGATTCGCATTCAGGAAGTTATTTATCAGGTTAAACCCCATGTCATTATTGAAACCGGGGTAGCTCACGGCGGCTCTCTGATTTATTACGCTAGCCTTTTTAAAGCAATGGGCAAGGGTAGGGTTGTAGGAATTGATATTGAAATTCGCCCGCACAACCGCAAGGCTATAGAGGAACACGAACTGTCATCGTTCATTACTTTAGTTGAAGGCAGTTCTACAGATACGAGTATTGTAGAGCAAGTTAAAAACCTGGTAAATCCAGGGGAGACTGTGTTGGTGAGTCTTGACTCGTGTCACACAAAACAGCACGTTGCTGATGAGTTAGAGGCTTATTCCAGTTTTGTCACACCAGGCTCCTATATTATTGCTACAGATGGGATTATGAAGGATTTGTATGATGTGCCGAGGGGAAATCCTGAATGGACTTGGGATCATCCTACTGCGGCGGCGGCGGAGTTTGCAGAAAAGCACCCTGAGTTTGTGTTGGAGCAACCTAAGTGGCCGTTTAGCGAGAGTGATTTGACGGAGAATGTGACTCACTGGCCTGGGGCTTGGTTGCGACGATCGTAGAGCATAGAGTTGAGAAATGGCAAACTTGGCTGCGCTCGCTCGTATTTGGGAAGATTATTAGCGCTCCTGACTTAACTTTTGTATTAGTTTAACCGCTTCATTATAAATTACTTTCCAATCACAATCATAATTGCAATCAGCGTAATCAACGACACTCTCATTTGGTATAAACACTTGTGGTATTAGCTTGTCAAAATAGGGTAGCTCAGAGCGCCCCGACTGAAGTTTTCTGACATCCTGATAATTGAGAACTTGAGTGTGTGCATGCAACACGCCTGGTTTGTTAGCTATCCATGAGGGATAAATCAGTCCAGCCCCTACTGGTGATATGTGCAAATCTATAGCCTTAGCCCAAACGACTGTTTCGTAAGTTGTAGAACCGATCGCTCTGAATGTAGCGATCCCGGGATCTATCACAGAAAGTATTTCTGCCATTACTGCTTTCTCACTTTCTATCATAGACCAACTGCTACTAAGAGAATCTTCTTTGCCGCTCAGAGACCACCCATCAAATACAACTCCCAAATTCGGAAAATCCGAATACAGACTGTTGATGATATTTGCTATTCCTTCTGCCTGACTTAGCCATACTCTGCTACTGGTGCGAATCTGGACACCCAAAAGCGGAAAACACTCCTTAGCTATTTCTATTTCTTTCAAACAATCAGGAGTGCATTTTTTAACTGAAACCTCACATATTCTGTTTATTAATGACTCTTCTATAAATCTCGCATTAGCCCTGAAAGCAACATAATTATTATCTACTACTGTTTTAAACACATCCCAAACATCATTAACATAAATCAAATTTTCCGGCATAATTTCTGGAAAAACATCTCCTATACTGAAGTATTCGCCAGCACCAATTAAAAATTGATCGACCTTGGATAATATACCACTTCTATAGAGACTATCAATAGCTGCCATGTCCTGCCATAAATAATGCCCGATGTTGAAACCTAAACCTACAACATCAACTATTTTTTTTTCGGGATTTTCTAAATAAGATTTGACTTTTGACCAATAACTAACCATATAACTCTTGAACTTATTTATACTTTGTTCGGGACGGGCAAAAGGTACTAATACGTGACTAAAATTAATAATTAGCTCTTGTTTTGGCAAATAAATCAAAAGCTTTTCTCCCATAGGACAGCCATGCATCAAATAGAATATTTCACTGCCGACAAAGCGATAAATAAAACCCTGCAAGTCGTGATGCCCGATCTCCTGATGATTGATGACAAAGGACTGATTAGATCTAATTACCTTACCGCTGAAAGGGCAAACCGAATAAATATAACCGGTTTCTACTAGAACTTGTTGGTAAGGAAGGGTGAAGTTAATTTCAGGGAGCAGCTTTTTTTGTAGGTCTTCTTCAAAACTATTTATATAGCTTTCTTCCAAAGCAAAGTTATCTTGTGCTATTAATTCCAGATTCGCTAAGGATAAACCCAGGCTTTCCAAATATTTTTTGTCGTCTTCGGTTAAGAATTGCAGGAGGAGAGATCTATATTTGCTTGCTCTTTGGAAATATTGAAACGCGGCTTCTGGTTCGATTTCTGTTAGGCTATCTGGACGATATTCCTCAATATCTTCTGGTTGATTTAAGTTGTTCCAGTTCTTTTCGTAAATTTCGTTATTTTTGTGTAAATCACTTTGATGAATTAAAGTCAGTTCTATAAACTTCACCGCAAAGAATTGACCTGTTGCCCATAACCGAACTTCTAAATCTTTGGCACACGCAAAATCTATAAAAAATTCATGTTCTTTTTGATTTGCCAGATAGACATTTTCTTCATAAACTACCCAGCCCTTATTTACAGCAACATCAAACTTAAACCAAAGTTGTTCCGAGCCGTTTCCTTGAATTCCTCTAAAATCTGCGTTTTCCATAGCTATCTTAACTCTGTATAACCCAGGTAACAAACTGATATAAGGTCCGTAGCACACTTGACCATAATTTCCTACCGGGATAACTAGCTGCTTACCAGCTTGTGTTTGCACAAGCTGTCCTGAAATTAAAGTTAAATCTTCTGGGTTAATTCGCCAATTTTTTATCCCATATAATTTGCTTAAAAAGCATTTGTTGCTGGTGAATTTTGGGTAAAGTTCTACTAACTGCTGCCATTGCGCGATCGCTTCTACTAATTCACCCTTTTCTGCCAATATATCGCAAATTCTCAGCAGATTTTCCATCCCTTTTTCTAGTTGCTCTTTTACTTTTATGGCTTCATTATTAACAAGATAGAGTTGATTTTCAATTTGTTTAAATTCTCCGCCCATTTGAGCCATCAGTGCTGTCTGTCTGGGCTGAAGAAAGTGCCGATACTTGCAGATATTGTCGATCAAGAATTCCGGCACGTCTTTACCTTCTATGTCTGTGACATCGAAATAAAACTCTCCCGATGATTCCATGTCCAAAGTCGGTCTACACACATCATATTTAATTTTTTCAATACCTCTTGCTTGTGAATCATCCCCTTCTTTATGTGCAAAACTTTGCAATTTGTAGCGACGGGATAATTCGGAACCAAACCAACTAAATGACCAGCCACTCTTAAATATGTATGGATGTTCAAAATACCGATCGCTATTGATGTAACCCGATCGCTTGTAACCACCCTCCCCCATGTCTAACCCTGTGTTTATTTTGTCTGAATACCTGACTTTTGTATAAGTTCTAACTTTAAAATCTTTATACTTACAAGCAACTGTTCCGCACCACCACTCACTGAAAAGGTTATCTAAATGACCGTGATACAAATCTTGAACAAATATCACAAATTCATGCTCTTTAAGTAATTCAATGGCTTCACTCAGTTTTTCCTTTCTGGGAATTTCATCACAGTCATTTACCAGGATAATATCCTCATCTTGGCAATCAAGAGAATTTAATACCCTACTTATACAGTTTTTTTGGTGAACGTCAAGCGGCCATGCTTGGAGATGAATGGGTTGAGTGTAGTCAATCTCCGGCATATCATCAACAACATAGTGAATGATTCGATCCTGATACTCAGCAAACTCATGGCTAAATTCTTGGTAATAAAGGGGTTTGGGGTTGCCACTAAACGTTTTTGTAGCTTCTACTAAAATAAACTTATCTACAACATCTTTGAGTTCTTCTATCCTAATTCTGAGAACATCTAGTTCATTAAAAAAGGCAAAGCAGTCATAAATGCGAGGTCGCTTTTGATTGGCTTGCATATTATTGGGATTAATCTTGAAAGCCTTGTAGTAACAGAGGCTGGCCTCAGTTTTGTTTCCTTTAGCTGCTAGTGCTTCTCCTAAGTTATAGTAAGATTCGTCTGAGTTAGGACTCAGTTCAAGAGCATGACGCAAAGTATCGATCGCGCCCTCTAAATCCCCATGTTTAATTAATAATTCCCCTAAGCGATAATGAGCTTGCACATCATCTGGATTTAAGTCAGTAATGTGGCGATAAGAATCGATAGCCTCTTCCCAAAGCTCTTGTTTCACCAATGCCTTCCCTAACTGCAACAAGACTTCTAAGTTATCTGGCTGTATCTGTAGGAGCTTGCGATATGCTTGCACATCGTCTGGATTTATCTCTAGGGTACGGCGATAAGAAGCGATCGCCTCCTCCGCATCTAACTGAGTTCGGTGTTGCAGTAATTCCCCCAGTCTATACCGAATCCAATCTGCATCTGGTTCAAGTTTGCTGGCACGGCGATAAGCCGCGATCGCCTCATCTAGCAGACACAATTTTTCTAAACTTTTTCCTAATCCCACATATGAACCAAAATGCTCGGGATTCAATTCAATCGCTTGACGAAATGCAGCAATCGCTTCTTCCCATTGCTCTTGTCGCTCTAGGATATCTCCTAAGTGGTGATAAGACCATGAGAAGTCGGGTTTCAGTTCCACTGCTTTGCGATAGGCCGTGACTGATTCCTCCAATTTTCCCAGTCTCCCTAAAGCTTCCCCCAAGTAATGATAAGCCCAAGACTGATTTGGTTCTAACTCAATCACAGCATGGAAGGATGCGATCGCCTCTTCGAGCATACCTGCTTCGAGATATTGAGTTGCTTTATTTAATTGAGTCATAGCTGTTTCCATGTTCCTAAGTTATGTCTGTATTATGGATGTAACGAGTCGGGAAGCAAATTGTCAATTTTAGGGGGTTTAAAAAGCATCGATAGCGTTTTTTGCCACCGACTTAACACCACTTAATTAGCTATTTTATTGTCGCTCAAGCCGTTTTTTCAACAAACACTTGAAATGAGATATGAAGCAGATTTAGCTTAGGGGAAAAGAATCTCAAAAACACATCTACACCCTCTTTAACTCCTCCACCCAGGCCGTAATCATCAAAAACTACCAGACCGCCTACTTTAAGAAGTCCCCAAGCCAGTATTGCATCCACTAAGACATCTTCCGCCTCGTGAGAGCCATCGACATAGATAAAATCGTAGGAATTCACGGGCAGCAAACGCATTACATCAGAGGAAAATCCCACCTTCTTAGTAACCTTATGTGAATGACCAGTTAGGAAGACATTAACATCAAAACGCGATTGGCAAAGAAGTAGGACATTCCCTTTCATGTTTTGATGTTCTATACCTCCTTGCCAAGTATCTACACAACTAATTTTCGCAGATTCGTGGGTAAGAATATTATCTAACAGCCAGCAAGTTGACCTACCTTCCCAACTGCCTATTTCTAAAACATTTACTTCAGGAATATTTACAAACCTGTTCAAATATTTTCGCCAATTCGGAATATTGTGACTGAACCAATCAGTAGTATAATAATAGCCTATTTGCTTGACATGGCTGTTGTATTCCAATTTGTCTAACTCTAAACAAACCCGCTCGCGCCGCACTTGTAATTCTTGAATGTCGGCATCAATTTGTTTGAGCTGCAATTGTGATTGCTCTATATCTATTGCAATTCGATTTTCATTTTCTGAATTATCTTCTGAACTGTGGTTAAATTCAATTGCCCGTCTATAACAAGCAATCGCACCCTCTAAGTCGCTTTGTTTTGATAAAGCTTTCCCTAACTGCAACCAAACTTCCCAGTTATCTGGTTTAATCTCTAGGAGCTGATGGCAAGCCTGCACGTCATCGGGATTGAGTTCAATGGCACGGCGGTAGGCTGCGATCGCCTCCTCGATCTTCCCGGACTCTAGAAGTCGATCGCCTTTATCTAATTCCGTTACAGCCGACTCTGCACTCATAAATCTATTACTTTTTTTGTCAGTTTATCAAGAAGAGAGTTTAAACTCAACAGCGTTCCACCCGGCAACACTCGCTCCATTGTACAATAAGTAGCTGTACCAGTTCGTCGCCCAGCGCTAAACACTAAGTTGTGATTCCCATATCTAATTTGAAGTCCCAGAATGCGGGTCGCCAGGGCGTGGCACCAGTCATCGACAAAGAGCCCTGCTTAACCAATCCAGTCTCGCAAATGGCCACGGAGGCCCAGTGCCGATCGGATGCCTTCTACTATTGGTGCGAGCAAACTCGTCTTCCACACGAGCCCATCTTCCATCGAAAACTGTGGGAGTACGCCTACATCCTCCAGTGTCTGTCCGAGACGGGCATGATGTCACCGGGCAGGCGCGGACTGGGTTTCGGCGTTGGCAAGGAACCGTTAGTAGCAGTAATGGCCGCTCGCGGCTGCGATATCGTCGCCACAGACCTAGATATAGACGAAGCGACAAAGCAAGGATGGGCCGGTAGCGGTGAATATGCAGCAACGCTGGAGGCGCTTAACGATCGCGGCATCTGCCCCCCCGAACGCTTCGCCTCCAAAGTGATTTACCGCGTGGCAGACATGAACAAGATAGATGGGGATTTGGTGGGCTTCGATTTTGTCTATTCCTCTTGCGCTTTCGAGCACCTAGGCTCGATCGAGCCTAGGTGCTCGAATTCGTCAAAAACAGCCTTAAGTGCCTGCGTCCGGGCGGCATAGCAGTCCACACCACCGAATTCAACGTTTTGTCTAATGATGCGACGATCGACCACCAACAGACTGTACTATTTCGACGGCAGGACATCGATCGGCTGGCCGCAGAGTTGCTAAGCCAGGGCCACGAAATAGTCCTCAACTACAACGCTGGAAGCGGGCCGTTTGACCGTCATATAGACGTACCGCCCTGGTCAGGGATACACTTAAAGCTTCAGTTAGAACAATATGTCACAACATCCTTGGGGCTGCTCATTAAGAAGGCTTCATAGACTAAATGGTTGTTAAATCCTCTTCTGAGATTTCCACAAAGCAAACAGCAAAACAAATGTTAAATAATACATTAAATAATTCTTTTGGTGTAAATGTTGCCGGTCACATAACCGGTGACTTTGGGCTAGCAGAAGCAGCCAGAGGCACGATCAGAGCCATGGAAGCAGCTAAAATTCCCTTTACTCTGACAGATTTAAAGGTAGGCGGGCAACCTAACTCAGATTCCACCTACAAAAATTTTTCCAACGATAACCCCTATCCGATCAATATAGTCCAAACTAACCCCAATTGGGTCGAGCAAATTTTAGCAGGATACTTTCCCGGTATTGGTTCTGAATATTTCAAAGGCAAATACAATATAGGTGTCTGGTTGTGGGAACTGCCCGTATTTCCGAAGGAGTGGCAGTGGGCATTTGATTTATTTGATGAAATTTGGACGCCCAGCAATTTTTGTGCAGAAGCATTTTCGGCTGTCTCCCGAGTTCCCGTGCTCAAAATTCCTGTGAGCCTCGCTTTTCCTAAGCCTTCCCTGACAAGAGAAAACCTAAACTTGCCCAAAGATAAGTTTATTTTTCTGTTCATGTTTGACTTTGCGAGTTCCTTTGAAAGAAAAAATCCTTTTGCCACCGTTGAGGCGTTTAAACAAGCTTTTGGAAAATCCAATCAAGATGTTTTACTCGTGCTCAAGTTTGCCAATACCCATTATTTCCCGCACCTGCGAGAGCAGCTCGCCCAATTGACAGAAGGCTGGTCATCGATTCAATTTATAGACGGGCATTTGCCAAAAGCAGAAATTCACGCTCTGGTGAATAGTTGTGACTGTTATGTATCTCTACATCGGGCTGAGGGGTTTGGTTTAACAATATCTGAAGCCATGTACTACGGGAAACCAGTAATAGCGACAGCCTATTCATCTAATATGGAATTTATGAATGTTGGCAATAGTTTTCCGGTTAAATACGATCTGGTGACAACCACTGAAGATTATGGAGCTTACCCCAAAGGCAGTGTCTGGGCCCAAGCAGATATTGACCATGCTGCCTCTCTGATGAAGTACACTTTTGAAAACCATCGGGAAGCACGGCAAGTAGGAGCTAAAGCTGCTCAGGAAATTAGAGCTTTGCTGGGCCCTCAAACAGTGGGCATAAAAATAAAAAATCGCCTTGAATTTATCATGGGGAATATCAATCAGTCCCACTTGTCAAGTCGTTTCCACGAGCTTCAGGTAGAAAGAGATTTATTGGCTCGTCAAGCCCAAGCTTGGAGGCAAACAGCATTGCAGGTACAGCAAGATTTAGCAAAACAATCCCATTTTCCACTGCAACAGCGCTGAATTTTCAAGGCTTGATTCTAGATGTTTATTAAGCAGAAGACTTACTATGTTAAATCAAACGCCAGATTCTAATTTCGGTATCAACTTTATCGGACACCTCAGCGGTGAATACGGCCTGGGAGAAGGATCGAGAGCCACTCTCAGAGCGATTGAAGCTGCTGGGATTCCCTTTGCACTCAAAGATATTAAGGTAGATTGGCATCGCAACTTAGACAACAGCTATACAAGTTTTTCCGATCAAAATCCCTATCCCATTAACCTGATACACACTCTGCCGGAACCGATTGTTTTCAACATGATCGATCGCGAATGCTTTAAAGGTCGATACAATATTGGCTTCTGGGCTTGGGAACTGCCGATATTTCCTCCGGGGTGGCTGTACGCTTTTTCTTTATTTGACGAGATATGGACTTATAGCAATTACTGCGCTGAGGCGATCGCGCCCGTATCGCCCGTGCCCGTGATTAAGATGATGTCCAGCCTCGATCTTCCCACACCATCGTTCGATCGAGAAGCATTGGGATTGCCCGAAAACAAATGTATTTTTTTATTCATGTTTGACTTCCACAGTACCGTAGGTCGCAAAAATCCCTTTGCTACCCTAGAGGCATTTAAGCGAGCTTTTGCTCAATCAAACCAGGATGTTTTACTGGTGCTAAAGTTTTCTAACGGCAGCTTTTTTCCCGAAGAACGCGATCGGCTCAAAGCGCAAGCAAAGGGCTGGCCGGTTCACTTTATTGACGGGCATTTAAAAAGAGACGAACTTCATGCTTTAGTTGCAAATTGCGACTGCTATGTTTCCCTGCATCGGGCAGAAGGGTTTGGCTTGACAATGGCGGAAGCGATGTACTACGGCAAACCGGTAATCGCGACCGCCTACTCATCTAATATGGAATTTATGAATGTCGGCAATAGTTTGCCAGTAAAATATGACATAGTGACGCTGACAGAAGATTACGGGCCTTACTTTAAAGGAAATTACTGGGCAGATCCCGATGTCGATCATGCAGCATCGTTAATGAGGTACGTTTTTGAGAATCCGCAGGAAGCGCAACAAGTAGGATCTAGAGCCTCTGAGGAAATAAAGTCTTTACTGAACCCTCAACTTCAAGGCATCAAAATCAAAAATAGATTGGAAATCATCAGAAACAGAATGAGCCAATCTACAAATTGGTCTACCCGCATCCATCAGCTTCAGCAAGAGACGGCTGGGGTGCAGTCAGAAATCCAAGTTTGGAGGCAGACAGCACAGCAAGTTCAATCTGAACTAGCACAACATCAAAGGCTCGTTAATACTTGAAAAGTTGAATTTACCGAAAATACTTATTATCAGGAAAACAAATTAGCTATGTTGAATAGTCCCAAGTCTAACTTTGGAGTTAATATTATCGGTCATGTAAGTGGAGAGTTTGGTCTGGGCGGAGGGGTGCGAGGCACTATCAGAGCCCTAGAAGCTGCAAACATTCCTTTCACGATCAAGGATTTGAAAGAAGATTCGCAACGCAACTTAGATGATACATATACAAGTTTTTCCAGCGCTCACTCTTATCCCGTTAATATCGTCCATACCAACCCTCACGAGTCACTGTTGAATTGTATCGATCCCGACTTTTTTCATAACCGCTATAATATTGGTTTTTGGATTTGGGAACTACCCGTATTTCCTGATTTTTTCATGGGGGCGTTTAAGCGATTTGATGAAGTTTGGACTTACAGCAATTACACTGCTGAAACTATTTCTGATGTCTCGCCTCTTCCCGTTGTTAAGTTACCTCCTAGCATTTATTTGCCCCCCAATTCATTGGATAGAGAAGCTTTAGGATTGCCCAAAGATAAATTTATTTTTCTGTTCATGTTCGACATGGGTAGCGGCTTTGAGCGCAAAAATCCTTTTGCCACCATTGAGGCGTTTAAAAAAGCTTTTGGGAAGTCTAATGAAGATGTTTTACTGATTATTAAGTTTAGACCTCATCCAGCTTATCAAAATCAGTACGAGCAACTAAAAGCACTGGCAGAAGATTGGCCATCTATTCAATTTATCGAAGGGCATTTGAGCAAGGAAGAGGTTCATGCCTTAGTAGATAATTGCAACTGCTATGTATCGCTGCATCGGGCTGAGGGTTTTGGTTTGACTATGGCGGAGGCGATGTATTACGGCAAGCCCGTCATCGCTACCGCCTATTCATCGAATACCGATTTTATGAATGTCGGTAATAGTTTTTTGGTGAAATACGATTTAGTGGCAACTACTGAAGCTTACGGACTTTACCCAAAAGGGAGTATCTGGGCTGAGCCGGATATCAATCACGCGGCTTCTCTGATGGAGTATGTTTTTCAGAATTATCCGCAAGCACAGCAAGTAGGAGCCAGAGCAGCTAAGGAGATTAGGTCTTTATTCAGTCCTGAGGTTATTGGTCAAAAAATTAGACATCGCCTGGAATATATTACCAGGACAATAGAAGAGAAAGGCTGGTATGAATCCCAAGCTCAAGCTTGGAAACAAGCGGCTCTCCAAGCTCAAAGGGAACTGGACAGAGCAAGGCTTCAATTTTGATACTAGCAACTGACGGGCTTCCTTGATGATTTATGGTTCGTTTTCTGATAAATGAGCCTACAAATCTTCCGCTCGCATACAGCAAATGTAAAAACAATAAGATCGATCGGGATTATCGTTTAATAGTTGGCTGTGAAGAAATTCATGATTGAGAGTTTCCTGGCTTGATGTTTCAATGGATTGTGAGAGATCGATAATACCCTTGGTTTCGACTATCTTGAAATTATGCTTCTCCAACAGTTTGCACAAATCATCAAAATAGTATTCTAGTTTGTGTTCTGGATGAATATAATTATTGGGAAACTGTAGCTTGGTAGCTTTCCTGTTAGGAGTGTCTAGAGCAAACTTACCACCCGGCTTTAACAATTTATAAACTTGGTCAAATAGTTGTTCTGCTTCTTCTATGGTGATGTGTTCGATTGACTCTCCAGACCAAACTAAGTCAAAACTACTTTCTTGAAAGTCGCTTAAGTCGGTCATGCTTCCATAAACATATTCAATACTGCAATTTTGGTGCTTAACTTTTATTGGCCACTCTGGCCCTGGGAACATCATTTTATCGGGCGGGAAATCTCTAATATATAAATTTTCGGGAAGATGAGGATAGCCGAGCTGTAATAGAGCGCCTCTTCGATCTGATGCAGAATAACCTCCCAAATCTAAGATCGCGTTAGCAGGCGGTAGCAGCGTTCTCACCATTTTCATGCGAGCACTATGAAGTTTATTATCCAACATACAGTTGATATTTTATTCAGGAAAGCTACGATCGCCGCCTTCTACACCTGTCAATTTTTGTTGAAATTCATGCGCCTCAATCATTTTTTTGATAACAGTAGCTCGAGACGCACCTGTATTGAGTTAGTTTAACCAACCTTCCAGCCCATCGGGATCGGCTTCGCGCTCAAATATTACCCAATAGGCCATCCAGAGATAACTTTTGTCGCTTTTAGCATGAGTGGATAAACTATTTTGGATACTTTCTTGCAGGCGTTTTTTTTGTTCCGATTTCATGGTGGAGCTTCCTCTAATTTCGACTGGCTTCTCAGCTGGTTACATCTGAAAGGCGTTTTTTAAATTCACTTGACTCTACCATTTTTTTAATAACATCTGCCCGACTCAAACCTGACTTGATATCGTTTAACCAACCTTCTAATCCATCAGCATCTGCTTCGCGCTCAAAGATTACCCAATAGGCCATCCAGAGATAACTTTTGTCACTTTTAGCATGAGTGGATAAAGTTTTTTGAATGGATTCTTGCAAGCGTTGAGTTGCTTCAGGGTTCATGGTAGTTCCTCTAATCTCGTTGATATTATTTTAAGGCATATAAGCTCTATCAGCCTGCATCGACTTAGGAAATACAGGCTCGATTACACGGAAAATTAGAAAATTTTGGGTTCTAGCTCTAAGGCGTGACGGTAACAAGAACTCGCCTCATCTATTCGCCCTTTTTTGGTCAAGACTTCCCCTAAATTATAGTGGAACCATGAGAAATCTGACTTGAGTTCTATGGCGCGGCGGTAAGCTGCGATCGCTCCTTCCAAATCTCCTTGATGTCGCAGCATATCCCCTAAATTGTTCTGGATATAAGGATCGTCAGGTTTTAACTCGATCGCGCGGCGGTAACAGTTCATTGCTTCCTCCCGCTTACCCTGTGTTACCAGAGCATCGCCTAACAATTGGTAAGGTTTATACTCATGCGGTTGCACCTCAATAGCGCGGCGGTAACAAGCGATCGCCCCATTCAAATCATTCTTTTGTGCTAACATCAACCCCAACTGCAAGTGCGCCTTGCCGCATTCGGGATTTACCTGCAACGCCATCTGATAAAATACGATCGCCCCATCAACCCAGCCCTGCCGCACCAAAGCATCAGCCAAACCCACATAAAGGTCAGCATCATTCGGTGCAATCTCCAGCGCCTTGTGATACAACTGCAAGTCATCGCGATTCTCATCAATCGCGCGCTGGTACAAACGCATCGCATCCTGCAAATCCCACTGCGATCGCATCCTCAAAGCATCAGCCAACTTTTGCGAAATCCACGGCAAATCCGGCTGAATTTCGACAGCGCGGCGGTAAGCAGCGATCGACTCATCCCACCGTTCCAGCTTCTCAAAAGCCGTCCCCATGTTGTAATAAGTCCACGGAAAATCGCGATTTAACTCGGCCGCGCGTCGGTAAACCTCGATCGCCTCGTCCCACCTTTCCATTTCTAGCAGCGCGTCGCCCAACTTGCTGTGAGACCAGAAGAAACTCGGATTGAGTTCGTTAGCGCGGCGGTACGCAACCACCGCCTCATCCCAGCGTTCCAAATTCACCAGCGCTTCTGCTAAATTGTTGTGCGCCCAGAAATGGTCGGGGTTAAGTTCGATCGACCTTTGGTAAGCAGAAATAGCCTCATCCCAGCGTTCCAGTTTAATCAGCGCGTCGGCTAGATAGTTGTGCGACCAACTGAAATCTGGATTTAATTCTGTTGCTTTCCGGTATGCTTCTACAGCCTCATCCCACCGTTCCAACTTCAGCAAAACATCCGCTAAATTGTTGTGAGACCAGCTAAAATCTGGATTTAAGTCGATCGCCTTTCGGTAAGCATTTATAGCTTCCTCCCACCGTTCCAACTTAACCAGCGACTCAGCTAAATTGTTGTGCGACCAAGAAAGTTCGGGATTAGTTTTAATTGCATTGGTGTAAGCATTTACTGCCGCTTCCCACTGTTCTTGATTCTTGAGAATTTCGCCCAATTCGTGATAAGCTTCGCCAGCATTTGGGTTTAACTCAACCGCGCGCCGGTAACAATCAATTCCTTGCTCAATCTTACCTTGCTCGATCAAAGTTTTGGCTAAATTCTCGTGTTCCTGGGCGGTGCCCGATTTCGGGTCGATCGCAAATGCTCGATACCAGGCTTCGGCTGCCGCCTCCGACTTGCCTAACTGAGTTAACAATTTCGCAAAATTGCGGAAAGCACCGGCAAAATCCGGTTTCAGGGCGATCGCCTTTTCGTAAGCAGAAACCGCTTGCTGCCACTGTTCCTGCTGCGCGCAAATGCTGCCGTAATTAGCGTAGGCTTCGGCAAAATTCGGGTTAATTTCGATTGCTCTGACATAGCAAGTTTTAGCTTCATCTATTTTGCCACCTGCTTGCAGCGCCTTGCCGAGCATTTTGTAAAGCGGCGCTTCCGGCTTAATTTGCAGAGCTTTCTTGCAAGCAGAAATTGCCTGTTCCAATTTTCCCTGAGCCAAATAGCCTTCTGCGAGTATTTTGTATGCTTCTGGATCTTCTATATTAATTGTAGAATTAACTGCCTGCTGCACTGGCGGCTTAACTGGCGGCTTGGCGGGGGTTGCTGCCGGCTGCTGCTTAACTGCTGCGCCGTTTGTCCCGTTTGCACCCGCCAAAGTTTGCTCCCCCTCGCTGCCGTTTCTAGCATTAGCTGCGTTCAGTTCAATAGCTTTGCGATAATATACTGTTGCTTCCTGTAATTTGCCTTCTTTTTTCAGCGCTTCGCCCAAGTTTTGGTAAGCTTGAGGTAGATTAGGATTTAATTTTATGGCGCGATCGTAACAGCCGATCGCCTCCGGGTATTTTTCTTGCCTAAAAAAAGCATCACCCATACTTAAGTGTTCTGCCGGGGATGCTTTTTCCGGTTCTAAACTAAATGCGCGATACCAGCATTCCTGAGCTTCTGCCGACTTGCCAATTTGTCCGAATACTTTGGCTAAATTCCGGTAAACTCCGGCGAAATTAGGCTTAAGCGCGATCGCCTTTTGGTAAAACTCGATCGCCTCCGACCATTTTTCCTGCTGCGCGCCAATGCTGCCTAAATTCGCGTATACTTCCGCAAAATTCGGTGCAATTTCAATAGCTTTAGCGTACCAGTGCCGCGCCTCTTCCATTCTGCCTTGAGCTTGCAGCGCATTGCCCAAAGTTTTGTAAGCCGGTGCAAAATTGGGGTCAATCTTTAAAGCTTGCTCGCAGGAGGCGATCGCTTCTGCTAATTTCCCTTGGGATAAGTATATTTCTCCCTGTTGGTTAAATTGAACCGCTGTTGATTCTGTATTGACTGTTGATGGCATAGGGGCGGCGGCTCCACAAGTAGCAAGTAAATTATAGGATTCAAAATGTTTCACAATTATACAGCGGTTTGACACAAACAATTGCCGTCTCACCCAAGCTGTCGATAATGTGATGGAAAGGTTCAACAATAGCAGAATACGATCGCGATCGGGCAACTCCGGCAAATGCGCGATCGGCCTTATGCCCCTCGGTTTTTTCCAGGCATTCTGCTGCTTGCACCGGAGAGAGAGGTTTTCACGCCCTATGAGGGATGCCAGATTCGGCGAATCTCAGGATTTTGGAGGTTTGGTTTGTACCTCCAGAAACCTGAGAAAGGCGATAGTGCCGCAGACGACGATGCAGCGGCAATAGTTCCTCGCGCACCAAAATCGATCGCAGGTATCCTGCCTGCACCACAAGACTTATTGAAGAAATATATTAAAATAATTAACAGTAAATGTTCTGTGAACTTTCGCTTAAATTGCGGTAATTGTGATGTTGTTAGAGCCACCACCTCAACTTGTCGGAGAAAAGCGCCTCACCTTTCGCGACCTCGATTGGCAGGCCTTCAAGCAGATTCAAAGTTTGCTGATCGAGCGCACTCGCGCCCGCTTTACCTACGATCACGGAGTGTTAGAAATCACCATGCCCCTCGAAGGACACGAACGCTCTGCTCGCTTGATTGAACGATTCATCTTAATCCTGATCGTTGAGATGGGGATGAGAATGAAGACGATGGGATCGACTACGCTCGATCGCGAAGACCTACTCAAGAGCGCCGAGCCAGATAATGGATATTACATTCAGAATTATGCCTTAGTTGCCGATCGCCCGGTTAATTTGAATGTCGATCCTGCCCCGGATTTAGTCGTGGAAGTAGATATTACCCATACAGATCTCAATAAAAATACACTTTATGCCAGTATGGGCGTGCCGGAGTTTTGGCGGTTTAACGGGCGGGTATGGCGGATTCTGCAATTAGTCGATGGGGCCTATGTCGAGCGCGATCGATCTCCGACTTTTCCCATTATTGAAAAAACTGATTTATACCGATTTCTAGAAGCGGCTTTCATTGATGAAATTGGCGCACAGATTGATTTTAGTCAATGGGTGCGACAGCAGATTCAAGGCTGACGAGAGAAAGTGCGATCGCACAAAAACTCTAACAGCTTTTTAGCAAAAAACGATCGCCCTTTTCCTAAAAAGCGATCGCCTTTTTTTTAACAATTAGTTAACAACTCTTAGCAATTACTAATCAAGCTCCTGCTGCTGCTGCTGCTGCTGCTGCATCTTCTTCAGCAGCGGCTTTAGTTGCTACCACGGTAACAACCACCTGACTTGGGTCGCCGAGAGCTACTGCTCCCGCAGGCAAAACTAATTCGTGAATGTGCAGCGCATCCCCTACCTTCAAATTAGAAATATCTACTTCAATCGCATCAGGAATGCTGTCTGGTTTGCACTTAACTGCGATTTGCGTCAACACAGTTTCCAACATACCGCCTTCTAACTTGACGCCGACAGATTCGCCGACAAAATGCAGCGACACTTCAACTTCCAGGCTGTCTTGAGTTGCTACGGAGAAAAAGCTCAGGTGGTAAGGAAAGCCTTTCCAAGGATGAACTTGAACTTCTCGGAGCAAGGTTTTTCCGCTCCAAGAGAGTTCGGGAATGCTGAGGTCAATTAGGGTGTTGTTGACTGCGTGTTTTTTGAGCAGGGTTTCAACTGTTTTGGCTTTGACGGTAAGGGCAATGGATTCCGCTCCTTTGTGCCCGTAGAGGACGGCGGGAATCAATCCGGAGCGGCGGAGGGCGTTAGGTTTGCTGCCTTCTGCCCGCTTTTGACATTCTACTGCGAGTTCCATTTTCTGACTTTCTGTTGATTGTTTTCACATTTTACCAGAATTGTGATATTGCGATCGCGCTTAATTAAATTCGCTGAAGGTATTGATAGTTTTCGTTTTCCACACACTTGAGCAATTCCAGCATTTTCCTCAGACGATAAGTTCCTGATTGATACTCTTCTTTTGAAGGGGAATCACCAAGCTTAGTCAGAACTACATCGCTTTCACTGATGATTGCTTCGCTGAAAATTTTCTTTAACTGCTGGCGAATCTCTTGATTTAATTCAACTAGAGGCAGAATTACATTTTCTTCATCTAGGTAAATTTGGGTGTCAATTGATTCGCCACCTATTTTGGAAAATGCTGATTTTGCTAACCACTCGTAAGTAGCTGCTGTTATTCTTACACTATCGGACGGTTCACCCTTGGCTGAATAAAAACTGATGTCAAACATGGGGATTACTCCTTCTCGCCCACATCCCGAAACTCATTCAAAGGACTCGCTGAAGATACTGATAATCTTCGTTTTCAACACATTTTAGCAAGTCCAGCAATTTCCTCAAACGGTAGGTTCCTGCTTGATACTCTTCTTTGAGAGGGGAATCTCCCAGCTTGGTGAGGACGGTATCGCTTTCGCAGATGATTGCATCGCGGAAAAAAGTTCTGAGCTTCTGGCGAATATCTCGATCTAACTCAACTACAGGTAGCTTCTCCTCTTCTTCATCTATCAAAATATTTCTGGGAACCGATTTGCCGATTTTGGTAAATTCCGATTTTGCCAACCACTCGTAAACATCTTCAGACATTCCGACATAGTGGGGTGGCCGATCAGTTTTGAAGGCATAAAAAATCATGTCTAACATTAGCTTTCCTCCTGACCTTCCTGATTCAACAACTTACTCTCTGGAAAATTTTCTACCCAAGCTACATCTGCTTTGTCGAATACAACCTTAGCTGGTTTAGTAATTCCCCCTGTGGTAATAACTCCAATTACAGTTCCTTTTTGACATATTTCCTTAGCTTTTGTGGAATCTATTTTTTTGTTTTTCCAGGCTTTGATTTCAATATGCGGTTCATTCATGATTGTTTATACTTTTTATTGTTTTGCTAAATTAACCATTGAATTCGATATTAAAATTGCGGAGTAGCTGTTTAACTCGCGGAACATCTTGCTGGTTGACTATCAAAATATCACCTTTGGGATTGTTTCCGGTTGTTCTTTTGGCTTGTATTCCTTCTTTGCTTAATTCCATTATAAGCCATCCCATCATATCTCTATGAACTTCTAGCCGTGCTATCAGTTCATCTTCGTCAGTCATTTACTTGACTCCCTGTAAATAACGATACACTTGACCTCGCTGTGGGTCAAGTGCACTAAATCTGCTGGAACCTTAAACTAAGTAGGTAGCGGCAAGACTGCCAAAAGCTTTGAGTATGATTGGTTGATACCCAAAATCTATTTTAAAGGCAACATCAGGCTGGCGTACCGTCAGGAGACAGCAAAGCGCGTTTCGGCCCGTGAATCGGGTCTTCGACAATAATAGTTTGGTCGCGACTGGCTCCGAGAGATACAATGGCGATCGGCACTTCCATCAAATCTGCCAAAAACTTTAGATAATTCAATGCTTGCGGCGGCAAATCTTCCAAATTGCGGCACTCTTCCGTTGACTGTTTCCAACCGGGAAGGGTTTCATAAATTGGTTTACAGCGAGCAAATATCCGGGAACTTTTCGGGAAATCAATGCAGCGTTCGCCGTCTATTTCGTAAGCAACGCAAACTTTTATTTCTTCTAATTCATCCAAAACATCTAGTTTGGTAACAGCCAGACAGTCAAGCCCGTTGATGCGGACTGCGTAGCGCCCGATTACTGCGTCGAACCAGCCGCAGCGGCGTTTGCGGCCGGTTGTCGTGCCGAATTCTGCACCTCTTTCGCCCAAAACTGCGCCAATTCCATCTACCATTTCGGTAGGGAAAGGGCCTTCTCCGACGCGGGTTGTGTAGGCTTTTGCTACGCCAATTACGCGATCGATCGCGGTTGGCCCGACACCCGTTCCCACACAAGCGCCGCCTGCGATCGGATTGCTGGAAGTAACGTAAGGATAAGTGCCGTGATCTAAGTCTAATAAAGTGCCTTGCGCGCCTTCAAACAGAATATTTTTCCGTTTATGAAGTCCCTCATAAATCTTCAGGGAACTGTCTACTACGTGCGGGCGCAAACGATCGGCATAAACTCGATATTCATCAATCACCTCTTGCGGATTTAGAGGCGGCAAATTGTAGAGTTTTTCCAGAATGACGTTTTTATGATCGATCGTCCATTCCAGTTGTTCTCGCAACCCTTCCAAGTCCATTAAATCGAGCATCCGAATGCCCGTGCGTTCGGATTTGTCGGCGTAAGTCGGGCCGATGCCGCGTCCGGTTGTCCCGATTTTATAATTTCCGCGCTGCTCTTCCGATGCTACATCAATTAATCGGTGATAGGGCATCGTGACGTGAGCAGTCTGCGAAATCATCAGCGAGGCTGTGGAAATATTCAGTTTTTCTAACTGATCTAATTCTGCAATTAAAACTTTAGGGTCGATTACCGTGCCGCAGCCGATGATACACTCTGTATCGGGGTAGAGAATCCCCGACGGAATTAAGTGCAGCTTGAAAGTCTGACCGTTGACTACCACCGTGTGACCGGCGTTGACGCCCCCTTGGTAGCGGACAACGATATCTGCGGATTTGCTGAGCAAATCGGTAATTTTGCCTTTTCCTTCATCGCCCCACTGGGCGCCGATCACAACTACGTTAGCCAAGGGTTTCTCGCGTTCAGTTCAGGTTGACACAAACTCCGATTATCTACGAATGCGTCCCGGATGTCAAATATATTTTTGTTACAATTGAGAGACTTGAGGCTGTATTGCGCTCAGTAAAAGACTCCAAGGACGATCCGGGGAGAGGGGGAGAGGGGGAGAGGGGGAGAGAATTTGATGAGTTTTTATGGGAATCCAATGCGTAGCTTAAATGTGGAACACTTTACCTGCTTGAGGTTGTTGGCTAGTATTTGGGAAAGCCCGATTTCTGGGCACCGATGCGCCTAGGACTAAATTACAAATTCTTCAATCCTTCAATTCTTCAATCCTTCAATTCTTCAATTTTTCAATCCAAAATCTAAAATCTAAAATCTAAAATCTAAAATCCCATGACTTTACACGCTGAGTTGCACCGACATCTAGGCGGTTCTGTGGTTCCTCGGATTTTGTGGCGATATTTCGATCGCCATAATGCTGAGATGGTCGATCGCTTTCAACAATATGCCGCGTTTGAGGAATTTTACACTCGTCCGCGCAATACTCTCAATGAGTATTTGGAACTGCACACGCTGGTAGAAAGCGTTCAAACTGTTGAGACTTTGCCTTATTTCATCTATCGGTTGATGCGGGGCGCTTACGTGTTTGAAAATCTGGCTTATTTGGAGTTGCGCTATACGCCTTATTTGCGGACTCCAGAACATTTGTCTCAGTCGGAACGCATTGATTTGATGGCAGAGATTGTACAGGTTGTGGGTAAGGCAAGTCAAATTAGCGATTGTCCGATTGTTACCAGCCAAATTTTGTGCATGCACTCGCGTTTACCCTATGAGGTGAATTGGGCGATCGTAGATTTGGCTGCACAAATGGGAGAGTATGTTTGTGCGATCGATCTTGCGGGCGGCGATGCTGCTATTGGCGATCGCCTGGACGAATTTGTCGGATTGTACCAGTACGCAAGGTCGATCGGCATCAAAACAACCGGACACCTCTACGAAACTACCTCGGGCTGTTACCCCGAACTTCTGCCCTATCTGATGCGTATCGGTCACGGGATTCAAATTCCCCTAAAATATCCCGAACTGCTGCCAGAAGTCGCGCGCAGGGGTCAATGCTTGGAGGTTTGCCCGACTACCTATCTCAAAACGGGGACGTTGCAGGATATGCGCGAATTGAAGGTGGTATTCGATCGATGTTTTGAGGCTGGTGTCGATATTGCCATTTGCACCGACAATGCGGGATTGCACAACGTGCGGCTGCCTTTTGAGTACGAGAATTTGTTGACTCTGGATATCATTGATTTTCGGCAGTTACAAGCGTGTCAAGATGCTGCTTTCCGTCATGCTTTTGCGTGGCCCTACGGCGAAAGGCCCGTGAAAATGCTGACCGGTTTGTTGCAGCACGAGTCGGTTGGTGCGATCGTGAATTAAGATGCGATCGTGAATTAAGATGCGATCGTGAATTAAGGTGAGACGGCGGTTGAAACCGCGTCTACACAAAGGAAGTCCGGATGGTGCGCGGACTGAATAAAATAAGGTAATATCCACCGCTTATTGGGAAAATGCGGTTCACTCTTTGAAGGGGGTGCGCCACGTCATTGATGTTCGGAATCTGGGACTTGTGGCGGGGATTGAGTTGGAATCTATTCCTCTTAAGCCGGGGAAACGGGCTTTTGATTGTTTCTTGCAGTGCTTTGAAAAGGGGTTGCTGGTTCGGACTACTGGTGATATTATTGCTTTGTCGCCTCCGTTGATTATTGAGAAGGAACATATCGATCGCCTTTTGGAAATCTTAACTGCTGTTTTGCAGGAATTGGAGTAAGATTTAACGAACCGCGAAGGCGAATATAATTCGCGGCTGTACAGCGGTTGAAACCGCCAAGCCTCGGCGAATAGAATTCGCGGCTATACAGCGGTTGAAACCGCCAAGCCCCGGCGAATAGAATTCGCGGCTATACAAACGATGTCCGGATGGTGCGCGGAATTAAGAAAAATCAGCATTTATTCAACCTGCGTAGGCACGTGCATGTTCGTAGAGCTGCGGTTGAAACCGCCAAGCCTCGGCGAATAGAATTCGCGGCTATACAAACGATGTCCGGATGGTGCGCGGACTTAAGAGAAATCAGCATTTATTTAACCTGCGTAGGCACGTGCATGTTCGTAGAGCTGCGAATTCTATTCGCCAAGCTTCTTCTCTTTGCGTCTTCGCGGTTCGTTCAAATCCTTAAACAGCGCTATAATGATTGATAACCAACGACGAACGACGAATAACTATGGTACTCTTAACTGCAAAAATCTCTGCTAACGAGTTAGCAAACTTGGCTGTAGAGTTAATTCAGAAATCTGGATGCGAATACGGTGATGTCCGTTTTTGCAGTTACCGACGGCAGAGTTTGTATGCGCGCGATCGATCTTTAAGCAATATCTCCGATAATGTAAGTTCCGGTTTTGGCGTGCGAGTGCTGCTAGACGGCGCTTGGGGCTTTGCCGCCAGTCACAGCAAAACACCCGCAGAGGTTGCCAGAATTGTCAGTTTGGCTGTTGAAATCGCTAAGGGCAGTCGCTTGACTCAAAAGGAACCGGTGCGCTTAGTTCCCGTCGAAAAATATGTCGATACTTACATTACTCCGATCGCAATTGACCCGTTTTCTGTACCAGTCGCTGACAAAGCCGAACTCCTATTAACCATCAACGAGCGCCTGCTAGCCCAGGATTCACAAGGCATCAAAAAAGCATATTCTTTTTTGACATTTAACCGCGAAGACAAGGTTTTTGCGTCCACAGGAGGCTCGCTAATCGAACAAACAATCTACCGCAGCTATCCGGGTTTTGGCTGTACGGCAATTGCGGGCGGGGATGCTCAAAGTCGCAGTTACGAACGCCCGCCGCTAAATATCGGTTACGAACACATTAATCCCGATGATTTGCTTAGTCAAATAGACAGAGTTGCAGCCGAAGCGATTGAGAAAGTCGCTGCGCCGAAAGTCCCGGCCGGTATTTGCAAATCCCTGATTCTCAAGCCGACAAATTTGTTTCTGACAATCCACGAATCTGTCGGACATCCCACGGAATTAGACCGGGTTTACGGCTACGAGTCAAATTTTGCTGGCACGAGTTTTGCTACTACTGATAAGCTGAATAAGCTGCAATACGCTGCGCCTTGGGTGAACTTTAAGTGCGATCGCACTCAACCCCACGGCCGAGGTACAATGGGTTACGACGATGAGGGGGTAAAATCGCAGGATTGGTACGTTGTCAAGGATGGAATTTTAGTCGATTATCTCACTGACAGAGAAACAGCTTATCGCCTCGGACGCGGTAGCAGCAACGGTTCTGCGTGCGCTGACAGTTGGTCGAGCGTACCGATGGTGAGAATTCCTAATTTGGGATTGGAACCTGGCCCGGATGGCGGCAGTCATACTGCTACTTTGGATGAGATGATTGCTGATACGGAAGATGGGATTTTAATTGATGGTATTGGCAGTTTTTCCATTGACCAACAGCGGCGCAATTTCCAATTCGGTGGGAATGCTTTTTGGAAGGTGGAAAAAGGTAAAGTTGTCGGAATGTTGAAGGATGTAACTTATCATTCGATGAGCACTGATTTCTGGAATCAAGTAGATGCGATCGGGCCAGCTTCCGAACGGGTTCAGTGCGGTACTAATATGTGCGGAAAAGGTGAACCGATGCAGGTAGCTCAGATGACTCATGCTTGTGTGCCGGTGCGGGTGAGGGATATTCAAATTGGGGGAAGCGCTTAATTCGGATTTTTTTAACCACAGAGGGCGCAGAGAACACAGAGAGAGTTCTGATCCGATCGCGAATAAGTCTGTTTTCAAATACCTACAAATTTACCCGGCTTTTAAGATTATGCTTGTAACAACATCGCCCGCAATTTTAAGTGAAGACCAAGCCTTATCTTTGCTAGAAAAAGCAGTCAAACAATCCGAAGCCGAAGCAGTATTTGTCAGTCTCTCAACTGGCGAAGAATCTCTTTCGAGATTTTCGGAAAATCAAATCAGTCAAAATATTAGCAAGACTGTATTTAGCCTCAACATTACTAGCTATTTCGGCAATAAAAGCGCTTCTGCATCTGTTACCGAATTTGATGAAGATACGATCGCCCAAACCATCAAGCGATCGGAAGAACTAGCTCGAATTGCCCCCGCAGACCCCGAATGGATGCCCTTGCTGCCCCCTCAAACCTACGGTTTACCCCTGCCCGCGTTTGATGAAGCAACAGCCGCTGTATCGCCCCTAGCCCGCGCAGAAATGGTGCGACAAGCTTGTGCGATCGCCTCCCAAGAAGGCGCGGATGCTTCGGGCACTTTGAGCGCTGAGGCTTCCCTGTACGCGATCGCCTCATCAACCGGACTCCGCGCCTGCAACTCTTCTACAGAGGCGAATTTCGGCTTTACAGCCCGCATTGGAGACGGTTCTAGCTGGACGGAAAGCACGGCTTGGGGTATCAATGAACTACAAGTAGCGGCATTAGCAGCACAAGTTGTCGATCGCGCGAAATCCTCCCGCAACCCCCGCTCCATTACTCCCGGCGTGTATCCTGTAATCTTTGATGGCGCTGCGTTTGCGGATTTGCTACCGTGGATAACTTGGGGTATGGATGCGCGGGCGGCGGATGAGGGGCGATCGTTTATGTCGATCGCGGATGCAGCCGGAAAACCCGCCGGAAACCGCGCAGGAGAACAGCTTTTCAGCCCGTTAGTGCAGGTACAGCGCGATCCGAGTCATCCTTTGTTGCGATCGAATACTTTTTTCGGCGACGGATTGAGCAATAGCTATTTGGAAATCATCAAAAACGGCGTTCCTCAAAGCTTGTCTTATTCCCGCTATTGGGCCGCCCAAAAAGGTAAAGAGGCAAAAGGTGCTTATTACCCGATCGTGATGACAGGTTCCGACCAAAGTTTAGCAGATTTAATCGCTCAAACCGATCGCGGAATTTTCGTCAGTCGAGCTTGGTATGTTAACTACGTGAATCCGAAAACATCGGAAGTAACGGGAATGACTCGCGACGGTACTTTCTGGATTGAAAATGGTAAGATTGTTTATCCGATTAAAAATTTCCGTTTCAATCAAGTTTTACCTGATATGTTGCGCGATATCGATGCAGTTACCGAGGCGAAACGTTACGGCGGTAATGTCGTGCCCGGAGTGCGCGTCAAAGCTTTTAATTTCACGAGTATTACTGACAGTTTGTAATTCGGAATTATTGAATGACTCCGCCACTCCGAGAGTCCGACAGGGGTTTAAACCCCTGTCTCATAGCTAAAGTCCTCTAAAGAGGACTAAATAGATATCTCCAAATTAATATGGATCGCATTTCTTAGTCGGTTTTAACCGACTTTAGCTATTAGCCAGGGGTTTAAACCCCTGGCGGCCCCAACGTTTACGAAAGGACTTCCCGACTCGATACAACCAGATTTTCAATCCTTTGCAGGTAATTATACTTTTAGATAATATAACTGTAATTCACCCAAACAATGCCAAATATAGATATACGTCCAGTCAAAAACGCACAAGAATTAGAAGATATGTTTTACCAGCGGTGGTTGGTTTTGCGATCGCCCCTGGGCATGGAAAGGGGCAGCGAAAGAGACGATCGCGAAAACGGTGCTTGTCATATCATAGCAAAGGGCGATCGCAAAATTATCGGCTCGGGCAGACTCCGAGAATTATCCCCAGAATTTGGAAGCATCTCTTATATTGCCGTACTTCCTGAATTTCAAAACCAGGGAATCGGCACTAAAATGATGGAAAGATTGATAGCACAAGCTAAGGAAAAGAATTTCAAAACTGTGAGACTGATGTCTCGCATTAACGCCGTGAAATTCTACAAAAATCTCGGATTTGTCGAAAAAGACAATCCCTTTGAATATCTGACAATTCCCCACATATTCATGCAGCTAGAATTCTAATTTCTGTCATAATATAACGTTCGTAGTGAGGACTTTAGTCCTTCTTGATGCGAGACATTGAGTTCTTACAAATAATTGGTTCGTAGTGAGGACTTTAGTCCTTCTTTGTGATAAAAAAAATTACCCGCCATCAAAACGTTCGTAGTGAAGACTTTAGTCTTGGGATGGATGCGGACTAAAGTCCTCACTACGAACCTATTTGATTGTAATTGTTTAATCTAGCCCAAACATTTAGATTCAATATCACATAATCTCGACTAATATTGGCTGCGGAATTCCAGGATAAATTACAAACCTTGACTCATCTTTCTTCGAGTAAAAGTAAGAATCCTTTACCAAATACTTGACAAACTCTGATTCTTGCTTAGCGCCGCACGAACCTTTCAACTTGACTGTTTTAGCTTCATCTTTAACCAACTCAGCCCGATAGATATACGTACCATCTACCTTTTCAAAAGTCAATTCAGCCACAAAACCATCATTTTCGAGATGTTTTTCAACAATACAGCCTGAAACTTTATAGTTGAACCAATCCCACCCGTAGCGGATAATAAACTCTCGTTCCAAAACCTGAATTTGGTTCGGCAAAATCCCCCAACCCCGATAAACCTGATTCAAACATTCAATATCGCCCGATCGCGTTAGAATAGATTTGAACGAAATGCGATCGAGATTTCCGTAATATCTACCGTCAGGCAAATCAATCGCAGTCGGTGCCATGCGGTGTCCGCCAAAATGACTGGATTTCCAAACACGAACATCACTCAATTCTAACTCCGAAACCAAAGCCGTTGCTTGCGCGTAAAAAGGATTGCCATATCTCGCGCAACATCTATCATGACTCCCGTGAGTGCAAACCAAAATATCTCTACTTTGGTTATTTCCCACTTCGCAATCCGGGACTTCCCCAGCTAAATAGCTTTTGACAATTCCTGCTACTTCGTAAATATTACTCGCGTTAAATTCGTGCTTTTCGTAACCCTCAAAAAGTTCTTGACTTTTATTGTCATAAATCAACACTTTGCGGTTGTTAGCACATTTGTGTTTGTCGCTATTTATCAACAAGAATCGGATTTTTTGCTTTGAATGCTCTACTTCCTCCACCAAATCCCTGAGATTCTGGGGGACTTGTTTGGAATTAAAAGCTTCTGATTCCCAAGGCAAACAACATTCAATTAATACATAGGTTTGGTAATTCGTACCAGTACCAATAATATCCTCTTGAACGCATTTAGAAGCATCGGCGCAAAAAAAAGTATCCGGCATTTTCTACCTCGTTATGTGTCATAAATTACTCTTTTAACAACCCATTCATTACAGTTAGTACCCTTCTCTAGTTTTAACTAACAAAGATCACTCCGTCAACTACTAGCCTCGACAAAAGCGGCACTACATCTATTTCCCAATCATAATCTGGCAACCAATCCATCACATCCTCTCCTGTAAAAAATTCTGTACGGAATAAATTCTCCATAAATTTTTCCGTTACTCCTTTCAGAGATACTTCTTTGCCTCCAACAACAACTTTGTAGCCGCACCCGTCAGGTAATTCGCGAATTCTCACCCGCAGAAACTTGGGAATTCTAAACTTAGTTTGAATCCCGTAGGGAAAAATGTTGAAGCCTGCTTGATGAGGGAGAGAATATTTCGCCACTGGTTTTGCTAAACTGTCAAGGTAGCTGCTGTACTCTTCTCCAAGATTTTTATTTTTTGCGTAGCGGTGCAATTCAGCGATTAGATTATTTACACTTACATCAATGGAATCTGAACTTATTCGCAGCGGTAAACTTTGACGCCACTCTTCTTTCTGCCGCAATTCACCCACCAACCATTCTAAAAGATCAATTCCGGTTTTGCAGTGAATTCCTAATGTTAAATGCAGCGACGGTTCATCTGAAGCAACTGCATAATGCCAATGCCCGCGCGGTATGTAAAGCACATCTCCGGGGTGCAAAGTGCAGGTTAAATACGGTGGGGTTTCGGGCGGTGGAAATGCGGAGGATTTTTGCTCTGTCAGCGGGTATTTAATTGTGTCTGCAAATACATACCACTGCTTGATGCCGTCTGTTTGCAATATGAAAACTTCGTGGGTGTCGTAGTGGGAAGAAAATCCCTGTTTTTCCGGCCAAGAACAGTAGGCATTTACTTGGTTTGGATAACCTAAATCTACTTTTATTTCTGCCGCAAATTCAGCTATTTCGGGAATTAGTTTGTGAACTTGATTGATGATTAAAGTTGCTCCAGATTGGCACAGTTTTATCAGATTGGCGTTTTCGCTGGCGTCGAGAACTTTTCCTTCGACTGCTAAGCGAATGTCGGGATATTTTAATTCGTGAAAGTTTAGCAGGTAGTTGAGTTTTTCCCAGGAAAATAAATGTGCAAAGTCTTTTTTCCCTTCGCTGGGAATGACAACTGCTTTGTTTGTCCAGTTGTTATTTAGAAAATCTTCGAGATTGTATGGTTTGAGTAGATTCGCGATCGATCGCATAATTTACAGAAATAAACGAGAAGATTTGTCAATAAACGTTAAAAATTTAATAATTGAGGACAAGCGCAAAGGATTGTCCTCAATTACTACATACTTCCCGACATACAAGAGTAAAATTTATTACTTCTTGCTTGGAGATGGGAAGTCTATCTGAAAAACCTGCTATTACTCGTTGGTAACATCGCTGCCATCGGCATCAACATTAAGCGCAGAAGAGATTGTTTTAGCTGTGGCGTGCTTGGCAATTTCCTTGACTTCTACTTGGATTTTGCTGGCGCGGGACAGTTTGAGAGCCGATCCGTTGATTTGCTTTGACATAATTGTCTCCAATTGTTGTAGTACACCCGTTTAGCTGAAATTTTCCCTGACTGTGACGTTAGGGCTTGAATTCTCAACTTTGAGTAGAAGCCTAACATAAAGTCAATAAACTGTGCAAGTAGTTAACAAATTTTTGCAATAAGTAGCCGGCGATCGCACATCATGCCCGTTGCCAACCAGTTAAAAATCAAGCATGAATCCTCTCGGGTGCTCGATCCTGGGCATTTAGCGGGTGCGGGCTGGCCCGATCGCCCTTACACATACAGTGCTAGACTAGCGATCGCCTTTTGATAATACTTGTGAATATCAGTCTTGTTGAACAGAGGCATCTACCTTAAGGTAGAGTATTGTTTGTGAAACTTAGGATTAAAACGAGCTACTATCTAATTTGGGCGATCGAGAAAAACCCATTCCCCATCCCCAACCACCTGTCTTCACAATCGACAAGTCACGCATACACACATATAGCATTTCTCAGAAAGATGAGGTACTATCCGGCCTAGGGGATAGGGCATAGGGCTTGCGGGCATAGGGCTTGCGGGCCTACCTCATTTTTTTGAGAACCGCTATAGCTGTTTCTTCCCTGCTACATCCGTTACATCCGTTACATCCGTTACATCCGTTAAAAAATCCGCTGCCGAACTTCCTTCGTAATTATCAATGAATCAATATTTTGCTACAGTTGCGCGCGGTTTAGAAACTATCGCCGCCCAAGAATTAGAAAGTTTAGGGGCGCAAGATGTCAAGCCCGATTTTACAGGAGTTTACTTCGCGGGCGATCGCGCTTTATTGTACCGCGTCAATCTGTGGTCGAGAACAATTTTTCGAGTGCTAATGCCGATCGCCGAATTCCGGTGTTACGACTCAAATATGCTCTACCGCGAAGTCCAGAAAATTCCTTGGGACGAATACTTAGATCCTGACAATACTTTAGCAGTCAACTGTACCGGTGGCAACGAAAATTTAAATCACACCCACTTTACAGCATTGCAGGTCAAAAATGCGATCGCCGACCAACAGCGCCTGCAATTTAACAAACGTTCTAATGTTGATGTCGAAAATCCCGACTTACTAATTAACCTTCACATCCATCGAGACCGCGCTATTTTGAGCTTAGACAGTTCCGGCGGCAGTTTGCACCGCCGGGGATATCGCCCCGCAATGGGGCTGGCTCCGCTCAAAGAAACCCTCGCTGCGGCCCTGTTAGAGATGGCCGAATGGACGCCAGATTTACCATTTTTAGACCCGATGTGCGGTTCGGGAACATTGCCCCTGGAAGCCAGTTTAAAGGCTTTGAACATTGCGCCTGGATTGTTTCGAGACAAGTTTGGATTTATGACGTGGCGCGATTTTGACGAACCTTTGTGGGATAAATTGTGGGCTGAAGCTGAAAACAGCGAATTGCCCGAACTTAAAGAAATAATCGCCGGGTGCGATCGCGATTCTGATATGTTAGATCAAGCTCGCACCAACGCCCAGCAAGCAGGTATTTCAGGTAAAATCAAGTTTGCTCGTACCGAGTTATCCGAGTTGGAAGCACCGACAGATAGAGGCGTTCTGATTTGCAATCCTCCCTACGGAGAGCGCCTGGGAGATGCTAGCGAATTGGGAGATTTGTACAAGATGTTGGGCGATATTTTCAAGCAGCGTTTTAAAGGTTGGAATGCGTTTATTTTGACTGGGAATAAGGAGTTGGGTAAACAGGTTGGACTCAGAACATCGAAGCGAATTCCGGTTTTCAATGGCTCGATTCCCTGTACTTTGCTCAAGTATGAACTGTATTGAGGAGTTCTAGTAAATATCAACTCTAGCTGACAAAATGACGTATTGATTGGAAAAGATTAGGCAAAATGAAAATCTTTGAAGTAGACAGACACAAGCTCATATTGGGAGATGTGTTAGAAGTCCTTTCTCATGAAATTAAAGACAACTCAGTCGATTTGATTTTTGCCGATCCTCCCTATAATATTGGCAAAGACTTCAATGGTTTTAAAGACAAGTGGGAATCAGAGAGCGATTATTTAGAATGGAGTTATACCTGGTTGAATTTATGTATTGATAAGCTCAAGCACAACGGCAGCTTGTATCTGATGGCTTCAACTCAATGTATGCCTTACTTCGATTTATATTTGCGCGATCGTTTGACAATTCTTTCACGAATAGTGTGGTACTATGACAGTTCGGGAGTCCAAGCAAAAAAATACTACGGTTCTCTGTACGAACCTATTTTATATTGTGTCAAAGACAAACGAAATTATACATTTAATTCCTCCGATATTCTGGTAGAGGCAAAAACCGGCTCAGTCAGAAAACTAATTGATTACCGCAAGTCTACACCATCAGTATATAATTCTCAAAAAGTTCCAGGTAATGTATGGGAGTTTCCGAGAGTCAGATATCGTATGCCTGAGTACGAAGATCACCCTACCCAAAAACCAACATCTTTGTTAGAACGAATTGTCAAAGCAAGTAGTAATGAGGGAGACGTTGTATTAGACGTATTTTCTGGGACTTTTACCACATCATTTGTTGCCAAACAGCTTAAGAGAAAGTCAATCGGAATAGAATTACAAAACAAGTATGTAGAAATAGGATTAAATAGGTTACAAGCTACTTATAATGACAAAAAAGAGCAGCAAACATCGGAAATAAATCCTGGTGAAACTTCACCCACACAGTTAACACTTAACTTACAACTTTGATTCAATGGAACACGAGTTTACTAAAACAATCAAGCAAATTTTAGCAGAAAATTTGGGCGCGTCTGGCGAGCAAATATTTACTGGAAGCGAGCTAATTCAATATTTGAATATCAAAACTAAATCTGCAAATAGAGGATCAAAATCAAGAGGGAGTTTTGCGAATTTATATGCTATCTATGTTTTAGTTGAAGACTATTTTTTAAGAGGTTTTCATCAAAGCGATATGTATTCAGATTATGCAGGTGCAGTTTATACAAATATTTTTAAGAGACAGCGCGAATTACCGTTTGGACAAAAGCTTCAAAACCATGCTTTGAACCACAGGCTTAATGAAGAATTTAAAAGATATTTTCCTACTTGTGACTTTATCCCAGTTCTGAGAAATCCCAAAACTAACAGGTATTGGTTTAACGAAATTTATTAAAAGTTAAAATTCAGGAAAATGTACATAATATAGCAGAAACAGTAATTCAAATCATTGATGCTTACGTTGAAGCTAAGAGAGATAGCTTTGACAAGTTTCTGCAACTTTGTAAAGAGGCTCAAGCATTGACCCAGAAGCAAGTAATACAATTTATCAAACAAATAGTTGCACCAACTGTAGATGCTAGAATATTCGAGATAGTCAGCTACAGTATCTTAAAATACTACTATAGTGACATATATATCTATTGGGGTTATGAGCTTGATAGGCTCCAGCAAGAAAATTTACAACTGTTTAAAACAGGTCGGACAAATGCAAATGATGGCGGAATTGATTTTGTAATGAAGCCTCTAGGACGTTTTTTTCAGGTAACAGAAACTGTAGATATGAATAAATATTTCCTAGACATTGATAAAATTGAAAGGTATCCGATAACATTTGTAGTTAAATCTTCAGATTCCGATATTGAGATTAGACGTAAAATTGAAGCGCAGGCTCGAAAACAGTATTCAATAAATGCGATCGTCTCGCGTTATATGGAATGTATAGAAGAAATAATCAATGTTGCTATTCTGATAGACAGATTTGAAGAAGCTGTTGCCAAAGGGTATTTAAATAATATATTAAATGAAATTATCAAGCAGAGAAAATTGGAATTTAATTATGAGGATGATGAAGAAAATTTAGAAATTGAACTGTTAGACACTTCCCTCGAAGATGAATGATTCAATTTCAACTAATATTGTTTGCAATAAGGACTAAAGTCCTTACTACAAACATCACTAATTACTGAAAATTAATGCTCGATTTTGAGCGAAATAATCTTGTCGCCTTGGCGGATCGCATTCACGACAGACATATCCTCAGTTTTGCCAAAAGTTGTGTGAACTCCGTCTAAATGAGACTGGGGAGAATGGCAAATAAAGAATTGGCTCCCACCAGTATCGCGGCCTGCGTGAGCCATCGATAAAGTGCCTGCCAAATGTTTGTTTGAGTTGATTTCACACTTGATTTTGTAGCCGGGCCCGCCCATTCCAGTGCCTTTGGGACAGCCGCCTTGAACCATAAAGTTAGGAATGACTCGGTGAAAGCCCAATCCGTCGTAAAAACCTTTTTCCGCCAAGTCAACAAAATTTTTCACTGTATTCGGCGCATCCGCATCGAACAGTTCTAAATTGATTGTACCTTTGTCGGTTTCCATAATAGCGCGGGTCATAATTTCTCCTTGCTTCCTAAAATGAGTGTGCTGTCTGCGTTTTAATTGCGGACTTTGGTTTAATAGCGAAAGGTTTTAAGCTGTCGCTATATTTTGACTTTCAGAAGTGTAGCATACTCCGGCAAATCTCATAGGACTTCGGCAGGCTTTCTGAGCAAACCCGGTTTCGGGCGAGATTTGTGGTTAGCAAAGCCAACATTTTCCCAGAAACAAGGGTTCAGAGGGTAAGTGCTATTTTAATTGTCGATCGCTTTTGGGCGATCGGGTTCTTCCTGCATATCGTTCATATTAAAAATGAAAGGAACCCGACTCGAATTGCTACCCATAACCAATACCTTTGGCATCTGAGCGCCGCCGCTTCTCCAAGCTTCGATCGCCTCTTTTTGCAGAACCAAATCGCCCCCTTTAGCCTTCAGAGTTTCCGCCAAAAGCCTTTGAGCTTCAGCCCTACCTTGAGCGCGGTTAATATCAGCTTGAGCTTGTTGTTCAGCTTCTTGAGCAACATAGACTGCCCTTTGCGCCCGCTGTTCAGCCACCTGTTTTTCCTCAACTGCTTTCGCAAAATCTGTGGAGAATCGAATGTTGACAACGCTCGTGTCCAGGACAATTACATCGTACTTTGATAACCTTTCCTTAAGTGCACTATCAAAGTCTCGTTTCAGTTCGCTTCTTTGAGTAATAGATTGTTCGGCGGTTCTCAGCGCAGCGGCTGTTTTAAATGCTTCTTGCGTCTGAGGAGCAATAATTTTAGAAACTATATTCTCTAAAGTTCCTTGAGTCCTTCTGACATCTACTACTTTGGCAGGATCGAGGCGAAAATTGATCGCAAAACTAGCATTTAAATCCTGAAGGTCTTTAGTAGCACTCTGGGCAGGAACTTCAAATTTTTGCACTGTTACATCGTATATATCTACCTTGGATATCAGCGGGGGTCTGAGGTGAAATCCCTCTAACAATGCTCCATCTGTGGCTTTTCCTAAAACGCTGACCACTCCTGCTTCACCTGGATTGATGACAACAAAAGAGTTGAAGCCCAGGAGTAGCGCGACTACTAATAGAATTCCAGCGATCGCTGACGTTACGCTCTGGAAACTTTGACTTTTCAAAATATACGCTCCTTTGTGATGCATCTATTATAATGGTAATATACCTCTTGTGAAAATCATTGTCCGAAAATTTGATTCAAAAGACTTTTACAATCTAGTCTAATGAATTGGCTGGCCTCTAAAATCTCAAATATAAAATCGGTTATGGAAATTGTCAAATATCCTAGAACTTATCACATCGAAGGTTCGCGTTTCCAGCCGGGAGATGAAGACCTCGACAGCGTGCCTTTTAGCGCTATTGCCGATCGCCCTTTAATTATCGAAGAAAAGGTAGACGGCGCCAATACAGGCATCAGCTTCGCGCCAGACGGGCAAATGCTGCTGCAAAGTCGCGGCCACTATCTCACCGGCGGGCCGCGAGAAAAACATTTTAACTTATTCAAACAGTGGGCTTTCAGTCTCAGCGGAGTCCTGGGAGAAGTGCTGGGAAATCGTTATATTTTGTACGGCGAATGGCTTTATGCCAAACACACTGTTTTTTATGATTTTCTGCCGCACTATTTTATGGAATACGACGTGCTGGACTTAGAAACAAGTCTGTTTTTGAGTACAGAAGCCCGCCGCCAGTTGTTAATCGGACTGCCGTTAGTGTCAGTTCCTGTTCTGTTTTCGGGAGTGTTGAAATCGCCCAAGCACATGATGCACTTTATGGATAAATCTAATTTTATTCAAGCGGGACATTTGAAGCGGTTGCGATTGCAGTGCCGGGAATTGGGATTGGATGAAGAGCGCTGTTTGAAGGAGACTGATAATAGCGATCGCATGGAGGGTCTGTATATTAAAGTCGAAGCAGATGGAATTGTCAAGGCGCGTTACAAGTACGTGCGCGCTAGCTTTTTGACTGCGATTAAAAATGCGGAGGGACATTGGCTGAATCGCCCCATTGTACCGAATATTTTGCGTGCGGGTGCAGATTTATTTAATTTTAGTTGACCGATAGTAGGGTGCGCATTGCGCAGCGCATTGCGCACCTTACGCCTAGGAAATAAATGTCGGGTGCGCATTGCGCACCTTACGCCTAGGAAATAAATGTCGGGTGCGCATTGCGCACCTTACGATATTGAAACCGCGACTATACAAACAATGTCCGCTGAGAGTCGGCGGTTGAAACCGCTGCTATAAAGACAATGTCCGGATGGTGCGCGGACTAAGAAATTAAGAAATTAACAAATAGGTGAAACTATGACTGCTTTATTATCACATTCTGCAACTTGGACTTTTCCTTTTTGTCCGGAACCGCCCGATTGGTTCTTGGATTGGGACAGCATTTACAATCATTTTGATTGGATTCAAAACTTAGAAGGATGTCAGCAAGACCCGATTTATCACGCTGAAGGTGATGTCTTAATTCACACCAAAATGGTCTGCGAAGCGTTAATATCTTCCCCCAATTGGCGGCAGCTTCCCGTCAAAGAACGTTCTATGCTTTTTGCTGCGGCTTTGCTGCACGATGTCGCAAAACCTGCTTTTACAAAGATAGAAGAAAATGGCAGAATTAGCTCGAAAGGTCACGCCCGCCAAGGTGCGAGGATGGTCAGACAAATTTTATCTCAATTTGACCCGCCTGTGCAGTTTAGCATTCGGGAGACTGTTTGCGCGATCGTCCAATTCGGCAGTTTACCCATCTGGCTGCTGGAAAAACCCAACCCGCAGCAGTCTGTCATTAAAGCCAGTCAAGTTGTGCGCTGCGATTTCCTCGCACTTTTAGCAGAAGCAGACGTGCGCGGGCGAGAGTGTGCTGACAGACAAGAAATTCTGGATAAAATACAGCTATTTCGGGAGTTTTGTCAAGAAAATAATTGTTTGAATTCTCCGCGACAATTCCCATCAGCCCACAGCCGATTTATCTACTTCCGCAAAGACAACGGCAACCCCGATTATGAAGCATTTGACGATACTCGATGCGAAGTTGTTTTGATGTCGGGATTGCCGGGAAGCGGTAAAGATTATTGGATTAAAGAAAATCTGCTCAATTTGCCTGTTATTTCCTTGGATGCGCTGCGAAAAGAGATGAACGTTCCTCCCGATGAAACTCCCGGAAATGTCATCGTGGAAGCTAAAAATCGAGCGCGGGAATACATGAAATCTGGACGTTCTTTTGTGTGGAATGCTACCAATACGACCAAACAAATGCGCCAGCAATTAATTAATTTTTTTGCTGGTTATCAAGGGCGCATTCGGATTGTTTACCTGGAAGTTCCCTTGGAGCAAATCTTGCGGCGGAATCGTGAGCGCACCGCAGCAGTCCCAGAAGCGGTAATTCAACGATTGGCTAATCGCCTGGATATTCCCGATCGCACGGAAGCGCATCAGGTAGAATGGATTGTAGACCTCTTGCCTCAGTCTTTTTAATCAAATCTTAGGACGATGCTCTGAGCATCGTCCTAGCTATTAGAGAAGCTATCCCTCTCGATGAATCGCCGTTATTTCATCAATAAGTGGCAAACGCCTCTACCCAAGCTTGAGGGTGAGCGTCATTGCTGAGTACGAAAGTGCCGTCAATATCGAGAATTACTGCTTGCAAATCCATAAATTATTTGCTGTTAATGATGAGACTTATTGCCCGCGTCAGTTTTGTAGTAAGGACTTCAGTCCTTAAATAATTAACTGATCGGGGATTCAAATCTTTCTTAGGTACGTAGTTGCGCTTCAGCGCTCTTTATTATATATAGCATTTCTCAAAAAGATCTGGTATGACTGACAGCTTATATAACCACTAAACTAAGAAGGGCTAAAGCCTAACAACGTCCGCGAATCTTTTTGAGAACCACTATATCTCAAAGAGCGCTGAAGCGCAACTACGTACCTTGATTAAGGTGACAGTTCGTCTAGGACTTAATGAGTAAATCTGGGACTGAAGTCCCTACTACGAACCTTGAGTTTTATAATTTTCCTCAGTCCAGCAGCGCGGCAGGACTTCGCCGGAAGGAAAAACTAATTTATCCTTCTCAAAATGTGCCGGATCTTGCTCTTCTTCACCAGCTTGAATTCGTCCCGGTACTTGATTTTGGGTGGGGCTGATTAAAGTCTCGATATCGAGAATTTCTACCAAGTCGCCGGATTCTTTTTCTTGTAAAAGCATAGTTTCTCCTTCTCAATTAATGGTGAGTTATGGTTTGAGCACAACTTTGATGCAGTTGTCTTTTTTCTGTTTGAAAATTTCGTAAGCGTGGGGCGCTTCATCCAATTTCATGCGGTGTGTAATCACGAAGGTTGGGTCAATTTCGCCTTTTTGAACGCGATCGAGCAAAGGCCGCAAATAGCGGTGAACGTGCGTCTGTCCCATTTTCAGAGTCAGGCCTTTGTTGAACGCTGCACCCAAGGGCACCTTGTCAACAAAACCGCCGTAAACGCCGGGAATTGACACTGTGCCGCCTTTGCGACAGGCGAGGATGACTTGTCGCAGCGCTGTAGGCCGATCGCTCTCCAAGCGCACAGCTTGCTTAGCTTTGTCGTACAAAGCATCGAGACCGGTACCGTGGGCTTCCATCCCCACCGCGTCAATACAGGCGTCAGGGCCGCGTCCGCCCGTCATTTCGGTGACGGCTACCCCCGCGTCCATTTCTTCGTAGTTGATGATTTGGGCCTTAGCCGCGGCCGCCATTTGCAAGCGTTCCGGTACTCTGTCGATCGCAATTACTCGATCGGCCCCCAACATAAACGCGCTTCTGATCGCAAACTGTCCGACAGGCCCGCATCCCCAAACAGCAACAGTATCTCCCGGTTTAATATTGCAGTTTTCCGCAGCCATGTAACCGGTAGGAAAGATATCAGTGAGGAACAATACTTGCTCGTCAGAAAGTCCGTCAGGAATTTTCAAAGGGCCGACATCTGCAAACGGAACCCGCGCGTATTCTGCTTGACCGCCTGCATAGCCGCCCGTTAAATGCGAGTAGCCAAACAGTCCCGCCGGTGAATGACCGAACATTTTTTCAGCCAATCCTGCATTGGGATTAGAATTGTCGCACAGCGACCACAAATCCTGGTTGCAAAAGAAGCAACTACCGCAAGAAATTGTAAAAGGAATGACAACGCGATCGCCCTTTTTCAAGTTCTTGACTTGGCTGCCGAGTTCGACTACTTCCCCCATGAATTCGTGCCCCATGATGTCGCCCGATTGCATTGTCGGGATGAAGCCGTTGTAGAGGTGCAAATCTGAGCCGCAGATTGCTGTAGACGTGATTTTAACTATGGCATCGCGCGGATTGATAATTGTTGGGTCGGGTACATTATCAACTCGCACGTCATTTGCTCCGTGCCAGCAAAGAGCTTTCATTATTTTGTTCTCCTCTAGTTAACTACTAGCAGATTTTTGATTCTAAATCTTAAATTTACTCCGCAGCTAAATCACTTGCCTGGATGTTTTGATTTTAAGCATATAAAATGTGGTATCTCTCTATCGGAGGTATAATTTATAAATCTATCTTTTGGCTGTTTTCAATAATAAAAAATGTAGAGCTTATCCCAGACTAAATTGCAGTAGATTTCGCATTATTGTTTTAACAGCTAACAGGGGATGGCTGAGGTTGTTTTTGGCGATCGCCAGTCGCTGCTCTTTCATATCGCGTCCGCTCGATTAACCGCACGCGCGGTTCGTAGTGCGGACTTCAGTCCGCTCCGATAAGAGCGGACTGAAGTCCGCACTACGAACCATATAACTCAATACAGTTTACTTAACACTATTTATGCGCCGGAGATCCCCCTCGCCGTTCGTAGTGCGGACTTCAGTCCGCTCCGATAAGAGCGGACTGAAGTCCGCACTACGAACGGCACTACGAACCATGTAACTGCGCCCGCATATCGAGAATCGCGCAACCTGCTGGAGGAGGATTAATCGTCAAAAATTGTATCATTAGCTATAGCTAAAAGCCGAGCTTGCGCTAAAGTTGTTAAAGATAAAAATTTATCGATCGCCTTTTATGCCTTACACTGCATCTACCCCAACAGACCCCAGTCAAGCCAACATCCCCAATGCCGACCACCGCCTACTAGAATTCACCAAGCTGACGCCGATGATGCAGCGGTATGTGGAAGTGAAAGAACAGTATCCCCACGCACTTTTATTGTTTCGAGTCGGAGATTTCTTTGAGTGTTTTTTCCAAGATGCAGTGACGATTTCCCGGGAATTAGAACTCGTTTGTACTAGCAAAGAAAGCGGCAAAGAAATCGGTCGAGTGCCGATGACAGGAGTGCCGCACCACGCCCTCGATCGCTACACTTCTCAGTTAGTAGAAAAAGGCTATGCTGTAGTAGTTTGCGACCAAGTTGAAGATGCCTCAATTGCAGCAAAAGAAGGTCGCCAAGTCAAGCGCGAAATTACCCGCATTCTCACTCCCGGAACTTTGACGGATGACGGAATGCTCAAGCCCCGACAAAATAACTTTTTAGCAGCAGTAGTCATCGCTGGAGAACATTGGGGATTGGCTTATACTGATATTTCTACAGGAGAATTCGTCACTACCCAAGCCGACAGTTTAGAACAATTAACCCTAGAATTGCTGCGCTTGCAGCCTTCGGAAGTCCTGGTTCCTACTAATGCGCCGGATTTGGTGACGATGTTGAGGCCCGGAGAGAAATCCGAGCATTTACCCGATTGTTTGCCGAATTCGTTTTGCTATTCTTTGCGATCGCAAATTCCGTTTACTTTGTCCGAAGCAAAACAGCGCATCCTGCAAAAGTTCAAAGTGCGATCGCTCGAAGGTATGGGATGCGGGCACCTTTCCCTCGCAGTGCGCGCCGCCGGGGGTTTGCTGCAATATCTCGAAGAAACTCAAAAGGAAAAAGCAGTTGCTTTGCAAAGATTGCACACTTACACTCTCACCGATTTTCTGATACTAGACTACCAAACGCGCCGCAATCTCGAAATTACTCAAACAGTGAGAGATGGCGTGTTTCACGGTTCGCTGCTGTGGGCTATAGACAAAACCAGCACCGCCATGGGAGGCCGCGCTTTGCGCCGCTGGGCGCTGCAACCTTTGCTCAGCATTAAAGGCATTTGCGCCCGCCACGACACGATTCAAGAATTAGTAGAAAACAATCCGCTGCGCCAAGATTTGCAGCAGTTGCTGCGCCAAATTTACGACATCGAAAGACTCACGGGGCGTGCAGGATCTGGAACGGCTAGCGCCCGGGATTTGGTCGCTTTAGCCGATTCTCTCTCGAAATTGCCTCAATTAGCCGCGATCGCAGTTCAAGGAATCTCGCCCTATTTAAAAGCGCTGCAAAATGTCCCGCCCATTTTAGAAGAATTAGCAACTCAAATTCACGCTTATTTAGTTGACGAACCGCCGATTCATTTAAAAGAAGGAGGTTTGATTCGATCGGGCATTAATGCCATGCTTGATGAGATGCGCCAAACTGCATCAGCCGATCGAGAATGGATTGCCACTTTAGAAGCTAACGAACGGAAACGCACCGGAATTTCTAATTTAAAAGTAGGCTACAATAAAGCTTTCGGCTATTATATCAGCATTACCAAATCCAAAGTTGACCAAGTACCGAACGACTACACCCGCAAGCAAACTCTTACCAATGAAGAACGCTACAGCACTGAAGAATTAAAAGAAAGAGAAGTCCGCATTCTGACGGCGCGGGAAGATTTGAATCAGTTGGAGTACGATATTTTTGCGAAATTGCGATCGGAGGTAGGAGAGCACGCAGAAATTATTCGCAACGTTTCCCGCGCGGTGGCGGCGGCGGATATTTTGTGCGGTTTAGCGGAAGTAGCGGTTTATCAAGATTACTGTCGCCCGAATATGGTTGAAAGTCGGGAAATTAAAATTATTGAAGGTTGTCATCCGGTGGTGGAAAAGTCTTTACCTCCGGGATTTTTTGTCCCTAATTCGGCTTTTTTGGGTCGGGAAGCAGCGCTAAATCGCCCAGATTTAATTATTTTAACCGGGCCGAATGCTAGCGGGAAGAGTTGTTATTTGCGACAGGTGGGTTTGATCCAGTTAATGGCGCAGATGGGCAGTTTTGTCCCGGCGAAGGCTGCGACTTTGGGTATTTGCGATCGCATTTTTACCCGTGTCGGCGCCGTGGATGATTTGGCAACCGGTCAGTCTACGTTTATGGTAGAAATGAACGAAACTGCCAATATTCTCAATCACGCCACGCCGAAATCATTGGTTTTGTTAGATGAAATTGGCAGGGGAACGGCGACGTTTGACGGACTTTCGATTGCTTGGTCTGTGGCAGAATATTTAGCAAGCGAGATTCGGGCGCGGACGATTTTTGCGACTCACTATCACGAGTTAAATGAGTTAGCTTCTATTTTGGATAATGTGGCAAATTATCAGGTGACTGTGAAGGAATTGCCCGATCAAATCGTATTTTTGCACGAAGTTCACCCCGGCGGTGCTGATAAGTCCTACGGAATTGAAGCGGGGAGGTTGGCTGGTTTGCCGCCGTCGGTGATTGATAGGGCGAGACAGGTGATGAAGCAGATTGAGAAACACAGCAAAATTGCGATCGGGCTGCGGAAGGGTGTTAAAAAAGATGGTAAAAAAGAGTCGGAGGGACAACAGTTGGATATTTTCGATGATTAAAATTATCACCAAAAAAGGTTCGTAGTAAGGACTTTAGTCCTTTAAAACTCAGATTTAAGGACTAAATTTCTGACGGCGAACCTGTCATTTAAAACTCAGATGGAAGGACTAAAGTCCTCACTACGAACGTCCTTACTACGAACTTGAAGGACTAAAGTCCTTACTACGAACTTGAAGGACTAAAGTCCTTACTACGAACTTGAAGGACTAAAGTCCTTACTACGAACCTGAAGGACTAAAGTCCTTACTACGAACTTGAAGGACTAAAGTCCTCACTACGAACCTGAAGGACTAAAGTCCTTACTACGAACTTGCAAATTGAATTTACTTGCCATTTTGCAGTTTTCTTACCTCTTTGTGTACGCTCATCCCAATTTCCAAAGCCTCATTTAGCAACCGCCCGTATTCGCTCGCCCGATCGCTCACATCCAGCGCCATCAGAGCCGCCAAATTACTCTCAATATTAGCAAATAACTCGTAACGGCGGCCGATAAATTTCTGATTTTCCCGGAGAATTCTTTCTGTTTTCAAAGCACAGACTAAACTTTCCCTAGTAATTTTTAATGCCTCAATTGCATCTTGTCGGTTAATTACATTGGCTTGTAAGTTGCCAGCAGCCGTTAGGCGATCGATAATATCTAAAGCCTGAATCACCTCGTGATACTTCTCAACTTCATCCAGCAGACCCGCCAGCGTTTCCAGAGGCTTTGCCTTCACCCATTGATAGACATTCCAAGCAACAGTAATCGCCAGCGATAAACCCAAAGTTATTTGTAAAACCCGGACAAATATTTCAGCATCGCTAGCTGAACTAACTTCATGCTTATTGACGAGCAAAGCAACAGGAAGCGAGACAACAAGCGTCACGCAAAATATCAGCAACTCATGCAACAAAAGAGCAAACAGCTTTTTGCCGTCCCGGAGTGCAGCAGGTCGGTAAAAATCCGCTGCAAAACCGTCGCTCAAAGCTATTCCGCTCAAATCTTCCAACTCCTTTTCAGGAATTCTCAACTCATCCAAATCCGCTTGTATCACTAGGGCAAATCTCCTTAAATTGGCATTAATTAAAATCCTCCCAGAGACCTAATTGAATCCCACAGACTCAGATAAAAATTGCTGTCTCGGCCTCGGAACAGTTGAAAAGCTCTTCCGGGCGCGCCAAAAAACGGTCTCAACGTCCATCCCAACTGACTGCCCACAAACGCATAAAGTCCCAACCAGAAGCGCAAAATATTTAGCCTGATGTCTTTGCCTTCGGCATCTTGTTCGGACATAAAGTGCATTCCTTGATAAATGAAGCTTACCCCCAAAAATCCTGTAATTGCCATGATAGCAACATTCAACAGTAGATAAAAATTGTAATTCGTACTGCTAATCAGAAAAAATAGGCTGACAGGTGCAAATCCAAACAGCAAAACGCTAATCATTGCCATTGATGTCATCAACAATGTCAAATACTGTTCAAAAGTTCGTTTTGAACCAAACATGACATTAAAAAAGTATAGTGTGGGAAAGCAGATAATCAGTGTCAGCAAGTAAAGTGCTGGCAGCTTGATTGCTGAAACCAGACATTGCATCCACGTACTAGATGCGCCTAATATTGCTCCGTAAATCCCAAAAAATATGGTACTAGAAATTAACAAACCAAAAATTTTCGATTTGAGATTGACACCTTCGCGAATTTCTTCGAGAAACTGTTGCCGTTCCCGCAGCAAATACATTACTACTGAAAAATATTTCACGGGTTCTCCTTGTGACTGATGCGACTCCGAATCAGTCTTAACTCAAGCTGAGTGCGATCGACAATCTTGCCAACTGGAGGCACTCTGTGTTAACCGATTATTCTTCTAGATACAGGACTCACACAACTCCCATTATCTAGGGTTCCATGCACGCCGCACCATACCGCTATTGACTGTCGGCTGGATATTTCTAGTCAAATTCTAGTCAAATTGTATTCAAATTGTGTTCAAAAAGGGATCTCGGGCAGTCATTTGATACTCACTTGATACTCAATGGGGCTATTTCGCAGTCATTTCGCAGTCATTCTGTCTCCAAATTGTCTCCAATCTGCCCCCCGACTCGCCCGTATTTTAGCCAATAAAAAACCTCAAACCTTGATTTCTCGTTTGTTTGAGGTCTTTATCTGAGTAAGCGGGCAGCGGGAATCGAACCCGCATAATTAGCTTGGAAGGCTGAATCCTGACGCACCCTACGGCTAAATTTGTCTGGCTATTTTATGCTAGATCGAACAGCAAAAATTCTGCATCTTCCACCGCTTCGATCGCCAACTCAGCCTCGCCGCTAACCGCCGCACCGTCACCCTTTTCTAAAGTCAAACCGTTGAGCAAAACAGCGCCGCGAGCAACTTGCACCCAAGCATGGCGATTTGGCTGCAAAACATGAGAAACCCGGGAGTTTTTATCCAAAACCGCCGCATACAAATCGACATCTTGATGCACTTTTACAGCACCATCTCTGGCATCTCGCGCCGCCACTAAGCGCAGTTTTCCGCGCCTTTCTGCTAGGGGAAACTCCCGCTGTTCGTAACTCGGCGGCAAGCCATTTGTATCTGGTAAAATCCAGATTTGCAGCAAATGAACCGGGTCAGTTTGCGAGTGATTGAACTCGCTGTGCTGGATGCCAGTACCTGCACTCATCCGCTGCACTTCACCTGGTTTGATCGCTGCACCGGTGCCCAAACTGTCTTTGTGTTCTAATGCTCCTTCCAGCACATAGGTAATGATTTCCATGTCGCTGTGCCCGTGAGTGCCAAAACCTTTTCCGGGGCTAATGACATCCTCGTTGATTACCCGCAACGAGCGAAAATTCATAAAATTGCGATCGTAATAATTGGCAAAGGAAAATGTGTGGTAACTGTCCAGCCAACCATGATTAGCGTGTCCTCTTGCTTCACTTTTTCTGACTGCAATCATTTTCTCAATCCTCCTTCAATTTGAGATTTTAGATTTGGGAATGACTTCGGGTATTTCTCGGCTGTTTCTAATTTAAACCAAGTCAAGCTATTATGGGAAGTACGCACTTAAAAGTGCGGTAGTTACCACAAAGATACTATGCAAGCTAAAGAAGGAACTATTGAGCGCGCAAATTGCCCGGTAGAAAGAACTTTAGAGGTGATTGGCGGGCGCTGGAAAGTCTTGATTCTGCGGGAGCTGTTTCAAGGAGTGAAGCGTTTTAACGAGCTGCAACGAGCTGTCAACGGCATTACTCAGAAGATGCTGACGCAGCAGTTGCGGGAGATGGAGTCAGACGGGATTGTGCACCGGGAAATTTACCTGCAAGTTCCGCCGAAAGTTGAATATTCGCTCACGCCTTTGGGCGAAAGTCTCAAACCGATTATTGATACTATGCACGAATGGGGAATTAAGCATATTAACTATAGTTAAGTTTATTCAAGTCTAGCTAATTCCCAATTTGCGATCGCCGCCGATTATATCATAAAATAACCCTTATAAAGTTAGTAGTGAGGACTTCAGTCCTCTTCCAACCAGAGAGGACTGAAGTCCTCACTACGAACCTGTCAGGGCGATGCTTTTTTCTGTCTTCCGACTGATGTCACTTTTTCCAGCTAGTCCAACAATAATAATATGAACAAAATAGAGCGTCTCGCCACCCTCAACCGCATCCGCAAGCTCAGCCGCCTGATGGATACCGCCATTGGCATCCCCGGTACTAAATTTCGCATTGGTTTAGATCCCATTATCGGTTTAGTGCCGGGTGCTGGGGATATAGTAGATACCGCGTTTTCTGCTTACCTAATTTACTTAGCAACTCAATTCAACATTCCCCAAAAAACCCTCGGTAAAATGATTTACAATATCGGTCTAGAAGCAGTTATCGGCTCAGTGCCTTTAGTCGGAGATATCTTTGATGCTTTTTATAAATCAAATATGAGAAATCTGGCGCTTTTGGAAGCGCACCTCGAAGCAGAGGAACCGGAATTAGCCGCAGTTGCAGAACCTGTCCATGAATCTATTAAACTCTAGGTTTGTAGTGAGGA